>DAMDKS010000001.1:0-131982 GCA_032085455.1 Oceanobacillus sp.
CCATTTGATCTTGATCATTTAGCTGAGCAAATTCGGACAATAAAAAGTAATGCTGGCAGCTATAAAACGAAAACAGCAAAACCTAAAAAAGCTGATAAAAAACTGGACCTGGAAGCAAGCATTACGAATATTATCCATGAAATAGGGGTACCGGCACATATTAAAGGATACATGTATTTACGAGAAGCAATCACAATGGTTTATAATGATATTGAACTTTTGGGATCGATAACAAAAATACTTTATCCGGAAATTGCAAAAAAGTTTAATACAACAGCTTCCAGAGTTGAAAGAGCAATTCGTCATGCAATTGAGGTTGCCTGGAGCAGGGGAAATATCGACTCCATTTCGGCATTATTTGGATATACCATCAATTTGTCTAAAGCAAAGCCAACAAATAGTGAATTTATTGCAATGGTGGCAGATAGACTGAGACTAGAGCATAAAGTAGGATAAGACGTAGAGCACCAAGGGTTACAGGATTTTTAAGAAACATGATTTTCTTGAAATTAGTCGGCATGAACTAAAATTATACCGATAAACTGTTTTAACTAATTAAACAAACCTTCTTATTTATTGTGTTTAAAAACATGATAAGTGAGGAGGTTTTTTAGCTCTAATCCATACCGGAATGAGTGGAATAATACTCTTGTACTACAAGGAAATCAGAAAATGATATTGAACCAGGTAAAAATAATCTTAAGACTTATTTTATGAAGAACAAATTAAACAAAACAATAGCGGGGGAGAATTGGTAAAATGGAAGTAAGAGAGCAAGCGCAAGAATTACCACATTTTGTAGGATGGGATAAAATCCCCGAGGATTATTATACTAAAACTACTTTAAGCAGGGATTTTGGAGTTAAGCCAATTGACTTAAATACCCCTGATGCAACGGTAAGGGCATATGGCGAAGGCACATGGAGAAATCTTGATTTGTATCATTTAGACAATACGAAGCCTATTAAAAAACGGAAGGTAGAGAGGAAACATGAATATTTAAAGTAACATTATAACTGCAGTACATTGTACTGCAGTTATATATTATCACTATAGACTATGGACAATATGTTTCTTTTCAACAAAATAAGATTCATACAAGGAGCGAATTGCGCGTTTCATATCTTTTGCCTGAATTCCAAACATCATAGAAACTTCTGATGAGCCTTGGTTTATCATTTCAATGTTGACATTGGCTCCAGTCAATGCAGAAGTGGCACGATTTGCTACACCCACAGAATTAACCAACCCTTCACCAACTACCATAATAATCGCAATATTTCGCGAAATACTAACTGTATCTGAGTGTAATTCATTTTTTATTCTTTCGAGGATCCTTTTTTCCTTTTCCTCTGTAAAGTACTTTTCGCGAAAAATAACAGACATATTATCAATTCCTGAAGGAGCATGCTCAAAAGAAATGCCTTCATCTTCAAAAATGCTTAACAATTTTCTCCCAAAGCCGATTTCCCGGTTCATCAAATATTTACTAACATATAGATTGCAAAATCCAGTATCACTGGCAATGCCAGTTACAATCCGATCATTGATTTCTTTTTCAGCTACGATAAGTGTGCCTTTTGCCTCTGGATTATTTGTATTCTTAATACATACTGGTATTTTAGCATTTACAGCTGGAATTAATGCTTCGTCATGGAAAACTGAGAAACCTGCATAGGATAATTCACGCATTTCTTTATATGTTAGCTTGGTAATTTTTTTTGGATTTTGCACGATATTTGGATTAACCGTATAGACAGAATCTACATCCGTGAAATTTTCATATAGTTCAGCTTTCACCCCAGCAGCAATAATTGAACCAGTAATGTCAGAACCGCCACGAGAAAAGGTAACAAGCTTATCTTCCGTCGTAAAACCAAAGAAACCTGGAATGACAAGGACACCATCTTTGTTTCTTAATTTATATATTTTCTCAAAGCTTTCTGGAAGTATTTGTGCATTCCCTGGTTCGTCACTAAGGATTATCCCTGCCTCCTGCGGATTGACATAAGTAGCTTGAATACCAATTTTATTAAGATAGGCACTAAGCATCTTTGCCGAACTATCCTCCCCAATTGATTTTATTGCATCCATTAAGCTTCCCTCTGATGCAGTATTATCCTTCACTCTTTTTAATGCCGCTTCAAATTCCTCCAATAAATGATACGGGAGATTTAAAGTTGACACAATTTCTGTGAGACGAGTCATAATCTTTGAGAACGGTTCTGTAAAGGATTGCTTTTTAATATATGCCTGTCCCAAATCAATAAGCAAATCAGTTATTTTCGTATCTTCACCATCTCTCTTGCCAGGAGCTGACACGACAATAAATTTGCGGCTCGGATCACTTTTAATTATTTCACCAACTTTTATTAATTGATAAGCATTGGCCATAGAACTTCCGCCAAATTTTGCTACCTTCATTTCAAATCCCCCTCAATAACCTTACAAAAGATAATTTCTAATTATAATATCATAAAATTCACTAAAAATAACGAAAAAAATTAAAAAGATGGATCTTATCCATCTTTTAATTTTAAATCTTTTTCTTTTTCCTTGTTTTTCCGATCGCGATAGATAATAAATCCACCAAGAAATAAGACACCACCAATAAACAAAAGTAAGCCAAACGTAAACTGAATCCATGAATAATGGAAAATTGCATAAAAATCATCAAATAATGTGTCACGCATTAATTTAATGCCTATTGCGGCAATTACACCGGGAATTAATAAAATAATAATAGCCAAATTCCTAACCATCATCATTCTCCTCTATACTTACTTGAGAAACTTGTATAACTAATTCAACTTTAGTACCGATTACTCTTATTTTATTCATACAATTAGAACACGAAATAAACTTGTCCGTACTGACCAGCCCGTTCACACAGAGACTCCTGTGGGATGAGAGCGGGCTGTGGTTACCAGTGGAAACTTACTCATAATTAAAGTTATCAGTACTTTACTTAAAATATAAGGCTGTCAAGCTTGCTATGTGAAGTTTTCTAAATACAACAGTATAAGGTATTTTAACGTAACTTATTAATGCGAAAGTTGGGTAACTAAATAAAGTATAACAAAACAAATCAAAAAGAGGAACAAAATTCGCCTAATGCAAAGCCATACTTTAATTTTTTCCTGTTTATATTCGAGTAGTTCTTCTTTATACCATCACAATTTGTATCAAAAGGAACTAGCAGCATGCATTTTTTATCAAAGTGAAATAATGTTTGCTAAATTATTCATGTTAACGTATCATGGAAATATGCAAATTAATGCAAGGAGGTGAAACGGTGAAAAATGTCCTCATTGTCGGTGCTGGAAAAGGCGGAATTGCATTAATTAATATTATTCGTTCAACAACCAGTATGAAAATTAGCGCAATCATCGATCAGGATGAGCGTGCAAAAGGATTGATATTAGCAAGGAAATTACATATCACTACCGGTTCCGACTGGCGGGAATGGTTAGATAAGGATATCGATATTATAATGGAAGCAACTGGAGATGAAGGGGTACTACAAGAAATGATTGCTCTCAAAAATAAGAAGACGGTTGTTATTCCTGGAGCAGTAGCTTATATCATATCTGAGCTTTTTGATGAAAAAAATGCATTATTAGAGCAGCTTAAACAACAAAGTGATAGACAGGAACTTGTTCTCAATCATATTCGTGACGGAATGATTGTGATCGATAATCATCAGACGATTCAATTTGTCAATAAGCAAGCAAAAAAAATCGTTGGTCACGACAAGGAGAACTTTTTAGGGAAGCATATTAAGGAAGTAGTTAAAAATTCTCGACTGCCAGAAGTGCTTGAATCCAGAAAAAGAGAAATAAACAAAAAGTTTGAGCTCGATAATGGAAAACAAATCGTCTCCACACGCATTCCAATAATAACCAATAGTGGCGACTTAGTTGGTGCTTTTACTGTATTTAAGGATATAACGGAAGTACTGAAGCTTGCTGAAGAAAATACGGACTTAATCAAAGTGAAAAATATGCTGGAAGCGATCATTAAATCTTCGTACGAAGCAATTAGTGCAGTTGATGAAAAAGGGAACGGCATCATGATTAATCCGGCATACACAAGAATAACTGGTCTTACGGAGCAAGATGTGATTGGAAAGCCTGCTGATGTTGATATTTATGAAGGCGATAGTATGCATATAAGGGTCTTAAAGACTGGAAAGGCATATCATGGCGTGCGAATGAAAGTTGGTCAAAACAAAAAAGAAGTAATTGTCAATGTTGCCCCTATAATTGTTAATGGTACGATTCGTGGCAGTGTGGGTGTGCTTCATGATGTGACAGAAATTGAGTCATTAACAAGGGAATTAAAACGCGCCAAGCAAATTATACGAAGCCTCGAAGCCAAATATTCCTTTGCTGATATTATCGGATCTTCACCGGAACTTCGTTTAGCATTAGAGCAAGCAAAGGTTGGTGCCAGAACTCCGGCAACTGTATTGTTAAGAGGAGAATCTGGTACGGGAAAAGAGCTTTTTGCGCATGCAATTCATAATGAAAGTGACAGAAAAAGCAATATATTCATTCGCGTTAATTGTGCTGCGATGAACGAAGAATTACTTGAGCGTGAATTATTCGGCATTGAAGTGGAAACGGGAAAAAATCGTAAGCGGGAAAGAGTAATTGGCGTATTTGAAGAAGCGAATCAAGGCAGCGTTTTTCTGGATGAAATTGGAGAACTCTCACTTAAAATGCAAGCCAAAATACTTCATGTACTGCAAGAAAAAGCAATTGTCCGTATTGGTGGAACGGAGCCGATAAAAGTCGATGTCAGAATTATTACAGCTACAAACATAAATTTAGAAAAGGCCATTATGAACAGAACCTTTCGAGAGGATCTTTACTACAGACTCAATCGTTTGCCAATCTTCATACCATCATTAAGTGAACGAATATCGGATATTGAAGAGCTTTCGTACCATCTTATTGCAAAGTTAAATGTAGATTACAGCAGAAACGTTCGTTCAATTAGCAAAGAAGCACTTCACACATTAGAACAGTATCATTGGCCAGGAAATGTTCGAGAGCTGGAGAATGTACTTGGAAGAGCAATGATCTATATGGATACACAGGAAGAAATGATTGAAAAAGAATATCTGCCTAAGCTGGAGCCTGCAATTGGTAAAGAAAGACGAGCGAGTTTATTATTTTCTGACACAGAATCATTGAATGAAGCTGTAGAGAAGTTTGAAAAAGAATATATTTACGAGATTTACAAAAGCAATTCTTTTAATAAAACAAAAACGGCACAGGCATTAGGTATTTCAATAAGAAATTTATATTATAAAATTGAAAAATATCAGCTGGATTAAAACCAATTTATTTTGTTCACTTGATGTAAAGCGCTTACAAGGCATTTTGCAGAGAGTTTAAAACATTTTATAATAATTTTAGGAGGAATTAAAATGGAACTATTTAATTACATGGAGAAATATGATTACGAGCAATTGGTATTATGTCAAGATAAGGCGTCTGGATTAAAAGCAATCATTGCTATACACGATACAACCTTAGGTCCGGCATTAGGCGGAACAAGAATGTGGACATATGCTTCAGAAGAAGAAGCAATTGAGGATGCGCTCCGTTTAGCAAAGGGGATGACTTATAAAAATGCTGCTGCTGGCCTTGATTTAGGCGGTGGGAAAACAGTTATTATTGGCGACCCTAAAAAAGATAAAAATCCAGAAATGTTCCGTGCATTTGGCCGCTATATTCAAGGCTTAAATGGACGTTATATAACTGCAGAAGATGTGGGAACAACCGTTGAAGATATGGATTTAATCAATTTGGAAACAAAGTATGTAACAGGTACATCTCCGACTACACCAGAAGCAGCAGGAAATCCCTCACCAGTTACTGCTTACGGAATTTATAAAGGGATGAAAGCAACTGCAAAAGAGGCATTTGGCAGTGACTCTTTAGCGGGCAAAACAATCGCTGTTCAAGGGGTCGGCAATGTGGCGTATGCTCTTTGTGAATACCTTCACGAAGAGGGTGCAAATTTAATCGTGACAGATATCAATGAAGCTGCAGTTAATCGTGCTGTCGAAGCTTTTGGTGCTAAAGCAGTCAGCCCAAATGAAATTTATGGAGTAGAATGCGATATATATGCCCCATGTGCGCTTGGTGCGGTGATTAACGATGATACAATTCCAGTGCTTAAAGCAAAAGTAATTGCTGGTTCTGCCAATAACCAGCTGGCTGAGGAAAGACATGGAGATATCATTCATGAAAAAGGTATTCTTTATGCTCCAGACTACGTTATTAATGCTGGCGGTGTTATTAATGTTGCAGATGAATTAGCAGGCTATAATAAAGAAAGAGCCCTTAAAAAAGTTGAAATTATTTATGATAATTTAATTCGTGTGTTTGAAATTTCCAGACGAGATAATATTCCAACATATGTAGCTGCTGACCGAATGGCAGAAGAAAGAATAAGATCAGCTCGTGAATCACGCAGTCAGTTCCTCTTAAATGAACGTCATATTTTAAATAGATAAGAAAATACATCTAATCATAGAATAATTAGGGCTAGGAGTGAATAAAAATGGCAGAGGATTATGATTTAGTTATTCTCGGTGGTGGCACAGGGGGCTATGTAGCAGCCATCCGCGCTGCACAGCTTGGCTTGAAAACGGCAATTGTCGAAAATGAAAAGCTTGGAGGAACATGCCTGCATCGCGGGTGTATTCCTTCTAAGGCATTGCTGCGAAGTGCAGAAGTATTTCGCCAAACAAAGGAAGCTCATGCCTTTGGAATTGATACAAAAGATACGACACTCAATTTTGAAAAGGTTCAGGAAAGAAAAACAAGTATTGTAGAGAGACTGCATCAAGGGGTTCAAGGCTTGATGAAAAAGGGGAAAATTGATATATACGAGGGTTATGGAAGAATTTTAGGACCAAGTATTTTTTCCCCAATGCCTGGTACGATTTCTGTTGAATATAAAAACGGGGATGAAAACACCATGCTGATTCCCAAAAATGTAATTATTGCTACTGGTTCCAAACCGCGCAACTTACCCAATCTTAAAATTGATGGGGAACTTGTTATGAGTTCAGATGAAGCGCTTCAATTAGAATCATTACCAAAATCAATAATAATTATTGGCGGAGGAGTTATTGGAATTGAATGGGCTTCGATGCTAAGTGATTTTGATGTAAAAGTAACTGTTATTGAGTACGGGAAGCAAATCCTGCCAACCGAAGATGAAACGATTGCGAAAGAAATGGAAAGGCTGCTTAAGAAAAAAGGTATTGAATTTGTAAAAAATGCTAAGGTACTTGGAGAATCACTAATAAAAGGTGAGACTGCTTCCATTCAAGCTGAGATAAAAGGAGAGAAGCAAACATTTTCTGCTGAAAAAATACTCCTGTCAGTTGGTAGAGAAGCGAATGTAAAGAATATTGGTCTTGAAAATACGGATATTATAGTCAAAGATGGATTGATACAAACAAATGAATTTTACCAAACGAAGGAATCACATATGTATGCCATTGGGGATGTCATCGGTGGTATGCAGTTAGCACATGTTGCTGAACATGAGGGCATGACAGCGGTAGAGCATATTGCAAATGAAAGTCCAGAGAGTATCGATTATCAGACTATTCCTAGCTGTATTTATGCAAACCCCGAAGCAGCGAGCGTTGGATTAACAGAGAAGCAGGCTAAAGATAAGGGTTTTGAAATTAAAGTAGGCAAGTTTCCATTTGCTGCAATTGGCAAGGCACTTGTTTATGGAGAATCAGATGGTTTTATTAAAATAATTGCTGATAAAAATACAGATGATTTACTTGGTGTCCATATGATTGGACCGCATGTAACAGATATGATTTCCGAAATGGGTCTTGCAAAAGTTTTGGATGCTACTCCTTGGGAAATCGCAAGCTCCATCCATCCACATCCAACGTTATCAGAGGGAATTGCTGAAGCAGCTTTGGCTGTTGATGGAAAGCAAATACATGGATGATCCATATTTATAAGAGGGAGTGAATTTCATATGACTGAAAATCGTCACAAACAAGCAGGTTTATCAGATGAACAAGTAATTGAAATGTACAAATTGATGATGCTTGCAAGAAGAGTAGATGAAAGAATGTGGCTATTAAACCGTTCGGGGAAAATTCCATTTGTAATTTCTTGTCAAGGACAAGAAGCCGCTCAAGTGGGTGCCGCTTTTGCATTAGATCGTGACAAAGATTGGACCGCACCATATTACCGTGATTTAGGTGTTGTTTTAGCATTTGGGATGACACCAAAGGAATTAATGCTTTCTGCATTTGCTAAAGCTGAGGACCCTAATTCCGGCGGCAGACAGATGCCTGGTCATTTTGGGCAAAAGAAAAATCGCATTTTAACAGGTTCATCTCCGGTTACAACACAGCTACCTCATGCTGTTGGTGTTGCATTAGCTGGTAAAATGGAGAAAAAGGATTTTGTTTCTTTTGTAACGCTTGGTGAAGGATCAAGTAATCAGGGTGATTTTCATGAAGGTTTAAACTTTGCAGGTGTGCATCAATTACCTGTCATTACTATGGTAGAAAATAACAAATATGCAATTTCTATCCCTTTTGACAGACAGGTTGCAAGTGAGAATATTTCTACACGTGCAAACAGTTATGGAATGCCTGGTGTAACAGTTGATGGAAATGACCCAATTGCAGTTTATGAAGCAATGAAAGCAGCAAGAGAACGAGCTGTAAGTGGAGAAGGTCCAACGTTGATTGAGGCAATTACGTACCGCCTGACTGCGCATTCAAGTGATGACGATGATCGCACATACCGTGAGAAAGAAGAGGTAGAGGAAGCAAAGAAAAAAGATTCTATCTTTACTTTTGCAAACTACTTAAAAGAAGCAGGAGTATTAACAGATGAGCTTGAAAAAGAGATTACAAAGGAAATAGCTGCTATTGTTAACGAAGCAACAGAGTATGCAGAAGAAGCACCCTATGCAGAGCCAGAGCATGCTTTAAGATATGTTTATGAGGAATAGGAGGGGATACGATTATGGCGAATATGTCTTATATTCAAGCAGTAACAACAGCATTGCGTGAAGAAATGCAGCGTGATGAGAAAGTATTTGTGTTAGGGGAAGACGTTGGCAAAAAAGGTGGCGTTTTTCGGGCGACAGATGGTCTTTTTGAAGAATTTGGAGCAGAGCGTGTGTTGGACACACCGCTAGCTGAGTCTGCAATTGCCGGTGTCGGAATCGGAGCGGCAATGTATGGAATGCGCCCGGTAGCAGAAATGCAGTTTGCCGATTTTATCATGCCAGCTGTAAATCAGATTATTTCCGAAGCTGCCAAAATCCGCTATCGTTCAAATAATGATTGGAGTGCACCGATAACCATTCGTGCTCCATATGGAGGCGGTGTTCATGGGGCATTGTATCACTCTCAGTCAGTAGAAGCGGTCTTTGCGAATCAGCCAGGACTTAAAATTGTTATGCCTTCAACTCCATATGATGTGAAAGGATTATTAAAAGCAGCAATTCGTGATAACGATCCCGTATTATTTTTTGAACATAAACGAGCGTATCGCTTAATTAAGGGTGAGGTTCCAGATGAAGATTATGTTCTCCCAATCGGAAAGGCAGATGTAAAGCGAGAAGGCAATGATATAACTGTTATTACGTATGGCTTAGGCGTTCATTTCGCACTTCAAGCTGCGGAAAAGATTGCTGAAGACGGCATCGATGCACATATAGTTGATTTACGAACTGTATATCCACTTGATCAGGATGCAATTATAGAAGCGGCAAAGAAAACAGGGAAAGTTTTGCTAGTTACTGAAGATAATAAAGAAGGAAGCATCATTGGAGAAGTTGCTGCGATTATAGCAGAGAATTGTTTATTTGATTTGGATGCACCAATCCAGCGATTAGCAGGACCTGATGTACCAGCTATGCCGTATGCTCCAACAATGGAGAAATATTTTATGATGAATCCAGATAAAGTTGAAAAAGCGATGCGCGAGCTAGCAGAATTTTAATGTGAAGGAGGATCCAATATGGCTTTGGAAAAAATCATTATGCCTCAGCTAGGCGAGAGTGTAACAGAGGGAACGATTACAACCTGGCTTGTTCAGGCGGGTGATCATATAAATAAATATGACCCCATTGCAGAAGTAATGACTGATAAAGTAAATGCAGAAGTACCGTCTTCTTTTTCTGGTGTCATCAAAGAATTAGTTGCGGAAGAAGGAGATACCATTCAAGTTGGTGAAGTCATGTGTCATCTTGAAATAGAAAGCGATACAACAGAAAAAGAGCAAGAGCAGTCTGAAGAGAAGAAGGAAGAAAAAAATGCAGAATCTGAAGCTTCGGCTGATCAATCGATGAAAAAGAGATTTTCACCTGCTGTATTGCGTATGGCACAAGATAATGATATCGACTTATCAATGGTAAATGGTACAGGTCGTGGTGGACGAATTACCAGGAAAGATATTGAAAAGATAATTTCTACCGGAGAAATCCCGAAGAAAGTTGAAAAACCAGCTGTCACTGAGACTGTGAAACAAGAGGAAAAACCAGTTAAGACGGTTGCTTCTTCCATACAGGCGCAAGCAGGGGATATCGAAATTCCTGTAACAGGTGTTCGCAAAGCAATTGCTCAAAAAATGGTTACATCGAAACAAGAAATACCACATGCATGGATGAAAGTGGAGGCAGATGTTACAAATCTTGTAGTCTATCGCAACACCTTGAAGGATAACTTTAAAAAGCAGGAAGGATTCAGTCTGACATTTTTTGCTTTCTTCGTGAAGGCTGTTGCACAAGCGCTGAAAGAATATCCTCAATTAAATAGTACTTGGGCGGGAGATAAGATTATTCAGCGAGGAGATATTAATATTTCGATTGCAGTAGCAAGTGATGAGCAGCTGTTTGTTCCTGTTATTAAGCATGCTGACGAAAAGTCAATAAAAGGAATTGCGCGGGACATTGTGGATTTAGCTCAAAAAGCTAGAAATGGCAAACTTAGTTCAGATGATATGACTGGTGGAACCTTTACTGTTAATAATACTGGTTCATTTGGTTCAATCAGCTCTATGGGTGTAATCAATCATCCACAAGCAGCCATACTGCAAGTTGAGTCTATTGTGAAACGTCCAGTTATTATCGATAATATGTTTGCAGCTAGAGATATGGTAAATCTCTCCTTATCACTGGATCATCGAATACTTGATGGCCTCATATGCGGCAAGTTCCTTGCAAGAGTAAAAGACATCTTAGAAAACACGAATGAACAAAACACTTCCATTTATTAAATTATATTGAAACAATAACAATAAGCAGCCTGTTCATATGAGGGTTTCTGTGGGATGATGGACATTGGGAAGGTAGCATATATTTGCCAGCTTCCCGAGGAATGCGAAGTGTGAAACGGGCTGTATATGTTTAAAGTTATTCAATATTTTATCGAAGGGTAACAGGACGCGAGATTTCCACTTCAAGAAATAAGGAGACACTTTTAATTCTAAGTGTAGAACGGGCAGCCAGTAACAGTCCGATTGGTTCAACTAACGTTCAGTGGGGTGAAAAGAAAACCCTAACTGAACGTAGTTTCACTTTGTCATTCGTTGTACTCCAAGTGCTTTACGTTGAATTTTAAAGCGTAAATTGGTAAGCTAGGAAATATAAATTGAAAGATTTCTTTATTTAAAAAGGAGAGGTTCTAATGGATTTCAACTTATTTATGAATGATGTTGTGGATGCTGCCCGTAAAGATATTATGGAAGCCGGATATGAAGAACTTAAGACACCTGAGGATGTTGATGGGGCATTTGACCGTAAAGGCACTACGCTTGTGATGATTAATTCAACTTGCGGCTGTGCAGGCGGAGTAGCACGTCCTGCGGCAGCAAACTCTATTCATTTTGATAAACGGCCAGATCATTTAGTAACAGTGTTTGCGGGACAAGACAGGGAGGCAACGGAGAGAGCAAGAGAATATTTTGAAGGTTTTCCTCCATCTTCTCCATCCTTTGCATTGCTGAAAGACAACAAAATCATAACAATGCTTGAACGACATGATATTGAAGGCTATTCTGCGATGGAAGTAACAACTAAGCTTCAGCAGCTTTTTGATGAACATTGTGAAGAAATTTAAATAATTTCGACTCATTGGAGGCTGACAACAACGAAGTCAGTCTCTATTTTATTAGTGAAAGCGAACGGGCTTTTCAGGTTGAAGTTATTCACAGCTTACAAATTTTGCAGTACCCTGTACAATAACAAAGACTGGTGCCTGCCATCCAGTCTTTGTTTTAAGCTATTTTAATATGACTTTTATTTTATTAGAGGATGAAGGCTAATCCATATGTTAGCGTTGACAATACCATCAGTAAAATCATAATATAAACCATAATTCTTGTTCTGCGTTTTCGTTTTGATTTCCTTTTTGTGTAAGACTGTTTAGACATTCATATAACCTCCTTATCGCGAATCCTACTCTTTAGTATTTTATCGCGAATTGAGGTATTGGACAAGAGGTAAGCTTCATTTAAAATAAATTTTCATATAATTGAGTGAAGGGGATGCTCTTCTGAGGATTTAGTTGGTGCAGAAATTCATAACTCTACAAGCGGAAATACCCATTTAAAAGCAGCAACAAAGGAAGAGGCTTTAGATGCTGTAAAAAGAATATTATCCTATATCCCTTCAAGCTATAAAGAGAAGGCAAAGCTGCTCCCATAAAACTGATAACATTTGAAGATGTTACAGGATTTTTCCCAGGTGTAAAACAAGAGCATGGTGGAATTATTGCAAAGGAAATTGCAAAGAGTGAAGATCCGGAAAAATCACGTCAGGAAATAATTGATACATATCGTGAAAAATTTGCAAAACCATATGTTGCAGCTGGGTTAGGTATGATAGATGATGTAATTGATCCAAGAGAAACTAGAATAAAGTTAATTCAAGCATTGGAAATGCTGCGTGACAAGCAGGAGGAACGTCCACATTAAGAAGTATGGAAACATTCCGTTATAAGCTGGAGGTTGGAATATAATGATTAAAGTAAATGAGGATAGAATAGTAAAAGAATTTATTGAATTAGTTCAGGTAGATTCAGAAACAAAAAACGAAGCAGAAATTTCAAAAGTTTTGAAAGAAAAGTTAACTGCTTTAGGTCTTGAAGTATATGAGGATGATAGTAAAGAGATTACTGGTCATGGTTCAGGTAATTTAATATGCACATTAAAAGGGAATAAGGCGGATGCTGATCCAATCTACTTTACTTCACATATGGATACTGTTGTTCCTGGGCAAAGTATTAAACCAATCATAGAAGATGGGATAATCCGTACTGATGGTACTACTATTCTTGGCGCGGATGATAAAGCAGGACTGGCAGCCTTACTGGAGATGACTCGGTTAATCCAGGAGCATCACATTCAGCATGGTGATATCCAGTTTATTATTACTGCTGGAGAAGAATCTGGTCTAGTTGGTGCAAAAGAATTAGATGCTTCTCTCATTAAAGCGAAATACGGCTATGCCATTGACAGCAATGGTGAAATTGGTGACATCATTGTGGCAGCTCCTTATCAGGCGAAAATATTTGCCACTATAAAAGGAAAAACAGCACATGCTGGTTTAGAGCCGGAAAAGGGGATTTCAGCAATCTCCTTGGCTGCGAAGGCAATTTCTAGAATGCCCCTCGGACGAATTGATGAGGAAACGACAGCGAATATCGGTCGTTTTGAAGGTGGAAAACAAACAAATATTGTTGTGGACCATGCAGAGATTCTAGCAGAGGCAAGATCCCTTGAAAAAGAAAAGCTGGATCAACAGGTTAAGAAAATGAAAGATGCATTTGTAAATACTGCAAAAGAGCTGGGTGGTTCAGCGGAAGTTGAAGTGAAATTAATGTATCCCGGTTATAAACAGCAAGCTGGCGATCAAGTTGTTGAAATAGCAACAAAAGCTGCAAAATCAATCGGCAGAGATAGCAAACTTTTAAAAAGTGGCGGAGGAAGCGATGCAAATATTATAGCTGGCTTAGGAATTCCTACAGTAAATTTAGCAGTTGGCTATGAGGAAATTCATACAACGAATGAACATATTGCAATTGATAATTTAGTTAAAGTTACAGAACTAATCACAGCAGTGGTAATTGAAGCTGCAAAATAACCATAAATAAGCTAAACCCCCTTTTAGTAATGTTTCCTTAAAGGGGGTTTAGCTTATGTTATAATAAAGAAAAAGCATTTAAAGGGTGTTCAGCAGTGTCTAAAATGAATCAGCAAACCAAACGCAGAATTATCTTTCATATAGACATGAATAGTTTTTATGCTTCAGTAGAAATGGCATTTAATCCTGAATTAAAAGGGAAGCCAATTGCCATTGCCGGCAATCCGGAAGAGAGAAAAGGGATTATTGTGACGAGCAGCTATGAAGCAAGAGCAAAAGGGGTTCGTACAACAATGACGGTATGGCAGGCCAAAAAGCTATGTCCGGAACTTATTCTGCTGCGGCCGAATTTTGAGCGCTACCGTACAGCATCCAGCGAGATATTTAAAGTGATTTCTGAAATTTCTCCGCTTGTACAGCCAGTATCTATTGATGAAGGCTATTTAGATGTAACCGATGTGAAGCACTTAGGCAGTCCGATTGAAATAGCAAAGAATCTGCAAAAACGCATCCTTAAAGAGTTAGATATTCCTTGCAGTATTGGAATTGCTCCGAATAAATTTTTAGCTAAAATGGGTTCAGATATGAAAAAACCCCTGGGTATTACGATTCTTAGAAAACGAGAACTTCATAAAACATTGTGGCCATTACCAATTGAAGAAATGTACGGGGTAGGTACAAAGACCGCTGAAAAGTTAAAAGCTATTGATATTCATCAGATTGGTGACCTCGCAAAGTCTGACGTTTATCAGCTGAGACAAATACTTGGAATTAATGGCGAGCGCTTAAAAAACCGTGCTAATGGTATCGATAATCGTGAAGTTGATCCAGAGGCTATTCATGAATTTAAGAGCATCGGTAATTCACAGACGCTAAGAAATGATACGGCGGATATAAATGAAATAAAAGAGTTAATGGAAAGATTAGCAGATAATGTTATTGGAAGAATGAAAAGAAAAGAAGTGGTTGGCAAAAGTGTGCAGCTTACGATTCGCTATTATGATCGAAAGACGATTACAAGAAGTAAAAAGCTGGATACGTATATTGGCGAGAAAGCTGAGTTACTGTTCATTGCAAATGAATTATTTGAACAGCATTGGAATGAAGAAGCCATTCGTCTTATCGGGATAACTGTTCAACATATTGAAGAGCAAAAGAATATTGGGGAACAGTTAAGCCTATTCACTTATGAAGAAGCTGCAAAAAAGGATGTTTTACAGCAAACGATTAATGAGCTAGCAAAAAAGTTTGGTGAAAATCCCTTCAAACAATTAAAAGAGCCAGAAAGAAATACAAATAATCAATTACGGACGAGCTTTCAGAAAGACTTTCTGGATGATTATAAACAGTAATCCCATAGCTTTCTTAAGAAGCAGCTATGGGATTATTTAATTACTTCATTATTCTTTTAACTATCGAGGTGTTTAACTTGCTTTTCGGATAACGGAAAGGGAAATCAATTTTTGTTGTTTGTTTTAAAATACTTTTTTTATGAGAAAATGTATCAAAACCAAACTTTCCATGATATTGTCCCATACCGCTGCTGCCAACCCCGCCAAATGGCAAATAAGGATTTGCTAAATGATAGACTGCATCATTAATTGCTCCGCCGCCAAACGATATAAATTCGATGACTTGCTGTTGAATTTTTTCATTTTCTCCAAAGTAATATAATGCGAGCGCTTTATCACGTCGTTTAATTTCATATAAAGCATCTTCAATATTTTTGAAGGTTAAAATTGGCAGTATTGGACCGAAAATTTCTTCCTGCATAATATCATCCTGCCAGGTAATTTTATTTAATATTGTCGGTTCAATCATAAGGGTAGTTTGATCAGCATTCCCTCCATGAATGATTTGCCCACGATCCAAATATTGAAGTAAACGATGAAAATGTTTTTCATTAATAATTCTTGCATAATCTTCATTATAAAGCGGATTTTTCCCATATAAGGACTTAATTTGTTTTACCATTGCTTTCATCAGCTTAAATTTCGCCTTTTCATGAACATAAAGGTAATCGGGAGCTACACAGGTTTGACCAGCATTTGTAAACTTGCTCCAGACAAGACGTTTTGCTGTTAAATTAATATTGGCATCCTCATCAACAATCGCTGGACTTTTACCGCCCAGTTCCAATGTTACTGGAGTTAAATGTTCACTAGCAGCACGCATAATTACTTTCCCAACATTTGCACTGCCTGTAAAGAAAATATAATCGAATTTTTCCTTTAATAATGCTTCTGTTGTGTCTACTTCACCTTCTGCGACATGGAATAATGACTTGTCAAAGGTTGCATGAATCATAGAAGCCAGTAATTGAGAAGTAGCTCTTGCATGCTCAGAAGGCTTTAATATGACACAATTTCCAGCAGCTAGGGCAGCAATTGCCGGTGCAAGTGCAAGCTGTAAAGGATAATTCCATGGTGAAATAATTAGCACTACTCCATATGGTTCCTGAATAATATAGCTTTTCGATCCCTTATGTGAAAGGGGGGAAGGGACTTTTTCCGCTGCCATCCACGATCTTAAATTACGCACAACAAAATCAATTTCCGAATAAAGGAAACCAAGCTCTGTTACAAATGCTTCATGCTTGGATTTATTTAAATCCTGCTTCAAAGCGTAATAAATCTCTGATTCATGATCCTTCAGCATTTTCTTTAATTTTTTTAGATTTTCTCTTCGATATTCATAATCAATTGTATTGCCGTTTATAAAAAAAGTGCGTTGATTTTCTACTAAAATGTGTAAGCGTTCCATCATTGTCTCTCCTCAAAAATTACTTTATCTCTGTTTTATAGTAATCTCGCGCAATCTCCGTAGCAGGGAAAACTTCACGTGCCTCATTCAACAATGCTTCACATTGGATGTTTTGATATCGAGAAGAAATGTGGGTAATAATTAATCGTTTTACATTGCTGGTTTTAGCTAGTAGTGCTGCTTGTTGCGCTGTGCTATGGAAGTATCTGTGTGCAAGATCTGCTTTTTCCTGATCAAAGGTTGCCTCATGGATAAGTAAATCTGCATTTTTAACAAAGCTGCTATGTTCTTTGTGATAGCGGGTATCTCCCATAACTACGATGATTTTACCAGCTTTGTCTGGACCGATAAAATCTTTGCGGTACAAGGTTCCATGTTCTTTTGTATCAACCCGGTCATTTTGTTTTAGTTTTCCATATATGGGGCCAGGAGGTATTCCAATAGCTGTTAATTTATCTGCAAGAAGCTCTCCCGGACAGTTATCTTCAACGATACGATAGCCAAAACTGGGAATTCCATGATCAAGCTCTTTTGTATAAATTGTGAAATGTTTCTCCTTAATTACTGAGCCATCCTCAATTTCCACATAATGAATGGGGTAACTAAGATGTGATTGACTAATATGGATACTTGTTTCCACAAATTGTTTAATTCCCTTTGGTCCATAAATAGTTAAAGCTTCGTCGCCTCCTTGAAAGGAACGGCTGCTGAGAAATCCAGGCAGCCCAAAGATATGGTCTCCATGCAAATGTGTAATGAAGATTTTATTTATTTTCCGCGGTTTTATAAAAGTGTGCAGAATCTGATGCTGTGTTGCTTCACCACAATCAAATAACCAAATATGATTTTCCTCCTGGAGTAAGCTCAAGGCCAGTGCCGATACATTTCTCTCTTTGGAGGGAACCCCTGCCCCCGTACCAAGAAAAGTTATTTCCATTCCCATTTCTCCTTCGATTATTTGGACAAGAACAGATCCTAGCTGTCCCGGTCCTTATAGATTAACGTGTTCTTTATTTTCATAGCTTTATCAGGTATATCTGTAATTATTGCATCACACTGTTGCCTTAAGCATTTAATGATTGAACTCCGCCTATTAACTGTGTATACCCGAAGAGGAAGGTTTTGATTCTTACTTTCCTCGATTAAATGATGATTTAATAAACGATAATGAATATGCAAAGAGGTGGCTCCAAGTGATACAGCATATTCTGTAAGGTTCTCATGCTTTTTCGATCGGAGTAAAGCAATATCCAAGCTCTGGTCAAGCTCTCTCAAACGTTTTATACTCGCAGGATTAAAGCTTGAAATTGTGGTTCGCTCTTTTAGCTGATACTTCTTTAGTAATTGTAGTACTTTATGCTCTAGATCGATATAATCTATTTTACTATTTTTTAGCTCTAAGTTTAAGTATAAAGTCTTGTTGGAAGCCCATTCCAGGAATACTTTCAATGTTATAAGCTTCGAGCCAGTAAACTTAGGAGAAAAATAGCTTCCTGCATCTAACTTCTGTAATTCTTCAAGTGTATAATTTTTAACAAATCCTTTTACTCCAGTGGTGCGTTGCAGTGATTCATCATGAATCAGGATTGGGATACCGTCCTGTGTAAGCTGTACATCTGTTTCAATGCCGTCTGCTTGCATTTCATATGCCAACTGAAAGGCAGGCATTGTATTTTCTGGAGCATATTTACTTGCACCGCGATGTGCAACGATACGACTCTCCATCATAAATCATTCCTTTTCCCTATTCTGTTGTAAGCGTATTGAAAAGTCAATAAACAGTGCGCTGCGGAACCTTCCAGCTCATATTCTGAATGAAGTAAAAACATAGCTTTAGAGCAGCTATGTTTAACGATGATTAGTATATACATTTGCTTTTGTAATTTGTTTTAGTTCTTCATAAAGTGATATTGGAATTATATTTGCATGATCAAAATTCGTATTTTCCTGTACTTGCTTCATATTGCTTGCTCCAAAAACAACGGATGCTACTGCAGGATGCCGCTGAGCATATTTTAATGCTAATGCATTCATGGTTAAGGGCGCCTCGACTTGTTTAGAAATTTTATTTATTGCAGATTTAAGTTCCTGAAAGCTGTAATCAAGATATCCTTCTCTTCCTTTTTGACTTAACTGATGCTCGTTATGAATACTGAGCATGCCTTTTGCAAGTGGGCCACGGGCAAGAGCACTTATGTTATGCTCATATAAGAAGTCAAGCATTTCCTCTTCTGGACGCCGGTCAAACAGGTTGTATTGCAGCATAACTCCGTCAATAGCAGACTTATTAACATATTCACGAATTACATTTGGCCGGATGGATGAAATGCCATACGCTCTAATCCAGCCTTCTTTTTTTAATTGCTCAAAAGCCTCAATTGTTTCATCAATTGGATCTGCAATTGTTCCACCATGAAGCATGTAAAAATCAATATAATCTGTTTGGAGACGTTTTAGGCTGTTTTTGACTGCTTCTATTATATACTTTTTGGAAGGATCCCAGTACCAATCTTTGGTATTTGGGTTGAAGTGATTTCCGACCTTTGTCGTTAAGATGATATCTCGTCGGAAGTCTTGAATAATTTCGCCTGCCAATTCTTCGTTTATACCAAAATCATATAAATCCGCAGTATCCAGGTGATTGATTCCTGCATCCAATGCTGCTTCAATAATTGTTTTTGCGCTTTGTTTATTTTGCCCAAGAGACATACAGCCTAAAGTTAATTCTGAAATATATATATCTGACTTTCCTAATCGATTCTTCTTCATAACCCCACCCCAATTCGCTTTTCAATACATTATAGTAAAAAAACCTTTCCGCATACCAATAAAATGAATTTAAAAGAAATAGAGCGTATTAGCAAACTGCCGATACCTTTTATTAAGCACAGTCTTGATTTTAGTTGCGCTGTGCAATACCCCCTCCACTGGAAGGCCGCAATCCAAATACTCCTCGCTTTCCGCAGGCGGCTGGCGAGCCCCCTCGTGCTACGCACTTCTTGGTCTCGCCTAGGCCTGTCCTCCTACTGGAGTCTCGGAGTATTTGGATTGCTCCCTGGAAAAAGTGAGTAGTTATTTCATTGAATGGTGGGAGAACGTATGCACGTTTATCGTTCTAAAGTTGTTATTTATTCTACACACAGTCACATTTCCAATTGAAACTCAAAATGTCGCTACTATTTTATTGCTATTCGTAATAACCGGATGCGTATGAATGGACTGCTTCGTACTGACAAGTTTATTTATAGCTCTTATATTTTTATAAAGTGAAATTGCGTTCAGTAGGGTTTTTCTTTTCATCCCCTACTGAACGTTAGTTGAACCAATCGGGAATTTACTGGAAGTTATCCCTCACTTACAATTCCCGTTTTCACTTCAAATTCTTGAAGTGGGGGTCTTACTGCCAGTTAATTCGGGATAAAATAAGGATAGTAACGATATATAGAGTTTACTGCTAACAGCATACGACGTGTGTAGGATAAAAGGCAATTTTGAAAATTAGCATGCATAATTTCTCGCATCATTCAATGAAATAACGATTCATTTTACCAGGGAGCAGTCCGAATACCTCGAGACTCCTGCGGGAGGAAAGGCCTAGATGAGACCACGCAGTGCGCAGCACAAGGGGGCTCATCAGCCGCCCGCGGAAAGCGAGAGGTATTCGGACTGCGGACTTCCAGTGGAGGGGTGAGCAGCACAACTAAAATCAAAGCTGCTTTTAATAAAAGGTAGGGGGGGTAATGATTGCTATTCATGTGTTTTGTAAGTATGCTAAAGTAAAGAAATAGCAAATAGTAAGGAGAATTCTATGGAAAATTTTGAAGAAAAAACCATTCATACTGAAAAAATTTTTGAAGGAAAAATAATCAATCTTCAGGTTGATGAAGTTTCCCTGCCAAACGGGGAAGTATCCAAGCGTGAAATCGTAAAACATCCTGGAGCAGTCGCAATTATTCCAATTACAAAGGATAATAAAATTGTTTTAGTAAAACAATATAGAAAACCACTCGAAAAAACATTAGTTGAAATACCAGCTGGAAAGCTTGATGAAAACGAACAACCATTAGCAGCAGCCGTTCGTGAGCTAGAAGAAGAAACAGGCTATACAACAAGAGAACTCAATTTTGTCACATCATTTTATTCTTCCCCAGGGTTTGCTGATGAACTAGTCTATATTTATATTACAGATACATTGGAGAAATTAGAAACACCAGCAGCAGGTGATGAAGATGAATTTATAGAAATATTAGAATTAACGTTAGACGAAGCAAAACAATTTGTTGAAGAAGAAAAAATTCATGACGCAAAAACAAACTATGCAATTCTTTATCTTCATGCCTTAGGAAGGGTGTAAAAACAGTGAATTCGTATTTTGCAGATCTCCATATCCATATCGGTCGTGACTGGAATAATAAACCAGTCAAAATCACTGGCGCGAAAAACCTTACATTGACAAATATTCTAATGGAAGCCAGCCGAAACAAGGGGATAGACCTAATTGGTGTAATTGATTGTCATGTACCAGCAGTTCAAAAAGAAATAAAAGAGCTGATTGCTAAAGAAACGGCCTATGAACTGAAGGATGGGGGCATTCGTTTTGAGAATGTTACCTTGCTTTTAGGAACTGAAATTGAAATTTATGATGATAATTGCCATGGTCCAATTCATGTGCTTTGCTTTTTCCCCTTTCTATCAAAAATGGCTAACTTTACAGAGTGGCTAAGTGAAAGAATGACCAATATCACGCTTAGTTCCCAACGTTATTACGGATCTGCGACGGATTTACAGTATAAAGTTAAAGCATTATCTGGATTATTTATTCCAGCTCATATTTTTACTCCTTTTAAAAGTCTGTATGGAAAAGGTGTTATCCGTTCTTTAACAGAGGTTTTTGATCCTGATTTAATTGATGCGGTTGAACTGGGTTTAAGTTCAGATACATGGATGGCAAATGGTATTTTAGAAATTGCGGGATATTCTTTTCTATCTAATTCTGATGCACATTCTCTGCCAAAAATAGCTAGAGAATATCAGGAAATCAAAATGCGAGAGCCTTCTTTTAAAGAATTCAACTGGGCACTGCATCGCATTGAAAAGAGGGGTATTGCAAGAAACTTTGGAATGAACCCACTGCTTGGAAAGTATTATCATACCGTATGCAAGGAATGCCTTCTGCCAGTTGCAAAGGGAGAGCATTGTCCCAACTGCGGCTCTATGAAAAAAATTAATGGAGTGAAAGAGCGAATAGAGGAACTTACCACAAAACAAGCGACTCCAGAACGTCCACCATATATTCATCAGGTGCCGCTTGATTATCTGCCAACACTCGGTCCTAAAACGTTTAAGAAACTATTGGACCGATTTGGGACTGAAATGAATATTGTGCATCATGTGGAATTAAAGCAATTAAAAGAAGTCGTTCCGGAAAAACTAGCTCAAGCTATTATTGATAATCGAAACGGAAAGCTGCCAATTCAGCCAGGCGGTGGAGGAAAGTATGGTTCAATTATTAAAGATAAAGGATAACAGTCTAGAAAAGGGAAGGAAGAATTACATCTTGCTTACCTGCCCATTTTAAGAAAAATTCTATTATAGTAAAACTATTAAAATGTTCTATTTAAGGTGTATCTCTCATAGCATGATTATATGTTATTGCTTAAATGGGAGGATGCCGATGCAAAATTTTAGAATGTTACTGTCACAGCATTTAAAAACTTATTCCATTGTTTACTTATTTATGATTATTTTATTTTTATCAGGAATTATTTTTGGAGCAGTTATCGTTAATAGTATGAGTTTCGTTCAGAAGCAGGATCTATTTTTTTATTTAGAACGTTTTTTTAACTATATGGTACAAGAGCAGCCAATGGAGCATTTTACATTATTCAAAGAAAGTCTTTTCTATCATTTGAAATATCTATTCTTGCTATTTGTGCTAGGTCTTTCTATAATCGGATTACCGATTATCTGGGTATTGTTATTTATTAAAGGATTAGTTATTGGTTTCTCTGTTGGATTTATAGTGAATCAATTAGGTTCTGAAGGGTTGCTTTTTGCTGCTGTTTCCATTGCTCCACATAATTTTATCGTTATTCCAATTTATATTTTTGCTGGATCATTAGCAATGATTTTTGCGTTAATCCTTTTAAGAAAGCTTTTTTCCAGGAGAAGTGCTACGACGCTTTGGCAACCATTTTTTAATTATATAATTGCATTTTCAGTCATGACTATATTCTCAATTGGTGCTGCAGTTCTCGAATCATATGTTTCAAACGGTGCAATGCAATCTCTAATCAAATCATTTTACTTATAATGAAACTTTATTTATAATTATTATAAATATAATTGAGTAAAATATATTTTGACAGCATGTCGATTGGTGCATATAATAAAGTTGGGATATGAGGAGGCGAATTGCAAATGGAACACCGGATTGAACAAATAAAAAAACAGCTTCATGCACAAAGTTATAAGTTGACCCCACAACGAGAGGCAACTGTTCGCGTTCTGCTTGAAAGGGAAGAAGACCATTTAAGTGCTGAGGATGTTTATCTGTTAGTAAAAGAAAAATCGCCTGAGATTGGTTTAGCAACCGTCTATCGTACATTAGAATTATTATCGGAATTGAAAATTGTTGATAAGATTAATTTTGGAGATGGTGTATCACGCTATGATCTTCGCAAGGAAGGTGCAAAGCATTTTCATCATCATCTTGTATGTATTGAATGTGGCTCTGTTGAAGAAATCGTTAATGATTTATTAGAAGATGTAGAAAAAATTGTAGAAAGTGATTGGGGATTCCAGGTAAAGGATCATCGTTTGACTTTTCATGGAATCTGTAAACAATGTCAAGAAGCTGCAGTAAAAGCTACGTAACTTTCCTGCCTTAGCCTCCTTCAACCGGATGAGGCTTTTTTTGTGAAAAAAATTTACAAAGTGGCTTAAAGAGGGTACATTTATACTGTACTAAAATATTGAGTTTCATAATTAGGGGGATAATTTTATGCTTCAGAATGAATTAGAAGATTATCTTCACTTTCTGCGAATTGAAAGAGGTCTTGCTGAAAATACGTTAAACTCCTATCACCGTGATTTGTTTCATTATATGGAATATCTATTTAAGGAAAAAGAAAAAACGGATTGGAATCAAGTGACAAGACAGGATATTCTCCACTTTTTATATTTACTTAAAGATAATGGCAAATCAACAGCAACGATTTCACGCCATATCTCTTCTATTCGTTCTTTTCATCAGTTTTTAATCAGAGAACAAGTCGTCACCCAAGATGCAAGCTTACATATTGAAAAACCTAAAAGTGACAGGACTTTGCCAGACGTTCTATCTCAAGCCGAAGTAGCAAAGCTTTTGGAAATTGATAATTCAACTCTCCTTGGCTCAAGAACAAAAGCAATGTTTGAGCTTTTATATGCAACAGGACTCCGAGTAACAGAAATGATTACACTTAAAACGGATGATATTCATTTAATGATGGGATTTGTTCAATACTTTGGGAAGGGGTCAAAGGAAAGAATTGTTCCTTTAGGGGATACTGCGAAACACGCAATAGAAGACTATTTGCAGCATGCTCGCCCGCAATTGGTTAAACAGCAAGCAACTTCAACATTGTTTGTTAATCGGCGCGGCAGACCTTTAACAAGACAAGGCTTCTGGAAAATTTTAAAAAAATTCGCTTTAGAGGCAGGTATTCGAAAAAATATCACACCACACACGTTGCGCCATTCTTTCGCTACACATTTATTAGAAAATGGTGCAGATTTGAGGATTGTTCAAGAAATGCTGGGACATGAAGATATATCAACGACACAAATTTATACGCATGTAACAAAATCTCGCTTAAAAGATATGTATAAAGCTTATCACCCAAGAGCTTAAAAAAGAATTTTTCACAAAAAATGTCTTATGTATTATATTTTCATTAAGAGTATTTAAAAAAAGATAATAGGAGAGATGATGGTGGACTTAAATAAAATTCAAGAAGCAAGTAATTTTATAAATAATAAATTAACGAAACAGCCGGAAATTGGCTTAATTCTTGGCTCTGGACTAGGAGTTCTTGGTGACGAAATAACGAACCCGATAATCATTCCCTACGAAGCTATTCCGCATTTCCCTGTTTCAACTGTCTCGGGACATGCTGGACAGCTTATTTCAGGAGAGCTCGAAGGAAAGCATGTGATTGCCATGCAAGGACGTTTCCACTATTATGAAGGTTATTCATTGGAGCAAGTCACTTTTCCGGTACGAGTAATGAAAGCACTTGGTGTAGGGGATGCAATTGTGACGAATGCGGCAGGTGGAATGAATGAAAGCTTTGAACCTGGTGACTTAATGTTAATTACTGATCACATTAATAATATGGGCATAAACCCATTAATTGGAGAAAATCAATCAACGTTTGGTGTTCGTTTTCCTGATCTTTCGGAAGCGTATGATCAATCTTATATTGAACTTGCTGAGAAGTGCGCGGACGAGCTAGAAATAACAGTAAAAAAAGGTGTCTATGTTGGGAATTCCGGGCCGTCTTACGAAACCCCTGCGGAGGTAAGGATGTTAAGGCAGCTTGGAGGCGATGCGGTAGGCATGTCAACGGTTCCCGAAGTCATTGTTCTCCGCCATGCTGGTATCCGTGTACTAGGAATTTCTTGCATTTCGAATATGGCTGCAGGTATTCTTGACCAACCATTAACACACCGTGAAGTAATTGAAACAACTGAAAAGGCTCGCGAAAACTTTTTAAATCTGGTGAAAAAGGTTATTTATGCAATGTAATCGATGATTATTCTAATTTAGGATGATCAGTCAGACATTTAGATTATAATCAGCACCTTTATAGATTAGTTTTAACTTAATCTTTAAAGGTGCTTTTTTTGCGTATAAAAAGATTCGTATTTGGGCATCCTAATTCTATATTATCTAGTGGAGGTAAATCTATGAATAAATACTGTATTTACTTAGTAATGACTAGCTTCATCCTATTTACTAGCTTCGTTCCCTATTTAACAGTAGATGCTGCTTCAGAAAAGGATTCTAAATCCGATCTGGCAGGTGAAGCAAACTCAGCAATCTTAATTGAACAGGATACAGGAACCATTCTATTTGAAAAGGATCCTCATGAAAAATTGCCGCCAGCAAGCATGACGAAAATCATGACTTTACTCTTAATCATGGAGGAACTGGAGAAGGGAACATTAAAAATAGATGAGTCTGTTCGGGTTAGTGAAAATGCGGCCTCCATGGGCGGATCACAAATCTTCTTAGAAGCTGGGGAAGAGATGGAAGTGCGTGATCTTCTGAAAGGAATAGCTGTTGCATCCGCTAATGATGCTAGTGTAGCACTAGCAGAACGGATTGCCGGCAGTGAGGAAGCTTTTATAAAAGAAATGAATAAGAAGGCGAAAGAATTGGGACTGGAAAATACTTTATTCCAGAATACATCAGGATTGCCTGCTAAGGATCATTACAGCACAGCATATGATATGGCAATTATTTCACAAGAGTTATTGAAGTATGAAAATATAACAGATTATACCTCAATCTATGAGGATTACTTAAGAAAAGATAAGGAGAATGAATTCTGGCTTGTAAATACGAATAAGCTTGTTCGGTTTCATCCTCATGTAGATGGTCTTAAAACTGGATATACGAGTGAGGCGAAATATTGTCTTACCGCAACAGCTAAAAAAGAGGATATGCGTGTAATCGCAGTAGTTTTTGGATACGATTCTTCAAAAGCCAGAAATGCTGCAGTTTCTTCCATGGTCGATTATGCCTTTAATCGTTATGAAACTACAAAGCTTTACGATAAGGGGGAGAAAATAACGGACATAGAGTTTATCAAAGGACAAAGAAAATTAACGAACATTATTACCTCTCAAGCAATCAGTACACTTCATTCTAAGGGGGAGAAATTCGAAGATTTGATTACTGAATATAAGCTTGATGACAATTTAACATTACCAATTAAGGCTGGTGATGAAATTGGAAGATTATTCATCAAAAATGGGGACAAAGTTCTTGTCGAAGCTCCTTTAACTGTTGAAGAATCCATTACTAACGCTTCATTTTTTACACTTTGGAAGCGGTCCTTGCAAGAATTGACATTATTTGAATAATAACAGCATATTTTTTCTAGTTTTGTCGACTAGCAGGAATTACGAGTCCATAAAAAGAAAGATAGAGTAAAGACAAAAAGAGGAGGAGAGATAATGAGTTTAGAATCGTTTTTTTTCGTAAAAGAAGATGTGCTGATTGTCAGGCTTACTGGTGAACTGGACCATCATACAACAGAAAGTCTCCGAAATAAATGGAAGGATATGCTGTATACACATGGAGTGAAGCATGTTGTTCTTAATTTAGAGGGGATTACTTTCATGGACAGTTCAGGTCTGGGAGTAATCCTCGGAAGATATAAGGAAGTGCTTCAGCTTGGTGGTGAAATGGTAGTTTGCTCCATTTCACCATCTATTCATCGTTTATTTGAAATGTCTGGTCTGTTCAAAATTATTCGTCTTGAAGAAAATGAAATATTTGCTTTAGAGGCATTGGGGGTGGCTTCATGAAGAATCAAATGCGTATAGAATTTACTAGCGTAAGTGAGAATGAAGCATTTGCACGTGTGGCTGTAGCAGCTTTTATTGCGCAGCTGGATCCAACTTTAGATGAGGTTACAGAAATAAAAACTGTCGTATCTGAAGCAGTTACAAATGCAATTATACACGCGTATCAAAATGAACCAGATCATACAATTATCCTTGCCTGTGCCATCGATGGAAATGAAGTAACATTATCAGTAGAAGATAATGGTGCAGGGATTGAAGATATTAATGCTGCCCGGGAACCGCTCTATACTTCGAAACCAGAACTTGAAAGATCTGGCATGGGCTTTACGATTATTGAAAACTTTATGGACGCCGTTGAAATTACTTCTCAGCCTGGTAAAGGGACCACTTTGGAAATGACGAAACAGTTTATAAAAAATAAAACGGTTTATAATTAGGATGCATGCCAATGGATCTTAATTTAAAAGAGAATATTCGTAAAGAAAAGCTCTCCAATAAGCAAGTAAAGGATTTAATTTTCCAAAGTCAAAGCGGTGACAAAGAAGCGAGAGATTTTCTAGTAGAAGCGAACGTGCGTCTTGTATGGTCCGTCGTGCAGCGTTTTATGAATCGTGGTTATGATCCCGATGATTTATTTCAAATTGGAAGTATAGGATTAATTAAATCAATTGACAAATTTGATCTTTCTTATGATGTCCGTTTTTCCACTTATGCAGTACCGATGATTATAGGGGAAATTCAACGTTTTCTTAGAGATGATGGCAGTGTAAAGGTTAGCCGGACGTTAAAAGAAACAGGAAACAAAATTAGAAGAGCAAAAGATGCATTAACAAAAATACTTGGCAGATCACCGACAGTAAATGAAATTGCTGATGAATTGGAGATAACGATGGAAGAAGTTATCCATGCGGAGGAAGCTGGCCGAACACCTCATTCTATCCATGAAACGGTGTTTGAAAATGATGGAGATCCCATTACATTATTGGACCAGCTTGCTTTGGAAGACTCAAAATGGTTTGAGAAGCTTTCACTGGAGGAGGCAATACAAAACTTAAGTGACAGAGAGAGACTCATCGTTTATTTGCGCTATTATAAGGACCAGACACAAACAGAAGTAGCAGAAAGACTAGGGATTTCCCAAGTTCAGGTTTCCCGAATTGAAAAGAAATTACTGCAGGAGATAAAAAGTTTCTTAGGTATATAAGTGAAACTTCATTCAGCTAAGGAAGCTAATGCTTCCTTAGCTATTTTAAATTCATTTGGATAAAGACATTAAACGTCGCACATACTATAGAAAATGAAGTATAGAGAGTGATTTACGATGTCTACAACAATTTACCTTAGGATGAGACGAAATTTAAATATTAATGAATATAAACAGCTTTTCCTAAAGGATATCGCTAATGTAGCAGCACCAGATGAATTCATGAAGTTATTGGAAGAACGATTAATTTATCGTGTAACAAAAAAAGATAATAACGTAATTGTCATTGATGGATTCTTAGTCATAAAAGACATTTTACTAGAATTTCCCGATTTGGATGTTCAATTAGTGGGACCAGAACAAACAGTAATTCACATCGCTCAGAAACCTGCAAAATCAAATATTTTTCTCGCAACCCTAGTTTGGATTTTATTGTTTATTGGTACAGCAATGACAATCATGAATTTCCACTATGATGTAAGTATGCAAGAAGTTCAACAAAAGCTCCATTTTATTCTGACCGGTGAAAATAATGAATTTCCATTATGGATTCAAATCCCGTATTCACTTGGATTGGGAGTGGGCACGCTGCTATTTTTCAATCATTGGTTTAATCGTCGTTTCAATGAAGAGCCCAGCCCATTAGAAGTGGAAATTTTTAATTACCAGCAAAATCTCGATAATTACCTTATCGTACATGAGAATAAATTAAATGAACCTAAATAATGTTGTGCAAATGTTTGTTGGCTTTAGTAGCGGAATTGTTGCGGGAGCGGGGTTTGTTGCTTTTATTACGGTATTAAACATTATTCCTCGTCTCGTTCAGCTAAGCAAAACTGCGAAATATAGCAAAGTGTATTCTTCCAGTATTGTACTCGGCTTATTTTTTGGAGCCTTTCTTTCATTCTTCCCTGGAAGTCTCAAGCAGCCAAATATCATTTTGATCTTTTGGGGACTTTTTCATGGTATCTTTAATGGTTTGGTTGCCGCAGCATTGACTGAGGTCCTGCATGTCTTTCCTATTTTGTCAAAACGCGTCAGAATGGACGGGATTCTATTGTGGTTATTAATGGCGTTTGTATTCGGCAAGATCATTGGATCTTTATTTCAATGGCTATATTTTGTAACAATTTAAATTTAGAAAATGATGAAGACGGGAATGGATAAATGTTATGGCAGGGAAAATAAATGTATACACAGACATCTCAAAAAATGAAGCATACATGAAGAAAAGACTTGGGCTTGATATATCCTATGATATGGGTTATAGAGAGCTGATTATCCTCAATAGAAAGATACAACTTTATTATGTCAGTGGTCTTTGTGATACCAGCGTTATCCAGGATGTATTGACAACTGTCATACAGATAAATGATGTGGAAGTGGATGCGGATGCCCTTGAGGATATTCTTCTTAATCGCCTGATACACCAGCAGGTTGAAGAAGTAGAGCTTATGGATGAAGTAGTGGATCAAGTTCTCTCGGGTCTAGTCATTATTTTTCTGAATGGCTATAATAAAGCTTTTAGTATCGATATTCGTAATTATCCGGGACGCACACCTGAAGAACCTGACACAGAAAAGGTTATTCGAGGATCGAGAGATGGATTCACAGAAAACATTATCGAAAATACGGCACTTACCAGAAGAAGAATTCGGGATGCGCGCTTGCGGAATGAAATGATGAAGATTGGTGAACGTTCTAAGACGGATGTTTGTGTAAGCTATATTGCCGATGTAGCAAATGACGGACTTGTTAAACTGGTAAAGAAACGAATTAAAAATACAGAGATAGATGGACTAACTATGGCAGATAAATCTTTAGAGGAATTTATTATCGAAAGGAAATGGAATCCTTTTCCACTTGTGAGATATACAGAAAGACCAGATGTAGCAGCAAATCATTTACTGGAGGGTCATGTCGTTGTGACAGTTGACGCTTCACCCAGTGTAATTATATTGCCTACAACTTATTTTCACCACCTTCAGCATGCTGAAGAATATCGACAATCGCCTTTATTCGGAACATTCATTAGGTGGATCAGATTTTCAGCTGTACTCATTTCTTTATATTTGTTGCCTTTATGGCTCCTCTTTGTAGAACAGCCACAGCTTTTGCCAAAAGAATTAGCTTTTATTGGACCAAATGAAGTAAGCAATATTCCAATTATTATTCAGATTCTTTTAGCGGATATTGGGATCGAATTTCTTCGGATGGCTGCGGTCCACACACCAACACCACTGTCAACTGCAATGGGATTAATTGCAGCAGTTTTAATTGGCCAAATAGCCATTGATGTAGGTCTTTTCAGTGCGGAGGTCATACTATATGTAGCGGTTTCTGCAATTGGTTCATATGTTACACCAAGTTATGAATTAGGAGCTGCTAATAAGTTAATAAAGTATTTTCTATTTTTAGGTGTAGTGTTATTTGGTGCGACGGGATTTATTGTAGGGCTAACGATTAGTATTCTATTCCTTGTTTATTTAAAGTCCTTGAAAACACCGTATCTTTGGCCTTTTATTCCGTTTAATTCAAGTGCGATTCTCCACATTTTATTTCGTATTCCTGTGCCATATGCTAAAAGCAGACCGAGTATTGTTCATTCAAAAAACAATTATCGCATGCCAAAATAAAGTTTATAAGTGGTTCCTCTTTCGTTTTCCTCTTGGTTATGGTAAAGTATTCTATTATTTTAATATGAAATTTTGGGGGAAATCATACGATGATAATCGATCACCATCCATTCACAGTAAACGATAAGAATCACTTGGTAATTGGCGGGGTGGATGCTGCAATGCTAGCAGAAAAGTATGGCACACCGCTCTATGTTTATGATGTTGAATTAATCCGGCAAAATGCAAGGAAGTTTATTCAGGCATTCGAAAAGCTCAGTATAAAATCAAAAGTAGCATATGCAAGCAAAGCTTTTTCCTGTATTGCTATGGCCCAAGTAGCGAAACAGGAAAAACTGCATCTGGATGTGGTATCAGAAGGAGAATTACATACGGCACTGCAAGCAGCGTTTCCAACCGAGCGAATTCATTTACATGGAAATAATAAAAGTAAAAGGGAATTACAGATGGCAATCGATCATCAAATCGGCTGTATTGTTATTGATAACTTTCATGAAATTGAATTACTGGAAGCAATTTTAGAAAAGGCTGATAAAAAAATCGATGCGCTTATTCGTGTTACACCAGGAATTGAATTAAATACACATCAATATATTATGACCGGAAATGAAGACTCGAAATTCGGCTTTAATCTGGCTAATGGTCAAGCCGAAGAAGCGTTCAAATTACTTCATAACCATAAACGAATCAATTTACGTGGACTGCATTGTCATATCGGCTCACAAATTTTTGAAACAAAAGGGTTTAAAATAGCAATTAAATTGTTATTTGAATATATCGAGAAATGGTATGACGAATTTGATTATACTCCAGAGGTATTAAATCTTGGTGGAGGCTATGGAATAAGATATACAGAATGTGATACACCAATTGAACCAAGTATATATGTTGCAGAAATGGTACAAACTGTACATGAAAATAGTGAAAGATTAAATGTGGATATGCCGGAAATTTGGATTGAGCCCGGCAGGTCTATTGTTGGTAACGCCGGAATTTCTTTGTATACAATCGGTTCATCAAAGGAAATACCGGGAATCCGTAATTATCTTTCTGTTGATGGTGGCATGTCAGATAATATTCGTCCTGCATTATATGAAGCAAAATACGAGGCAGTACTGGCCAATAAGGTGAAGGAAGAGATAACAAAAGAAGTATCGATTGCTGGAAAATGCTGTGAATCCGGAGATATGCTGATTTGGGATTTACCACTTCCAGAAGCAGAACCAGGGGATGTTTTAGCTGTATTTGCTACAGGAGCATATGGCTATGCAATGGCAAGTCATTATAATCGTCTGAAAAAACCAGCGATTGTTTTTGCAGAAGATGGTAAAGACCAATTAGTTGTGAAAAGAGAAACGTTAGCTGATATCGTAAAAAATGATTTATTCTATGAATAACACGTGTTTTCTTTTAAATAAAGCTTGAAAATGTTAAAATAACGAGGAAATGAATTTAAATATAAAGGAGCGTTTTTAAATGATGAAATCTGGTTACATCATAATGGAAAATGGAGATAAAATTGAACTTGAATTTTTCCCGGAAGCGGCACCAAATACTGTAAAAAACTTTGAAGAACTTGCTAATGATGGATTCTACGATGGGGTAACTTTTCACCGTGTAATTCCTGGATTTGTGAGTCAGGGCGGAGATCCAACAGGTACTGGGGCTGGCGGCAGTGGAAAAACGATTAAATGCGAAACTGAAGGAAATCCCCATACACATGAAGCTGGTTCTTTATCCATGGCACATGCTGGAAAAGATACTGGATCAAGCCAATTTTTCTTGGTACATGAGCCACAGCCACATCTAAACGGCGTGCATACTGTTTTCGGCAAAATTACTTCCGGTTTAGAAATTGCTCGTAATATGAGTAATGGAGATGTCATGAAAGAAGTTCGCGTATTCAACAAATAATAAGCTAAAAGCAACTCAAAAAGGAAAATTATGGATCATATTATTCTATTATTTTTTCTGCTTTTCATAGGTTCTCCAATTAGTATTTTTATTCATGAATTAGGACATGCTATTGCTGCAATAAGTGTCAGAGCTAATAATGTAGAGATAACCATTGGTTCGGGACAAGAAATATGCAGATTAAAATGGAAACAATATACGCTGCGCTGCCATCGTTTATACTTTATTGGCGGCTTCTCTAAATATGAAAGAAGAACACCCTTTATCCCAAAGGAAATGATTTGGATTACGATTTTAGGTCCTGCATTTAATGGTATAGCAGCTGTAATCATCTTTTTCTTGTTTAAAGCCTGCCCAAATAATTACCTGCAATTATTTTTTTGGTTTAATATATGGTTAGCTTTTACTAATTTAATTCCCTTGTGTGTAAATGGAAAACAAACGGATGGTTATACGATTATGCAGCTGATCAGAAAATAATCTATTTTTTATGTTAAACAGCAATACATAAATATTATGCATTGTATAAGTAATAAAGGACTTAATCCCTAGGTATTTACTCGCTTTTTATGCATAAACTGCTTTTTTTATTTGACAAACTCTGAATTAAGTGCCATAAATATATATATGCTTTTAAGCGCTTAATGAAAATATATTAGATACAAAATGATTCTAAGTTTTTTTAATGAGGGGTTACTATGTTAATTCGTTACAAAAAAAATATGGAAAAAATTGCAATGGGTCTGCTGTCTTTTATGCCTGATGAAAAAAAGGATGTTAAAAAGCTGCAACAGTATATTAAAGAGTATGAGTCGAATGATGATTGGCATTTATATTTATGGAAAGACGATGAAGATGATATTATTGGGGCAATTGGTATACGGTTTGAAGATGAAATTAATGTGGTTATCCAAGACCTTTCTGTAAATCCTTCTCATCGGAATTTGGGAATTGGGAAAAAGATGATAAATAAAATTAATGAGCTTTATCAGGAGAAGTATACAGTCTCTCCAGAGGAAAAGATTCAGTTTTTTTACGATAAATGTGATAACATTGATGATAAGTAAAAGCCAGCCCTAAGAAAACGGGCTGGCTTTTACACCTACTCATTTTATAAGCAGGTACGGATTAAACTTACAGCCATGCTGCACCCACGATAATTAAGAGTATAAACAGCACAACGATTAAAGCAAAACCTCCACCGTAACCACCACTCATAATGAAAACCTCCTTTAGTGAATACATACATGTAAAACCCAGGCAAATGATGAAGTATGAAAATAGAATGCCTAGCCTTTACATCTACTTACGTTATAGCTTATGGCGGGCTCGTTAATAATGTTTGGGCATTTATTATAAAAAGATTGCTTTTTCATTAGGAAAGGAAGAAAGTGATGGAAACAACGTATGAAGTAAAGCTTGATCAATTTGAAGGTCCATTGGATTTATTACTTCATTTAATTAAACAATACGAAATTGATATTTATGATATTCCTGTAGCTGAAATTACACAACAATATATGCAATACATCCATACGATGCAGCAGCTGGAATTAAATATTGCCAGTGAATATTTAGTTATGGCTTCTACGCTTGTCGCTATTAAAAGTCAAATGCTGCTCCCAAAACAAGAGCTTCCTGACGATGGGGAGGAGTATGCAGAAGATCCCAGGGATGAATTAATGCAGCGCTTAATTGAATATCGGAAATTTAAGGAAGCCGCATTAAAGCTTCAGGAAAAAGAGGAAGAAGGCGTACATACTTACACGAGGCCACCAGCAGTGTTCAATGATTTGCTGCAGCATAAGTCACCTGTAGTCCGAAGTGAGTTGACAATTTATGACATGTTAGGTGCGCTGGGCAAAATGCTTGAAAGGAAAAAATGGAATCAGCCGCTTGATACAAAAGTACAGCGCGCTGAAATTTCAATTGAACAACGAATGGATGATGTATTACAATTAGTTAAAAAGGCAGAGGGTGGAATAGCTTTTGATGAATTGTTCCCACAGCCGTCACGAGAGCATGTAGTGATAACCTTTCTTGCATTATTGGAATTAATGAAGACCCGGCAAGTATATTGTAAACAGGAAAAGCATTTTGATGCGTTATATTTATTTTATATGGAGGAATAAATTTGGAAATGGGACATTTAAAAGCGGTTGTTGAAGGCTTGCTTTTTGCGTCTGGTGATGAGGGAATGACACTAGATCAATTAAGTAAGATTTTAGAGATTAACAAGTCTGCATCAGCACATTTGATTGAAGAACTAAAATACGATTATGATAATACAGATCGCGGATTAATGGTAATGGAATCACATGATGTCATTCATTTAACTACGAAGCCCGAACACAGCCAGTATTTTAAAAGATTGCTGGAAACACCACAATCAACAAGATTATCACAGGCAGCCCTTGAAACTCTGGCAATAATAGCCTATCGTCAGCCAATCACAAGAACCGAAATTGAAGAAATTAGAGGGGTAAAAAGTGACGGACCTGTGCAAACGCTGATTAATCGTTATTTAATTGAGGATATGGGAAGAAAGGATACGGTAGGAAGACCGATTCTTTTCCGTACGACAAAAGATTTTTTAACTTTCTTTGGTTTAACATCACTTGAGGAACTGCCGCCTCTCCCGGATAATGAAATAAATGAGGAATCCAATCAAGAGGTTGACTTATTTTTTGAAAGATTTAACGAGGAACTGCATATAGACACAGAAGATTAAAAATCCACTTATTCTCTAAGTGGATTTTATTTGTTTCCCATGAATATAACGAATTACTGCGTGCATAGAATAAAATAGAAACAAGCTGGGAGGATTAATTGATGAGGTTGAGATTGCTTTTAACTTTGCTGTTTGTACTAGCTATGTTTATTTTTCCTGCTGATAGTGGACATGCTGCCCCAAATGTTTCCGCAGCTAACGCTATTTTAATTAACAAAGATACAGGAGAAGTTTTGTTCGAAAAAGAAGCGCACGAACCAAGATTAATTGCCAGCATTACAAAGATAATGACAGCTCTCCTTGCAGTTGAATCCGGGAAATTGGAAGAGACAGCAGTGGTTTCAAGAAAAGCAATTTATACAGAAGGTTCTTCCATCTATTTAGAGCAAGGGGAAAAGATGAAGCTGAATGATTTAGTTTACGGCTTAATGCTTCGATCTGGAAATGATGCTGCCGTTGCGATTGCTGAGCATGTTGGGGGGAGTGAAGAAGGCTTTGTCTTTCTGATGAATGAAAAGGCGGCTTGGCTGGGAATGAATCATACTAACTTTACAAATCCTCATGGCTTAGATCATGAGGAGCATTATTCAAGTGCTTACGATATGGCAATTTTGATGCAGCATGCAATGGAGAATGATAAATTTAAGGAGATCAGTGCCAGTAAAAGCTATAAATCTGCAACCCGCTCGTATAGCTGGCGGAATAAACATAAGCTTGTAACAGGCTATTATGATTATGCCACAGGAGGAAAAACTGGTTATACAAAACAAACTGGCAGAACGTTGGTGACTTCTGCCGAAAAAGATGGGCAAACATTAATCGCCGTAACATTGAATGCGTCAGATGACTGGAATGATCATATTCATTTATTCGAATGGGGCTTTGAAGAATTAAAAGATAAAGCATCTGTTAACGAGCATCTATTCATTGAATCACAATCACAAACTCATTCTACAGTGTTAACGAATATGGCAGATGTATTGCAGAGAGTGACCGGTATGAAATCATGGTAAATATCATCTGGGCTATCATGGCAATCGTCGGGATTCTGTATGCAATGATTAATGGAAAAATGGAAGAAGTCAATCAAGCAATCATTGAGAGCGCCAGTGAGGCGGTGACGCTGTCAATTGGATTAATCAGTATTTTAGTTTTTTGGCTTGGAGTAATGAAAATCGCTGAAGCAGCTGGAATCTTAAGATTCTTTTCTAAAATAATGCGGCCATTCATCACGAAGCTTTTTCCGGAAATTCCAAAAGATCATCCAGCTATAGGTTATATTCTTTCTAATTTCACAGCAAATCTTTTTGGTCTCGGAAATGCAGCGACACCACTTGGTATAAAAGCAATGCAGGAAATGAAAAAATTAAGCGGGTCAGATACGGCCTCTAGATCAATGATTACGTTTTTAGCTATAAATACATCGAGTTTAACTTTAGTACCGACTACTGTAATTGCAATACGAATGCAATACAATTCTGTTTCTCCCACGGAAATTGTCAGCACTACTTTAATTGCTTCATTAGCTGGGGTAATAAGTGCAATTTTGATTGACAGATTTTACTTTAAAAAGGAATCATGGAGGAAATAATATGTCTTGGATGACTGCGATTAGTATATGGTTTATTCCTTGTTTTTTGCTTATTGTCCTTGTGACTGCATCCTGGAAACGTCTTCCAAGTTATGAGTTATTTGTTGAAGGAGGGAAAGAAGGTGTCAAAATGGCATTTTCTTTACTTCCTTTTTTAGTCGGAATGATTGTTGCAATTTCTATTTTGCGAAGTTCAGGTGTGCTGGATGCACTTATTAGCTTGCTTACTCCAGTGCTTACCTTTCTTCACATTCCCCCTGATATATTGCCGCTCGCTCTTATTCGGCCAATTTCGGGAACAGCGGCATTAGGCATGACGACGGAGTTAATTCAAACGCATGGTCCCGACTCGTTTATTGGGAGACTCGCCTCTACAATGCAAGGGAGTACAGATACAACACTTTATATTTTAACAATATATTTTGGGGCAGTTGGTATTAAACGAATGCGATATGCACTTAAGGTTGGACTATTAGCAGATTTGGTTGGTATAATTGTTTCTGTTATAGTTGTAACGATTGTATTTGGATAAGCCGATTGATAGCGTTTAATAACCATTAAACGCTATTATTATGTTAATAAATAAAAAAAGAGTGATGGTGAAATTCATGTCAAATAATTTAGAAAGACTGCAGAAGGTTATTGCTCAAAGCGGTGTAACATCAAGAAGAAAAGCTGAGCAGCTTATTTTAGAAGGAAAAGTGAAGGTAAACAATAAAATAATTACTGTCTTGGGTACGAAAGTGAGTCTTCAAGATGAAATTGAAGTAGAAGGTATACCCTTGGAAAAAGAGGAACACGTGTATTATATGTTATATAAGCCTCGGGGAGTGATTTCATCTGTGAGCGACAATAAAGGCAGAAAAACAGTAATTGATTTCTTTCCGGAGGTAGAAGAACGCATTTATCCAATTGGCAGACTTGATTATGATAGTTCAGGAATCATATTATTGACAAATGATGGTGAGTTTGCCAATCTCCTGATGCATCCGAAGCATGGGGTAGAAAAGGTATATGTTGCGAAGGTTCGTGGAATCCCATCTAAAGAAGAGTTAAGTCGATTAAAAAAAGGGGTAAAGGTGGACAATGATCTATTGAAGACTGTCCGTTATCATATCCTATCGAAAGATCGCAAAAAAAATACGGCAGTTCTTGAATTAACCCTTATCGAAGGAAAGAATCGCCATGTTAGAAGGATGATGGAGGCAATCGGTTATCCTGTACAAAAATTAAAAAGAGAAAAATATGGCAGTTTAACCTTAGATGGTCTTCAGCCTGGAGATGCACGTCCTTTAAATCCAAAGGAAATGAAACAAATGATTAACAGAGCAAAATAATTTGTACTAGTTTAGACATAGTATAAATTACCATGCCACGTTATTATAGTGATATAATACACTGGGAGTGATTAATTTGAGTTTAGAAAAAGCGAAGCAAGCAAAGAAAAAAAAAATGCGCAATCGTTTAATATATAGAGGAATCATCCTGGCAGTGCTTGTAGGAACAATCATATTTGTGCTTGTTACGAATTTGCAAAAAGATAATACGGTATATCGTGCAGGCGACGCAGCCCCTGATTTTCAATTAAACCAGATTAATAATAATAATGAGTTAGAAACACTGCGTTTAAGCGATTATAAAGGCAAGGGTGTCATGCTTAATTTTTGGGGCACGTGGTGCAAACCATGTGAAGCTGAAATGCCATATATGCAAGAACTCTATCCTAAATATAAAGATAAGGGAATAGAAATTATCGCTGTGAGTTTAGATAACACACAATTAGTGGTTGACCAGTTTGTTAATCAGTATGATTTAACCTTTCCAATTCCCCATGACAAAAAAAGGGAAATAAGTGCATTGTATAAAGTTGGACCAATCCCAAGTACTTTTTTCATTAATCCAGACGGTGAAATAGAAGAGGTTGTTAATGGAGCATTGACTTTGGAAAGGCTTGAAGGATATTTAGACGCGATAACACCGAATTAATTGAAGCATATACTTTCTTGAAATTTGTATTCTAACCTACGCTTTACTTCTAAGTAATGTGATAACTACTGTGAGGGATTTAAATGAATAAAATTAAATGTGAATGTGGACATATAAACCCAGAAGGCACTGTTCTTTGTGAAGCATGCGGGAAGCCTGTTGAAGGGAATCAGCACATTGACGGAAATGATAAGAAAACTCTTTTAAATATGCGTTATGAAGGAACGGCTCGCCGTTCACAAACCTATAAAAAATCAATTATCGATAAAATATGGAGTTTTTTCTCTTCGGTAAAAGTTGGTGTTTGGTTAATTGTTCTTACGTTAATTGCATCAATGTTCGGTACTTTTTTTCCGCAGGAGCAATTTATTCCAGCGAATGCCGTTTCACGTGAACCAGCAGTTTTTTATGAAGCTACCTATGGCTGGATTGGTAAAATATACTATATGCTTGGCTTTCATCATGTGTATAGTTCTTGGTGGTATTTGCTTTTACTGGGTTTGATTGGTGTTTCACTAGTGATCTGCAGTTTAGACCGCTTTGTTCCATTGTATAAAGCTCTAAAGATACAGAAACCAAAAAGACATGCAACTTTCTTAAACAGGCAGCGTTTATTCAGTGAAACAAAAGAAGTAACAGAAGCAGAGCTGGAACAGGTAAAAGAAAGATTAATAAAGAAACGTTATAAGATTACGGAAGAAGATGGACATATTCTTGCTGAAAAAGGAAGATTTTCCAGATGGGGTCCTTATGTAAATCACATTGGACTGATTATTATTTTGCTGGCTGCAATTTTGCGGACAACCCCTCTTATGTTTACAGATGAATACATATGGGTTCGTGAAGGAGAAACACTTGCTATTCCAGGGACGAATGGTGAATATTATATTGAAAATAAAAATTTTATCCTAGAAACACATGATCCAGAGGATGAACGTTTTAAAGAAGCAATCGAATTAGAAGGAGAAGTAGCAAGCAATTTCCAAACGGATGCTGTCATTTATAAGAATGTGAATAATGATGTTCCAGGAGCTGAGCCGGAGCTGGAAGAAATATTATCAACACCCATTCAAATGAATAACCCTGCAAACTTTGACGGATATACCCTCTATCAGCAAGGATATCAGCAGAATGAGTTTACGAATATGTCTTTTAAAATCCATGAAATCGACGATGAAAATGAAGAGGCCCTGGACACATTTACCATTGATTTAATGGATCCTGAATCGGAATATGAACTTGATAATGGCTTCAAAGTTGTACTGGATCAATTCTATCCAGATTATTACTTAGATGATGATGGAATACCAGCATCTGAAACAAATTATCCTAGAAACCCGGCATTTGTTTTATTCGTTTATCCGCCGGAATCTGATTCTCCGGAGGTTAGTTTCCTGGGAATCGGAAGAAATATAGACGCAACTGGTGAAAATAATTATAAGGTTGCAATTCAGGATTTTGATACACATTCTGTAAGTGGTTTAACTTTACGTGTAGATCATACATTAATCGTCTTTGGGATTGGGGCGGCAATTTTTATGATTGGTGTTATTCAAGGAATGTACTGGCAGCATCGAAGAATTTGGATTAACCTAAAAGGGAAGGGAATATTGCTTGCTGGACATACAAACAAAAACTGGTTTGGTTTATCCAAAGACATTGCATATACGATAGAAAATACAAATATTCAGATGGTCGAAGATAGACAAGATTTAGATGAATAGCTTTAAGAGCTATTTATCTAGTATCCTAATATGGAGGAGTGAGTTTTATGGATTTTGTGAGTTTAAGCGGCACACTGCTGTTTAGTGCATTTATACTTTATTTGATTGCAACACTTTTCTTTGGGGCAACAATTAGACAAGAGAAGGGTGAGAAAAATCAAAAAGGAAAAGCAGGAACAATCGCTATATCTATTACAATTCTTGGTTTTCTTGCACAGCTTGGTTATTTTATTACAAGGTGGATTGCCAGTGGCCATCCACCATTAGGAAATATGTTTGAGTTTTCCACGTTTTTGGGAATGGCAATGGTGTTGGGTTTTATCATTATTTATTTTATATACAGACTTGGATTTTTAGGACTGTTTGCATTGCCGATAGCCACATTAATCATTGCCTTTGCAAGTATGTTTCCAACAGAGATTGCTCCACTTGTCCCGTCTTTGAATAGTAATTGGCTGTGGGTTCATGTTACAACAGTTGCAGTTGGACAAGGTATATTATTTGTCAGCTTTGTTGCTGGACTCATGTATTTAATTAGACAAATTGATCAAACGAAACGAAATAAGCGAAATATATGGCTGGAAATCGTTATGTATTCTATTTTCTTATTTCTTGGATTTATCATTATAACAACTAGTTTTAGTGTTGCTGGCTATGAAGCAACCTTTGAATACCAGGAAGGTACACAAATTGTTGAAACTAAATATCATTTACCAGCAATTGCAGCACCAAATAATGGTGAGCTGATAACTGAAAATGTAATGAGTCCGTGGTTTGAAGCCCCATCGTGGATGCAGGGAGCAGATGCGGGAAGGAAATTCAACACGGTAATATGGTCTGTATTTACTGGAACAATTCTTTACGGCATCGTTCGGCTCATTTTACGTAAGCGAGTAGGTGCAGCTATCCAGCCTTTGCTAAAAGGTGTAAAACCAGATTTACTTGATGAAATTATGTATCGTTCAGTTGCTATTGGATTTCCCGTTTTCACATTAGGCGGATTAATTTTTGCTGCTATTTGGGCGCAAATTGCCTGGGGCCGTTTCTGGGGCTGGGATCCAAAAGAAGTGTGGGCATTGATTACATGGTTTTTCTATGCAGCCTTTTTACATTTAAGATTATCGAGAGGCTGGCATGGAGAAAAGTCTGGCTGGCTTGCTGTTGTAGGTTTTGGCATCATTATGTTCAATTTGATTGTCGTTAATTTAGTCCTGGCTGGTCTTCATTCTTATGCATAAAATAGTATGATTAAACGAAAATAATTCTGTTATGGATAGGCGAGTTCTTAGGAAATTATTGGGACTCGTCTATTTTCTTATACTTTTTTAAATGATTCGTTTATAATAAGCTTTGTAGGAAAAATAACAGGTCGTTTAAAAAATGAATTCCAGTTCATTATCGGTGCTTTTAAAAAATAATGGAAGAAAGATTCTAGGGGGAGCTTATATATGGACTCGAATGTAAAATTACTGGTTGTTGACGATGAAGAAAGGATTCGCCGTCTAGTAAAAATGTATCTTGAAAGAGAAGATTATATTATTGATGAAGCGGATAACGGAAGAGACGCGCTGGAGATGGCGCTGGAAGAGGATTATGAATGTATCATACTTGATTTGATGATGCCTGAAATGGATGGAATTGAAGTATGTGAAGAATTAAGAAAACAGAAAACCACACCTGTTATTATGCTAACTGCAAAAGGTGAAGAATCGAATCGCGTGCAGGGGTTTGAGGTAGGTGCAGATGACTATATTGTGAAACCATTTAGTCCAAGAGAGGTTGTATTGCGGGTGAAAGCATTATTAAGAAGAGTGAGCTCAACCTCTTTTACAAATAATGATGGAACAGCGAGAGACGTATTAGTATTTCCGCATTTGACAATTGATCATGATGCACATCGCGTTACTGCAGATGGACAGGAAGTGAACTTGACACCGAAGGAATATGAATTACTTTGTTTCCTTGCGAAGTCACCAGATAAGGTATTTAATAGAGAGGTCTTACTTAAAGAAGTATGGCAATATGAATTTTTCGGTGATTTACGAACAGTTGATACGCATGTAAAACGATTACGGGAGAAGTTAAGCTCTGTTTCTAAAGCAGCTGCAAAAATGATTGTTACAGTATGGGGCGTCGGCTATAAATTTGAGGTCGATGAAGATGAATAATGATATGGCGGGATAATATTGTTGTCAAACTTGCGCTAACAATCATTCTTCTTGTTTTTTTCGTACTTTTCTTTTTGTTTTTCTTCTTAATGCAGTTCTTTGAAAACTTTTATATCAATGAAGCGGAAGAAGAAATGCTTCAAACGGCATCAAGGGTTGCTGATATCGTTATTCAGCAGGATGATAAAGATTTTATACATGAGACAACAGAGCTCATTAAAGATCCAGCTAGCCGGATTGCAATTCTTTATCCAAATGAAGAATACTGGGTATCGATGAGCACAGATAATGAGCTAACACCAATCAATCTGGATTGGATAAAAGAAGAAGATGAATTGTCAAGAGTATTAACACATAATGAAGAAATTCAAAAGCTGATTTTGCTGCCGGATCAGACGACTGATGCAATTATTGTCGGAAAACCGCTGCCGAATGAAGGAGCTGTTTTTGTCTACCAATCCTTAGACATCATTAATCAGACAAAATCAGAAACGAGAAATATAATTTTGATTGCTGCAGGGTTTGCAATTATTCTTACGATATTTTTCGCTATATTCCTTTCAACCAGAATTACCTCACCACTAATTAAAATGCGTGAGGCAGCTTCCGATTTAACAAGAGGGGAATTTAACACGAAGGTCCCTGTATTAACACATGATGAGATTGGTGAGCTTGCCAAAGAGTTTAACCGGATGGCAAGACAATTAAAATTTCATATCAATGCATTACATCAAGAAAAAGAACAAATATCCAGTATCGTTAATTCCATGGCAGACGGTGTTATTACGCTAAATCGCAATGAGGATATTATTGTAATTAACCCGCCGGCCGAGAGGTATATTGAAGATTGGTATTATGAAAATAATATTAAAAAAGAGGATTATCAGCAGAAGCTGCCTGATGAATTGCGAGAAGTACTTGAAAAAGTGATTGAAAGTGAAACAGAAGCAATAAAAGAAATAAACCTCCAGGGCAGATTTTATATGATGATCATGACACCACTATATGATCGTTCCTATGTTCGTGGTGCTGTCGCTGTTATTCGAGATATGACAGAAGAAAGAATGCTTGATAAAATGCGAAAAGACTTCATTGCGAATGTATCCCATGAGTTAAGAACACCAATTGCAATGCTGCAAGGCTATAGTGAGGCAATTGTTGATGATGTGGCTGAATCGAAGGAAGAGAAAAATGAATTAGCAGCAATTATTCATGATGAATCACTAAGACTTAGCAGATTGGTGAATGAATTATTAGATATCGCCAGAATGGAAGCAGGACATATTCAGCTTGAGCTGGAAACGGTAAAAATAGATACTTATGTCCAGCGCATTATTAAAAAGTTCCACGGGATTGCGGAAGAAAATAATGTTGATTTGCAACTGACAATGAATCTTGATAAAGAGGAAGCAACTTTGGATGCGGATCGTATTGAACAGGTGTTTACGAATTTAATCGATAATGCTATACGCCATACGAGTGAAAATGGCTATGTTCAAATAACTGTTGCTGCAAATGATTCACAAATTCAAGTTGATATTTCCGATAATGGCAGCGGAATACCTGAAGTGGATTTACCTTTCGTATTTGAACGTTTTTATAAGGCAGATAAATCACGAACAAGAAACAAGGTGAAAAAAGGTACCGGTCTGGGGCTGGCCATCGCAAAGAATATTATTGAGGCCCATCAAGGTACCATTCATGTAAAGAGCAAATTGCAACAAGGCACTACCTTTACTTTTAAGATTCCACAAAGCACGAAAGATAATGGATAATTGTCACGGATGGAAGAAAGGCAGCTTTTTTTATCCCGAATTAACTGGCAGTAAGACCCCCGCTTCAAGAATTTGAAGTGGGGGATGAAAAGAAAGCCCTCACTGAACGCACATGCTCTATTCAAAAAAAGAGTAAGGAATTAGCCTTACTCTTTTTTTGCACAAGAGAGGAAAACATTATTTAAAGGCTCGTATTCTTGGTGAGCCATAGTGGTTCATATCTGCATAAGCCGGGCAAAGGCTTGGTATGGTGACAACCGAATTTTCTAATGATAAAGTATGAGTTAATTGTAACATTTTTTAAATAGGAAACGACTATTTATAATGAATGGAGGAACTCCATGAAGACTCTATTTGACAGCTTTTATAATAAATACCATCAAGATCTTTATAACTATGTGCTTTATATGGTTAAAAGCAAACAATTGACAGAGGACTTAATCCAGGAAATTTATATTCGTGTTCTAAAATCCTATGAAAGCTTTCGGGGGGAAAGCAGTGAGAAAACATGGCTTTTTTCGATTGCGCGACATGTTACATATGATTATTTTCGATCGCAAAAAAGGAAACGTAAATATACGAATGAAGCTTTTGACTGGGAAGAACAAGGAAAAATTATTCCTGCTGATGGAGCATTGCCTGAAGAAATAGCAATTCAGAACGAGAACATCCAACGCATTTATCGTTGCCTTGATTATTGTACGCTGGATCAAAAAAATATTATTATATTGCGTTTTATTCAAGGGTTTTCTTTACAGGAAACAGCAGATATTCTCGGGATAACAATAAGCAAGGTTAAAACAACACAGCATCGTGGCATAAAAGCTTTACGAAAACTGCTTGAAAGAGAAAATAAGAAAGGAGATGAACGGTAATGAATGATAAAGATGAAAAAAAATTAATCAATGAACTGCACAATATGCCAAATGTTGTTGATCATCTACATCAAGAAGAACTCTATAAGCAAATTTTAGTGCGATTATCTGAAGATCATTCTCCAAAACACCGCAGAAAATTATTTATTCCTATTGCTGCAGCTGCCGTTCTTTTCTTATTGATCACACTGCCATTTCTTATTAATATAAGGAGCGACCAAGCGACAGGCAGCAGTAATGCATCAGATTTTCAAGAGAGTACATTAATCCGAGAAGAATCCTCAGCTGATTCCGAAGCAGATTATGCAGAGGAGAATGAAGAAAGCTTAGATGATACAGAAATAATGACTGGAAAAAATGAAGCAGCGGGTGATATGACAGAGAGCCGGGTGCTTGCAGCGTCACCTGCGGCTTCACAAGTGAAACATTTTGTAATTCATGATAAACAATTGCAATTTGTCATCCCAATTACATTGATTACTGCTGCGGATGAGGAAACGGCTGTTATTAATAATAAAATGAATCATATTTTAGCTTCCAATCACTTCAGCACAGACGCTGCTGTTAAAGAAACAGCCTTTACACAGGAAGCAAGCTATATGATTTATGAAAACCAATATTTCGTTCCAATATTACAGGACGAGACTGCATCAATCAGTGAAGCGATTAACACTTTAAAAACGGCAATCCCAGAAAGCGATATAGAGGGTACGATTCCCTCAGAGATTGATTTTCGGATCGATGCCAATCATCAAGATGAACTTATTCTTGAATATCGTGGAAATGGGAATCTGGAAGAAAATGATTTTACTGTGACAATGGTTGAGTCTATTCTTCTAACTGCAAAAAGCTACGGTTATCAAGCTGTTTTATTTCAAAATATGCCATTTGATAAAACAGGTATGTACCAGCTTTCCGAAGCAATAGATGTTCCAATAGGTGTGAATCCGGTTTATCTGCAAAACTAAAAAGATGCGTGGGCTTCTGTTGGAAAAAGTATATTGGATTAAATAATCAGCATTCATCCATAGACTTACTTGGCGAATGCTGATTAATATTATATAATATTGATAATCATTGCTTCACTCTTCGAAGGCTAGCGGATTTCCATTAAAAGTATTTTGACTAAGCTTAATTGATAATGTAGGACATGCTTCATGAGCATCAAGCAAATCATCGATATCCTTTTTTTTAATCTTAGCAGTGCCTGTATTACTATCTGCTTTTACAAAGGAAAGTCCTTCATCATCATAGTCAAATATTTTAGGAGCAGCAGCCCCGCATGCCCCGCAGGCAATACATGTCTCCTGATCAACAATCACATACATATTAAATCCTCCCAGATTTTCTAACATTATCTATTGTAAAACTGAATACGGGTAAATTCAATACTTTGTATTAAAACAAGCTTGAGGTGAAAAAGTTGCTTCTCTACGGAATAATTCTTAAAATTGCTAAAAAAATAAAACAAGAAAGAACTGCTTCAAGTATTTATCATTTATTAACAGGGAGACGATCTATTCAAACGATGCAGGATGCTTATATATACGGGATGGAAGATTATTTTGGGATTTGCAAATCATTGACAAAACAAGACTTCCAAGCATCTTTACGGGCTTTAATTCAAAAGGGGCACCTAATCGAAAAGCATGATGTAAAACAGCGGCGTATATTGCAAACTACTGCGAGCGCGGAGGAATGGTTAAAGAAGCATGAAGCATTATTGTCATTTCATTATTTTAAAGGGATGCTTTATCATGAAAAAACGGATATATTCTACCAAAGATTGCTCTTAATTATTCAAACCCTAACGAATACGATAAGAAATCATTTTTCATTTATTCCAGTTGTCGATCAGTCCAGTACGGAGCAATGGGTTAAAATGTTTTATAAAAAAGTGAGGGGAAAGGAACAAGCATATTTAAATGCTTTAGAAAAAGATTTGGTGCTTATGCTTGCGTTATTCCCTTCTGAAGAGGCAAATATTTTTGTTGATCGTTTAACTGGATATAAGCATTATGGAAAGAGTACTGCTCAGTTAGCGAATACCTATAATAAAGACAAAAGTGAGATTCAGTTATTACTCGTAGGCATCATCCAGACTGTCTTAAGCAGAATAAAAAATCATGAAACAGAATATCCCGCACTGAGCGCTTTGATTCAGGATGAAGAAGAGACGATCCCGCTTTTAGGTTCTACTGCCCAGACATATCGGTTATTTAAACAAAATTATTCACCAGAAGAAATAGCAACGATTCGAAAGCTAAAAATAAATACCATTTATGATCATTTAGCTGAAATTGCATTGCATGACCCAGCCTTTCCTTTTCAGCAATTTTTACCTAAGAAAGTGCAGGAGGAGATTTTGTCTGCAATGAAACAAACCGGATCCTATAAATTAAAAGAAATAAAAGCTGCCTCCAACTTAGAAATTAGCTTTTTTCAGATTAGACTAATGCTCATGCTTCATCAGCAATTAAAGGAAGAGGGTGCGTCAGATGCTTAAAGATATTCATTTAGAGGAGAAGTTGCAGACATACTTTCATTATTCTAATTTTAGAACAGGACAGCGCGAAATTATAAATGACGTTTTAGAGGGAAAAAACGTTCTGGGGATATTGCCAACTGGTTCAGGGAAATCCATTTGTTATCAGCTTCCGGCAATTCTTCAAGAAGGCATCACAATTGTTGTATCGCCCCTGATTTCATTGATGATTGATCAAGAGAAGGAATTAAAGGCAAAGGGTTTCAAAAGCGTTGCTGCTTTAAATAGCTTTATTGTTTATGAACAACGGCAATTCATTTATCGGCATTTAAGCCAATATAAACTAATTTATATTTCCCCAGAGCTGTTACAGCAGGGTGAAGTATTACATCGTTTATCAAGTCAAAAAATCAGCTTGTTTGTCGTTGATGAGGCACATTGTATTTCACAATGGGGACATGAATTTCGCCCTGATTATTTGAAGCTTGATATCATAATCAGACAACTGAAGAATCCCCCTGTACTTGCTTTAAGTGCTACCGCTCCTCCTGCTGTCCAGGAGGATATAATTCATGCATTACAGCTAAAAAATGTTAGTAAAAGAATTTATCGAATGGATCGTAATAACCTGACCTTTTTGATAGAAAAGCTGGCAAATGAAGAAAAAAAGCTGGAATGGCTAACCACTTATTTAGGAAAGAATTATGGACCAGCCTTAATTTACTTTTCCAGTCGGCTGCATACGGAGAGGATGGCAAGTCTGCTGGGAGAAAACCTCCGGGAACAAAACATTGCTTTTTATCATGGTGGGATGGACCAGCAGGATCGTATCATGATTCAACAACAGTTTATGAATCAGCAATTGGATATTATTTGTTGTACAAGTGCTTTTGGAATGGGGATAAATAAACATAATATCCGGTCGATCATTCATTATCATCTTCCGTCTCAGATGGAAGCATATATTCAGGAGATAGGGAGGGCTGGCAGAGATGGCAAGCCAAGTGTGTGTACGCTTTTATATTCTCCGAACGATTCTGTTATTCCAAGAAATATGATACAGAATGAATTGCCAACAGCAGAGGAGCTACAGAAGATCCTGCAGCAGTTAAAGTATTTATATCAGCAAAATATGGACGTTCCATTAAACCAGATAGAAGCATGTGAACTTTTTCAAATAAGTGAAATAAAATGGCGATTTTTACGGTTTCATTTTGAAAAACATGGTATGATAATTGGGAAGAAAATTATCTTCAACCAAGAAAATTGGGAAACAGCTTATCAGAAACTATTTCAGTGGATACATGAGCGAACAATACATAAACAGGCTGCGCTGCAGGAAATGATTGATTGGGTGGAGACAGATTTTTGTCTGCGTGAGATGCTTTATCGTAAATTTCAAAAAGGATATAAAGAGCCGGCTTTTCAATGCTGCAGTAATTGTGGTGCCGAACTTACTGATTGGAAACCACAATTATCGAATAACAATATAGAAGAAAGCCGCTCAGATTGGCGAAGGAAGCTCCGACAGATTTTAATAGGGGATAACAATGAAGCAAAGTGAATTAATCAAACAACTTACTGATGCAGAATTAAGAAAAAATCTCATATTTTCTCAGCTGCTGTTTGCTTTAATTGCAATAATCTTGAGTTTCTTTCTGTTTGAACATATGCTTGATTGGGAATTGTATTTCAGCTGGAGTTTGCAGGATATCCTTTATTATGGGATTCTTCCGGGACTTATTATTGTAGCGCTTGACTTTATTTTAATGAAGATTTTCCCAGAGTCTGCCTTTGACGATGGGGGACTTAATCAGCGAATTTTTAACAAACAGCCTGTTTTTACTATTTTCATACTCACTTTAATGGTTGCTATATCTGAAGAAATTTTATTCCGGGGAGTTATCCAAACATCCTTTGGTTATCTTTTTGCAAGTGTATTATTTGCTGTGGTACATGTGCGTTACTTAAAAAAACCAGTATTATTTTTATCCACTGTTTTTATTAGCTTATATATTGGATATATTTTTTTAATAACGGAAAATCTTATTGTTACAATTACCATTCATTTTGTAGTAGACTTTTTATTAGGTATATATATCCGCTTCAAAAAGTGAGGTGCTATCAATTGAGTACGCAATCGGAAAACAGAGAACGGGAAAATGAACTTCAATCTCCTTTTAATGAGATTGAAAATGCCGAATCAAATAATGAAGATGATTCCCTTGTAATTGGCGATGAGTCTTCTATAAGAAAAATTGATATATTGAATTTACCACCCAGAAAAGAAATACATACAAAAAATAAAAGAGCAAAGCTTAAGCTAAGTAAACCATTATTACGATTAATATTTATTAGCTTACTTGTAATTGCAATTTTAATTGGGGCACTATATCTTTGGGATGGTGAATTGACTGCGTTTTTAAAGGCAGTTTAAAGGTCAATAGCCCGTTCTGAAGGCTCACTGCACGAGCGAAATAATAATGAATTGCATATAGTATAAATATAATACTGATAAATTAATTGTAGCTTATTTTTTATTTTGGGTAATAATTGAATGAAGATTGAGGGGGATACTGTATGCGAGTTGAAAGATTGTCCAGTGATCAATTTACCATATTTCTTACCTTCGATGATTTAATTGAACGTGGATTTACAAGTAATGATTTATGGCATGATGCAACAAGTGTCCGTAACTTATTCAGTGACATCATGTATGATGCAAGTATTGAATTAGAGCTTGAACTGGATGGAAAGCTTTTAGTGCAAGTTTATTTAATGCAGGCTCAAGGTATGCAAGTTATTGTCACACAGATGGAAGATGAGGATAATATAGATGAAGATTATATTGAGATGAAAGTTACTTTGGATGAAAGCAATGAACTTATTTTTGCTTTTTCTGATTTTGAAGATATTATTCATGTCTCTTCCTATTTAAGTCCTCTTGGTATAGAAGCTGGTCAAGTATATTATTTTAATGACCAGTATTATATGATGTTTGAGGATGAGGATATACTCAAATTACAGAAAGAGAATATCATTGCAATTATGTCTGAATACTCCTATTCAAGTATTCTTTCATCTTATCGCCTGAAAGAATATGGCAAAGAAATATATAAAGAAAATGCGGTCAAACAAATTATCAAACAGTTTTATTGAGCAATATATAAATATGTATGATTGCTTGTATATTTTTCCCATTTCCAGGTTTTAAAAGTAAGGATTTTCTCTTTGCGGGCATAGTATTTTAATTGCATATTTTCTATGAAAGTGTATACTGAATTTTTAGTAGTGGTTTATTATTTTGTAGTTAAGAAAGCGTAGTGCTTTCTTGCTAAATAAGTGCAACCGAGGCTGCCATTCCATGCTTGCAGCAGCTGAGGTTTGTCATATTATATATAGATATTCTAGGAGGTAAGTTCATGGTAGCCGACAGAGCAGTAAATTCTACCAAAGAAAATCATGAGAATTTGGATGTGTTAAGTTCTACAAGGGCAGTGATTAAAACAGCTTTAGAAAAGCTCGGTTATTCTGATGAGGTATATGAATTGTTAAAGGATCCACTGCGAATGATGACCGTTCGTATACCTGTGCGTATGGATGATGGTAAAGTTAAGGTGTTTACTGGTTACCGCGCACAGCATAACGATGCGGTTGGTCCTACGAAGGGTGGAATCCGTTTTCATCCATCTGTAACTGAAAAAGAAGTGAAAGCTTTATCCCTATGGATGACATTGAAGGCAGGGATTGTCGATTTACCATATGGAGGAGCAAAGGGTGGAATTATTTGTGACCCGCGGGAGATGTCTTTCCGTGAATTAGAGGCACTTAGCCGTGGTTATGTACGTGCCGTAAGTCAAATTGTTGGTCCGACAAAAGATATTCCTGCACCAGATGTTTTTACTAACTCACAAATTATGGGTTGGATGATGGATGAATATAGTAAAATTGATGAATTTAACAATCCAGGTTTTATTACAGGTAAGCCAATCGTTCTTGGTGGTTCCCATGGTAGAGAATCTGCAACAGCTAAAGGGGTTACAATTGTACTTAATGAAGCTGCCAAAATGCGTGGTATTAATGTAGAAGGAGCGCGTATTGTTATTCAGGGATTTGGTAATGCTGGCAGCTATCTATCCAAGTTTCTTTATGATCAAGGAGCGAAAATAGTAGGTATCTCCGACGCTTACGGAGCACTTCACGATCCTGATGGATTGGATATTGATTATTTACTTGATAGAAGAGACAGTTTTGGAACGGTTACGAATTTATTTGATAATACAATAACAAATAAAGAGTTATTTGAACTTGATTGTGACATTATTATTCCAGCAGCAGTAGAGAATCAAATTACAAGAGAAAATGCGCATAATATTAAAGCAAGTATTGTTGTTGAGGCTGCAAATGGCCCGACAACTGCTGAGGCAACTCAGATTCTAACAAATCGCGGTGTTCTGATTGTTCCAGATGTGTTAGCTTCAGCGGGAGGAGTAACCGTTTCATATTTTGAGTGGGTGCAAAATAATCAAGGTTATTATTGGTCTCAAGAGGAAATTGATGATAAGCTTCATGAAATCATGATAAACTCCTTTAATACAATTTATCATACAGCAGAAACCAGGAAAATAGACATGCGTTTAGCCGCCTATATGGTAGGTGTCCGAAAGACTGCTGAGGCATCGAGATTTCGTGGCTGGGTTTAAACTTGTAAACTGGGAATTTAATTTGAAGAAAAACTCTTATCCTTTTGAAGATAAGAGTTTTTTCGTATGGCAGTATGTGTACTGTTTTAAAATTTTTGCAGAGTGAAAAAGGAAGTGGAGTAAATGCAACAGGAAAAAGTTATTATTATTGGTGCTGGTCCTTGTGGAATGGCAGCTGCAATCGCATTGCAAGAACAAGGTATTCAGTCTTTAATTATTGAAAAGGAAAACATTATTAATACCTTATACAACTTCCCAACCCATCAAACATTTTTTAGTTCAAGCGAAAAGCTGGAAATCGGTGATGTTGCGTTCATAACAGAAAGACAGCGACCAGTTAGAAATGAAGCTTTAGTATATTATCGTGAAGTTGCTAAAAGGAAGGATCTAAGAATTCAAGCATTCGAACAAGCAGAACATATAAAAAGGCTAGATGCTGGCTTTGAGATTACAACAAAAGACAAGCAGGGAAAAGGAAGAAAATATGCTGCTTCATTTGTTGTGATAGCTACCGGATACTATGATCAGCCAAATTATTTACATATTCCTGGTGAAGATTTATCTAAGGTGACGCATTATTTCAAAGAAGCTCATCCATATTATGATAAGAACGTTGTAATTATTGGCGGAAAAAATTCTGCTGTTGATGCTGCTTTAGAGCTTCATAAAGCAGGCGCAAAAGTAACTGTATTATATCGGGGAAATGCGTATTCAAAAAGTATAAAGCCTTGGATACTGCCTGGTTTTGATTCATTAGTAAAAAAGGAACAGATTAACTTGTTTTTCCGGGCGAATGTCACTGAAATAACGGGGGATTCCGTATATTATAATGTAGATGGCAAAGAGGAAAAAATTGAAAATGATTATGTGTTTGCTATGACAGGCTATCAGCCAGATATTCCATTTTTACAAGAGCTTGGGGTTACTGTAGATGCACTGAGCGGTATCCCAACTTTTAATGATACAACATATGAATCGAATATCCCTGGGATATTTTTGGCGGGCGTCGTCACAGCCGGGTATAATAATAATGCTATATTTATTGAAAATGGCCGTTTCCACGGAGCACACATTGCAAAAGCAATACAATCAAAAATAAAAAACAATTTTTAGCAATTAACTTGCATATCTTCTTACATTATTCAATGATATAACTACTCATATATTAGGGAGCAATCCAAATACTCCGAGACCCCAGTAGGGTGAAAGGCCTAGTTGAGCTCACTGCGTGCGTTGTCAACTGACCACCTGCGAAAAGCGAGAAGTATTTGGATTGCGGACTTTTAGTAGAGTAGTTAAGCAGCAAAATTAAAATCAAAGCTGCTCTTAATGAAAGTTATAGTTGATTGTCAATTAATATGATAATACCAATATGCGTTTGTATTTTCCCATGCGGAGGCTGAGTTAAGTAAAAGTCAGTTTGGATTTGGCTGATTTGCAATCTTCATGCGGTGCAGTCCAAAAATCCATAGAGCAATCATAAATGGCACAAGGACATAGAACCAATATGTTATAACAGTCTGTAAAATAAAGTCATAGACTCCATGCAGAATAAAGGGTATAAAGAAAGCTAAAGTCAAATTATATTTAGTGCTGCTATCACGAATTTTTGCCTTTCCAAAATAGTAACCCATAATTACGCCGAATAACGCATGAGAAGATACCGGAAAAAAAGCACGTGAAAAACCATATTCAATTCCATTTGTTAATAGATAAAGCACATTTTCCACCGATGCAAACCCAAGACTGATTGCCACTGCATAAACGATCCCATCGTAATGATCATCAAATTCTTGATGATTATACATAACAAACATAAAAACAAACCATTTAAGGAATTCTTCAAGTAATGCAATTTGCAAAAATGATTCAAAAAAAACATTCATATGTATACCCTCAATGGTAAAAGCATGCTGAATGAACATAATTGGAAATACAAGTAATGCACCCAAAATAAAGGAACGCACGATTAACGCAAGCGGTTCCTGGAATTGATCTTTTAGATAAAAAAAAGACATTAAAGCAACAATGGGGGCAAATCCTACTGTCAAAACAGCTATCATAAAGACAAACCTCTTTCCAACTGCAATACTTTTATCGTATCATTAAGTAAGCATAATGAAAATAGAAAAAAATGAAAGCAGGTAAAATTCAATGAAGAATATTTTGATTATACATACAGGTGGCACAATATCCATGCTGGAAAATAAGGAAACTGGTTCAGTAGGTACAACTGAAAAACATCCATTAAGTGAACTATCCTCTGAATATGCAGCAATTGCCAATATTGAGGAAGAGCAAATCTTTGATCTGCCATCTCCACAGATTACACCTCTCCACATGTTAAAGCTAGCAAATAAAATACAAGCTGAAATAAATCAATATGATGGAATCGTGGTAACTCATGGTACGGATACGTTAGAAGAAACCGCCTATTTTTTAGACCTCGTTCTTGAAACAAATAAACCAGTAATCTTAACTGGAGCGATGCGTTCCAGTAATGAAATTGGATCAGATGCATTATATAACTTCATTAGTTCTTTACGAGTTGCAGTTGATGATGAGGCTCATAATAAAGGGGTTATCGTTGTCATGAATGATGAAATACATACTGCGGCAAATGTAACTAAAACCTCAACAAGTAATGTGGCAACCTTTCAAAGCCCGCAATATGGACCGTTAGGAATTGTCACAAAGGAGTCCATCATCTTCCATCACACTATTCTTACTAGAAAGGTTTATCCAGTTTCAAAAATCTCTTCTAAGGTATTTTTACTTAAAGCCTTTGCTGGAATGGACGGGCAAATGATAGAAGCCATCCATCGGGCAAGACCTGATGGCTTAGTAATTGAGGCATTTGGACAAGGGAATTTACCAGCTGCTTTAATGGATTCGCTTCAATCATTTTTACAAAATAGGATTCCTGTTGTACTTGTCTCCAGGTGCTACCAGGGAAATGTTCAACCTACCTATGCATATCTAGGCGGCGGCAGACAATTGAAGGATTTAGGAATTATTTTTGCCAATGGCCTTTCTGGTCAAAAGGCAAGAATCAAACTATTGATTGCTTTGGAAATAACCAACAACCAGAAGCAATTAGCTAAGATTTTTGTTTAAATATCAAATGGTATCAATAGTTTAAAAGCATGCACAGACTTTATAAGTTGTTGTGCGTGCTTTTTTGATTTCATGTATAAAAAACCATTCTAAACAGAAACTAGATTCAAGTAACTGGTATAAGAGGAGGAAAGAAATTGCGAGTTAAATATCTCATCGTATTCATCCTATGTAGTTTAAGTATCTTTGCAATCAGTTTTGGCGATGAAATAAAAACCGAGGCATTTAGTCCTCAAGTTATTCAGCAAGGTGCAGTTGGCGATGATGTAATTGAATTACAGTCCAGATTACAATATATAGGATTTTATAGCGGCAAAATAGACGGTGTATTTGGCTGGAGTACGTATTGGGCATTAAGGAATTTCCAATATGAATTTGGTTTGCCGGTTGACGGTCTTGCTGGAGAAACAACAAAGAATAAATTAACTAAAGCAACAAACTATGATGAAAATCAAGTGAAACAACAAATGAATCAAGGAAAAAGCACTTCAGGAGGAACATCAAATCAGCAACAGCAAAAAGCAGAGAAACAACCATCCGCAAGCAATACTACAGCAGTAAATGTACCGCAAGGCTTTTCACAGAATGATATTCAGTTAATTGCCAATGCTGTGTATGGAGAGGCAAGAGGAGAGTCCTATGAAGGACAGGTAGCGATTGCTGCCGTTATTCTAAATCGTTTGGCGAGCCCAAGCTTCCCGAACACTGTGTCTGGAGTAATATTTGAACCAAGGGCATTTACTGCAGTTGCTGATGGACAAATTTGGCTCACTCCAAATGAAGGAGCAAAAGAAGCAGCTCTTGATGCGATAAATGGCTGGGACCCAACATTAAAGGCAGTGTATTATTTTAATCCGGATACTGCAACTTCACCTTGGATTTGGACAAGACCACAAATTAAGCAAATAGGCAAGCATATCTTTTGTAAATAGAAAGGGTGAATAATATGTTTCGGTGGATAACAATTGGTGTTCTTTCTATCGCCGTTATTGCAACATCTTTTTGGGGGTATCAAGAACATCAGGATAAAAATGCAATATTAATTCAGGCAGAGAATAGCTATCAAAAGTCCTTTCATGAATTAAGCTATTATATGGACTTGCTTCACGATGAAATTGGTACAGTTTTAGCGATGAACTCTCATGATCGTTTATCGCCGAAATTTGTCGATATCTGGAGAATAACCTCTGAAGCTCATACAAATGTGTCCCAGCTCCCACTAGGACTCTTGCCATTCAATAAAACGGAGGAATTTCTATCTGATATTGGAGATTTCACTTACCGAACAGCGATACGTAACCTGGATGATGATCCATTGACGGATGATGAAACAAATATTTTAAAAGAATTATATACACAAGCTGGTGACATAAAAGATGAACTGCGGAAGACGCAACATCTAGCATTGGAAAATAACCTGCGTTGGATGGATGTCCAGCTTGCTTTAGTAAATAACGAGCAAAGTGATAATACAATCATTGACGGGCTAAAAACAGTAGAAAAAAGTGTAGAAGGTTACTCTGAAGCAAATCGGCAAACCGGCTTAATCGGGGTTGATCAGAAAACGAATTATTTTGAACAAGTATCAGGTAAAGAACTAAATGAACAAAAAGCTCTTTCTTTAAGTAAGGAAATATTAAATGCTAACGGGGAGGAAGACTTACAAATAACAACTTCAGGGAAAGGGGCGGACATACCAATATACAGTATAAGCTATGAAAATGGAGATAAAAAGGCATATATGGACTTAACAAAAAAAGGTGGTCATCCTTTAACGCTGTTAATTAATCGTCCAATGAAAGAAAAAAAATTGAGCTTAAATGAAGGTGAAAAAGAAGCGCAAAGCTATATTGAGGGTTTAGACATTAAGGATATGGAGCTCTATCAAAGTGCAGAATATGATACGAATGGAATGTATTCATTTTTGTATAATCAAAATGGAGTAAGAGTATATTCTGATTCGATTGAAGTAAAGGTAGCTTTGGATGATGGAGAAATTATCGGTTTGACAACTAATAATTATTTCAGTAATCACCATGTCCGGAAATTTACAAATCCTGAAATAACAGAGGAAGATGCGAGAGAAAAGGTTAATCCTCAAGTTAAAATTCATGAAAACCATTTAGCGATTATTGACAATGATATGGGAGAAGAAGTGTTGACCTATGAATTTATTGGGACATTAGGCGAGGATACTTACCGGATATTTATTAATGCGTTAGATGGGAAGGAAGAAAAAATAGAAAAACTTGGTGGTAAGGAACTAAAATATGCAGTGAATAATTAAAAGGGATAGGCTAAAAGTCTTTCCCTTTTGTCATTAATCTGTAATAATAGATATAAAAGAATCGGTCTTCATTTGAAATTTTTTTAAAACGGAGGGATAATAAATGAAAATTGGGACGATATTAAATTTAGAGTATAAGCTGCCTGGAAAAGAGCCTGAAAAATACCATTGTAAAATAATTGATCGAACAGATAACGAATTCATTATAGATTATCCTGTTCATACGATAACAAAGAAAACAACATTCTTTTCGATCGGAAGCTCATTTACTGCGAGCTATGTCGGTGATGAAAATGCAATTTATCAATTTCCTGCAAAGTTTAAGAGAAAAGTTATTTTAAATATTCCAGGCATTGCTGTTTCAATCCCGAATAAAACGGAAATAATCCGAATTCAGCGTAGAGAATTTGTGCGTGTTGATGCGGCAATCGATGTCGCTGTACATAGTAAAAACCGAACCTTTTCTCCCTTTACATCTGTAACATCAGATATCAGCGGAGGCGGTTTATCGATAATTGTAAATGAACAATCCAAATTTAAGCTCGGAGAAAAACTTGATATTTGGCTTGCTCTCCCTTTAATAGAAGGTAGAATAGAGTATATCCACAGTACCGCTCAGATTATATTTATCCAATCAAAAAATAAATTAAATACAATTTCAGTGAAATTTTTATCATTAAAACAACAAGAGCAGCAGAAGATGATAAGCTATTGTTTCGAAAAGCAGAGAGAAGTTCGAAAAAAGGAATTATCTTAGCATGAGAATGTAGACCTTCTATTTTAAATTATGCTATGATGAAATAGTAAAGATATTACTATCATATTGGTTTACGAATGTGAAAGGTTATTCTCACATTTATCGAGAGGACGGAATGTTGTAAATGCAGAATGAAAAACCTGCAGCAATAGCAATAGCAATCGATGGTCCGGCTGCTGCTGGAAAAAGTACAGTTGCAAAAATTGTTGCTGAAAAATTAAATTATATTTATATTGATACAGGAGCAATGTATCGCGCACTTACACTTAAAGCCTTGAAAGAGGGGCTTGACTTATCTGATGAAAGAGCAATTTTCGATTTATTGCTCCAAACAAAAATTGAACTGAAAAATAATCAGAAAAGCCAACGTGTCTTGCTGGATGAAAATGATGTAACAGATGAAATTCGCTATCAGGATGTCTCTACAAAAGTTTCCTATATTGCGAAACTAACATCTGTCCGTACAGAAATGGTGAAGCGCCAACAGGCACTGGCAAAAAATCTTGGAGTAGTAATGGATGGGCGAGATATTGGAACGCACGTCCTCCCTAATGCTGAAGTGAAAATATTCCTAATCGCCTCCGTAGATGAAAGAGCAAAAAGACGACATATTGAGAATCTTTCAAAGGAACTGCCTTCTAATCTGGAGCAAATAAAAAAAGAAATTGAGCAGCGAGATGAAATTGACTCCAATCGTGAAGCGGCTCCACTAATTAAAGCAGAAGATGCAATAGAGGTCAATACTACTGCATTATCAATTGAAGAGGTGGTCAGCCTAATTTTGAAAGAAACAGAAAAAATTAAATCGAAAAATGAATTAGAATAGCATACTTTGCTTGACAAACAATTGTAATTATTAGAAGTTATAAAAAGAGTAACTTTTTTTACCGATATGAACTGTTAATTAGGAGGCTAAAGGATATGAGTAACGAATTAAATGAATTTCCACAACTGAACACAGGCGATACAGTAACAGGAACTGTTGTAAAAGTTGAAGAAAAACAGGTTCTTGTTGATATTGGTTATAAAACAGAAGGGATTGTACCAATCAGCGAATTATCTAGCCTGCATGTAGAACTTCCTAGCGATGTTGTTAGTGAAGGTGATTCCCTTACCCTTCAAGTAAAGAAAGTAACAGATGATGAAATTGTTTTATCTAAAAAAGCAGTAGATGCAGCAAAAGCTTGGGAAGAGCTTGAAGAAAAATTTAATAACAGAGAAGTGTTTGAAACTGTTGTTAAAGAAGTTGTTAAGGGCGGACTTGTTGTTGATGTTGGAATTCGCGGCTTTATCCCTGCATCTCTTGTGGAGACATATTATGTAGAAGACTTCAGTGATTATCAGGGAAAACCATTGGAAGTAATAATCGAAGAGCTGGATCAAAGTCAAAATCGGATCATCCTCTCGCATCGAGCTGTTGTTGAGATAGAAGCAGAGAAGAAAAAAGCAGATTTATTAGATTCATTAGAAGAAGGTCAAGTCATCGAAGGAACTGTTCAACGTCTTACTAATTTTGGTGCCTTCGTAGATCTTGGAGGAATTGATGGACTTGTTCATATTTCTCAACTTGCCCATGAACATGTTGAAAAGGCATCTGACGTTGTATCAGAAGGCGATAAAATTAACGTAGAAGTGCTTTCGGTAGATCGTGACAACGAAAGGATTTCTTTATCACGCAAGGCAACTCTCCCTGGACCTTGGTCAAACATTGGTGAGCGTGTTGCAAGAGGAGATGTAGTGGAAGGAATAGTAAAACGCTTAGTAAACTTTGGTGCTTTTATTGAATTATTCCCAGGCGTTGAAGGACTTGTTCATATTTCACAAATTGCAAATCGCCACATTGGCACACCACAGGAAGTGCTTGAAATTGATCAGAAGGTAAATGTGAAAGTTCTTGATGTAAATGAACAAGAAGAACGTATTTCATTAAGCATTAAAGAGCTTGAACAGGATCAAGAAAAAGCAGAAGTAAAAAATTATGAAAAAGACGAAGACACCTCCGGCTTTCAACTAGGAGACGTAATCGGAGACAAACTCGATAAATACAAATAAGTTCTAAATAGTGAAAAAGACTTTTCCTTCTAAGGAAGAAGTCTTTTTCACTTTACAGATCAAACTTTTCATAAAGTGAAACTGCGTTCAGTTTTCTTTTCATCCTCCACTTAGTCTTCTCATTTTCACCTCAAATTCTTGATGTGGGGATCTTACTGCCAGTTAATTCGGGATAAATCAATCATATTAATAACATCAAATAAACAGAACACTGATTACCTTCACTCAGCGTAATAGACTCGTGACACCAGCCGCCCACGAAAAGCGAAGGGGATTTGGACTGCGGACTTCCAGTCAAATAGTTGGGCAGCAAATCTTAAATTACGCTGAAGGAAGGTTATTAAGTCTTTCTATCATTTATCCATATTACAATAGTACCTGTGAAATTTATTTATTTTTCCTTTAAAAATTGTCTATATTCGTTCACTTTGCTAGAATGAATGAAGTAGTGTGAAGAGAATTTAGAAGAAGGGACGTTCCTTTCATGAGAAAATCAGTAGTTGCAATTGTTGGTAGACCAAACGTTGGTAAATCAACCATATTTAACCGACTAGTCGGAGAAAGAATATCCATCGTTGAGGATATACCAGGTGTTACGAGAGATCGCGTATATTCTTCAGCAGAATGGCTTAATCATGAATTTAATTTAATTGATACAGGTGGCATTGAAATCGGTGATGAACCACTGCTCGTACAAATGCGCCAACAAGCGGAAATAGCCATCGATGAAGCAGATGTTATCATTTTTCTTGTTAATGGTAAAGAAGGAATTACCGGAGCCGATGAAGAGGTTGCAAAGCTTTTATTTAAATCAAATAAACCAATTGTATTAGGTATTAATAAAATTGATAACCCAGAAATGCGGGAGACAATTTATGAATATTATTCACTTGGTTTTGGCGAACCTTTCCCAATTTCAGGTTCACATGGGCTGGGACTTGGTGATTTATTAGATAAAGTTGTCAGCTATTTTCCTGAACCAATCCCAGAAATCCAAGATGATGAAACGATTTATTTTAGTTTGATCGGCCGGCCAAATGTCGGTAAATCATCTCTAGTAAATGCCTTATTGAATGAGGAGCGGGTAATTGTCAGTGACATTGCTGGAACAACCCGGGATGCAATCGATACACAGCTCCAAAAGGACGGACAGGATTATGTAATTATCGATACTGCGGGTATGAGAAAACGCGGCAAGGTCTATGAAACAACAGAGAAATACAGTGTACTGCGTGCCTTAAAAGCTATTGAGCGATCAGATGTTGTCTTAGTCCTCATTGACGCTGAAACAGGCATTATTGAACAAGATAAGCGTATTGCTGGATACGCTCATGAAGCTGGCAGAGCTGTTGTAATTGTTGTAAATAAATGGGATACTGTTGATTCAAATGAAAAAGCAATGAAAGAATTTGAAGAGAAGATAAGAGCGCATTTTTTGTTTTTGGACTATGCTCCAATTGTTTTTCTTTCAGCAAAAACAAAAAAACGTCTTCATACGTTAATCCCTGCAGTAAGACTAGCAAGTGAAAATCATGCAAAACGTATCCAAACTAATATTCTAAATGATGTCATTATGGATGCGATAGCTCTGAATCCAACGCCGACGATGAAGGGGAGACGTTTAAAAATTCTTTATGCAACACAGGTTTCAGTCAAACCTCCAGCATTTGCAATTTTCGTTAATGATCCAGAACTGATGCATTTTTCATATGAGCGATTTTTGGAGAACAAAATTAGAGAAGCTTTTGGATATGTTGGCACTCCCGTCAAAATATTTGTAAGAAAGCGTCAATAGACATATGGAGGGAATAAAGTTGAAAAAAATAGCAGTATTAGGTGCCGGGAGCTGGGGAACTGCTCTTAGTATTGTTTTGGCAGATAACGGACATGATGTACGTCTATGGAGCCATCGCAAAGAACAAGCAGATACAATTAATCAAACACATCGAAACGACCGTTATTTGGATGTTAATCTGCCGGAAACATTAAAAGCATACGCCAATTTAGATGAAGCGATTTCAGGTGCAGAAGCGATTGTTCTCGTAGTACCTACAAAAGCAATTCGTCAGGTGTGTAATTCTTTAACTGGTAAATTACCAAAAGATGTAACGATTATCCATGCAACTAAAGGAATCGAGCCATTAACATTAAAACGTGTATCGGAAATGATTGCTGAGGAAATAAATGATTATCCTTATGAAGATATCGTCGTTTTATCCGGTCCTAGCCATGCGGAAGAAGTTGCACTTAGACATCCGACTACAGTTACTGTAGCGGCACAAAATCAAGAAAAAGCAATCCATGCACAAAACTTGTTTAATAGTGAGACATTTCGCGTATATACAAGTAACGATGTATTAGGTATTGAACTTGGTGGTGCTTTAAAGAATATTATTGCTCTAGGGGCCGGGATATCAGATGGCTTAGGATTTGGTGATAATGCGAAAGCTGCGCTGATTACAAGAGGATTAGCCGAAATTGCAAGATTGGGGGCTTCTTTAGGGGCAAACCCAATGAGTTTCTTAGGATTGTCTGGTGTAGGAGATTTAATTGTAACCTGTACAAGTGTGCACAGCAGAAACTGGCGCGCTGGAAACTTGCTTGGTAAGGGACATTGCTTAGATGATGTGCTGGAGCAAATGGGTATGGTTGTTGAAGGGGTGCGGACAGTTAAAGCTGCAAGTCAATTTGCCAGAGAACAAAATGTTGAAATGCCAATCACTACAGGTATTTACGGAATTTTATTTGAAAACAAACAACCAAGAGACGTTGTAGAACAATTAATGTCACGAGATAAACGAGAGGAAATGGACGATTTGCAAACACTAATAAAAGAACGCTATTCATAAAGTGAAACTGCGTTCAGTGGGGGCTTTTCATCCCCTGGTGAACGTTAGTTGAACCATCGGGGATATACTGCCAGTTAATTCGGGATAAAACACACGCATTTATCTTCTTTGCATATACTATTTTGAATTAAATAAGCTGCAAGGAGGATAACTTGTGAATAATTATCAAAAAAATATGTTTGATAAAATTCAACAAAAGGCAAATATAAATCCAGACGAAGTGTATAAGATTGCAGACTCCGTCAAACACGCAGATTTTTCTGATGAAGTGACTGTACGTAATTTGATTCGTCAGCTGGCAAGGATGGCAAATAAGCCGATTTCTAAAGAAAAAGAAGATAAAATTGTAGAATCAATTACAAAAAACAAAATGCCAATGGATGCCAAAACAATGAACAAATTTTTAGATAATTAATGCTTAGTGGGCAGATGAGGATACAGAAATAAGAAATCTCGCATAGAATGAATCGCACAAGCATTCATGTATAGAGTCTGCGTGGGTATTATCTAGTCACCCGGGATGGAGTTAGCCCCCTCCATCCCGGCCTTCTTTTTTTAATCTAATTATTTGTGAGATAGCTTATCATTCAATGATTTGCTTACGATATGTTATAATATGTTGTGATTATTTAGGAATTTGAGGTGATTGGATGTCAGTTTCAATGCTTAAAATGTATATTTCTTTTGCAGGAATTATTTTCTTATTTTTAGCAATGGGACTAATATGGTTGAGCAGAAATAAATTAAAAGGCTGGCTAGCTGGTATTGTATCATTTCTTGCTTTTTTATCATTACTTTTAGGAGCACTTATTATCATTTATATCGTATTTACTGGTCCAACCGGTTAAAAGCATAGGAGGTTAAGTGTTGAAAGCTTCATACATAAAAACGGTTATTTTATTTTTTTCGCTTTTATTGTTAACAGGATGCCTCTATCCTGACAGCGAAAGAGCAGAGAATCAAGTGCCGCATGATACGCAATTAGAAACAGTACAATCAGCAGTTGATACGTATCGAGAGAATACAAATGGTTTAGTTCCAATTCGTACAAAACCAAGTGATACACCAATTTTTGAAAAGTATTTAATTGACTTTACCATCTTAAAGGATGAAAATGCAATTGCAGAAATTCCAGGAAACGCTTTTGAAAATGGCGGCTATTATCAATACATCTTGATTGATCCTGAGGAAAATCCAACTGTTAAAATTATCGATTTGCGGGTAACGGAGGCACTGCGTAACATTAATATACGCTTGGATAGTTTCCGTCAGCAAAATACTTATCCAGCATTTGGAGAGAAAATTGAAGATGGGATTTACTTGTTAGACCATGAAAAATTAAATTTGGAAGAACAACCCACAGTCGTCAGTCCATATAGTAAAGAAAAACTTCCAATCATTATGGATGTACATGGCAATCTTTATGTTGATTATCGGATGGACCTGCAAAGAGCATTGGATGAGTATGAGCATGATTACGAAGAAGGGGATGATATTCGTTTTCTCTTAACGGATAACACACCATTTGCTCCTGCGTACGCATTACCATACACAATTAAAGACGGTGAAGCTGTATTGATGGCAGAGTAATTTAATAAGCATAATCCAACACCCTTGTAATATAGATTATTATAAGGGTGTTTTGTTGTTTAGCGAACGTATATTTAAGCTTAAATCCGTTCAAAATACATGGCGCAGCTTGGAATATTTATGCATAATTCAATGGGACAACATCATAGACTTGTAGTATCAATTATTATTCTTTTGTTATTGAACAGAGACTTAGGATCAGGAGGGATTTCATTTGGAGAAAATAGACATCTTTAAAGATATTTCCAAGCGGACAAACGGGGATATTTATCTTGGCATCGTCGGTGCTGTTCGAACTGGGAAATCAACATTTATCAAGAAGTTTATGGAGCTTGTTGTGTTGCCGAATATCGCTGAGGAAAGTGAAAGAGCAAGAGCAATGGATGAATTGCCGCAAAGTGCGGCAGGAAAAACAATCATGACAACTGAGCCGAAATTTATTCCGAATCAAGCGGTAACAGTTAATGTGGAGGATGGCCTTGATGTCAATGTGCGTTTAGTTGATTGTGTAGGTTATGCAGTTGCTGGAGCAAAAGGATTTGAAGATGAGAACGGTCCGAGAATGATTCATACACCATGGTATGAAGAGCCAATACCTTTTAACGATGCAGCAGAAATTGGTACAAGAAAGGTAATTCAGGAGCATTCGACAATTGGGATAGTTGTCACTACGGATGGAACAATTGGAGAAATTCCTCGTTCAGACTATGAAGAAGCAGAAAATAAGGTAGTTGAGGAGCTTAAAGAAGTAGGAAAACCTTTCATTATGATTATCAACTCTTTGAAGCCATCAAGTCAGGAAACAGAACTGCTGAGACAGGAATTAGCGGAAAAATATGATATTCCAGTACTTCCAGTAAGTGTGGAAACGATGACAGAACTTGATGTATATAGTGTTCTGCGTGAGGCTCTCTTTGAATTTCCTGTACTGGAAGTGAATGTGAACCTGCCAAGCTGGGTAATGGTATTGAAAGAAAATCATTGGCTTCGTTCGAATTATCAGGATGCAATCCAGACAACAGTTAAAAATATTAAAAGGCTTCGTGATGTAGATGATATTGTAGCTAGCTTTTCAGAATATGAATATATTGAAAAAGCTAATTTAGCTGGAATGGAGATGGGGGAAGGAATTGCGGAAATCGATTTGCACGCTCCACCACATCTTTATGATGAAATACTAAAAGAAATTGTAGGAGAAGAGATTCGCGGAAAAGATCATTTATTAGAATTAATGCAGGACTTTACACATGCAAAAAGAGAGTATGACCAGGTTGCAAGTGCATTGCAAATGGTAAAGCAGACTGGATACGGAATAGCGGCACCAAGTGTGGAGGATATGATACTGGATGAACCGGAGATTATTAGACAAGGAACGCGATTTGGCGTTCGTCTAAAGGCAGTAGCTCCTTCTATTCATATGATAAAGGTAGAGGTAGAATCTGAATTTGCTCCAATAATCGGAACAGAGAAGCAAAGCGAGGAACTCGTGCGATATTTAATGCAGGACTTTGAAGATGATCCATTATCCATTTGGGAATCCGATATATTTGGAAGGTCGCTTAGCTCAATCGTACGCGAAGGAATCCAAGGAAAAATTTCATTAATGCCAGAAAATGCCCGGTATAAACTTAAAGACACACTGGAAAGAATAATTAACGAGGGCTCTGGTGGTTTACTCGCAATTATATTATAGCAGCTGATTCAGCTGCTATAATTTTTTTTCTGTTTTTATTTATTTTGACGGCAGGAAATTACACTTCTCCGTCGAATATGTTATAGTAAGTTCAATGCTAATAGAGACTGCTGTTTTCATCAATTATTTTCTGAAAACGATGCTCAAATCATAAAAAAGTGGTGTTTTTCGAAAAAATTACAGAAAAATCCACGTATATTGTTGAATTTTAGAGCAAAGTCGTTTAATATTAGCCTTGTTACCAATTGATTTTGGGTAACGACGTATAGAAAGAGACAAAGTTGTGAACAAATGAATATAGACGATTTATTTGTTCTGTTGTCAAGTTTAACATTTTTGGGAGGAGGTGAATGTCATGAACAAAACAGATTTAATCAATGCAGTAGCTGAACAAAGCGAGCTTTCTAAGAAAGATGCAACGAAAGCAGTAGAAGCTGTGTTTGATGCAGTCATGGATTCACTCAAAAAAGGTGAAAAAGTACAGTTAATCGGATTCGGTAACTTCGAAGTACGTGATCGTGCGGCTCGTAAAGGACGTAATCCACAAACCGGAGAAGAAATTGAAATCCCTGCTAGCAAGGTTCCTGCTTTCAAACCAGGAAAAGCTCTTAAAGATGCTGTTAAATAATTGCTACATAGGGCTTATAAAGGGTGCGTTTACGCGTACCCTTTTTTTAATGAATTCATTTCCTTGAGCAGATGAATTTTTAGATTCTGAACAGACGCGTATAATATTATTTAAATGAATGAACATTACATATAAATAATATTTTAGGGAGAGAAGATAATGAGTGAATCAAATATCAAGTCTGACTTCTTGGTAATCAAAGCGTTAGAAGATGGTGTGAATGTCATTGGACTTACCCGTGGTACGGATACGAAATTTCATCACACGGAAAAACTGGATAAAAATGAAGTTATGATCGCGCAATTTACTGAACATACCTCTGCTGTTAAAATTCGTGGAAAAGCTGTTATTCAAACAAGTAATGGGGAAATCTCGAGTGAATAAAGCTCAAGCTACAGTTGTTGAAAAGTATTTTTTACTTCTATTCTTAGGACACGGGATGTAGTTCACGCTAAAAATATGCTATAATAACGAAGGCACTTTAATAGATGAAAGGGCTTAGGTGATTTCTTTGAACAATACAGCGAGTGAGATACAGCGACTTAAAAACAGAATAGAAGATAAAATAAGACATGCTTTTCTAGGTGAAAATATACAAAAGCCCAATATTGATGAGAATAAACTATTTACCCTATCAAATATTGTTCCAAAGGATCGGTTTGCAAATTATATGCAAAGGGACACATATATTATTACTACGATGCTTGTTCAAATTGCACTGGATACACATGATTTAGTACCCGCTGATAATTATCCTGAGGAAAGTAAGGATCAGCTGCTTACGAAACAGCTTCATGTATTAGCAGGTGATTATTATAGTGGTCTATATTATTATTTGCTTTCAGAAGCTGAAGATTTTAAATTTATAAATTGCTTAGCAAATGCGATAAAAGAAATTAATGAGCAAAAAATGAAATTCTATTATAAAGAATATAATTCTTATCAAGAATATATTGACTTAAAAATTTCAATTGAAACAAAGCTGATTGAAAATGTTTCACGCTTTTTTAAGAAAAATTACTTAACAGCCATCTGGGAAAAATGGATAATGATTAAACAGCTTTTAGCAGAAAAAGAATGTATTTATCAGGAAAACCAATTATTAATTACTTGGTTGGAGGAACAGCAAAAGGGAACTATTTCTTCATATGAAGAAATATTGGATCAGACAATTAATGAGACGCTTTTGCTGTTTAAAAAAGAGCTTGAGAAGCTCCCTCAGGAGTATTCCGATTTTAAATCTTTTTTTAATCGAAAGACACATCATTTCGTTTATTTTAATACGTCGATTGTGGAAGAAGGGTAAGTTATGCAAAAACAAACACAAACAAAAGAAGAACGTGTTCACTACGTTTTTGAAAAAATATATAAAAATTATGATGCCATGAATTCCGTTATTTCCTTTCAGCAGCATAAATTATGGCGTAAAGATGTGATGGATCGTATGCATGTCGGTAAAGGGGCTAAGGTATTGGATGTTTGCTGCGGAACAGGTGACTGGTCTATCGCATTAGCAAATGCAACGGGTGAAAATGGCAAAGTCATTGGACTCGATTTTAGTGAAAATATGCTATCCATTGCTGAAGAAAAACGTAATGCCTTACAATTGCAGCAGCTTGAACTCATCTATGCGAATGCCATGGAGCTTCCTTTTGAAGATAATACATTTGATTATGTTACAATCGGCTTTGGTTTAAGAAATGTTCCTGATTATATGACGGTGCTTAAAGAAATGCATCGGGTTGTCAAGCCAAATGGCAAAGTTGTTTGCTTAGAAACATCACAGCCAGAACTTATTGGTTTCAAACAGCTTTATTTCTTTTATTTCCGTTTTATTATGCCTTTATTTGGTAAACTATTGGCGAAAAGCTATGATGAATACGCATGGCTGAATGAATCGACAAAAAGTTTTCCTAATAAGAATAAACTGAAAGAAATGTTTCAGGAGGCTGGTTTTTCCTTTATCGAAGTAAAGAGCTATACATTCGGTGTAGCTGCAATGCATATGGGTACGAAGCAAATTCGCTAACATTAGCTGATAGGAATGTTATTTTAATATAAAGGTGACACAAATGAAACTACCTAAAACTTATGGATATTTAAAAAAAGATTTAGATCTTATCGAGGCATCATTAAATGATATCATTCAAGCAGATCATCCGATATTGCGAAAAGCGTCTACCGAATTATTACAAGCCGGGGGCAAGCGAATTCGCCCTGTTTTTGTGTTACTATCGGGACAGCTTGGTGAATTCCATCCTGATAAAATTAATAAAGCTGCCCTGTCACTTGAATTAATACATATGGCAACATTAGTCCATGATGATGTGATCGATGAAGCTGAATTACGCAGAGGAAAACCTACGATAAAGCATGTTTATGGAAATCGGGTAGCGATGTACACAGGGGATTATATTCTTGCAAGAGCATTAGAGGAAATTACTGCGATTGATAATCCAAAGGTTCATCGCGTTTTGTCAAAAGCTTTAGTTGAAGTCGTTATTGGTGAAATTGATCAAATTGAGGATAAATTTAATTGGGAGCAAAACCTAAGGGATTATTTGCGCAGAATCAGAAGAAAAACAGCATTATTAATTGCAACAAGCTGCCAGCTCGGCGCAATCATATCAGGCTTATCTGACAGAGATGTAGCTCGAATGTATCGGTATGGCTATTTTACCGGCATGTCATATCAAATTATTGATGATATTCTAGATTTTACGGCTTCATCCAAACAACTTGGAAAGCCTGCTGGAAATGACTTATTACAGGGAAATATTACACTTCCCGTTTTATATGCAATGGAGAATGAACGATTTATGAAGCTTTTGCAGGATACATTTACTGTACCCGAAGCTGTTACAATAGAACAAATGAATGATATTATTCAAGAACTAAAACAGACAGACGCAATTCATCGCGCTTACCAGTTAAGTAATTCCTATTTAAACAAAGCATTAACTGTACTTGATGGAATTCAAGATAGTAAGCCGAAGCAGACTTTACAATCAATCGCAAAGTTTATTGGAAAACGAAGTTTATAATAAAAAATTTGTTATTTTTAAGATAGTTTTGTATAATCTTAGAGGTTAGTCTAAAAAGATAAATGGTTAAGAGGTGCAAATATGGAAAAGACATTTTTAATGGTGAAACCAGACGGTGTACAACGTAATTTAATCGGTGAAATTGTACAGCGTTTTGAAAAGAAAGGTTTCAAACTTGCGGGAGCTAAGCTAATGCAAATCTCAAACGAATTAGCTGAAGAACATTACGGTGAGCATAAGGAAAGACCTTTCTTTGGTGAATTGGTTGAATTTATTACTTCTGGCCCTGTTTTTGCAATGGTTTGGGAAGGTGAAAACGTAATTGCAACTGCTCGGAACATGATGGGGAAGACAAATCCTCTAGAAGCAGCGCCAAGTACAGTACGTGGTGACTTTGGAATTACAGTAGGAAAAAATATTATTCATGGTTCAGATTCTCCAGAAAGTGCTGAACGAGAAATTAATCTGTTTTTTGATGAAAAAGAATTAGTTGCTTACGATAAAGTAGATACAAACTGGATTTATTAATTTGTACAAGCTTTAAACCTCCGTTACGAACGGGGGTTTTTTAGCAAATAAATATTATTTACTTAAACTTTCACCAAAAAATATAAATCAATAGAAACTAATGATAACCCTTAATTAAGGGGGAGTTCTCTACTGGCACTCGCAAGCCGTGTTCACCGTGACTGGTGAGCCACAGCGAAGATGTTAGCATACCATCGTCTCAACTGCCTGCTCTCACCCCATAATCTTTGTGTGAACGGGTTACTCAGTACTAACAAGCTTATTTAGCTCTTTAATTATTTAGATAATATAAGAAAACGAACTACAGTTTGAACTTTTAACTAAAAATACAACGATCGAAAAACAATTAACATGCATACTTCTAGCGTCATTCAATGTAATAACGATTCATTTTTATCAAGGAGCAATCCAAATACCCCAGCAAGAGGAAAGACCAGGTTGAGCTCCCTACGGAAAGCGAGGAGATTTGGATTGCGGACTTCCAGTGGAGCAGCCAAGCAGCAAAACTAAATACAAAGTTGTTCTTAATAAGGTTGTTAGCGCCCTACTTAAAGTATGGGGTTGTGGGTTTGCTATGAGAGGCTTTCTTAAGACTACAATAATAAGATATTTTGAAGTGATTTGTAAGGAGGAGCGTATGATAGACGATTACACAGAATTCATCCAAAAAATTAAACGTAAGCTGGATATTGATCTCGGACTGTATAAAGAGCAGCAAATGAAAAGAAGAATTACAACACTTCGTAATAAACTGGGATATAATAGCTACCTTGCATATTTTGAAGCTATGAATAAAAATGATGAGCTGCTAAAAGAATTTATTGATCGTTTAACGATTAATGTATCCGAATTTTACAGAAACCCAAAACGCTGGGACGTTCTAAAAAATATCATTATACCAGCATTAACGAAAAATAGTAACAGAATCTCCATCTGGAGCGCTGCTTGTTCAACTGGCGAAGAACCATATAGCCTTGCAATCCTGTTGAAGGAACACTTTCCGCATCTAAATGTTGCTATATTGGCTACAGACATTGATGATAATGCATTATTGAAAGCAAAAAAAGGGGTATACATGGAACAATCTCTTAAGGAGCTTCCAGCTGGCTTAAAACAAAAATATTTTACAAAAACGAACGGTATGTACAGAATTGATGAAAAGATTAAAAACACGATAACATTTAAGAAACATAATCTATTAGGCGATCGCTATCCAAATAGTTATGACCTGATTATTTGCCGAAACGTTCTTATCTATTTCACTGATGAAGCAAAAGAACAAATTTATCACGGCTTCAGTCATACTTTAAGAGATGAGGGTGTCTTATTCGTCGGGAGTACAGAACAAATTTTTTCCCCGGAGAAATATCAATTGCAATTATTGGACACATTTTTCTATCAAAAAAGTGAAAAAAACAAATAAATTAATTTTAGCATTAATTTTTTATCCAAAAGAAAGTACATATGTGTTATAGTAGTTAGAAATATTCTTAAACAGAGAAAAAGATCATCGAAATAAGGAGAATGCTACATTGAGATACTTAACTGCTGGTGAATCGCATGGTAAACAATTAACTACTATTATCGAAGGTCTTCCCTCAAATTTACCGATAACAAAGGAAGATATTAATCATTCTCTTTTACGGAGGCAAAAAGGCTATGGCCGTGGGAAACGAATGCAGATTGAAACAGATCTTGTTGAAGTTACAGGTGGAGTCAGACATGGATATACATTAGGATCCCCACTTTCATTGGTTATTCATAATGATGACTTTAAACATTGGACAGATATTATGGGGGAAGATCCTATTCCAGAGGATACAAAGTTGCGTCGTATTGTGACACGTCCACGTCCAGGACATGCTGATTTAAATGGCGCTTTAAAATACGGACATCGTGACATTCGTAATATTCTTGAACGTTCTTCTGCTCGGGAAACAGCCGCTAGAGTAGCTGCTGGAGCGGTAGCAAAAAAATTATTAAAAGAGCTTGGAATTGAAATAGCTGGTTATGTGAAGGAAATAGCTGGCATTGTAGCTGCTGATCAAGAAAAGCTAACAATACAGGAAAGACAGGAAATTTCACAAAACTCTCCAGTAATGGCTTTAGATAAAAGTGCAGAAAAAGAAATGATGGCAGCAATTGATCAAGCAAAAAATGAAGGGGATACGGTTGGTGGTGTCTGTGAAGTATATGTAGAAGGTGTCCCAGCTGGAATTGGTTCTTATGTGCATTATGATAGAAAGCTTGACTCAAGAATAGCTGGCAGCGTTGTAAGTATTAATGCATTTAAAGGTGTAGAATTTGGTATCGGTTTTCAAGCTGCGAAAATTTTCGGCAGTGAAAATCATGATGAAATAGCTTGGAGTAAGGAGCGCGGGTATTACCGAACCTCAAATCGTTTAGGCGGATTTGAAGGGGGAATGTCAACAGGCATGCCAATTGTTGTCCGAGGTGTAATGAAACCTATACCAACTATGATGAAGCGCCCGTTACAAAGTGTTGATATCAATACGAAGGAAGAAATTAAGGCAACAGTGGAGCGTTCCGATCCATGTGCAGTGCCCGCAGCATCGGTAGTGATGGAACATGTTGTTGCTTTTGAAATCGCTAAAGCAATTACTGAACAATTCCCGCATGACCAGTTCCCTAAATTAAAAGAAGCAGTGGATAAGTATCGCGAAGAAATCAGGTGTTTCTAGTGAAACATTTATCTATTAAATACAGTACAGGAACTTACACTATCGTCATTGATGAAGGGATTCTTTCTAGATTAAAGAACTACTTTGAAAAAGAATATACTTCTATTTTCATCATTTCTGATGAAAATGTTGCAAAAATCTATTTACATGATGTTGTCAAGCATTTGGATAACGCTAACGTGTCTCAGTATATCATTCCTGCAGGTGAAGCCTCTAAAAGCATAGAGCATTATTATGCATTGCAAACTGCTGCAATTGAAAATGGGCTGGATCGAAATGCGCTGATTCTAGCTTTAGGTGGTGGTGTGGTTGGTGATTTAGCTGGCTTTGTTGCGGCTACATTTATGAGAGGCATCGACTATATACAAGTACCTACAACTATTCTTGCGCATGACAGCAGTGTAGGTGGAAAAACAGCTATTAATCATGAGCTTGGAAAGAATTTAATTGGTGCATTCTATCCGCCAGCCGCAGTTCTTTATGATATTGAGGCTCTGTCTACATTGCCGGCAAAGGAAATTCGCTCTGGCTATGCCGAACTTGTGAAAGAGGGTTTAATATCCAGCAACGAATTATTCGAGGAAATGCTGCAGGTAGACCTGGCGTCTCTTAAAAATGAAATCCTGGAAAAGCATATTTTAGCAGGTATTAAAGTGAAAGCTGACATCGTAGAAGCTGATGAAAAAGAGCTTGGGGTTCGCAGCTTCCTTAATCTGGGTCACACCTTTGCACATGCTTTAGAGACGGAGCTTGGTTATGGAGCGATAACACATGGTGAGGCAGTTGCTGTCGGACTGCTTTTTTCCCTTCATGTCAGTGAGGCAGAATTTAGCAAGGAGCTCCCATATAATCAAATAGAAAGCTGGCTTAATAAAAATAATTATCCAATACAGACGATAACATTTGCGTCTGAAAATATTTTGAAAAGAATGAAGTCAGATAAAAAAACAGTGAACAGTCAAATTAAAATGGTTTTATTAAAAGCTCCAGGCAATATAGTAAATAGAGAAATTTCGGATAAGGCAATGTTAGGTTATTTACAAACATTTAAAGAAAGGCTGATAAAGGAATGATATCAAGAGGGATACGTGGCGCAACGACAGTATCTGCAAATGATGCAGATTTAATGATTCAAGAAACAAAAAATGTATTACAAGAAATGATAGATAAAAATAATGTTAAACCAACTGATGTATCGCATGTGTTTATATCTGTTACAGATGATTTGAATGCCACTTTCCCAGCAAAAGCTTTGCGCGAATTTCCCGGTTGGACATATGTTCCTGTAATGTGCATGGCAGAAGTTAATGTTCTAGGCAGCTTAAAATCCTGTATTCGTATTATGATGGTAGTCAACACCAATCAAGCACAGGAAGAAATTCATCATGCTTTTCAAAATGAAGCTGTCAAGCTTAGACCAGATTTAGTGGAGAAAAGAGGAGAATAGATTCATGAAACAAAAAGCAATACTTGGTCAATTAACTGCTTATCAGCAAGGGAAACAAACGCAAGAAATAAAAGAAACATACGGACTTGATAGAATTGTGAAATTGGCATCAAATGAAAATGTTTATGGATACTCTGAAAAGGTCAGAAATCATTTGCTGCAAGAGCTTCCGGAGTTAAACATTTATCCAGATGGTCACACCGCTGAACTTAGAACGGCAATTGCGAACTTCTATAAAGTAGAAGAAAATCAAATCCTATTTGGCAGCGGTTCAGAGGAAATCATCCAAATCATTTGCCGTGCATTTGTATTTGAAGGCAGAAATACAATAATGGCTGCAAATTCTTTTCCGCAATATAAACATAATACCCTTGTTGAGGGGGGAGAAGTAATAGAAGTGCCAGTGAGAAAAGAAGGAAGTCATGATCTCGAAGCAATGGCAGAGGCAATTGATGAAAATACTTCTGTTGTCTGGATTTGCAATCCAGACAATCCAACTGGGACCGTTAACTCGGAGAAAGAATTGCTTTCATTTATGGATAAATGCCCAAAAGATGTTCTTGTTGTCCTGGATGAAGCGTATAAAGAATTTGTAGAGGATCATCTTCTGCTAGATTCACATGCATATTTAGCCGCTTATCCAAATTTAATTAGCTTGCGAACATTTTCAAAAGCTTATGGACTGGCAGGACTGCGAATCGGGTATGGCATCGGGAATCCAGATGTTATTCATTCACTAAATGTTGTCCGTGGACCATTTAATACGACTTCTATTGCTCAATTAGCTGCTTTCGCAGCCTTAGAGGATCAGGTATTTATTAAAGAAACAAAGTCGAAAAATATTCGAGTGAAACGTGCGTTTTGTGCTTTTTTAGACGAAATAAATTGGCATTATTACCCGACTCAAGCGAATTTTATTTATGTTTCTACTCCTGTCAGCGGGATGGATGTCTTTCAATATTTAATAGAAAATGGTTTTATTATTCGCCCCGGTGAACTACTTGGATACCCAAATTCCATCCGAGTAACAATCGGAACTGAAGATGATATGAAAGAGCTGCAAAATTTATTAAATAAATTTAATGAACAAACAAGGTGAGTTAATGAAAAAAAGAAGAATATTAATTGCGGGTTTAGGTCTTATCGGGGGGTCACTCGCAAAGTCAATTATCAAGAATCCGCATAATCATGTATTAGGTTATGATGTGAAGCCAGACAGTTTACAATACGGTTTAACAAATGGAATCATTCATGAAGCCTACGAAGAATTTACAGAGGCAGCTAAAAAATCCGATATTATCATTTTAGCTGCGCCAATTTCTGAAACGATTAAACTAATGATAAAATTAGATCAGCTTGAATTTGAAAATCAAGTGATTGTATCAGATACTTCATCTGTTAAAAGTTCGATAATTGAAACTGCAGAAAGATTAACAAACGAAAAAATTGCTTTTATCGGTGGTCACCCAATGGCTGGGTCACATAAAAAAGGAATAGGAGCAGCGAAAGCGCATCTATTTGAAAATGCAATTTATGTTCTTACGCCTTCGATTCGGAGTACAGAAGAAATGCTGGAAACAATGAAAGATGTATTAGAATATACAAAAAGCAAGTTCATTATCCTTCGCCCAGAGGAACATGATGAAATGACTGGAGTTGTTTCACACTTTCCTCACCTAATCGCTTCTTCACTTGTCCATCAAGCGAAGAAATGGGAAGAAACACATACTTATTTACCAAAGCTTGCAGCAGGTGGATTTCGTGATATTACACGAATTGCTTCCAGTAATCCGGAAATGTGGCAGGACATTTTCTATCATAATCGGGAAAAGATGTCTGTTCTTTTGCATGAATGGATTGAGGAAATGATTCACCTAAAAGAACTTGTAGACGATAATCAAAAGATGACAATGGTATCCTATCTGCAGGATGCAAAGAATTACCGAGATGGCATTCCAACTAAAAAGCGTGGAGCAATACCAGCATTTTATGATTTATATGTTGATATCAGAGACCAGCCAGGAGCATTAGCTTCAGTTTTTCAATTACTAGCTGATAAAAAAATCAGTGTTAAAAATATTGGAATTCTCGAAGTTCGTGAAGGAATTACTGGCGTTTTACGTCTTAGCTTCTATTCTGAAGATGCACAAAAGATGAGTAAAATACATCTGGAAGAAAAAGGATTTGACACAGAGATTCAAAATTAATTGTATTAGGATGTGAAACCATGAGTGAACATACAATATTTCCTAAATTTGCTGGACTAAAAGGGGAAGTAGAGGTTCCTGGAGATAAATCAATCTCTCACCGGGCAGTTATGCTTGGTTCGTTAGCTAAAGGAAAAACAAAAATCAGTCATTTTTTAGATGGCGAGGATTGTCTGCGTACGGTTAATGCCTTTCGCTTAATGGGGGTAAGCATCGAACAGGACGGTCAGACGATAACTATTGATAGCCAGGGTGCAACAGCACTGCAGGAACCAATCGTGCCACTTAATTTTGGCAATTCTGGAACAACGACCCGTTTGATGCTTGGTTTACTGGCTGGTTTACCTTTTTTCACTACAATCTATGGGGATGCCTCTTTAACAAAACGGCCAATGGACCGAGTTGTCCATCCATTAATTGAAATGAATGCGGCATTTACCGGACGCGGGGAAGGGAGGCTGCTGCCGCTTGCAATTGAAGGAAAACAATTAAAAGCGATAAACTATACACTTCCCGTTAAAAGTGCGCAAGTAAAATCAGCTATTTTACTTGCGGGGCTGTTTGCTGAAGGTGAAACAAAGGTCACTGAACAAACACAAACAAGAAATCATTCGGAGACAATGCTAGAAGCGTTTGGAGCGGATATAAAAGTAGAGGGGAATACCGTTTCTATCTCTAATAAACAAGCATTAACTGCTACAGATGTCTATGTTCCAGGTGATATTTCATCGGCATCCTTTTTCCTGGCAGGAGCAGCAGCTAAGCTAAATAGTCATTTATTACTGAAAAACGTTGGATTAAACCCTACCCGGACAGGCATTATTGATGTATTATTAAAGATGGGTGCAAATATGGTAATCAATAATGAAAAGAAGGTCGGCGGAGAAGTATTTGGCGATATAACCATTCGAAGCAGCGAACTGCATGGTATTGAAATCGCAGGGGAAATTATCCCAAGATTAATCGATGAAATTCCGATTATCGCATTACTTGCAACGCAAGCAAGCGGAAAGACAACGATACGCGATGCCGAAGAATTACGCGTAAAAGAAACAGACAGAATTGCAGCCGTTACGGATATTTTGTCTACCCTGGGAGCCAATATTACAGCGACGGATGATGGAATGATTATTGAAGGTAAGACAAAACTGACTGGTGGTAAAATTAAATCATACAATGATCACAGAATCACCATGATGGGAGCAATCGCCTCCATTTTCACGAATGAAGAAATAATCATCGACGACATTTCATCCATTGCATTCTCATACCCAAATTTCTTCAAGGACTTCGATAAAATAACAACGAACGACTAAATCCCAAAGAGACCAAACAGGTCTCTTTTCTTACACACCTATCTCAACACAATAACCAAAAACTGCCGATAACTTTAATTAGGGACACGTCTCCGCTGATACCCGCAGCCCGTTCACACGGAGACTCCTGTGGGATGAGAGGCATAGGTGAGACGGTGGTATGCGGTAGCATACCGCTGACTCACCAGCCACCCGCGGAAAGCGAGAGGTATTCGGACTGCGGACCTCCATTGGAGAAGTTTAGCGGCAAATTAATATTAAAACAATACCTAATTAAAGTTATCGGCAGTTTATTTATTTTTGGTATGTAAATTAAAAGAAAATGAATGCCAATTTATTGAATCACCGTGCTATTTTCGTTATGATAAAAATATACGGACTATTATACAAAGGAAGGATGGATAAATGGATACCATCTTGGAAGCAATTCAATTAGTAGAAAATAATCAAATTGAAAAAGCACTTAAATTACTTAAAAACTTTGTTAAAAAAGCGAATGATGATGAAAAATTTACAATTGCAGAGCTATATCTAAAATGGGGATTTTTAGAAGAAGCAGCAGCAATTTTACAGGAATTATTAATAAAATATCCTGATGAAAATGATTTGAAATTAGGCTTAGTTGACATTTATATTGAAATAGAAGATGATGAATCCGCAATCGCCTTATTAGATAATATAAATGAAAATGATCCAGAGTATGTGCAAGCATTACTGCAGCTGGCCGATTTATATCAAGCACAAGGATTATTTGAAGTAGCTGAACAAAAGCTGCTGACAGCAAAAAATTTACTGCCTAATGAAATAATTATTGATTTTGCTTTAGGTGAGCTATTCTTTTCAATCGGGGAATATTTAAAAGCAGTAACTTATTATGAAAAAGTAGCGAAAAAAGAAGTAATGCTGGCTGATGTATCCGTACTCGACCGATTAGCAGAATCCTATGCAGCAATAGGCGAATACGAAAAAGCGCTTCCATTTTTTAAAAAAGGAAGTGAAGAATCACCGGACAAGTTTTATAAATATGGTGTAACTGCAAGCCAAGCTAAAAGAAATGATATTGCAATTAAAGCTTGGAGACGTGTAATCGAGCTGGATGAATATTACCATTCTGTTTATTATAATTTAGCTGAGGCACTACAGGAAGAAGGACTTGTCGAGGATGCTTATCAAATTGCAAAAAAAGGGTTGCAAATTGATTCTTTTAATAAACAGCTTTTTTTACTTGCAGGTATGATTGCACATCAGTTGAATCAAGATAAAGAGAGTGAAGACCTTGTTCGTCAAGCAATAGCTTTGGACCCAGATTATCGGGAAGCAACCTTATTTCTCCTGGAATTCCTTAAAGAAAGGAATCGCTTTAGGGAAATAATTGAACTGTTAACAGAAATCAAAGCAACTGGATCTCTAGAAGCGCTACTTGATTGGGAGCTTGCACGCGCCTATAATGAAGAAGAACAATATGGAGATGCTTTAAATGCTTATAAAGAAGCGTATATCAACCTGAATGATGATACAGACTTTTTAAAGGAATATGGTTATTTTCTGACAGAGGAAGGCCAGACACCAGAAGCCATTACTGTTTTTGAAAATTATTTAAGTCAAATTCCCAACGACTATGTTATCGAAGAATTTGTATTGCGTCTAAAGCATCCGGAAGAATATTGAGGAGGCAATGAAGATGAATACTCCCATACGTTCACATGAGAAAAAATCCTTTATTTTTTGGTTTTTAAATCAATATCAAACAAAACTGCGGGAGAGTAACTGGATATTAACTTATCTTGCAAATCATCAAAATATATTACGAAATGTTCATTTTGTTCGCAATGCAAAATTTTGCCCACGCAGTATGATTATTTCAAGTAAATGCTCTGATGGAATCGATTTTCGTTTTTATCGCAATCAGATTGTTACGACAGATGCAGAAAAAGCCTTCCATGATATTCGTCTGAATCCGATTGAGCCGCTTTTCGTTGAGCTTGATTTTCATAAATGGAATCAAAATCCGCAATATGCTGCTGTATTGGAGGAGAATCCTTTTCTAGAGGATGATTATTACATTACAAATAAGGATCGAAAACTTGCCGATGACATTCTAAACTATACTTTATATCTTCATAAAAGGGGAGAACTAGTAAAGGCAATCGATCAGGCACTCGATAATAGAAATCAAACCGAATTTCTTGTTTTGTCACAAAAACTTCACGAATTGGACAGATTTTTGCATAATCAACCTATTCATTAATGAATAGGTTGATTATTTTTGCCATATTAGGGTAAAATCAAAAATGAGTCTATTTACATATCACAATATTGTAACGGAAAGGTTGATATATTTAAATGAAGTGGAAAAAACCAGAGCTTGAAAAATATGTACAAGCGAAGGAATATGTTGATACCATTTTACTTCCTTTAATCCCTTTTCAAATGGGAAATGATCAGGAATCAGAAAAAGGTTCCTTTCAAAATGAAGTAATCAGTATTTTTGCTAATGAAATTGAAAAAGAATTAAGTGGCAGAATCATGCTCGCCCCAAATTATTATTTTTTGAAGACAGCAGACAAAACTACTGAAGTGGATAGGATGAATGCTTGGATTCACGATATGCAACAGCAGCCTTTCGAGCATATAATCCTGCTTACCTTTGATGCAGAGTGGAAGAAACATGAAAAGTCTATAAATGGCCATATATTATGGCTGCCGGGGATGCAGACAGGTGATTTGCATTCTAAAGAAACAATCGATTTTATTCGCGATCAGATTTCACAGATTTCGGAAATAATCCGTTCTTATTGGTAAGCATATTCTATGCATGAGTTGGTAATGCTAAATAGAAAGCATATTTCTTGCATTCAATTTGTTGTATTATTTTGATTAGGAGATTGAATATTCAATTAAAATCGCTTAACTATCAAAATTTTATCTTTAACTATCGTTTTTATATTGACCACACTTCAAGATTGCGCTATCATGGTATTGTCCTAGTAATCTGATTAAATTCATAAAATGTCCGTGATTATTGTAAAAGAGGGGGGAAAATCATGAGTGAAGAAAAAAAGCAACAAGTATCCCGTAGACAGTTTTTAAATTATACGCTTATGGGAGTAGGCGGTTTTATGGCAGCAGGTGTGCTGATTTCTCCAGTAAGAATGGCTATTGACCCTATACTGAAATCAAAAGGTGCTGGCGATTTAGCGAATGTTGGTCTTGCTGTTGATGATATTACATCAGATCCACAGCGTATTGAGTGGACGATTGATCAAGTGGATGGCTGGTACGAATCACAAGTATCCCGTGCTGCATGGGTTTATAAAAATGATAACGATGAAGTTGTAGCCTTTTCCCCAGTTTGTAAACACTTGGGTTGTGTTGTTTCTTGGGAAGGAAGCGATCAGTATCCGAACGAATACTTCTGCCCATGTCATGATGGACGCTATTATAAGGACGGTACAAACGTGCCAGGCACACCACCATTAGCACCATTAGATGTTTATGAACAGGAAATTAAAGACGGAATGTTATTCTTAGGAGACGCAAAAGAACAAGGGGAGGCTTAATAGAGATGCTACAGAAAATATATGATTGGATTGACGAGCGCATTGACCTTCATCCGATATGGCGAGATATCGCTGATCATGAAGTGCCAGAGCATGTTAATCCGGCCCATCATTTTTCAGCGTTTGTTTACTGTTTTGGTGGTTTAACATTCTTTGTTGTAGTCATTCAAATTCTTTCTGGTATGTTCCTTACAATGTATTATGTACCAGATATTGAAAATGCTTGGAGATCTGTTTACTACCTGCAAACTGAGGTTGCACACGCTCAGATTGTAAGAGGAATGCACCACTGGGGTGCCAGTGTTGTAATTGTAATGCTATTATTACATACTTTACGTGTGTTTTTCCAAGGAGCATACAAGAAGCCTCGTGAACTGAACTGGATGGTTGGAGTTCTCATCTTCTTTATCATGCTTGCTTTAGGATTCACAGGTTATTTATTACCATGGGATAATAAAGCATATTTCGCTACACAGGTTGGTCTTGAAATGGCACAACAAGTTCCGCTTATTGGGGACCAATTAAAAATACTACTGGCCGGAGATGCATCCATTGTTGGTGCACAAACATTAGCAAGATTCTTTGCAATTCATGTTTTCTTCTTGCCAGCAGCTTTATTAGCACTGCTCGCAGTTCACTTTATCTTAATTAGAAGACAAGGTATATCAGGTCCACTATAAAAGGGAGGGGAAAGCACAATGCAAAAGGGAAAAGGTATGAAATTCGTTGGTGACTCTCGGATTAAACAAGGTCCGACAGTCTCACGTATACCAAAAGATTATTCAGAGTATCCTGGCAGGACAGAAGCTTTTTGGCCCAACTTTTTATTAAAAGAATGGCTCGTTGGAGCGGTATTCCTTATTGGATTCTTAATTTTAACATTAGCACATCCATCACCATTAGGCGGAATAGCTGATCCAACAAACGCTTCATTTATTCCATTGCCAGACTGGTATTTCTTATTTTTATATGAATTACTGAAATATAAATTTGCAAGTAACCAGTTTATTTTATTAGGTATGCTTGGAATACCAGGTCTTGCATTTGGTTCTTTACTCCTTGCGCCATTTTTAGATAATGGTCCTGGACGCAGACCACATCAACGACCTGTAGCGGTAGGAATGATGTTACTGGCATTAGCATCTGTAATCTGGTTGACATATACTTCAGCAGACCATGTTGACTGGGAGAGTCGTGCGGAATCAGACCCGCCAATTCCTCCTTCTGATGCTGCGGTAGAAATTGATACAGATCATGCAGGTTATGAGGTATATGAAACAAGCTGTCTAGCATGTCATGGAGCAGAATTAGAAGGTACGGCAGCACCAACATTAATTGGTATTGAATACAGTGAAGAAGAACTTGCAGATATTGCAGTAAATGGTATTGGAACAATGCCACCAGATCAATTTGCTGGCACGGATGAAGAATTAGAGCAATTAGTCGATTTTATACTGACTGTTAATGAATCGGCAGAATAAAACAGACTTTTATACGGACACCTTTGCCGCACGCTGGTAAGGGTGTCTTTTATTCGATATAGTATTTTATTTTATACTAGAGAGGATTCTATTATGCTAAAATACATACTTCTCGACAAAAAATTCCTATTTGTTTTATTTTTGATTAACCTTTTTGGTACGTTCTATGGTTATTATTGGTATACTCCTCAATTATCCATTACACCTGATATTTTTCTGATCTTTGTTCCTGATAGTCCGACAGCAAGCTTGTTTTTTACGATATTTTTATTGTTTTTCTTATTTAATAAAAATGTTCCATATATAGAGGCACTTGGTTTAGTTACATTGGTGAAGTATGGTACATGGGCAGTAGTGATGAACCTGCTGACATTAGCATTAGATGGGACGTTAAACCCTGCTGGGTATATGCTAATGTTCTCGCATGCTGGCATGGCAATTCAAGCGGTTCTTTATGCGCCGTTCTATAAAATAAAAATGAGACATCTTGTTGTAGCTGGAATATGGACATTACATAATGATGTGATTGATTATGTTTTTGGAATGATGCCAATGTATTCTTCATTAATGAAGTACATGGATAAAATTGGCTATTTTACATTTTGGTTAAGTATTGGTTCGCTCCTTTTGGCATATTGCTTAACAATTGGCCGCCAAAATAAGTATACAAACTCTCTGTGATAATTTGAAGTACCTCAACATATAGTTTAATTAGCTGAAATATAATGGGGTGACTTCATTATGAGTGGGCATTCATTATTAGACTCGATTATTTGCTGGACTTTTCCTAATTCAATATCAGGTACAACAATTTTGGGGATAAAGCAATTACAGCAATGGATTTATACAAATGTTGAATTACTGCCGCTTATTCCTGCAGTAATTATTGTCGGAGGTTTGATTATTATTACATTAACTTATGTAAGCTGGAGAAAATATAAAGGTCAAAATAAGAAAAACAAGCAGAAGGACGACAATTTAGTTGACTGATTTCCTGTTTCTGACTAAAATTGACCTATAGACATTTTATTGGAGGAATCAATATGGGTGGTTATTTCATATATCTTGCTATACTCATACTTATCCCTTTATGGGCTCAGACAAGGGTGAAATCAACATATAGTAAATATTTAAAAAGGCCAACCTCTTCGCAGATGACTGGATATGAGGTGGCTAGGAAGATTTTAGATGAAAACGGATTGTTTCATGTGGATATCCAACAAACAAAAGGAACCTTATCCGATCATTATGATCCTAGAGCAAAAGTAGTCAGACTTTCAAAAGAAATCTACCATGGACACTCAATGGCTTCATCTGCTGTTGCAGCCCATGAGGTGGGACATGCCATACAGGACGAACAGGAATATGCCTTTATGCGTTTTAGAAGCGCAATCGTACCTGTCGCCAACTTGGGCTCACGTATTTCTATTTATTTGATTCTGGCTGGTTTAATTTTCAATATGACAGAAATGTTTCTCTTTGGTATTATTTTCATGTCTGCGGCAGTGCTATTTCAGCTCGTTACGCTGCCAGTTGAGTTTGACGCCTCCAGCCGTGCAATGACACAGCTTGTCTCCGGGGGAATTATTCGAAATGATGAAGAACGTGAAACGAAAAAGGTTTTAAATGCAGCTGCTTTAACATATGTAGCAGCAGCTCTAGTAGCAGTACTGGAACTTGTTCGTATGATTATGATATTTAATGCCAGAGATTAAATGTAAAAGATGCCGCATGCAGCTTACCAAGGCTGCATGCGGCTTTTTTAGCGTTGAATCGGTTTTTTATTTTCATCTAAAGTAAATCCTTCGCCATGCACATCCTGTACTGTACTGATTGAAACGAAGGCATGGGGATCAATTTGCTCGATAATACTCTTAAGCCTTACAATTTCGTTTCGAGCAACGACACAATAAAGCACATCGCGATCCTCTCCGGAATAACTGCCTCTTCCTTTAAGCACAGTTACTCCGCGATTCATTGAAAGAATTCCTTGAGCAATTGCTTCGTTATGATTTGAAATAATTGTCGCACCTTTTGCAAGGTAAGCGCCTTCTTGAATAACGTCTATGACACGTGCCCCTAAATAGACCGCTACGAGTGTATACATTCCTTGAACTAAATCCAAAATTAATAGGATAGATGACGAAATGACAATTAAATCAAAGAGAAACATTGTATTTCCCATGCTCCAGCCTAAGTATTTATTTGCGAGTCTGGCAATGATGTCCACACCGCCTGTTGTACCACCATAACGAAAAATAATCCCTAAACCAACACCAATAAATACTCCGGCAAATAAAGCAACAAGTGTCATGTCATTTTCTAGGTGAATATCATATTGATACCTTTGGAAAACAGCTAAGAATACAGATACTGCGGAGGTTCCGATAATAGTATAAATAAAAGTATTTCTGCCAAGCAGCTTCCAGCCTATGAAAAAAATAGGGATGTTTAGGATAATGTTCGTAACAGCAGGGTTGAAGTTCCATAAAAAATATAATAATAACGTAATCCCAGTAAATCCACCTTCACCTAAGTTATTTTGCATATTAAAATGAACAAGTCCAAAAGCATAAATAGCCGCACCAACTAAAATAAAAAATATATTCTTAAATTTCAAACCAAACAGCATAAATTAACCAACCTCCGTTCACTAAGCATAACCATACCAATTATAAACATTCTACCCTAATAGAACAAATTAATTATGCCTCTGACAACTTTATTTAGCGCCCTATTTATTTTGATAAAATAAGAATAGGAACGACATTTTTAAGCTTTTAATTAAAAACATGGTGAGTGTAGAATAAAAAACAATTTTAGAATAATTAACATGCATATCTTCTCCCATCATTCAATGAAATAACTACTTATTTTTACTAGGGAGCAATCCAAATACTCCGAGACTCCAGCAGAAGGACAGGCCTAGGCGAGACCACGAAGTGCAAAGCACGAGAGGGCTCGCCAGCCGCCTGCGGAAAGCGAGGAGTATTTGGATTGCGGACTCCCAGTGGTGGGGTAACCAGCAAAACTACTTTTAACGTGATTTGTAAAAATTAAGATTTTGAAATAAAAAGTTTGTCAAATATCGTTGGATTAGCTAACATGAAAGATAAGCAAAAAACTGAGAGTAAAGGAGTAAACTAGGCATGAGCGCAGTCTACAATACAAAGGAGATACAAAAACGCGTCGATGACTACATAGGACAGTTTAAAGAAGGCTATTTTTCTCCATTAGCTTTGCTGGCCAGAATTACAGAGGAAGTTGGAGAACTAGCCCGGGAAGTCAATCATTATCACGGAGAAAAGCCGAAGAAAACAACCGAAAAAGAAAAGACAGTTGAAGACGAACTGGGTGATATCCTATTTGTGCTTGCATGTTTTGCAAACTCACTTGATATTGATTTATCAGAAAGCTTTGAACGCTCCATTACCAAAATTGAAACAAGAGATAAAGATCGTTGGACAAAGAAAGATTAATTCTAACATAGTGAGAGGTGAAAAACATGCCAATTAATATTATTTTGGCTGGACCAAGAGGAAAAATGGGCAAAGAAGCAATCCGAATGATGGAAAATGTATCAGATTTTAATTTAAACGCAGTTATTGATCGTAAATATGACGGAAAGTTACTTAAAGATATTATTGAAGATAATGCGATGAACATTCCTGTTTATAGCGATCCAGAGAAATGCTTTAAAGAAATAGAAGCAGACGTGTTCATTGATTTAACTACACCTGAAAGTGGCTATACACATACTAAATTAGCAATAACGCATCATTTGCGGACAGTGATTGGAACTTCTGGTTTTACCGAAGAAAAGGTCAGCGAATTAAAGGAGCTTGCGGATGAGAAACGACTAGGCTCGATTATTGCACCAAATTTTGCAATTGGCGCTGTACTTATGATGAAGTTTTCAAAAATGGCTGCTGCTTATTTTCCTGATATTGAAATCATTGAAAAGCATCATGATCAAAAAGTAGACACACCTTCAGGAACAGCAATTAAAACTGCGGAAATGATTCGGAAAGCCAGACAGCCAAAGCAGCAAGGGCATCCTTATGAAACCTGCAATTTGGAAGGGGCACGTGGTGCAGAGCTGGATGGAATGCATATCCATAGTGTAAGACTTCCGGGACTTGTGGCACACCAAGAGGTCATATTTGGGGGACCTGGACAGGTTTTATCCATTAAACATGATTCAATGAATCGTGATTCATTCATGCAGGGGATACAAACTTCAGTCTATAAAGTGATGGAAATGGATTCGCTTGTTTACGGTTTAGAGAACATATTATAAATGAAGGTAGGTAGGGCCATATGAAAATAGCTTTAATTGCCCATGACAAAAAGAAAGAAGATATGATCCGTTTTAGCATTGCATATGAGCATATTTTAGATAAACATGACTTATATGCAACGGGGACAACGGGAAAATTAATTTCCAAACAAACAGGACTTCCCATACATCGCTTTAAATCTGGTCCGCTTGGAGGAGATCAGCAAATCGGGGCAATGGTCGCTGATAATGATATGGATATGCTCATCTTCTTTCGCGATCCATTAACAGCACAGCCTCATGAACCTGATATTACCGCTCTCATGCGGCTATGTGATGTTTACCAAATCCCACTTGCCACAAATATTGCAGCTGCAGAAATATTCTTGCATGGTCTTGAGCGTGGCGACTTTAAATGGCGTGAATATATTAAAATTAAGGAAAGCGATGCGAATCATAAATGAAAATAGGGATTACCTGTTATCCAACTGTAGGCGGCTCGGGAGTGATTGCTACAGAACTTGGGAAACTATTAGCTGAAAATGGTCACGAAATACATTTTATCACTTCAAGACAACCATTCAGATTGGATAAAGTTTATCCAAAAATCTTTTATCATGAAGTAGAGGTTAATCATTATCCTGTTTTTCAGTATCCTCCATATGACTTATCACTTGCTTCAAAAATGGCTGAGATTATTGACCAGGAAAAGCTGGATATATTACATGTACATTATGCAATTCCTCATGCGATTTGTGCTATCTTAGCAAGAGATATTGCTGAACATAAAGTGAAGGTCATGACGACACTCCATGGAACAGATATTACGATTTTAGGGATAGATAATATCTTTAAGAAAATGATCCGTTATGGTATTGAAAAGTCGGATGCTGTTACAAGTGTGTCTAAAAATTTAACGAACCAGACTAGAGAAATGATTGACACCGAACATCCTATTTCTGTTATCTATAATTTTGTTAACGAAAAAGAATATTACCCAAAGCACGTTCCCTTGTTACGTAAACAGTACAATATTAAAGAAGATGAAAATGTCATTATTCATATTTCTAATTTCCGAAAAGTAAAAAGGGTAGCCGATGTCATTTATACGTTTTATGAAATTGTAAAGGAAAAACTAAGCAAGCTCATACTAATTGGGGATGGTCCGGAATATTCATCAATGAAAAAACTGGTGGGTAAGCTTGGCATAGAAAGTCACGTATTATTTCTGGGGAAACAGAATAATATTAGCGAGCTGTTATCAATAGCCGATTTGATGCTGCTATTATCTGAAAAGGAAAGCTTTGGTCTTGTTCTTCTAGAAGCAATGGCATGTGGTGTACCCGGAATTGGAACCGATATTGGCGGTATTCCTGAGGTGATTAAACATGGTGAGACTGGCTACATCGTTGAAAAAGGAAATATTACAGCTGCTTCCAGATACGCAATTGATTTATTAAATGATTCCGAGAAGCTGCAACGATTTTCTAAAAATGCGATACAATATGTAAATGATAACTTTCAATCCAAACAAATTATGAATCAGTATATTAATTTATATCATAAGATGATAGATTCAAATGGAAACGGTGATCAAAATGTTAACCGAAAAATTTATTAAGGCAAAACCAATTCTAGAAAAGCTTGAGGAACATCATTTTGAAGCATATTTTGTTGGTGGCTGTGTGAGAGATTTATTATTGGATAGACCAATAAAGGATATTGATATTGCTACTTCAGCGACTCCAGAAGAGGTTCAAAAAATATTTACCAAAGTAATTCCAGTAGGCATTGAACATGGAACCGTGATTGTTCGACATGAACAGGAGTCATATGAAGTCACAACATTTCGGATGGATGGTGATTATTCCGATAATCGTCATCCTGATTCTGTTACGTTCATTAAAGGAATTGATAAGGATCTGGAAAGACGTGACTTTACAATCAATGCACTGGCAATGGATAAAGCTGGTACAGTTATCGATTTATTTGAAGGTGAAAAAGATCTGGAAAGACAGTTAATCAGGACGGTTGGAGATGGTTCTCAGCGATTTAATGAGGATGCCTTACGGATGATTCGTGCACTCCGTTTTTCAAGCCAGCTAGGCTTTAAAATTCATCCTGAGACATTACAGCACATGATTGCGAATAAAGAAGACATTGCCCATATCGCAATTGAAAGAATCACAAATGAAATAGAAAAGTTCTTTGCAGGTGATTACGTCCAGCAAGGGTTAGAAAACCTTAAAAAAACGAAAATTTACCTTGAATTGCCAATATTTAAGAACGAGCCAATGCTGCTTCAAATGTTACCTCATGAAATGAAACCACTCGCTTCCTTTGCTGAAGTGATTGCTTTATTCCATTATTTATATCCAAAGGTTGCAATTGAGACATGGACTAAATCCTGGAAGTGTTCTAATAAAGAGAAAAACATTGCTTTTGAACTTTTCAAAGATTTGAGTTATTATAAAATGAATGGGATGGATGATAAGCTTATTTATCAATTACAAGCAAATCGATTTAAACCATTCATTCGCTTAATTGACTTACTCTTTCATAAAGAAGTTACTATTGAAGAATTGAATAAAAAGAAATCAGCATTACCAATTCAGGCAAGGGGGGAGCTAGCTATTAACGGCAATGACTTACTCGCGTTATTTCCTGAGCGAAAAGGGGGAGTATGGATTAAAAATATAATCGAGGCTATAGAAGAACAAGTAATTACTGGTGAGTTGACAAATGACTATCATGAGATAAAGGAATGGTTGCAGTGGAATCAACCAGAAATAAATTAATTAGAGTCTTATCTGAAAATAAAAACCAATTTATTTCAGGTCAGGAAATATCGGATTTATTAAATATTTCCAGAAACAGTGTTTGGAAACATATGAAAGCACTGGAGAAGGACGGTTATAAAATTGAAGGCATCCCGCGAAAAGGTTATCGAATAGAAAAAATGCCCAATAAAGTAAGTGAGAATACAATTAAGTGGGGACTAAAAACAAAGTGGTTAGGTCAATCCATTATTCATAAGTCTTCCTCTCCATCCACACAGCTATTAATTCATCATGCTGCCCAGGATAACGCCCCGCATGGGACAGTTGCAATAGCTGATGAACAAACAATGGGCAGGGGAAGATTAAAACGAAGCTGGCATTCCGCCTCAAAAAAAGGAATGTGGCTGAGTATGCTCCTGCGCCCGCAAATATTGCCACAGCAAGCCCCGCAGCTAACGTTATTAACAGCAACTGTAGTGGCAGATGTGATTCAACAGCAAACGAAACTTGAACCGCTTATCAAATGGCCCAATGATATTTTATTAAACAAGAAAAAAGCTGTTGGCATATTGACAGAAATGCAAGCGGAACAAGATCAAATTCAATACGTTGTTATCGGCATCGGATTGAACATAAACCATTTGCAAGAAGACCTTTCTAAAGATTTACAAGAGCGGGCTACTTCATTACATATCGAAACAGGAAAAGAATGGGAAATCAATACGTTTATCCAGCATTTTTTGGAAGCCTATGAAGTTGCTTATGAACATTATATAAATAATGGTTTCCCTGAAATAAAAGCAAAATGGGAAAGCTACGGATTCAAAATTGGGGAAAAGATAAAAATCAGCAGCCCTCATGATGAGAGACAAGCAATATTTCATGGGATTGCTGAGGATGGTGCATTATTAATTAAAGAACAAACTGGAGAAATATCTAAATTATATTCTGGAGAAATTCAATGGTTTGATTAGAGGGGGAAAAAGAAATGAAAACAAAACTTGATTTCTTAAAGATGAAGCAGGAAAATGAAAAAATTACCATGCTCACCGCTTATGATTATCCATCTGCAAAACTTGCTGAGGAAGCAGGAGTAGATATGATTCTTGTTGGTGATTCACTTGGAAATGTTGTTTTAGGATATGATTCCACCGTGCAAGTAAAAGTGGAAGATATGATTCATCATGGAAAGGCAGTACGACGAGGTGCTAAAAATACTTTTGTTGTCGTGGATATGCCATTTATGTCTTACCATGTTTCAATTGAAGAATCAATGAAAAATGCTTCAAAAATATTCCAGGAAACAAATGCCCAAGCACTGAAAATAGAAGGTGGTCAAAAAGAAAACCTGAAGCTTATTGAACGCCTCGCTCATGCAGGTATTCCGGTAGTTGCTCATCTTGGGCTTACACCACAAACCTTTAACGTATTAGGTGGATATAAAGTTCAAGGTAAGGATAAAGCATCTGCTGATAAGTTAATTGAAGAGGCGAAACAGGTTGCTTCCTATGGTGCGATTAGTCTTGTACTGGAATGTGTACCTTTGGAACTTGCAGAGCTGGTTACAAAAGAAATTGCTATACCGACTATCGGAATTGGCGCAGGACAATATTGTGATGGACAAGTCCTTGTATATCATGATATCTTAAAATATGGTGTAAATCGTTTACCGAAATTCGTAAAACCTTATGCTGATTTTAATGAAATCGGCGTTGAAGCAATCAAAGGATATATATCTGAAGTAAAAAATCAACAATTCCCTTCAGAAGACTATTCTTTTCTTCTACAAGATAAATCAATTTTGGAGTAAAAGCAGATGGAAGTCATTCGTAAAATAAAACAATTACAAGAAAAAGTAAAATATTTTAAGCAAGAAGGAAAATCTGTCGGTTTTGTTGCAACGATGGGTTATCTTCATGAAGGACATAAATCCCTAATGACAGCTGCCGGAATGGATAATGATATTGTTGCAGCAAGTATTTTTGTTAACCCGTTGCAATTTGGTCCTTCTGAAGACTTTGCGGAATATCCGCGTGATGAGGAAAGGGATATTTCTATTGCTGAAAAAGCTGGCGTGGATTTATTATTTATTCCGGAAGTAACGGAAATGTACCCACAGAAAAATGTTATAGAGATGAAAATAAATGAAAGAGTTGATGTGCTTTGTGGGCGTTCACGACCCGGGCATTTTGATGGAGTAATTACTGTTCTGACAAAGCTTTTTCATATTGTTCTTCCTGATCGCACATATTTTGGGTTAAAAGATGCACAACAGGTCGCCGTAGTCGATGCGTTGATTTCAAATTTTAACTTCCCCATAGAGTTAATTGGCGTTCCAACTGTTCGGGAAAAGGATGGTCTTGCTAAAAGCAGCAGAAACGTTCGTCTTACAAAAGATGAGAGACTGGAAGCGAAATGGCTTTATCAAGCATTAATGCACGGACAGCGTCTCATTTTAGCAGGTGAAACTAAACCTGATTTTATTGTAAATGAAGTTCGAGCTGTGATTGAAAAAGAAACCTCTGGAGAAATGGATTATGCAGAGTTATTGACCTACCCAGATTTGCAGGAAGTAAAATCAATGAATGAGCAGCTAATTTTGGCAGTAGCAGTGAAGTTTAAAGAAGCAAGATTGATTGATAACATCCTAATTGATAAAAATGGAAATATAGTGAAGCAATTTAAATAGGGGGAAGTAAGATGTTCCGCACCATGATGAAAAGTAAAATTCATCGAGCTCGAGTAACCGAAGCAAATTTAAATTACGTTGGCAGTATAACAATTGACCAGAATATTCTTGACCAAACAAATATTGTTGTAAACGAGAAGGTACAAATTGTAAATAACAACAATGGTGCACGTTTAGAAACATATGTTATTCCTGGAGAAAGAGGATCTGGTGTTATTTGTTTAAACGGTGCTGCCGCAAGACTGGTCCAGCCAAATGATGTTGTGATAATTGTTTCTTATGCACTGATTCCCGAAAGCGAAATAGCATCACACCAACCAATCGTAGCTATTATGAATGAGAAAAATGAAATAGAAGAACTGGTTATAGAGGAACCCGCATTAACAGAAATGTAGTAAATAAGAAGTACAATAAATAAAACTCTTATCAGCCCTTTGATAAGAGTTTTATTACATTACACAACCACTGTTAAATTGTACTCTCAATACAAAATTATCAATACAAAAAGTGACTCAATGTAATTATGCCCCCTGATATACTATTGACTGTTATCAATCACACACAAGCATCGTACGCTTTCGTACACTCACTTAGTCTGGGTGAGCGGAGGGTGGTGAATCCTGCGGGAAAAGCAAGTGTCCGAAGATGTGAAGAGCGGTCCTCTCTTCGTAGTAGCTGTGGCTGCGTCCGCGGAAAGCATTCACTCGCAGCGAACCCGAACGGCGAGAACTGCACAAACTGCCAGGAGAGAATTGGTATTTTGACTTAATGCAGGTCGAAGTCTACTTATTTTAACGTAAAAGCAGTTGAATAAATACACTTTGCAAGGTGGAAACACTGATATGAAGTTTCCCTTTATGAGTAATTAAGTATATAATAATTGTGGGAGATATGGAGGTGGAGAATTTGGATAAATTTGTTGTCATTGATTTAGAAACAACCGGCCATTCCCCGGAGAATAAAGATAAAATTATCGAAATTGGAATTGTCATTATTGAAAACGATAAAATTATTGATAAAAAAAATACATTATTGAATCCAAATAAAACGATTCCTCCCTTTATCACTAATTTAACAAATATAACAAATGAAGACGTAATGGATGCACCAAATTTCTTAGAAAAAGCAGATAAAATTATCGAGGTTTTTAAAGATAGTTATCTTATTGCCCATAATGTGCCTTTTGATATGGGCTTTTTGAATGCGGAGTTAAAAAACAATGGTCGTCCCATACTTCGAAATCCTGTTATTGATACGGTAGAGCTTTCAAGAATATTATTTCCTAAAGCGCCAGGCTATAAATTATCACAGCTAGCAGCGTATCTTAATATTCAGCATGACGATCCGCATCGAGCAGTTTCTGATGCTTATGTAACTGCAAAGCTGTTTCTAAAATTAAAAGCGAAACTTAAAAGTCTGCCATATGAAACACTTGCCCATTTATTAAAACTTGAAAAGATGCTTAAATCCGATCTCTATGAATTGCTTTTTGAATTTCAGGAGCAAAAAAGCTTTGAGATGCACAATGATCCTTCGTTGGTCACCCACAATGGACTGATTTTTAAAATGGAAGAAGAAATTCAACAAGAAGATTTTATAATAGCTTCTTCGTTTGGTGAATTATTAGATACGATTTATGAAGAAAACGGCACGTTAGAAGCACATTTAATGAAGTATGAAAAACGCGATGGTCAAAGAGAAATGTCAGAAACCATTTTCGATGCATTCCAACAGAAGAAACATGCGTTAATTGAGGCGGAAACAGGAACAGGGAAATCATTAGCCTATTTAATTCCAGCACTTTATGAAGCGGTAAAAGAAAAAAGACGAATTATTATTAGTACATATACGACCCAACTGCAAAGCCAATTATTAGAAGAAGAAATTCCTTTAATTAAGAAGTTGATCCCATTTCAAATTCATGCAGCACTTCTTAAAGGCCGTAATCATTATATTAGCCTGGAGAGATTCGCTCATGAATTGACAGATGACCGGGCGGATAATTATGATATTACTTTAACAAAAGCAATCCTCCTTGTTTGGTTAACAGAAACTGTTTCAGGTGATATTGACGAAATACAGCTGCCATCAAGCGGGTATGTTTTTTTTAAGAGAATTTCTACAGATGCAGAGGGACAAATCGATATACATTCACCATGGTTTCGATACTCCTACTATTCCAGAGCAAAAAGAAAAGCCCAAAAAGCAAACTTAGTCATTACAAATCACGCGTTGCTTTGTACAGACATGTTTAATGATTATCAATATTTACCTGCTTACAATAAGCTTATTATTGATGAGGCGCATCATTTCGAAAATACTGCCGCCCACCACTATGGATTAAAACTTGATAATATTACACTTAACTATACATTAAACCAAATTGGAAAAAGTGAAGAAACAAAAACCTTTGGTAAAATGATTCGTAAATATACCAGTTCGCTTCAGACGATTTCATTCGATAAATGGGATCAGACTTTTGATAATACAAAGATGGAAATGGATACGTTTTTTCAGTTCCTTTATGAGTATATCGAGAAACAGAGAAAGAAGAACAAAGCGATAAGTGATGTAGGAAGAATTCAATACCGCTTTGATAAAGAGGAAGAGATGACGAAACCATGGATGGTAATTAAAGAAATGGTATCAAGAATTACTTTCCAATTTAGAGATTTGATACACATTCTTTCATTAATTGATTCGCATCTTGAAGAAGAGAATGATTATGATAAATATGATAAGCTGGATTTCTTAAATATGATTGAAAATCTGCAGTCATTCATTGACCGTTTCGAATTGCTTTTCCTTGTAGAACATACAGTTAATCACGTGCAATGGATTGAAATCGATTCAAAAGGAATGAACCGAACAGTTTATTTATATAGCGAGCCTACAGAAATATCCACACTTTTAAAGGATGATTTATTTTCCCAAAAAAATAGCGTCATTCTCACGAGTGCAACCTTAACAATGAAAAATAAATTTGATTTTATCATAAAAAGATTGGGTTTACCTGAAGAACGGCTGATTACAAAAAGAATTGCATCGCCATTTTCATTTAAAGATCAGGTTCAGCTGCTTGTACCGAATGATTTTCCTGACATAAAATATGGTGACATGGATGAATTTATTTATGCAACAAGTGAAGCAATTCTTTCGCTGGCTGAAATTACAGAAGGGAGAATGCTTGTTCTTTTTACATCGTATGATATGTTAAGGAAAAGCTATAAACTTCTGAAAGAAATCATGGATGATAATAAATATATGATCATTGGTCAGGGGATTACTAGTGGAAGCAGATCTCGTTTAAAGAAAAATTTCCAGAGTTTTGAACGATCCATCTTGTTAGGTACAAGTTCATTCTGGGAAGGCATAGATATTCCCGGTAAGGACTTATCGTGCTTAATGATTGTTCGTCTGCCATTTCAGCCACCTGATCACCCTGTATTTGAGGCAAAATCAAAGGAAATAAAGGCAATTGGAAAAAATCCATTTATGGAATTATCTCTGCCAAATGCTGTAATCAAGTTTAAGCAGGGTTTTGGACGATTAATTCGTTCCACGCATGATCGGGGCATCGTATTTATTTGTGACGCAAGAATCACTCAAGCGCGTTATGGGAAGTATTTTACTGAATCCATACCAGAAGTACCTGTAACATATGATTCCACACAGGCGCTCATGGAAAAGGCTCAGAAATGGTTCTAAAGTTTAAAAAGGAGCTGCTGTATAAGAAACGCAATACAGCAGCAAAAAATAAGTGGTATGGGAAAGAAAAAATTTGTTAAATGATTAAAAAACACCGCAAATTATTCGTATTGGCTGGTATACTATAGTTATACGTGCCTTTAATCATTTAACTTTCTCTTTTATTGTTCACTCAAAACAAAAAGCTATTGCTAACAAATTTTGATAATTTTATTTTTGAATAAATGCTTTACAATTGAATCATTCCAGGAAAATCAAAGGGTGTGATAAAACAATGGTAAATACAAAGCGAAACTGGGTCGTTTGGTCCCTGGTGATTTTCATTATTTTATTTATTTCCAGTGTCATTTATGCTATCTTTTTATACATGGATTTAAATGAAAAACGAACCGCCGGATATAGTGAAACGACAAAAGAAGTATTAAATCAGACATCGATTACAGAAATAACCAATATTGAAACATTTAATGGGGAAGCTGCTTACCATGTTGTTCAAGGAATAAACAAATCTGGCGAAGAAAAACTTATCTTCTACCCTTTAGAAGGAAAGGAAAAAACCCTTAAAAGAGTTGATACCAAAGATATTATGTCTAAGCAAGCCATACATAAGCAATGGAATGCAGATTGCAATTCATGCAAATTAATTAAAATTACTCCCGCATTAATTGAGGAGGAAGTATTGTGGGAATTGACTTATTACGACAAACATAACCGCTATGTATTTGATTATGTTTCCATATATGATGGTTCACCTTATGAAGAAATTCGTTATTTAAGAATGTTTAATTAGGAGGAAAATTATGCAATTATCGAATCGGGTAAAAACATTAGCTGCTTCACCAACTTTGGCAATTACTGCAAAGTCGAAAGCATTGAAAGTGAATGGCTATGATGTTATCGGTTTAGGAGCTGGAGAACCAGACTTTAATACTCCTGAATATATAAGAGCTGCTGCAATAAGAGCGATGGAATCCGGACACACAAAATATACTCCAGCTGGCGGCATTGCAGAATTAAAGGAAGCAATTAGAAAAAAGTTTTTTCATGACAACTCCCTTGATTATACTCAAGATGAAGTTATTGTAACGATGGGGGCAAAACATGCGCTTTACACGCTTTTTCAAGTTTTGCTAAACAAAGGGGATGAAGTAATTATCCCAACTCCATACTGGGTCAGCTATCCGGAACAGGTAAAGCTTGCTGAAGGAAATCCCGTGATTGTTGCAACAGATGAAGCAAATGAATTTAAACTGACGAAAACAGAGTTAGAAAAAGCAATTACACCAAAGACAAAAGCCCTGATTATTAATTCTCCAAGCAACCCAACCGGAATTATTTATAGTGAAGAAGAGTTAAAACAGCTTGGTGAAGTGTGTTTAAAGCATGATGTTGTTATTATTTCTGATGAAATTTATGAAAAACTAAATTATACAGATGAAGCACATGTGTCGATTGCTTCAATCAGTCCTGAACTAAAAAATCAAACCGTTGTAATAAATGGCGTGTCTAAGTCACATGCAATGACAGGGTGGAGAATTGGTTATGCGGCAGGAAACGAGCAGATTATTAAAGCGATGACAAACCTTGCATCCCATTCAACATCAAACCCAACTTCAATTGCACAATATGCAGCATTAGCCGCTTATCAGGCGGATGAGAAAAAGTTAACAGAAATGAAGCATATTTTTGCCGAAAGACTGGATGTTTTTTACCATTTAATTCTTGAAATCCCTGGAATAAAGTGTGTCAAACCAAAGGGAGCCTTTTATTTATTCCCTAATGTGCGAGAAACTGTGAAGAAAAATGGATTTCATACTGTTGATGAATGGGTTACTGCAATCCTGGAAGAAGAAAAGGTTGCAATCGTACCTGGGTCAGGATTTGGAGCGCCAGATAATATCAGGCTATCTTATGCGTTATCAATGGAAGATATTAAGGAAGCAGCAAAACGAATAAAACGCTTTGTTGAAAATCATTAATTAGCTTAGTGGAGGGTATTTATATATGAAGATTACAATTTCTCAAGCACCACAATATAATGAAAAAGAAATTACAATTGGCGCATGGCTTGCCAATAAGCGCTCCAGTGGAAAAATTGCTTTCCTGCAGCTGCGTGACGGAACTGGTTTTATGCAAGGCGTTGTCGTAAAGGCAGACGTATCTGAAGAAGTTTTTCAAACAGCTAAGAATTTATCACAAGAAACTTCTATTTATATAACTGGAAAAATTGTAGAAGATAGCCGTTCAAAATTTGGTTATGAAATGCAGGTTTCTCATATTGAAGTTATTCATGAAGCAGCTGATTATCCAATTACTCCAAAGGAACACGGAACCGAGTTTCTTATGGATCATCGCCATTTATGGCTTCGTTCCCGTAAACAGCATGCAATTATGAAAGTACGTAATGAAATTATTCGTGCAACCTATCAGTTTTTTAATGATCATGGCTTTGTTAAAGTGGATCCGCCAATTCTAACTGGTTCTTCTGCAGAAGGAACGACAGAATTATTCCATACAAAGTATTTTGATGAAGAAGCATATTTATCTCAGAGCGGACAGCTGTATATGGAAGCAGCTGCAATGGCTTTAGGAAAAGTATTCTCTTTTGGACCGACATTCCGTGCTGAAAAATCGAAAACACGCCGTCATCTCATTGAATTCTGGATGATTGAACCGGAAATGGCTTTCGTAGAGCATGAGGAAAGTCTTGAAATACAAGAAAACTATGTTTCATTTATTGTACAAGCAGTTCTTGAAAACTGTAAATTAGAATTAGATGTCTTAGAAAGAGATACATCAAAATTAGAAAAAATAAAAGCACCATTTCCTAGAATCAGCTATGATAAAGCAATTGAACTCTTAAAAGAAAAAGGTTTTGATGATATCGAATGGGGAGAAGACTTTGGAGCCCCACATGAAACAGCGATCGCTGAGAGCTTCGATAAACCTGTATTCATCACAAACTATCCTAAAGACATTAAAGCTTTTTATATGAAGCCGCATCCTGAACGCGATGATGTCGTTCTGTGTGCAGACTTAATTGCACCTGAAGGCTACGGAGAAATTATAGGCGGTTCACAGCGTATTGATGACTTAGAGCTTATGCAACAACGCTATGAAGAGCATGGATTAACAGGACAAGCATATGAATGGTATCTTGAGCTTTCTAAATATGGAAGTGTGCCGCACTCTGGTTTTGGCCTAGGTTTAGAACGTACAGTTGCTTGGCTTTCTGGTGTTGAACATATACGAGAAACAATTCCATTTCCAAGATTACTGAACCGTCTCTATCCTTAAAAATATGCCTAATCAGCAAATCGAATAATAAAAGAGGTTGGAACATTAATTAAGTGTTTATGAGTGAGGCCGAATGATGCTAAATGCTAGCAAAAGAATTTTGCTTAGGTGGTATTTAGACACAAATTCGTCGGCCGTTACTTTAATAAGCATATTAAAGTCCCAGCCTCTTTTAAATTTCCGATTAAAGTTTTTTTCCATGTTATACTGATAGGGAGGTGGAGTACATATGTCAGAAGCTAAATCTTTACAGCATATTATACAGGATCAGTTACAAATTCCGAGAACATTACTAACAAAATACACGAAGCTTGGATTGGATGAAACAGAGGTACTGCTTATTCTGCAGCTAATCCGGTTCTTTCAGGGGGATAATGAATTTCCTACACCAGCAGAACTTGCTGAGCATTTAACAATTAATGAAAAACAATGTTCAAATATTCTTCGTAAGCTAATCCAAAAAGGACTTTTAATGATCGAACAAAAAGAAAATGACTTAGCTCAAATTAGTGAAGCATATTCAATCAATCCGCTCCTGGAAAAGCTTTACAAAGAAAAAGAAGCAGAGGATAAAAATACAACTGGTACAATATTCATCCTGTTTGAGCAAGAGTTTGGCCGCCCGTTATCGCCATTTGAAATTGAAATGATCAATACATGGCTTGATGAGGATGAAATTGCCCCCGAGTTAATTAAAGCAGGGCTAAGAGAATCTGTATTAATGGGAAAATTGAACTTTAAATATATTGACCGGATTTTAAGGGAGTGGAAGAAAAAGGGAATTCACACGGTGGAACAGGCAAGAAACGCCAGTAAACATTTCCATAACCGGCAGAACGTGAAAAATGAACGACCTGTCCAAAAAAGAGATACATCCATTTACTATAACTGGCTAGAAGGGGAAGACTAGTCTTATGTTAAATTTAAAACAAATCAGATATTGCTTAGATACGATTGGAGAAATGTTTCCTGAGGCGGAGGGAGAATTAAATCATTCCAATGCTTTTGAATTACTAATTGCGGTAGTTTTGTCAGCACAATGTACGGATAAGCTCGTAAACAAAGTGACAGCAAGTTTATTCCAAAAGTATAGAAAACCTGGGGATTATGCTGCAGTCCCATTAGAAGAATTACAACAGGATATCCGTTCTATTGGGCTTTATCGTACAAAGGCAAAGAATATCCAAAAGCTCTGTACCGTTTTATTAGAGGAGCATGATGGAAATGTTCCTGAATCAAAGGAAGAGCTGATGAAATTAGCTGGGGTTGGCAGAAAAACAGCAAATGTAGTAGCTTCGATTGCATTTGGTGAGCCTGCAATTGCTGTGGATACCCATGTCGAGCGGGTTTCAAAGCGCTTAGGTATTTGCCGCTGGAAGGATACTGTTCTCGAAGTAGAAGAAACATTAATGCGAAAAGTCCCGCGAGACGAATGGTCGATTACCCATCATCGTTTAATCTTCTTTGGAAGATACCATTGTAAAGCAAGAAACCCAAACTGTTCAGCGTGCCCGCTCCTCGACCTGTGCAGGGAAGGGAAAAAACGGATGAAAAAGATAGAGCAAAATTAGATTAAAATTCGGTAAGTTAACTCCAATAAATGCAGTAAAAAGGAAAGCTTGTCAATCACTTTGATTGAATGAGCTTTCCTTTTTTATTTCATATAATTATTCTACTTCATTGTCTTGCTCAATGTCTTGTTCTGTTTCATCATCGTCATCTGTTTCATGATCCGGTTCTTGGTCTTCATCTTCATCTTGGTCTTCGTCTTCGTCAGGATCCGGTTCGGGATCAGGATCCGGTTCTTCTGCTGCTGGTATACTGACATTTACACTTTGTGATGGACCGCGTACTCCATCGTTTTCTCCGTCACTTCCTATTGGCACAACATTTACTGTATATGTTTTACCAGGTGTGAAGTTTCCGGTTATTTCAATTCCTTTTGATTGCACTGTTTGCGACTGACCATTCACAGTGACTTCAAACGAGGCTTTCGGGCCATCATACTGCCAAGAAACATCTATCAACCCTCGATCTTCTAGAAACTCTGCAGTTAATCCGCTAACACCTGGAATTTCCTCTGGTTCCTCTTCCTCACCGCCAGGAACAGTGACAGAAGTTGAAGCAGCTCCACTCGTTAATGAATCACTATCATTACTTACGACAACGACCTGAATTGTATATTTCCCACCAGGTTCTACCTCAGATATTTCTAGTGAATGGTCCTCTGTAGTAGAAAGCTCTTGCATAGAAGCCCCATTAACACTTGCACTTACTTTAAAGGAAACATCGCTATTATCATATTTCCATTTAACATCAATCGCATTACTGTCCTCATTATATTTAGCATCTAAGCCAGTAACTGGGTCCAGCATATCAAACTTCTCGGATGTTTTTGTTGGTTCCGTTCCTTTTACAAAGAGCTCCGTAATTTTTTCTGATGCAGGTGTATATTCACTGGCTAATTTAGGTGGGTTTGATCCTTTTTCCAATGTGACCTCTACAACTGAATCAGGTTTAACAAAGTCTTTTGTATCAAGTCCTTGTGATATGTGAGTCAATGTTTCTCTAAACATTTCCTGTGAAATCGAATATGGTACGGAATCTGGGAGGCCAATTCGCTTTCCTTCATCATCGAGATAGTTTCCAACCCACGTAGCAACCGTATAATTGGTTGTATAACCAGTAAACCAGCGATCTCCAGCTGTGCCATCCTCAAGGTTTGTTGTTCCGGTTTTGCCTGCAACAGGGAGACCATCTAAGCTTCCTGCTGCCCAGGTACCATCAGTAATTACTGATTTCAGCATATCTGTAATCATATAAGCTGTTGAGTCCTTCATAGCTGCTTCCGATTCAGGACGAAGATCTACTGTACTTCCATCAGGAAATTCGATACTCGTTACAGCATAAGGCTCATTATAAATCCCTTCATTACCAAATGCTCTAAAAGCACCAGCCATATCCAGTGGAGAAACTTGTGTTTCCGCTCCTCCGATTGCATCAGTCAACATCAAATTTTCAGGCACTTGAATACCAAGTTTTTCACCAAATTCTTTTGCTTTGCCATAGCCAACTTCTTCGATGAGCTTAGCAGCCGGAACATTTAAAGACTGGCTTAGTGCTGTACGTGCTGTTACCCAGCCTGAATAGGTTTGTGTAATATTTTTAATCGTTTTATCTGTTCCAGGAATAGGGTAAGGCTCATCATCATTTATTTGATAGTAAGTTGACATATCATTATATTCAATGGACGGTCCATAAACATAGATCGGTTTAATGGCTGAACCTGGTTGAAAACTTCTGGAGGTTGCGTAGTTTAACCCCTTGTTTCCAGTATTATTACGCTGCCCGCCAAGCGCTGCAATTCCACCAGTTTCCGTATCTAACACAACAATTGCCCCTTGCAGTTTATCATCAGGGTAGGGAATCGGATTTGATTCACTGTCAGTAAGCAGAAATTCAACACGGTCCTGTACATCTGTATCGATTGTTGTATAAACTTTCAATCCATCCGTATACACGTTCGCACCATCAACTTTTTCACTGACTTCTTCAGCTACTTGATCAATAAATACCTCATAAGGTGTAGGGTCTGCTTCTGATTCGACCAGCATTGCTGGGATATCTACTTGACGTGCTTCCTCTGCTTCTTCTTCGGAAATCTTACCATGACGCACCATATATTTTAAAACTGTATCCATTCTTCCCTCAGTAAGCTCCGGGTCTCGGAATGGATCATAAGCCGTTGGGCGCTGTGGTAATCCAGCTAAAATGGCTGCTTGCGGCAATGTCAGGTCATTCAAATCTGTTACACCAAAATAGGATTTTGCCGCTGCGACAACACCAAAGGATCTGTTTCCATAATAAATTTTGTTTAAATACATTTCCAATATTTCTTCTTTGGAATATTTTCGTTCAAGTTTTAGAGCGAGCCACTGTTCTTGTACTTTTAATTTTATTTTCTTTTCATTTGAGAGGAAAAAGTTTTCAACTACCTGCTGTGTAATTGTACTTGCCCCTTGTGAACCAAAGCCATGCTTAATATTTGCAACGACTGCTCCGCCAATCCTTCGTATATCAATACCAGGATGTTTAAAGAAGCGAACATCCTCTGTCGCAGTGACTGCATCAATTAACACTTGAGGCAAGTCTTCAAATTTAACCTGTTCACGATTTTCAATTGCTGGAGTAGCAAATATATCTCCATTTGTATCATATAATTGGGAAGATAATGGAACAGATAGCTTTTCTGGATCAAGGGCAGGAGCAGTTGCTATCCAATAAATACCTACAGCCCCGACAGAAATACATCCGAGTAATCCAATAAAAAGTATTGTTAATAATATTTTTTTCCATTTAGGTTTTTTAGTTTGTTTTTTCTGCTTCCTTCTCGCTATGCGAGATTGATTATTTTCTGCCATCGTTTTACCTCCGTAATTAAGGACTATTTTTTATTTGAAGTAAACTTTATCAATAATCGATAAATAGTCCACTCTTGCTTGGTATTGCAAGGGAATCAAATAACTTTCTTCTTTTATCATATCATAGGCTATTGATTTCTTCCCTTTATTAAATTGATTGAGCCAATAGACAAGAAGTTTTTCTGCTTCCAATAAAAATGTTTCATTGAAAGTGGAGAAGCGAATAATAATAAAACTAATCCCACCTTGATTTAAGACACGCTCCATGTGCTTTATTTGATGGACATGGATATTTGCTAGTGGAAATCTAGTTGTATTTTTTGTTTCTTTTGCCTCAAAGTCAATGTATTTTCCTCGATAAATACCATTATAATCTGTCGTGGATGCTTGTTTATAATAAGCTTCCGTTATTACTGCAGCGCTCCTTTGCGGGTAATGAACTTTTACGACTTGGATAGGAGTAGGCTTCTTATGCACGACAGCCCGCTCAATATCTAAATAATACTGATTCGTTACATTAATATCTTCTTCTAATGTCATTCCCCTATTACTATACTGTTTATTCTTTCTTCCCTGATTTTCCTTATTGAATGGACGCCTTCTTTGTCCATTTGGGTATTTCATAAACTTATTCCTCCCAATGTTTCTGTACATCAATCGCTAGCCTCAAATGAAAACATAAAATATATAAGTTTATGCTTAATCTATATTATATAACAAATTGGTGAAATACACCTAACATACGAGAATTTCAATTGCATTTTCAGTGAAATCATTAATTTTGTATGACATTTTCTATTGGTATCTTAGCTTTCATACTTATTTTTTCACTCCATGTATCACCAAAATCAATGCAAAAAGTGAATCTCGACATTATTTTCAAAAAAAATGTTTTTGCCTGATTGCTTCTAGTTTTGTCGAATAGGAAGGAGGTTTTGCTTTTATAAAGAATAGATTATAAAAGAGAAGGGGGGGAGGCAGATGGGACTAGCACTCAAAGACATTTTTCCAAAAGAAGGTGCAGCTAAAGATGATGTAGAAGTCTCGTTAATTCAAATTACAAAGCAATTAAATCATTTAGACGAAAAACTTAAAAATAGAGTTGATAATGAAATCTGGAAGCTATTTCAACTGGAACAACAAGAAATAATGAAAGTGGAGAAAAGAATTACCAATTTATTAAAATATAAATAGATGTCAGTTTGCCACAAAGATGTTACATTAGAAAGAGATACTTTTAAAAGTGGGTCAGCTTATCGGCTAATTTTAACATAAGGTGGGACTCCATCATGAATGTAACAAAACAAACAGAGAAATTAAAAATTAATTTAGTACGTTTGAAAAATAGATTTGAAAACACTGCTCCACCTGAAAACCGCAGAGATCGTGATTTTTTTCAGATGGTGAAGAATGAAACCACACCAGTATACGAAGCTCTGGAAAAGTGGGAAGAGGCTGCGCTTATTCTCGTTAAAGAAAGGAGGGTAAATGTTCATCCACAACAAATAACTGCAACACGGGAAAATATGGAGCTTATTTTAAAGCATAGTTATTTCATAGATTCCAGAAGAAAACGTTATATGGAGCTTTATCATTCCGTAATTTATGTATTTGATCAAATAATTAACGAATTAGTTCAAAAAACTAAGTGAAGAATCAGCATGAAAAAGCAAAGTTTACTGCTGTTTTCATGTAATACTGCTGATCTTATAAATAAATAAAATCTCCTAACGAAAATTAGAGAAGCTTTACGACTAGAAAAACAAGCAAAATATTCATACAGGGGAAGCTGATTTTTCAGTTTCCTTTTTTAATGCTATAATAGATAATGTATCAATCTATATTATAAACTATAATAATAATCATAATTGTTTAAACGATGGAATAAGCTTGTGCTAACAAGCGCAGTACCAAGGATTTTCTAAGATATTGAATAATACGAGGTGATCTTATGGGTTTAGAGAAAGTTCAATTAAGCGGAAAAGAGATTTTTGAGAAAGAATTTAAAACAGCAATGCGTGGTTATAGCCAAGAACAGGTGGATGAATTTTTAGATACAATCATTCAGGATTATGATGCTTTTAACCAAGAGATTAAAATATTGCAGCAAGAAAATGAAAAACTAAGAAAGCAATCCACTGACCAGTATACACGTACGCGTGCTCCACAACAGAATACACAAGTAAACTATGATGTATTAAAGCGACTGTCTAATTTAGAAAAAGCGGTTTTCGGTAAAAAGGTTTCTAATTCAATTGAATAGGAAAATACCTCTTATTGTCTTAGCAATTTGTACAAGTTTTTAAAGCAAATTGCTAAGATTAGTGATTTATGTTAAAATAACTTAGATATGATTAATTAAATACTCATGTAATCGCTGCATTTATCATGCAGAGGAAAGTCCATGCTCACACAAGCTGAGACGTTTGTAGTGTTCGTGCTTGATGAATTCATAAGTCAAGGTAGCCATTAGGCTAACGGCAGGAGAAATTCCTAAGTTCTTTAGAATATGGAAGACACTCCTTGAAAGTGCCACAGTGACGAAGCTGAAATGGAAACATTTCAGGTGGAACGAGGTAAACCCCACGAGTGAGCAACCCAAATTTTGGTAGGGGCATTCTTAATTAGGGAATTCAACCGAAATAGAGACAGACAGCTGTCTGTAGATAGATGATTACACCTAATGTACGAGGCTTAGACCACCCGTTTGCAGTACAGAGGGACAGAACATGGCTTATCGAGTATTTAATGGTCTTTAAAACTTCACAAAAACCTATCTCATCTGCACGAGAAAATGAGATAGGTTTTTTATGTTAAGTTATGGTAAACTAATAAAACAATCTGTATACGAAAGGACAATTTATTCATGCAAAAGGTTCGATTATTAGCAACAGCTGCGATGGGTCTCGAGGCAATTGTAGCAAAAGAAGTTAGAAATTTAGGCTATGAAGCAGAAGTTGAAAATGGAAAAGTTATGTTTGATGCACCAATCTCAGCAATTCCCCGCTGTAACTTGTGGCTGCGTACGGCAGATCGAGTAAAAATCATTGTTGGAGAGTTTAAAGCAGAGAGCTTTGATGAACTATTTGAAGGCACAAAATCACTTCCTTGGGAAAATTACATTTCTGAAGATGGACAATTCCCTGTCAATGGAAAATCTGTGAAATCTAAATTGTACAGTGTTCCAGACTGTCAGGCAATTGTAAAGAAATCAATAGCAGAGCGTTTGAAATTAAAATATGGTATGGTTTCAAAAATGCCTGAAACAGGTGCATTGTATAAAGTCGAGGTTGCTATCTTAAAAGATATTGCCGCACTAACACTTGATACTTCTGGTATTGGGCTGCACAAGAGAGGATATCGTGCAGGACAAGGTGAAGCGCCATTAAAAGAAACATTAGCTGCTGCATTAGTGCTGCTCACCAATTGGAAGCCCGATTATCCATTAATCGACCCTTTCTGTGGTTCTGGTACTATTCCAATTGAAGCAGCATTAATCGGGCAAAATATTGCACCTGGATTTAATCGTGAATTTGCCTCAGAGGAATGGTCTTTTATCCGAAGTAAATTCTGGGATGAAGCATTGACAGAGGCAGAAGATCTTGCTAAATATGATCAAAAGCTTGATATTACAGGTTCCGATATTAGTCATCAGTTAATCAATATTGCTCGTGATAACGCAATTGAAGCAGGGCTGAGTGATCTGATTACTTGGAAGCAAATGCAAGTAAGTGATTTAACAATGAAGCAGGAAAACGGCTACATTATAAGCAATCCACCTTATGGAGAGCGTATGAGTGACCAGGAAGAAGTAAAAGAGATGTACCGCGACCTTGGAAAAATTATGAATAAAGAGCCATCCTGGAGTGTATATATCATCACTGCTTTTGAAGCGTTTGAAAAGGAATATGGTCAATCAGCGACAAAGAAAAGAAAGTTATTTAACGGGTTTATTCAAACGGATTATTATCAATACTTTGGACAGAAAGTGAAGGAGCGAAAAGCATGACACAGCATACTGCGTTAGAAAACGAATTTTTAGAATTTCTATACGAAATGGATGCCTATAGAGAGCTAATTACATTAGCACATTGGGATTTAAGAACAAAGATTCCTGTTAAAGGTGTAGAAACACGTTCACAGGCAATTGGTATTCTTTCCGCGAAAGTTCATCAAATGCAAACATCAGATAAAATGAAGCATTTTATTGATGAGCTAAAATCTGTGACGGATGAAGTGATTAAAAAGACAGTAGAAGAATGTGAACATGTCTATAAGCGTAATAAGAAAATTCCCGAAAAGGAATTTAAAGAATATGTTATTTTACAAGGAAAGGCAGAAGCTGCTTGGCAGGAAGCTAGAGAAAAGGCTGATTTCAGTTTATTCCAGCCTTACTTAGAAAAACTGGTTACTTTCAATAAAAAGTTTGCAAATTATTGGGGCTATGAAGATAATATTTATGATGCTTTACTCGATCAATACGAGCCAGGAGTAACAACAAAAATGCTTGATGAGGTTTTTCCCGCACTTCGTAAAGCGCTGACAGAATTACTCCATAAAGTAAATGGAAGTAACACGAAGATTGATTCTGCTGTTGTTTTAAAGCATTTCCCAAGAGAAAGACAAGAGGAATTTGCAGTTAAGATCTTGGAACAGATGCATTATGATTTTGAAGCCGGGAGACTTGATGATACCATTCATCCATTTGAAATTACAATTAATTCTAACGATGTACGAATTACAACGAGATATGATGAAGAAGATTTCCGCATGGCAGTCTTTGGCATTATTCATGAAGGCGGTCATGCACTATACGAACAAAATATTGCTTCCAAATTAGCAAGAACTCCTTTAGCAGAAGGTACATCTATGGGTATTCACGAATCACAATCCCTGTTCTGGGAGAATTTAATCGGTCGCAGCAAGGCATTTTGGGAAGCGAATTATGATTTATTTAAATCTCATGCGCCAGATTCCATACAATCCATTGATATCAACAGTTTTTATAAAGCGATTAATGAAGTGAAGCCCACACTTATTCGAATTGAAGCAGATGAATTAACCTATGCACTGCATATTATGATTCGCTACGAGCTTGAAAAGGCGCTAATCAATGATGAAATTGCTGTTTCAGATCTTCCTGAGCTATGGAATAAAAAGATGGAAGAATATTTAGGTATAATACCTGAAAGTGATAGAGAAGGGGTACTGCAGGATATTCACTGGGCAGGAGGGGATTTCGGTTATTTCCCATCGTATGCATTAGGTTATATGTATGCTGCACAATTTCATCATACATTAGCAAAAGAAATCGATATTGAAAAACAAATTAAATCTAAAGATTTTTCCCCAATTACAGACTGGCTTGCTGAAAATATTCATCAATATGGAAAAATGAAAAAGCCATTGGAACTGCTGGAGGATATTACAAAAGAGCAATTAAATCCAGATTACCTGATAAATTATTTGACAGAAAAATATTCACAAATCTATAACCTTTAATTCAAGACAAAAATGAAAAACAGGCAGTAATCTTTAAGATCACTGCCTGTTTTTCATTTTCATAGGGTGATTAGCTATTGCCGATTGGCCAATCAAATGGTACAGATCCAGGAGGTGCATTTTGGATTACGTCAAAGATTGGAATCGTGTAAGCAAATACAATTAATAGAATAGTAATTGCAATCCATAGTTTCCAGTTTTCTGTCCATTTTGGAGTAGGTTCTGCATCCACTTCTTCTTGTGCAATTGGAAATTCTTCCTCACCTTTAGGTGAAAAGAAAGCCATTTTAATAAAAATGTAAACCATAAGGATAATTGCAATAAAGAGAATAGAACCGCCCACAGCCTGAGCCATTTGGTATGCTCCCCATTCTGCTGCTTGCTCCGTGCCGCCATATTCTGAGAAGGAAGAACGACGTGGACCGCCCAACAGTCCTTGAATATGCATTGCACTCGACATGATTAACATCCCTGTAGCCCAAACGAACGTTTGTATAATACCGAGACGATTAACAGACTTCGTTAATTTACGACCTGTTAAGTGCGGAACGAGCCAGTATGAAATACCAAAGAATGTAAGTATTACCGTTGTTGCAACAGTCAAATGGAAGTGTCCTGTAACCCAAATGGTATTATGAACAATCGTATTCAATTGATAGGATGCATTGATAATACCGCCAGCTCCACCAGGTATAAACGCTAACATACCAACAAATGGTGCTAAGAAACGGACATCTTTCCAAGGCAGATGTTTTAACCAGCCAAATAATCCGCCAAATCCTTTTTTACGTCCAGTAATTTCAAAAGTAGCAAACATAGAGAATGCAGTCATTAAACTAGGAATAACAACCATAAATGTCAGAACGACTTGAATAAACTTCCATGTTGAATCTAGACCAGGCTCTGTTAGTTGGTGATGCAGTCCAACAGGGATGGAGAAGATTAAAAATAGAATAAATGAAAATCTTGCTAAAGAGTCACTAAATATTTTTCCGCCAATTATTTTTGGTATGATAGCATACCATGCCATATATGCAGGCAGCAGCCAGAAATACACAAGCGGGTGACCAAAATACCAGAACAATGTACGACTTAATAGTACGTTAATTGTATTCGTAAAACCTAATGACCATGGAATAAATTGAACGAGTACAGTCGCTGCTACACCAAGTGTGGCAATAAACCACATAATCATATTAATAACAACCATAAATGCAAGCAATGGTGATTTTTCATTTGGATGTGCTTTTTTCCACACATAGAGTTGACGGAAATTAACAAACGCCGCAATCCAACTGCCAACAACAACTAATGCCAGACCAATATAAAAAGCAGGGTGCGCTTTTAATGGTGCATAGAAGGTATAAAGCACGCTTGCTTTCCCTAATAATATTGTAATTGCTGTCATCGTTGTGCCGATTGTCATTACCCAAAAACTAATCCAGCCCCATGTTAACTGTTTCTTGCTGATTCCAACTGTTTTCCCCATTAAAGCATATTGGAAACCAACAATAAAAAATGTAGTTAGCACAAGTCCTAAAATGACGCCATGAACAGTTAAAATTTGATAATAATCAATTCCCCAAGGCAGCGTAAATTTACCGGAACGTACAAGTGTCTGTAATAATCCCATTAAGCCACCAATAAATAAGGAAATAAATGCTACATACGTAAAAGCCATATAAAGCCGACGTTCAGCTTTAGACAAATTAAGCTCCATTGTTGGATTATCTTTAAATACTTTTGATACTTTCACAGCCATTATTCAACCACCTCCACAGTTGCGAACATTAGATGATGTCCTGTACCGCAATATTCATTACATACCAGTGTGTATTCACCTGGTTTTTTTAATTCAACTTCTATGCTGCTTACATAGCCGGGCTCAACCATCATGTTTACATTTGTTCCTGCAATATTTAGACCATGTACAACATCCTTACTTGTTGCTTGAACAAGAACCTTTGATCCAGCAGGGATTTCAATTTTTGTTACCTGCTGTCCATCTTCATCTGTACCTAGATCATAATTAAATGCGGAGGCTGCAACATTCAGTACATATCGTTTTTCATCAACCTTAGTTAACCCAAGATTTTCAGGAAGGAAAGCCTCATTCGCTTCAATATTATCTGGATCAATCACTTCTCCATGGCTTTGTGGATGTGTGCCTAAATAGAAAGCACCGAATGCTAATATTAATAAGAAAGCAATTAGTCCAGCAATACCAATCCAAAGCCAATACTTTTCATACTTGTGTAAATGCATCGTTTATCACTCCTCATTTTCTTTATCGGGATAGAAATAGCATAAAAGCTCCAAACCATGTAACCAAGAGAATTACTCCCAAAATAGAAACAGAAACTAAAGTACCTTTTAAATTAGGCTCCTTTTCTTGATTAGCATCAATTTGTTTTTTCTTTTCAGAAACCATATGTTCATCCCTCCTAGAAAGTTTAACTGCCTATATTTTTATCATACACAATTTGTATATAGAGTTTATTAGATTTGACAACGTTTCACAATTTGTTCACTTCTCCAGTTTAGCTTGAAATAGCGGCTTTACTAACGTTTAGGTTAGTTAAATATTTGAAGCTTATGTGACAAAACAGCTATTTTTATCCAAAAAACGTAAAATACTATACTTTAAAATACGGAAATCGGAAGTCTCATTATATTGACTGGCTTAGAACAACTAGTTTTAAAGAATAGCAGGAGGGTATCAGGAAAAAAACACAAAAAAAGCAGTACTCTTTTTAGAATACTGCTTTCCTTGATTTTATAATTTTATTACATTTGCAGCTTGGGGACCGCGTTCACCTTCAACAATTTCAAAAGAAACTTCTTGACCTTCTTCTAATGATTTGAAGCCTTCTTCTTGGATAGCTGAATAATGTACAAAGACATCATTACCTTCTTCTAATTGGATAAATCCAAATCCCTTTTCAGCATTAAACCATTTTACTACTCCGTTTTGCATGTTTATTCCTCCTAAAACTTTCACGATAAAACGTGGGTGTAATACAAAGTAAAGAACAAACCACATTAAAACAGACAGCCTTTTAGAAAGTAGGATTATTGGTACATCCACTTCTATAGAAGCTGTCTGTTACTTAATGAATCCGTACTTCCTCTTTGTTTACTCACAATAATATCCTATCTAGTTAGACTAGTCAAGAAATTCAATGAATTTAATCTGACATTTCATGACGCTATTCATTATAGATAAGATAGCGTAAAATAAAGAAAATGGAGGGATACACATGAAAAAGAAGAAACAAATGATGGCCATTCAAAACTATGTATATAGAAAGTTCGCACAAGATTCTACTGGACATGACTATGACCATATGAAACGTGTAGCTGGAACTGCAAGAAATATTGCGATTCATGAAGGGATTGATCCGTTTCTTTGTGAGGCTGCAGCATGGCTCCATGATATAGGCGATAGAAAGCTTTTTTCCGATCCCGAGCAGGCGATTATAGAAATGAATGAATTATTGACTTTGATTCATTTTACAAAGCAGGAGATTGCAGAAATAAATCAAATTATTACAACAGTTTCCTTTCAAAAAGGAGAAATTCCAGCTTCCATTGAAGGAAAAATTGTTCAAGATGCTGATCGAATTGATGCGCTTGGGGCAATTGGCATTGCCCGGACATTTCAATTCGGTGGAGCAAGCAATCAATTAATCTATCAAAAAGGAAATAGCAGTACATCTATTCAGCATTTTTACGATAAACTGCTGAAAATTAAAAAACGCATGCATACAAATTATGCGAAGGAATTAGCAGCAGAACGCCATGCATTTATGGAGAAGTTTCTTGAGCAATTTTTTAAAGAATGGGAATAACTTTTTTGAATTCATTGTCCAGTTTTTATGCTACAATGAATAGAAGATTGAATCGTATCATGAAATAATGGAAGGGTGTAAGAAAATGATACAAGGGGAACAAGCATATTTAGACCTATGTCAGCTTATTTTAGACAATGGTTTTGAAAAAAAAGATCGTACTGGAACAGGAACTTATTCTATTTTTGGTCATCAAATGCGGTTTGATTTAAGCGAAGGATTTCCATTATTAACAACAAAGAAAGTGAATTTCAGACTTTTAGCTTCTGAGCTTCTCTGGTTTATAAAAGGAGATACTAATATTAAATATCTTCTTGAGAACAATAATAATATTTGGAATGAATGGGCTTTTGAAAAATGGGTTACCAGCAATGACTATCAGGGTCCAGATATGACTAACTTTGGAAGAAGAAGTCTGCAGGATGAAGCTTTTGCACAGCAATATAAAGAACAAATGAATATTTTTAAGGAAAAAATATTAAATGACAACGTTTTTGCTGAACAATATGGCGACCTTGGTTTTGTTTATGGAAAACAATGGCGCCACTGGCAAGCAAAAAACGGAGAAGCAATTGACCAATTAAAAGACGTGATTGCTTCAATTAAAAATAATCCTGATTCACGCAGGCATATTGTTTCTGCGTGGAATCCGGAAGATATTCCATTTATGGCACTGCCACCATGTCATACGTTATTTCAATTTTATGTAGCAGATGGCAAGCTTTCTTGTCAGCTCTATCAGCGCAGTGCAGATATCTTTTTAGGGGTGCCCTTTAATATTGCGAGCTATGCGTTATTAACACATCTTATCGCACATGAATGTGATTTAGGTGTGGGTGAATTTGTCCATACATTTGGAGATGCGCATATCTATTCGAATCATATTGAACAAGTAAAAATGCAATTAGGTCGTGAAATACGCGAGTTTCCTAAGCTGAAGCTTAACACGGAAAAACAGACTATTTTTGACTTTGAGCTATCTGATTTTGAAGTGATTAATTATAATCCACATCCTGCAATTAAAGCACCAATAGCTGTTTAGGAGGCAATCTGAATGATATCTTTATTATTGGCAATGAACCGCAACCATGTAATCGGTTCAAATAATGATTTACCCTGGCATTTACCGGATGATTTACGGTATTTTAAAGAAAAGACAATGGGCAATACGATAATTATGGGAAGAAAAACCTTTACTTCTATCGGAAGAGCTTTGCCAAAGCGAAGAAATGTCGTCATTACTAGAAGTGATATCGAATTTCCGGAAGGTGTAGAGGTCATCCATGATTTTGAGACAGTTAAAAAGTGGAACGATGACCATCCAGAAGAAGAATTCTTTATCATTGGAGGTGGGGAAGTTTTTAAACAAGCTCTTCCCATTGCTGATCACCTCTACATTACTTGGATTAATGAAGATTTCTCAGGAGATGTCTATTTTCCAAAGTTTTCATTAGAAGAATGGAGTTTAGTCTCGAAAATCAAAGGAAAAAAAGATGAAAAAAACCCCTATGATTATTATTATCTTGTTTATAATCGTAAAGGATAATAATAGCTTCTCTCTCTTGTATAGTTAATCATGTTGCTATATACTAGAAATTGACATTGAGCTTTTTTAATATTTATATGGAGATGATTTAATATGCTTGCAAACATTGGATTTCCAGGTTTAATTTTAATTTTAATTGTCGCACTTATTATTTTCGGACCAAACAAACTGCCGGAGATTGGAAAAGCTGCTGGAGATACATTACGTGAATTCAAAAAATCTGCTAAGGATTTGACTGGTGATGTTACTGATGAAGTGAAAGAAGTAAAGTCAATTGTAGACGATAACATCAAATAGACGGAGTGATTAAATATGCTAAGCAACATTGGCATTCCAGGATTAGTTTTAATTTTAATTGTTGCACTTATTGTCTTTGGTCCGAATAAGCTCCCTGAAATCGGCAAAGCTTTTGGCAATTCATTGAAGGAATTTAAGAAGGCAACTAGTGAATTGACGAACGATGATGATACAACAAAGAAAAGCTAAAGCAAGAATAACGTCATAGTGGGATAAAAGAAGATGTAAGTTAATTTTTATCTTACATCTTCTTTCTGTTTTTTAGAGAGGTGTCATTAGATGGAAGAAAATAATCAAACCGAAGAAGAAAAGGAAATGAGTCTTGTCGGCCATTTATCTGAGTTGCGAAAAAGATTAATTATAACTGCAATCTTTTTTATTGGCTTTTTTATTGTTGGCTTTATTTATATAAAAGATATCTATTGGTTTTTTGTTAATGATATTGATTTAACACTGACTGCAATTAGTCCAACAGAAATTATTTGGATTTATTTTTCAATGGCTGGATTAGTTGCTATTGTTGGAACAATCCCGATTCTCACATATCAAATATGGGCATTTATTAAACCGGGTTTAATGGCTCATGAAAGAAAAGCAACAATCGGTTATATACCTGTAATCTTTATCCTTTTTATTTTAGGATTAGTATTTGGATATATCATTTTTGTAAAGCTAATCATACCATTTTTATTATCACTAAATGATGATATGTTTAATATTATGTTTACTGTAGATCGCTACTTTACATTTTTATTTAAGGTAACGGTGCCATTCGCTTTTCTTTTCGAGTTACCAATTATTGTTATGTTTTTAACTAGTCTTGGAGTGCTTACACCGAACTTCATGACAAAAAACAGAAAATACGCCTACTTTGGTTTAATTGTTATCGGTGTACTTCTTACACCCCCAGACTTTGTTTTACAACTAGTTGTTGCCGTACCATTACTTATTATTTATGAAATTAGTATTTATCTATCAAAGATTGTTTATCGGAGGAAATTACGGAAGCATGAGGAATATATGGACGACGATAGCACTGTTTCGTAACATGAAATGAAATGGATATAGTATTTTTAATGGCAGTAATGGACCTGCTAAATAGTCGATATAATGAGGTGTTTCCATGAAAACATTTTACGAGCATCTAATGACCTTTAGGGGCAAGAAAATACCAGATGATAAATGCAGGTTAGCTGATTGGGCATTCTTGGATTATGACTTTCCTAAGCATTCAAATGATTATAATGAAATAAGTGATTACTTAGAATGGAATAGTCCTTTTTCTAATGCATTAGTTGTTTTTGATGAGATTTGGGATATATATTTAAATGGATTATAATTTGGGAGGCTGGATTTATATCCAGTCTTTTTTCATACCCTTACAATCATTATTTCCGTAAGAAGGGAGGAGGGGGAAATCTGCTTCATTCCATGTCGAATAAATGGAGAAGACAAATAAATCAAACGTTTGTTTGAAATAGAATTAAGCCTTATATAACAAGAGTTATGTGCATAATAAGAAATAAAATGATTTCATGATTCTCCAAAAGAAAAGCAGAAAAGAGAATAATTTGTTGATATTTGCGCTTGCCCGGGAAATAATAATGCCTACACTAATTCATCAGGGTAAACGTACAATATAAAAGGTGATCATATATATTTTAATGAGAAAAATTTGTACATCGATAACTGATATTATGTAATGAATATATAGAAGAAAGCAGGGTGAAAAATGTTTGAACCAGCTCGAATGAATCATATCAGATCTGCACAATCGCAGATGCCATATAACAGAAATCCATTTTCCCTTCAAAATACTCGGCAAGCTTCTTTAAATCGTTCACCAATGAATTTGACTGGATTTACTCCAAGAAATACTCAAGCACCATCATTGCTGAGTAAGGGACTAGTAAGTAAAGGGCTAGGAGGATTTGCAAATATCCTTGATAATGTACAGCAGGTTTTACGGGTCGTAGAAACAACAGCTCCAATAATACAAGAATATGGACCAATGGTTAAAAATCTGCCTGCCATGTATCGAATGGTAAAGGCTTTTAAGAGTATAGATGGATTAGATGAAGAAGATGCTCATATGGAAAGTGCTGAAAATAATAATGAAGGTACGGAAATTGAGGATACTGAAATAGAAACAAAGGATGAAAAGCTAGCAGCAGAAAATGAGTTAGAAAAAAAGCAAATTAATAAGGTGAATGATGGACGTTCTATCCCAAAACTGTATATTTAAAAATAATAATGCATGATGCTTGATTTTTTCCCTAAAAAGCGAAAAAATAGGTAGTATCAAATATAGCACTGGAGGAATTAATTTCATGTCTAAACAATTAGAGTTAGCAACATTTGCTGGCGGCTGCTTCTGGTGTATGATTGAACCATTCGATAGCAGGCCAGGAATTGAAAGTGTGATTTCAGGCTATACGGGTGGAGATGTTAAAAATCCAACATATAAACAGGTATCTTCTCATACAACTGGGCATGTAGAGGCTGTTCAGATTGCATTTGATCCGGAATTAATGCCTTATGAGCAGCTTGTTGAAACATTTTGGCAGCAAATAGATCCCACAGATGCTGGCGGACAGTTTAATGATCGTGGAGAATCTTATCAAACAGCAATCTTCTACCATGGTGAAAAACAAAAAGAAATGGCCGAAAAGTCAAAAGCGCAGCTTGAAGCAAGCAAAAAATTCAGCAAACCAATTGCCACTAAAATTCTGCCAGCAAAACCTTTTTATCCAGCAGAGGAAGAACATCAGGATTACTATAAAAAACAATCCTTCCATTACCGTCTATACAAAAAGGGATCAGGGAGAGAGGAATTTATAAAAAATACATGGAAAACTTCTGTAAACAAATCAAAGCTTAAAAAGAAATTAACACCAATTCAGTATCATGTTACGCAGGAAAGTGGGACAGAGCGGCCATTTGATAATGCATACTGGAATAACTTCAAAGACGGTATTTACGTTGATATTGTTTCTGGTAAACCTCTGTTCTCATCAAGGGATCAATACGATGCAGGTTGTGGCTGGCCAAGCTTCACCAGACCAATTGACAGCTATGAAATGGAAGAAAAAACAGATAGAACTCATGGAATGTTCCGCACAGAAGTCAGAAGCAAAACAGCTGATTCACATTTAGGACATGTCTTTGAAGACGGACCTGCAGAAGCTGGAGGCTTAAGATATTGTATAAATTCTGCAGCAATGCGATTTATACCTAAAGAAAAAATGACTGAAGAAGGATATGAACAATATCTACACCTATTTAATGAATGAAGTTAACCATAATAAAGTTATGTAAACTAGAGGAGAGAAATAATGATTCACTTAAATTGGGAAAATCGGGAGACAATGAAACAAATCGAATGTGTGCATACAGATGCAAAGAAATTTATTGTTAACGAAAAACTGACTCCAGGAAGAACTTATAATGTCGTTAATGAAACAGATGAATTTTATTTCATTATTGATAATAGCAATCGTGTCGGGGGATTTTTTAAAGAATATTTTAAAGAAATTTAACAATATTTTCACTTAAATATTGTTATTATAGCTATTTAACGACATGACATGCTTTTAATTTTATGAATAGATGCGTTATAATGGATAATAGTTCTTATCCATTGTTAGAAGGAGGCGTTCGATTTGGCATTTATTATTACATCACCTTGTAAAACTGAAAAAGCTGGGGAATGTGTAGAAGTATGCCCTGTTGATTGTATAGAGGAAGGCAAAGATATGTTTTATATTGACCCTGATGTTTGTATTGATTGCGGTGCATGCGAAGCTGTTTGCCCAGTGGAAGCAATCTTTATTGAAGATGAGGTTCCTGATTCAGAACATAAGTATATTGAATTGAACCGAAAATTTTATGAAGATAGATAAGCTAAAGCCACGTACTTTATGAAGTATGTGGCTCTTTTAATTTTATGAGCTTGAAGGCAGGTACATAAAATATGATCCACCTTATTATGATCTTTAAAAGCGTATAGGAGGACTTATCGATGTTGAAAAGAAAAAATATTTTTGATTATGTTAAAGAAAAATATGATGTTAAACCGGATTATCCCTGGCAAAATTTCCCGAACTTTGCAGCTTTAAGACATAAAGATAATGAAAAATGGTTTGGTTTAATTATGGATATCACAGAAGATAAGCTGGGGATAAAAAACAATAGTAAAATTGATGTATTAAATGTGAAAGCAAGAAAGGAATTTATAGGTTCTTTAAGAAAAAATGAAAATATATATCCTGCATATCACATGGATAAAGATAATTGGGTCAGTATTGTCTTAGATTATACAAAAAATTTAGATGATATCCGAGATTTAATTGCAGAAAGCTATGAATTAACTACTAAAAAAACTTTTAGTTACTTTTATAATAAGAAATCTTAGAGCTGGTATTAGAAATTATTAATTTTGCAGATTGTCATAAGATCCACAATATAATCTAGAGATTATCAAAAGTTTTTTAAATATCTCACTATCATAAGTATACTTAAATATTGAGATTTGAAATGCCTTTCAGCCAACAGGTTCCTATAATAAATATTATGTAAACTAGAATAAAATTTGCGCCATAGTACTGCTTATTTCCTGTAATTCATATATTCAAGGATAAAAAGTGTAAACAAACTTTGATTATTTTCTACCCTCCCCTTCTTTTTATTTAGTTTTGATATAAAGTTTAATTAGATGAATGATGGTGTATACATTTGTGCAGAACTTAATCCGCCTGCATACGTTTCGTCACCAAATAACTGTCCCATAAAAATATATGTTACAGGGGGAACAATCAAAGAAAAAATAAGATAAAACGACTCTCTTGAAAACATAATTAAGTCATATTTTAATTGAGTGGCTAGCAAATTAGTTCCTTCTCACCCATTTTTGTTAGATAATATTCATTAATGGAACGATACCCCCCATTGAGAGAATCTCTTCAGTACATTTAAACATCTCGTTGACTCCATTATTAATCAACATTACTTTATCGCAATACATTTCAATTTCGTCCATATAATGCGTCGTTAAAATGACTGTACCGTCTCTTTTTTTGTTATAGTCCATGATGTAAGTCCACAATACATTTCGCATATGTGGATCCAGGCCCGTTGTTGGTTCATCCAAAATAATAAGCTTAGGTTCTGATTTGATGGGGTAAATTGGACAAGCCGTCTATATATTCTTTCTTCAATCTATTCGCAATCCATTCATGATATGGTTTACATTGATTCTGCTAATTTGGATATGCCTTACTGTCAATTAATTCGGGATAAATAGAACCATATGTTCCTCATCATAATATGTATCTTCAAATTTTAACGCTCTTTTTTCCTCTCCAATTACCTTAAAACCAAAAGAAGTATATAACTTTTTGGCTGAAATATTTGTTGTTACAACGCTTATATAAATTTGCTCAATACCTTCTAAGCTTTTAGCGTGCTTGATTGCTGTGGAGAGCAATGCTTTGCCTAAACCAATTCCACGCTTTTCCGGTTTAACATACATATCCATAATATTTACTCGATGACTTAATTTTATTAACTTCTCACTTACCAATGTAACGACACCAACAAGCTGATACCCTTCGAAAGCTCCAAAAGTAAATGTTTTTTCTAGTGCTGCAAATCTAGTCTTGTACTTTTCTGCTGTTTGATGCTTTTCCTCTTCATACGTTGACGCAAAAGCATCTGGACTTTGCTGGAGTGCTTCAAGTCTTATTGCAAAATATTCTTCAGCATCAGCTGGATTTAATAGTCTGATTTTCACTTTATCTCTTCTTTGGTAATAATTAAATATCTTTTTGCATCAGTAATTTGTATTTCTATTTTCTAGAATACTGTCTCAATAAGTTTTTTCAAAATAATTATTAAGGCGAATAGGGAGCTTGTGACACTCCCAATGGATTTTGTGTTTACAGTAACAGTAGTTTAATGGTTAGAGTATAACAAAAAAAGCCTATAGCCAGCTTGTAAAGATATTATAGTAAAAATACCGCCACAAAAGTCATCACAATTAAACCAATCATTACAGGGAAAAAGTTTTTACGAACCAAGTCCATGACAGACACTCCACAGAAACCTGCAATTGCAATCAATGACGACCATGCAATAATCGTTCCCCCACCAGTCCATACTGCTCCCATTTGACCAATTGCTGCTAATGTCTCTACGTCGATGGAATCTGTTCCTAATGAAGCTGCAAGCGCCCCTGTAAGTGGCAGTCCTGAGAAACCTGAGCCATCCAGACCTGTGATAATACCAATAATTAACAAGCTTAATCCTGCAAGTAATGCACTTTGTGGCAAGTATTCCTGCGTAGAAGTAACAAGATCAAATAATAATGCCGGCCCTTCCTCTACTCCTAATATATTGCCGGAAAATTCAGGACTTCCTAAAAAGAAAAATCCTGCAATTGGAATAACTGGACCCATTGCTTTAAAAGCAAAAACAAATCCATCAGTAATATGATTACTAATATAATCCAAAGCATGATGCTTGCCAAAAGCAACAGTCGATAATAATAACAGGATTGCTGCAACACCACCAACAAATGCAGCACCATCCCCCCCAACCAAATCACCACTTACAGAAAACAGTTTATTATACATCATGTAAATGACAACAACAAGAAGCGATAAGGGAACTAAAATTGCAAAGGTTTTGCTCCATGTACTTAGATTAGCTGTTTTTACTTTATTTGCGGAAGTTTCAGATGCATGTAAGCTTTGTACATCCACTTCATTTAATGGGTCATCTTTAGAACGGATGGATTTCCGGTAAAAAAGGTAAGCTAATAAAATAGCTATTCCACCGGAAATGAGTGACATGATAAGTGCTTTATCAGCTACAGACGCAGTATCAGTACCGGCAGATGCAGCAGATAAACTAGGTGCAACCTGCACAATATAATCGGAAGATAATGCCATTCCCTGACCGGCAAGTGCAATAACCACCGCAGCTATCATCGCCGGTAACCCAGCTCTGACTGCAGCAGGAACAAGCAATGCACAGATTAACGGAACAGCAGGTGTTGGCCAGAAAAATAAAGAAATAACATAAGTAACTCCCGCAAGCACAAAAAAGGAAACATGCCCATTCACCATTAATTTTTGGATAGGCTGAATCATTCTTTTATCCGCACCTAAATCACGCAAGGAATTTAGAAGCGCTAGCATAAATGTGATAATTAAAAATATGCTGAATAGCTCCTGTGCAGCAACTAAATTTGCGTTGAAAATTGCAGTAAATCCCTCTATAATACTTCCTTTATATACCCATGCAATGATAAAAGTTCCAAGTATCGTCGGTAAAACGACACCTTTTCGAAAAATCATTGTCAGAATAATTAAAAGCGTAAACAAGCCGTACAGTAAATGGGAAATAGTTAAGTCCACAAGCGCACTTCCTCTCACCTTAAGTGTGTTATACACTATGCCAGAATTAGAGGAAACGCTACATTTCAATTTCCGTTTGTTATCCATTTGACACTTGGATAGCGGGCTCTCGCCCCCTGCCCCACTAACGGAAAGTCATCATTATAAAAAATAAATATAGCGTTACTCCATCATAGGAATAACGCTATAACAACATATGTTTTATGATTCCGCTTGGGTCAGACAGCCACTAATCACATATCCTCACAAGAGTTTACTCTGTTCGTTCACTCTAGAATAGTAATCTCCACTGTCCTCCTTCCCCAATTGTATGCTTCTTTTTTTGTTGGGACGTGTATATCTATTTTATATCCTTTGATGGCCCCACCTGTATCACCTGCAATTGCATATCCGTAGCCTTCTACATAAACTTGTGTACCAAGCGGAATAACGTTAGGATCTACAGCAATGACTTTCGCATACGGGTCGTTATTCAAATTAATTCCTGTGGCCGTAATGCCGGAACAGCCAGCACAACCAGCAGTGTAGGCAGTTGCCTCAACAGCAAATGTTTGTCCTTGAATCTCTTCGGCTGGAGTTTCTTCTGCCTTTTCGGTTGATTCAACCTGATTTTCTGCTGTCTCTTCATTTGCATCTGCATTTGACTCAACTACCGGTTCCTCGACCGATTCCTCTGGTTCCTGGGATTCTTCAGGTTCTTCCAATTCCTCCGGTTCTTTTGGTACTTTCGGTGCTTTCAATTCAACTCCGGCTTCATCCACAATGATACGCTGCCCCGTTATAATAAGGTCAGAAGAAAGTTCATTCCATTCTTTCAACTTTTCGACCGTTACATCATCACCATATTCATTACTGATATGTATCAGTGTATCTCCTTCCTGTACAGTATAAAACGCTTCCTCCATCTCTTCCGTAGCAAGTTTCAATTCTTGTTTCGGATGAATTAATGATGATTTCATTTCATTTATCTCCATCAACATCTCAACAGATGTATTATTTTCATTTGCAATTTTCCAAAGACTGTCTCCCTTTTGCACCTTATATTCAGCTGCTGATACAGACGTCGCAGTAATACCTAAAATAACAATCCCCATTAATATGGTTACTAACTTTTTCATCAGTAAGTCCCCCTTTTGTTATTGGTAATTCTTATCCTAGCATAAGGAGACACGCCTGTGGTTACAGCTTGTTTAAGAGGTTATTACAACTTGTCACAATATATTAAAAATTGAATAAATATTTCTTTATCAGTTCTATCTGCCCTATTTGATGCATATAATTACTTTTTTTCTTTGTTATAACCAAAACATAGAAAGGGTACTTTATATAAGAGTGGTGAGTGTGGTTGTTACGCAAGGTGACAAGAAACAAAAAAACACCGAGAGAAACGCTCTCTCGATGAAAAGTAAAGGATGTACCTAAGAAAAGATCTGAAGTAAGCGTCAAGTAAAAATTAATTTTTTTACTCGGAACGCTTACTTTTACTATTTTTGACTAATTATGGTCGCTTTCCCAAACTCTTTTAAATTCATTTACCGTGTATGCATCTCACTTGGAACACTATTATTCCGCTCATTCCGATTGAGTGTTGTGATTCTCTCCATATCCGCTTCAGTCAATTCAAAATCAAGCACATCTAAATTTTCTTTCATACGGGATGGTGTTACCGTTTTCGGAATAACAACAACATCGTTTTGTACATGCCAGCGAAGAATAATTTGTGCGGGTGTTTTTCCGTGTTGCTCCGCTATTTCCTGAATCACTTTATTTTCCATGATATATGTTCCATTCATGAGCGGGCTGTATGCTTCAACTTGAATGTCATGTTTCTTGCAAAAATCCCGTAACTCTTTTTGCTGTAAATAAGGATGGCATTCGACCTGGTTTATAGCTGGTTTCACTTCACATTCTTCCATAATCCGCTCTAAGTGTTCAATATCAAAGTTACATACACCTATCGCTTTGGAGCGTCCTTCCTTATAGAGATTTTCTAACGCTTTGTATGTTTCAACGTACTGGTCAAATTTTGGAGTTGGCCAATGAATTAAGTATAAATCTACATAATCAATACCAAGTTTTTCAAGGCTTGCATCGAATGCTTTTATCGTATTTTCATATCCCTGGTCTGCGTTCCAAACTTTTGTCGTAATAAATAATTCTTCACGCGGAATCGAACTGTTTGCAATTGCTTGACCGACACCAAGCTCATTACCATAAACTTTAGCCGTATCAATCAAGCGATAGCCAGCTTTAAAAGCTTGTTCAACTGCTGCAGCTGCTTCTTCATTAGGTACTTTCCATACCCCAAATCCGACTTGTGGGATGCTTACATTATTGTTTAAAGTTTTATATTTCATTTGGACACTCCCTTTCAACGATAGTTTATCATGTAGCCAAATATAAAATCAATTTAACTATCTTAATAAAGTGAAACTTCATTCAGTTGTTTTTTTTCGTCCCCTGACTGAATGTTAGTTTGACCTCAAATTCTTAAAGCGGGAGGCTTACTGCCAGTTAATTCGGGATAAACCAATTCTTATAAAAATTATAAGCTCCGATGATCTACGCTCCATGCAGGATCACATTTTTTAAAATAGAAAAGGTCCCTACCCTAACAGTAGGATAGTGACCTTTTAAAATCGCTGTGGTAAGTCTAATAAGCGGAGGCTTGTGAAATTACCTGTATGGACCAGCTCTCTTTTAATTGCGGCTTTATATTATATCAAAGGAGTATTATGAACGGCATCGATGGAAGTTTATCATTTAACTTGGATTAGCAGTGGCGCTTTTTACAATCATTTACCGGTCTGCAGCACGGTTTGTTTAGATTACTTCCACAATCATATTCCTCAACAGAGTCAATATTTTTCGTTGACTCTTTGACAGGGTAGAAATTCTCAACCCTAGTTATATTTTTGTTCACATTTACTACATGGGTAGGGTGAATACGTCGAACTGTTCGACGATTTGTAGTTGGATTTACAACCGTTTCTGTTGGTGAAACAATCGTTTCTACATCATTATCTTTTCCATTACATCCGGCCGACTCAACTGATTCCCCATATCTTTTTCCAAACATAAATTCATCTGCATTATTCCATCCTCTATGACCCATTCTTAATCACCTCCTATTAGTAGGTTCAATACTAATCTATTCATTTATAAGGGTTGTGTAAAAGACAAGGGTTTATTCTATTAATAAATCCACGAAGTAACTATAAATTTGTGATAAAAACAAACAAAGTCACCTCAGCGTTAGACTATAACGACTAACTTATAATATGTTTGACCAAAGCTTCTAACATTTGTTATATTAGATTATATAGTCTAACTTATTTGCGAATCAGATAAAAAAGGAGCTGTTTAGACATGAGAAATGCAGTTTCGGTTTTCATTATGGATGTAAGCAATTCCTCTAAAGAAAATATTGGTATCGAATTAAGTAATTATCTGGAGGATCTGCAAATCAGCATCGCCTACTGGACACAATATGTCGTCCCAACAAAGATTACTCATCGTGCAGGTGATGAATTAGTTGTTGTGAGCAGCGGATATGCATCTGCCTTTATACTTGCTTTCTATTTGAGCCGTATTTGGAAATACACCGATCATCGACCTTATTTTGGTCTCTCCTTTGGCGATATTGAAAAGGATTTAAACAGTATAAACATCGAAACCTGGATTCACCCATTGATGAAACAAGCAAGATTAGCTAATGATTTCTTGAAAAAACAACAGAATAGAATGCAATTTCGTTTTAAACTGCTTCATTCACAAGACGCGAATGGTTTCGAAGTTTATAACAGCGAGTTTGAAACACTGCTGAACACAGTTTTAACTTTAAAACAAGAACAAATAAACGAGCAAACAGAGCTGCAGTCCCTCGTCTGTTCTTTGTATTTAATACTTGGTCAACAAAATAAAGTAAGCAAATATCTCGGAAGAACGAAACCTACTATATCGAGCCATATGAAAAATGGCAAGACTGACATTATTTTAAATGCATTTCATGATATTATTAAAGTGTTAACTTCATTAGAAACAGAGAGAGCTAATCACTCAGTAACTGAGCTGCAAACAAACATCCGAAAAAATATAAATAGCCGATTAGAAATTTATTTACCTAAAGAGAGGTGAGGATAATGATTATTTTAATGCTGCTTCTAGCCCATTTAATTGCTGACTTTTGGCTGCAAACTGATCAAATGGTCAAAGATAAAATGAAGTACTTGAAGAAACATTCGTTTCATCACATGCTGACAACTGGAATCGCACTTCTCATTATATGGATGTATCATTTTAAATTTGAAAATATAATTTTTTATTTCATTTTACCTTTATTTTTTATTCTCATCACTCATATACTGATTGATTTGCTGAAATTAAAATTGGTAGATTCAACTAGAAGAATAAAAACAGACAACATGAAAATACTTGGACTTTTCTTGATGGATCAAGTCTTGCATGCAGCAATCATCCTCATGGCCTGCACCCTTTTCTTTCAAATGGAAGTTCAGGAAATGGCTACGAATCTTATAGACTTGTTCGGAACAAGCAGTATGCATCCTGTAAACACATTGTTATTCATGATAATTATATTTATTTTAGCGACCAGTGTCAGTGGACATATCGTCAGACACATTATCGGTTCTTTACCATCAGAACTTGCGAATTTCGAGGGGGAATTAACATTAAGTAATAAAATGATGAATGCGAAGAAAAAAATGCAGCCTAAGACGGAGAATAGTTTTAAAGAAGAATATCATTATTTCACATACTCCTCCCCGCTTCGTTCGCGCGGAAGATTAATCGGCTACATCGAAAGGCTGCTGGTTATTAGCTTAACAGTGATTGGTGCATACCAGTCGATTGCTTTTATTATCGCAGCTAAGTCGATTGCCCGATTCAAACAGCTAGATGACCGGAATTGGGCAGAATACTTTTTATTAGGCACATTATCGTCTATTTTTCTAGGATTAGTGCTTGGTCTGGTGGTGCAAGCAGTCATGATGTGAACAGGGAGCCATTAACACGATTAGAAGGATTAGCCCCCCACTGCCATAGAAACGAATATTAGCCTACTAATTATTTTTTCTTGAAAGTTAACGAACATTTCCTATAGAGAACGATAGATGTCACCGTCAACCACCAATATACAGATCCGTACAGGGTACGCTGAAACAACCCTCCCGGAATATTCTCAAAAACCGGCTGTAAAAATAAAATAAAAAGGGATCCACTAGTTACCACGGCACAAAAAATCGTCCACCATGCTAAGCGAGGCATTTTTTTATAGATTACTTTACTGATAAGAATCATGGCAGGGATCTGTACGATCATGCCAGGAAGTGAACTTAGTGTATGCCAATAAAAATGAACATTTGCAGGAATGACTCCTGAAATGGCATAGCTTATTCCAAACAAACTAATACAAACTGTAGCTATTTTAGAATAGCGGGCTTTCGGCCATAATGGGTGAAGGAAAATGGCACCTATACAAATCGCCAAACCTGTTAGAAAAAATGTCCAATTCATCAGCCAATGATACGGTGAACAAATATCGTAGAAGGCGAGTACATAAGTATCTGTTCCGCAAGCAGTTACACCAAGATCACTCATTGGCTGTTCAAGAAAATTATAGGGTGCCGTAGTTGCACGAATCACAATTGCTTCTATCATAAAATATCCACTTAATGCCACCCAGCTAATTAAGCCAGTTACAATAGACCATTTATTGGGTTTACGGAACAAATACAGTACTGCTCCAGCGACTATTGCGACAAGAATCATTAGTGCAGCATGAAAACCACCATTCACTTTATCCCTCCTCCCTAATTGTTTTCTAATATGAATACTATATCAAATTCACGCTTGATTAAACAACTATTCTAATGGCACTTATCCAACAGGTTCTCCTTTTTTCTTTTTTAGGATTGATGTTACTTCTTCAGAAAAAAGAGCTGTGGAAAAATCGCTTCATTTGGACATATTCGCTATTGCCAAAACTAGCATTATGCAAAACATTGTATTCATTGTCCTAGTTATCAGATATCGAATAATCTACACTAACACTCTCCCAATCTTCATTCCCTTTTTTAAATTTTTATTGTGCATTGCAACTAAAAAAGACAATCATAATCGATTGCCTTTTATTTACACATGGTTCATTTCTTACTTCCAGTTCTTAAATTATAATTCTTCGCCAGATAAAAAGCTGTAACAGAAAATAATTGCTGCAATTCACCTTTACGTATCATTTCCTCAACATTTCCAATGGGAAGAGTAACAATTTCAATTACTTCACCTAGATCAAGGCTTTGTTTGCTCATCTTTAAAGCGTGAGGAATCATATAGCTTATTACTTTATTGTTTTGAGTTGCGGGGTTAAGCACAAAGGCGGAAGCGCCCGTTCAGCAACGTACAAGCTGGAGCACTTCGCAGCGTAGATAAAGGAAACACGGTGAGGTACGAACCGATGTTGACTTATCGTAGTGGAGAAGTGTGAAGCTTGCTAGTTGCTGGGCGCTGTAGCTGGACGTGGCTATTCCCGGTATAATTAGTTATACATCGCTCTCAAATTTTATACTACTAAGCAACAAAAAATTCACCTAGATATATTGGTGATGCAGTTGATTTATAACCTGTTTCCTCCAAAACCTCTCTTTCGATTGCTTCCGCATATGTCTCGCCAGCTTCGACCTTCCCTGCTGGGATTTCATAAAAGAAGTCTCCCGCTCCATGACGATATTGTTTGACAAGTACAATTTCCTGTTGTTCTGTAAGTACTACTGCATTTACCCAATTATCAAATTCGTTTACATGATAGGCATCAATTACAAAATCATTTTCTGCTAAGCATTTGTCTTTCCTCAGATTTCCGTAAGGCGTTTGATATAGATATTGGCTATTTAGAACTTTCCATTTTTGCATATATTCCTCCTGATTTTCTTTTCATCATACTGAAACGATAGTTGAACCAATGGGGACTGGCAATTATCCCCCGCTTCCCATTCTCGTTTTCCCTTCAAATTCTTGGGGTGGTCTTACTGCCAGTTAATTCGGGATAAAAGTAAATAGACCTTTTTGTGCATAGGAATACAATATTTATATAAGCAGGTCGATTTATTTAATCCTTTAAAATTATTGGTTTATTACGTGAAAAAAAATCAAATTGATTGGTATAAACTTATGAGGGATCAATAGAAGAAATATCTTGTAGACTTCTTTATTTTACTTTTTTAATAATATTAGTATGACTGTCTAATTGATTTTGTACATGTTTAAAATTACTGCGAGTTTCAACAATAAAGTTTTCCAGCCTATATTGCACTTCCCTTTGTCCTTCAATCATCTGGGCTTGATTCAATGCTAACTTTTCTAAAGCTAGATTAAACCTTTCCTGGCTTATTTTCATTTCTACTTGATTATTAATTAGTTCTTTTTGATTAATAGCTAACCCATCGACTGTACCAGATAACTCCTTTTGATCAGTAGCCAATCCTTTTACTGTGCCAGATAACTCTTTTTGATCAGCAGCTAATCCTTTTACTGTGCCAGATAACTCTTTTTGATCAGCAGCTAATCCTGTTACTGTGCCAGTTAACTCTTTTTGATTAGCAGCTAATCCTTTTACTGTG
>DAMDKS010000001.1:132082-265021 GCA_032085455.1 Oceanobacillus sp.
TTTTACTGTGACGGATAACTCCTTTTGGTCAGTAGCTAGTCCTGTTACTGTGCCAAATAACTCTTTTTGATCAGTAGCTAGTCCTTTTACCGTGCCAGATAACTCTTTTTGGTCAGCAGCTAGTCCTTTTACTGTGACGGATAACTCTTTTTGATCAGTAGCCAATCTATTGACAGTACCAGATAACTCTTTTTGATCAGTAGCTAGTCCTTTTACCGTGCCAGATATCTCCTTTTGGTCAGCAGCCAATCCTTTTACGGTGCCAGATAACTCTTTTTGATCAGTAGCCAGTCCTTTTACGGTACCAGATATCTCCTTTTGGTTAGTACCCAACCCATTGACAGTACCAGATAACTCTTTTAGTTGAAATTCTAAAAGTTCCAGTCTATCTAATTTAATAAGTATACGATCAAGCTTTGATTCCATTCTCCTCACCTCCCTATATAAAGTATTATATCAAATTCTAAGAATATTTCTATATATTCTATTATAATTAATTGAGCAATGAACATATCCCTGTTAACAATATAATAGAAATATATTCATTCCTTTAAGGATATTCATCATTAGCACAGGATTACTTTTATTGCATCACAAAAATTAATCGGTCACTGGGATTCCAAACATGCTCGTCGTCGGCAATATAGCCACGCAGCCATAGAAATCCATCTATTTTTCTTAAATAGAATCCCTTAGGAAACATCGTCTAATATTGGTTTAGAAACAATGGTAATTGATTCCTCTGGTGCTTGATTAGATTTAGACTTACTATTAGTATTCCCTTCCAGCTGCTCACGATAAGCTAACAAATATTAAATCATAAAATTTTAAATGACAAGGACGACTTTATTTGATAAGCTTAAGATAATTCTATTTATCATGTTTTATACTACTAGGGGTGCCCAAAATATGGGCTGAGAGGAAAGTGTTTTATTCTTTCCGACTCTTAACAACCTGATCTGGCTCATACCAGCGGAGGGAAGTAGACAGACGTATTCGTCACAACTATTTTCGCGCTTAAGCCAGGTCAAATATGATCTGGCTTTTAGATTGCTCAATTTGTCCCTAAAGAAATGGAGGTTTAGTATGAATCGAACACGCTTAATAACAAAGATGGCTGTATTCATTGCAATTGGAACAATCAGCGCACAAATTATTTGGTTCCCTGCTGGAGTTGCAAGAGCTTATCCAGTTCAGCATGCAGTCAATGTCATGGCAGCCGTCACACTCGGACCTGGTCCAGCAGTAATCATTGCATTTATGATCAGTCTGCTGCGAAATATGCTAGGCTTAGGGACCTTACTTGCCTTCCCTGGAGCAATGGTTGGTGCTTTCATGGCTGGATTCCTTTATAAAAAAACTGGAATAAAATCTCTAGCTGCACTTGGTGAAGGATTAGGCAGCGGCATAATTGGCGCACTTACTGCAGTACCTTTTGCATATATTTTCATGGGTACTTCAGCCGGAGCATTTGCCTTTATTCCTCCTTTTCTCGTAAGCAGTGTCTCTGGTTCAATTATTGGTTTAATTATCGTTTCAAAGATTCCCAGTAAAAACTTACTTCAAAATTAAAGGAGAGTTACGATACAAATGAAAAAAATACCTTGCGCACTTACTATCGCTGGGACTGACCCTAGTGGCGGAGCTGGAATTCATGCAGATTTGAAAACCTTTCAAGAACTGCAAAGTTATGGTATGTCCGTGATTACTTCCATTGTTGCCCAAAATACTACTGGTGTTCAGGCAATTTCACATGTTTCATTGGATATGATTGAACAACAGCTAGATTCCATTATTTCTGATATGCCTGTTCATGCTTTTAAAACAGGGATGATTGCCAATCAGGAAATGATGGAAGTCATATACAAGAAAATCTTCAATTTAAATATTCCCTACGTAATGGATCCTGTCATGGTTACAACAAGCGGGGATACTTTAATTGAAGAAACGGCAAGAGATTATCTGCGTGCAAAACTGTTACCACTTACGACAGTAGTTACACCAAATATACCTGAAGCAGAATTTCTAACAGGTGAAAAAATTAAAACAACAGATGATATGCAACGTGTCGCAAAAACGCTTGTGCATGAATTTGGTGCCGGTGCAGCACTTATAAAAGGCGGTCATCTTGATGGAGAGGCCATTGATTTTCTTTATGATGGAAAAGAAATGTACCATTTCACCGCTCCTCGCATTAATACAAAAAATACACATGGAACAGGTTGTACCTATGCAGCAGCAATTACAGCTTATTTAAGTAAAGACCACTCCTTGTATGATGCTGTTAAAAATGCCAAAGATTTTGTAACAGCAGCAATTAAGCATTCCCTAGATCTTGGAGCAGGCAATGGACCAACAAATCATTGGGCAACCCGTTTAGAAGGTGTTCATCATGAATGATGCTGTTATTAAAAATATAAGAGAAAATACACCACTTATTCACCACTTAACAAATCAGGTTGTTATGAACTTTACTGCAAATGGTCTCCTTGCCTTTGGAGGTGCCCCTGTAATGGCAAAAGCGATAGATGAAGCGAGTGACATGGCCGCTATTGCAGATGGAATTTTAATTAATATCGGAACATTAACTCAAGCAGATTTAAAAGCGATGATTCTAGCTGGTAAAACAGCGAATAATCGAGGGATTCCCGTCATACTTGATCCTGTCGGAGTAGCAGCCACAAAGTTTCGCGGAGAAGCCGTAAGACAAATTTTAAAAGAAGTAAAACCTGCCGTTATTAAAGGGAATGCTGGCGAATTAGCATATCTTGTAAATATTCCCTGGAATACGAAAGGCATAGAATCTGTTGGGGATGGAAGAACAGATGAAATTGCCTATGAAGTGGCAAAAACATTTCATACAGCAGCAGTTGTTACAGGAAAAAAAGATATAATTTGTACAGGCAATAATCTGATTGAAAGCAACACAGGACATGTGTATTTAACAAAGATTACCGGTGCTGGGTGTCTATTAGGATCCATTCTTACAGCCTGTTTAACAACAGATCATTCTTTGGAAGAACAATTATTAACTGGCATTCATTTTTATGGTTCAGCTGCTGAGTACGCAGCAAGACAACCTCTAGTAAATGGGACTGGTACATTTCTCCCGCAATTTTTAGATGCATTATCTTTAACAATGGAACAATTGGAGGAGAAATAAATGTCCATTCAAATGAAGTCTGCTTTAAGAAAATATTTCATCATGGGGAGTCAAAATTGCCAAGATGATCCTGCAAATATCTTAGCAACTGCAGTTAAAGCTGGTATTACGATTTATCAATATCGAGAAAAAGGAGCAAATTCACTTACAGGAAATGCAAAGCTTGAATTAGGTAAACGCTTAAGAGACATCTGCAGAAGTTACGCTATCCCCTTTATCGTAAATGATGACATGGAGCTGGTCGAACTGCTTGATGCGGATGGTATCCATGTTGGACAAGATGATTACGGGGTAAAAGAATTGCGAAAGCATTTTCCTGAAAAAATCATTGGCCTTTCCGTCTCAAATGCAGAAGAATTATCAAACAGTCCACTGGAGCTTGTAGACTATATTGGTGCAGGACCAATTTTCCCGACGTCGACGAAAACAGATGCAAAAGCAGCAGTTGGCTTAGATTGGATTCGATTCTTGCGTGCACAATTTCCAAATCTCCCTATCGTGGGAATTGGAGGAATTAACACCACAAATGCAACATCTGTCCTTCATGCTGGAGCAGATGGAGTTTCTTTCATATCAGCAGTTACCCAAGCAGAAAACATCGAGGAAAATGTGAAGTTATTATAAATTTTTTCTAAAATCACCTGAAATAAAAAGGCTTTTAAGGGTTTTGCCGATTGTATGACGCAGGAAAAGGAGAAAAGAATATGATAGCCTATGTAAGAAATGCAGATATTCTTGGTGAACTATATCTTCCTGACACAACTTTGAATAATAATATTGGGATCGTGTGGTTACCTGGTTTACCTAATAGTCCAATGGCACCAGAAATGGGAAAACCTTTATCAGATTTGGGCTTTACTGTACTGCAGGCACGCTATCCCGGAAACTGGCAAAGTTATGGAGATTTCGGGCCAGTTTCGTCAGTAAAAGGTGCGTTAATGGGTCTTGAACTATTATCAAAAGGGTATACATTGGACTTAAATACTGAAAAGATGTCACGAAAACGTGTATCGTAATTTAGATGATGATGAATGGAAAGAATATATTGAAGGCAGACATTCAGTTGATCCTTCAAGGTTTTTAACAAAAATACTAAATAAACCATTGCTCTTAATCCATGGAATGGATGATAAAGTAATACGTTCGTATCATACGGAAAGCTTTTATAATAAATTGAAAGAAAATGGCGCTAAACAGGTTGAGTTTATTATCAAAGAAGGTGTTGGTCATGGAAAAGACTTAAGAACATCAACTTGGAATAAGTGGCTCAAATGGATGACAGACTTATTCAGTTAATCCGAATACCTGCCACCTTACCCCATACTCCGTTTAGCAAGCTAATTTTGATTTGCTTAATCAACTTCTTTCAAGTTGATTGTTCTTAGAGCTTCCTTAAAAAACCAGGTATTGCTGAAGCGAGATACCTGGTTTTTCTTATTATATAATAGGTATAAAGCTTACTATTTAAGGTTGTAAAACCATTTCACACGAAGTGATTTCTTCCATATGATGACACGCTCCCCGATGTCCTTCCTTCATATGTTCAAGATTTCGCAGCTTTGGTTGGTCCGTACGGCAAATATCTGTTGCAAATGGACATCTTGTATGAAAACGGCAGCCTTGAGGTGGATCGATTGGTGAAGGAACATCTCCTTTTAGCATGATACGTTCCTTCTTCTTTTCCGGATTTGGTACAGGTATTGCTGATAACAATGCTTTTGTATACGGATGCTGCGGGTTTTCAAATAAAGATTTCTTATCCGCTATTTCTACTATTTTTCCTAGATACATCACGATAATCCGATCAGAAATATGACGGACGACCCCAAGATCATGAGCAATAAATAAATACGTAAGATTAAATTCACGCTGCAGCCTCTTCAGTAAATTCAATACTTGCGCTTGAATCGAGACATCTAATGCGGATACAGCTTCATCACAAATAATCAATTTTGGATCAACAGATAAAGCACGTGCAATTCCTATCCGCTGACGCTGTCCTCCTGAGAATTCATGTGGGAAACGATCAATATGCTCTGCGTTAAGACCAACAGTCTCCAGTAATTCAATTGCCTTTTTTCTTCTCACACTTTTTGGACCAATATTTTGAATCTGCATGGCCTCCATTAATATTTGTCCAACTGTCTGCCTCGGGTTTAATGACGCATACGGATCCTGAAAAATGACTTGTAGATCCTTTCTCTTTTCTCGCATTTGCCGCTTACTGAGTGCCAGTAAGTCCTCTCCTTGAAAATGAACTTTTCCATCTGTTGGTTCTTCTAAACGAAGAATCGCACGTCCTGTCGTTGATTTTCCACAGCCTGATTCTCCAACAACACTCAAGGTCTCACCCTCATAAATATCAAAAGTAACGTCATCTACTGCTTTTACTTGATTAATCGTCCTGCCAAGAAAGCCACCTTTAACAGGAAAGTATTGCTTTAAATTTCGAACTTCAAGTAATTCTTTCTGCATGGTTAACATTCACCTCCGGATCTCCATCCCATTTTTCACTATATATCCAGCAGCGTATTTCAGAACCATCCTCTGTTTGTTCAAGTGCTGGAAGCTCTGCCACACATAATTTTGTTGCAAATGGACATCTTGGAGCAAAGCGGCACCCCTTTGGCATATTTCTAATACTAGGCACATTTCCTCGAATCGGCTCTAATTCATCGACATCAATATCATGACGTGGCATAGAATTTAATAGGCCGATTGTATAAGGATGTTTGGGATTTTTAAATAAATTTATTACTTCCTGAAATTCAACCACTTGACCACCATACATGACAGCAACATAATCACAAGTTTCTGCAATTACCCCTAAATCATGCGTTATCATGATAACAGACATCCCAAGTTCTTCCTGCAGTCCATTAATAAGCTCAAGAATTTGTGCTTGAATGGTGACGTCTAATGCAGTTGTTGGCTCATCGGCAATTAATAATTTGGGATTGCAGGCAAGGGCCATAGCGATCATAATCCTTTGCCGCATACCTCCAGACAACTCATGGGGATATTGCTTTATTCGCTGCGCTGGAGAAGGGATGCCAACTAGTTGCAAGAGCTCAATTGTGCGCTGTTTCCCCTTCTCTTTGTTTAATCCCTGGTGTACTTTCAACGCTTCATAAATTTGCTTTCCAATTGTATAAACTGGATTTAACGAAGTCATTGGCTCCTGGAAAATCATCGAGATATCATTTCCGCGAATTGATCGAATTTCTTTTTCACTTAATTTCGTTAAATCTCTGCCATTAAAAAGAACTTCCCCATCTGTAATTTTCCCGGTTTTATCTATTAATCGCAGGATAGAAAGTGCAGTAATACTTTTTCCTGATCCGGACTCTCCAACAATCCCTAATGTTTTCCCTTTAGGCAATTCAAAGGATACACCATCAACTGCTTTTATCTCAAAGCCATCCGTAAAGAATGAGGTTCTTAAATTATTTACTTCTAAAATAATGTCATCCTTCATCTGTCCCACCTCTTTCATAAATCAATGATTAGTCAATATCAATTCGTTTATTTAGCAGTTTATATGAAATATCAACTAGTAAATTAACAAATACGAATACAACAGCTATTACGAGTACTCCTGCTTGCACAACAGGGAAATCTCTTGCTAGAATTCGGTCTACGATCAGCTTTCCCATACCATTAATTGCAAAAACGGACTCTGTTAATACTGCACCAGCCAATAAGCCGCCAAACTGTAAACCAATAATTGTCACAACTGGAATAAGGGCATTTTTTAATGCATGTCGATAAGTAACAACTCTCTCCCTTAACCCCTTTGCTCTTGCAGTACGAATATAATCTTGGGAAATAACATCCAGCATACTTGAACGAGTCATTCTAGCGATCACTGCTGCACCCGAGGTTCCCAGCGTAATTACTGGAAGGATAATTTGCTCAGGCGATCCCCAGCCGGTTGGAGGCAGCCAGCCAAGATTAATCGCAAACCATTGCATCAACATTAATCCCAGCCAAAAGTTTGGCATGGACAATCCGAATAATGCTACAAGCATTAATCCAACATCCATTGCTGAATATTGCCTGACAGCTGAAACGATTCCTGCTGCCATTCCGAGTACAATACTAAAGATCATACTATAAACCGCTAATTCAAATGTCACCCAGAATTTAGGCCAGAGCTCATGGCTTACCGGTAAGCTTGTTCTCCAGGAGTTACCAAAGTCCAACATAACTGCATCTTTTACAAAATGGTAAAATTGCACTGGAATGGATTCATCCAATCCTAATCTTTTTTCAATCTGTGCAATTATCTCTGGTGGTGCATTTTCTCCAGCAATAATATGTGCTGGATTTCCAGGCGTTAAATGCATAAGTGAAAATACAATAATTGCAACACCCAATAACACTGGTATCAGCTGTAATAATCGACGTACAATAAATTGAATCACTGAGACCAACCTCCCTTACTTCATTTTCGGATCTAACGCATCTCGAAGCCCGTCTCCAAATACGTTGAAAGCTAAAACAATCATCATAATTATTAGTCCGGGGAAAAGTGTAATATGACCTGCATCCCACATAAAATCACGCCCATCACTTAATAGCGCCCCAAGTTCCGGTGAAGGCGGCTGTTCTCCCAATCCAAGAAATGATAAACCACTTGCAGATAATACCGCAGTAGCAATGAATACACTTGATTGTACAATGATAGGAGATAATATATTTGGAAAGATATGTAGAGAAATGATTCTAGCATCTGATGCCCCAAGTGCTTTCATTGCATCAATATATTCCAGATTTTTAATGGAAAGCGTTGATCCTCTGACAATTCTTGCAAATGTTGGTATAGCAAAAATGGAAATTGCAATAATCACATTTTGCCGATTAGCTCCTAAAATACTAATCAGTGCCAGTGCCAGCAATATTCCTGGAAAAGCTAATAGAATGTCCATGAATCGCATGATTACTGTATCTAATTTACCACCATAGTAACCGGAAAGAATACCAATGAAAATACCAATGAGTCCTCCCAAAATAGTAGAAAACACTCCGATCATCATCGTAATTCCCAGGCCATGGATGACTCTAGTAAAAATATCCCTGCCATGATGATCCGTACCAAACCAGTGCTCCGCTGAAGGACTTTCTAATTTAGCAGCATAATCCGTTTGATTAGGATCAAACCCTGTTAGCATTGGTCCAATTACGGCAACAAGTGTCAGAAAAAGAATGAGGTAACCCCCAATCAATGCAGTTTTATTTCTCGCTAAACGTTTATAAAAATCTTTAAAATTCTCTAAGAAGACAACCGTTTTCCCTTTTGGATTAATTTGTTGCTGCGGCTCTTGATTCGCTTGCAATGCAGACATTTAAAAACCTCCCTTGTTACAAAAATTCATAAAGCTGTATTGCATTTTTTTAACATCCTTCTTCATATCGTTTTAATTAGAATCTGAAAAAATGTAAGTGCTCTCATAAAGTGAAACTGCGTTCAGTGGAGATTTTCCTTTCATCTTCTATTGAACATTTGTTGAACCGCTGTTCCCCTCCACTCACCATTCTCGTTTTCAACTTCAAATTCTTGAAGTTGAGGTCTTACTGCCAGTTAATTCGGGATAAATAATTAATATAGTGAATGATAACCTGTAATTAACAAAGTCTTCCTTTCCTCTTTATTTTCAACTCTCCAGCTAAATAAATTATAAGATAGTTCCCTCTTTTAGTAAACATAAAAAATAAAGATAATTATAACTTGCATTTTTTATTAAAATATTCTATATTATTAACTAATTGGGGAAGTAGTATCATTTAAGAGCATAAAATTTAATTAAGGGGGTTTAGGCTTTGAAATTTAAGAAAATTTTGTTAACGGGTATCTTTTTATTCGTTCTTTCATTCCTGTTGGCTGCTTGTGCCGGGGATGGCGAACCAACAGAAGCACCGGAAGATCCAGGGTCTTCTGAGGAATCGGTTACCGATGAAGAGGCTGCTGATGATGAAAACAACGAAGCAAATGGCAGTGGTGATTTAATTATTTCTGTGAATTCAGATGTCGTTTCCCTGTCAGCTCATGGTGCCAACGACGTACCATCAAGTAACGTTACAGAGAATATTTATGAAACATTAACAATACTTGATGAAAATCAAGAAGTCCAACCAGGACTAGCAACCTGGGAAGAAGTAGATGAATTGACATGGGACTTCCATCTTGAAGAAGGGATTACTTTCCACGATGGTGCAGAATTAAATGCAGAGGCTGTTAAAGTAAACTTTGACCGTTTAGTAGATGAAGAAATCGCTTCACCGCGTGCGTTCCTATTAGAAGAAGTAGAAAGTGTTGAAGTTGTTGATGAATATACAATACGTATTACATTACTTCAGCCTTATGCACCATTACTTGCAAACCTGGCACATAATGGGACTGCTATTATGAGCCCAAACATTATTGAAGAAGATTATAAACAGCTCGAAGAAGGTGGCGATGTGGATACCTACATCAACCAAAACCCTGCTGGGACTGGCTCCTTCAAGTTTGACAGCTGGACTCCAGGTGAAAGCGTTGTCTTATCTCGATACGATGACTATTGGGGCGAGGCTGTCAAACTGGACACAGTAACGTTTAAAGTTGTTTCTGAGCAGAGTGCACGTATTGCTGAATTAGAAACAAACGTATCACATGTTGCTGATGCAATTGGACCAAACAACGTAGCTCGTGTAGATGCAGCAGATGGAATAAGTGTGCTTCAAGAACCAAGTGTATCACTTTCATATGTTGGCTTTAATGTCCAAAAGGAACCATTTGATGATGTAAAAGTAAGACAAGCGATTTCAATGGCAATTAATAAAGAAGAAATTATTGAAGGAGTTTATAATGGTATCGGAATCCCTGCTGTTGGTCCATTAGCCCCTCCGGTATTTGGATATGACGAATCCGTCAGCGGCATTTCATATGATATTGAAGAAGCAAAAGCATTGCTGGCTGAAGCAGGCTATGAAGATGGATTCGAAACAACAATTTGGACCAACGATAATGAACAGCGTGTGGACACTGCGGTAGCTGTTCAATCACAGCTAAAAGAAATTGGAATCGATGTAAAAATAGAAGAACTTGAATGGGGAGCATACCTGGAAAGAACAGCAAATGGTGAACATGATATGTTTATTCTCGGCTGGTCTGTAGTAACTTCTGATGCGGATTATGGAATGTATCCATTATTCCACTCTTCTGCACTAGGAGAAACAGGTAACCGCTCATTCCTAGAAGATTCAGATCTGGATGCAATCCTTGATGAAGCACGAGTGGAAACTGATCCGGAAGCAAGACAAGCGCTTTATAGAGAGGCTCAAGAAATGCTGGTAGAACTTGCTCCAATGCTTTATATCCATCATCAGGAGTATATCCTTGGTGTAAGTGATTCAGTGAAAGACTTTGGAATCGATGCACAGGGTATCTACCAAATTAAAGAAGCATATATTGAAGAATAAACGATAGCATAAAAAAACAGCCTTATTATGAGGCTGTTTTTTTATGCTTTAATTATCATCCTTGGGATAGATGCGCTCGTCCATTGGGATATCTGGGTTAATATCTAAAAGCTTGGAAATAAATATTTCCCGATTTTCAGGAGAAATGGAAATCACATCATATTTACCACAGGAAATTTGTATTCTTTTCAAGGATAGTGCTGGTGCAAATAATGGCATTTTGGATAGAAGAATGAGCTTAATATCAGGTATATGGATTGTCTGCCGAATCGGTCCATAATAAATTTTAAGCTTCTCCCCTTCAATCTTATATCCTGTCCGAAACCAAAACCACAAAAGAAAAGCCGCTAATAAAAACATGATTCCAGCAGCAATTAACTGCCCGTTTAATATAGGTAAAATAATCCCGGCGAGGCTAACCCCCCAAGTAATTGCTGTAATCCATTTATCTCTTATTGAAGGAAAATACATCTCGTGCCTCCCGTTTTAAAATTTAACCTAACAAGCGATCAAGGCTTTTAAATTCAAGTGCTGTTAGTTTTGCTGCAATTTTTTCTTTTTCAAAACGACGCAGAGCTGTTTCCAGTTCACATTGAATCGGAACATCACATTTTATCTCCGCGAGTTGTCTTGACAGATGAAGCATATCTAGATGCTCATTCAGCTTCATCCGTATCCCATTAGACAAATCCTTCATATTCGCTAAAAGACCATCAATGCTTTCATATTCTTTCATTAGCTTTAAAGCAGTCTTTTCACCTATTCCTTTCACACCCGGATAATTATCTGCCGTATCCCCCATCAAACCTTTTACATCAATCACTTGATGCGGGTAAATCCCTTTCTTTTCAAAGAAGTTATCCATTGTATAGAACTCATAATTTCCTTGTCCTTTTTTCATAATTGATACATGAATGTTATTATCCACAAGCTGAAGCATGTCCTGATCTCCGGTAAGGATAATCACTTCGTCAGTCTTGCTATAAACCTTTGATAAGGTGCCAATACAATCATCTGCTTCATAATTTTCAAGACCAACATTTGGGATATTAAATGCTCCTACAACCTCTTTGATTAAATCAAATTGTGGAATAAGCTCCTCTGGAGGTGCTCCCCGATTTGCTTTATACTCTGGATACATTTCATTTCGGAACGTTTTGCTTCCCATATCCCAGCAGCAAATAATATGTGTGGGCTCATATGTTTTTTCTGCATCAACAAAATAACGCAGAAACTGATAAATACCATTTGTCGGTATGCCTGTACTTGTTTTCATAAAGTTCCCGCGAAATGCAGTTGCAAAAAATCCTCTAAATAATAATGCCATACCATCAACAAGTAAAATGCGATTTTTCTCCATATATTATACTTCTCCTGCCTCTTTTTTCTGAACAAGCTGGTTAAGCAATGTCAGATTTCTCTCTAATAAATCAAAATCAATTGGGGCTTCAAGCATGGCAAAGTAATTATCTACATGCTGGTGAAGCTTTTGGTTTGTTTTTTCTTTCATCTGAATCATCGCAGCTTCCCATTGATCACTGAAGCTTTTCATGAAAATATTCCCATTTTCCTTCATAAACTTCTCCACATAAGGAAGTAAAACAGTATATAATTGCTCTTTCATCCATTCTTTTTCATTTTGTACAAAGAAAGCCTTTGTTCCTTTATATTTCCCTAATATATGCTGAAAATCCTTTAAAACCAGGTTTTCTATTTTTTCATTAAATACTGGTGTTTGAAGTTCCATTGTATATTCATTTGGCAAATCAAACAATGTATTTGTTGCTTTATTTTCTGCTGTAAATATATGATACACTTCACTTGCCAGTTCTTTAGCTGTAGCTTCTACACGTAAAGAAACAGCCTGTAATTCCTGGTTCAGCTCAAAACGGACATACTCAAGTAAATTTTCTAATGCATTTTTTAATTGATCATTGGCTTTACGCCCATTCTCTGTAATTGTTGTTGGATTAAACATTTCTTTAAACATATCATGAAAACGTATGCCTAAACGTTCTACAACATAAAATAACTGCTTTTCAATACGCTGTTTAATTTGTTGTTCATATACAGCTGTATCATAATCCATAACAAATTGAAAGATTTTTGCTTCATCCAGCTTCATTTGCTGTTTTTGCTTTTCTTTTTCTCCTGCGTCTAACGTGACGGAAGCAATATAATGCTCCATTGTATCATGGACGCGCTGGATATCCCATAAAGCACTTTCAATCATTAATGTAGCCAAATCATGATGTATGAAAGAAGCGAACGTCTTTTCAAAGTTTTTCATTTGTTCGTTTAGGGGAACATTCTCAAGTTTCTCCTCTAACGACTGCTTGCTCGAAATCGGGAAAAGCTTCGCATTATGGATTCCCAGCTTCATCAGTTCATTTTGCACATAGGATAATACGAGACCCAATTCTTCATCGTTTTCTGCTAAATCAGCAGCATTGACGATAAAAAACATCTTATCAAGCTGAAAAACTTCCTTCACCCGACCAAGCTGCATTAGAAAATCACGATCCGCTCTTGAAAGTGCATGATTATAATACGTAACATAAAGGATGGCATCTGCATGCTTAATATAATCAAATGCAACATTTGTATGTCGTGCATTTACTGAATCTGCACCGGGTGTATCCACTAAAGTAATGCCCTGCCTTGTAATCGCAGCATCATAGTATAAATCAATTGCTTCGATATAGCAGGCAATCGTTTCGTCTGTTACATATGCTGCGAAGTCTTCCAGGGAAATAGTTACCCGCTGCCCGATTACTGCTTTATTCCTCTCATAGCCTGTAACTAGAGCATAAATATATGCTTGATACATTTTATTTAAATTATTATTTTGATAGATCTTTTTCTTTTGAATCCACTCTATTAAGTGTGTAAAATCCTTTTTCACAGGTGAAAACTTCTCTGTCATAGCGAGCAGCTCTTTAAATAAGCTTTCCTCATTCTTCATCGTCACAATAACTGTCCCATGCGCTTTAGCTTTGGAGACAGGATGAATACGATTCACTGTAGCTGTAGTTGGATTTGGTGATACTGGAAGCACACGCTCCCCAATAAGGGCATTTGAAAAGGAAGACTTTCCCGCACTAAATGCGCCGAATAATGCAATAGTATAGGTGCGATTTGCTAAACGATGTTTTTTAACCTCTAAATCATCCACTAAATCATTAAAACCAGGCAAGCTTTCAACTGCTTCCAATGCTTGGTCTATTCGACTAATTATATTTTCAACAGCATAAAATTGCGTTCTAGCCTCTTTTGTATTTACTGGTTTTTCATTTTTGCTTGGTTTGCTCTTCTTCTGCACTTGCAGAGGACTTTCTTGAATGATAAAGTGATTATGCTTCTGATTATAGGCAGCCATTGCTTCTTTAAAGCTTGCTTCATCATAGCATGGAGTGGCAAGCAGTGTATCCAAACTTTTTTGCTTCATTTTTAATTCGCGTTGTATTTTATCATGTCTTTCCCTTAAGGCTTGCGCATCGCTTAAGCTTTTTAATCTATTTCGCTGCTCAGCTAAGACTTCGGCATTTTTATTTTCTAATGCTGTTTTCATTTGCGTAAGTATTTCTAAAGCAGTGCGTTTAAATCTTTGCTTCATATCACTAGCAACATCATTTGTATAATTGAGTACATAGTCACCATTCACTTTAGCGCCGGGTTTCATCAATTTCTTTACATCTGCAGCATCATAAGTGATGGTCAGATGATTAATTGCGTTTTGAAGCGCAGCATCAGTGATTCCATAATTACGACTGAAGCTTAAAAATTTATCACGTAATTTCCACTGGATTCCAGCTTCCATTACCTCTTGCAGACGAGTTACAAACCTTGTTAACCGTTCGTTTTTTTCTTCTTCTGTTTTTTTCTTTGCGCCGAATAATCCTACTTTGAAACCAGGCTGTTCTGATTCTAAATAGCTCTCTGCCTTATCTCGTAATTCCTTTGGCATCAAATATGCGTTATGAAGTGTATTTTTTAGTTCTCGTTGAAATTCTTTTTCAAGGAGTTCTGGTTTTTGCTGCAGCTGATTGATTGTTTCTTCGAGCTCGTTCATTTCGGCAAGCTGTGATTCAAGCGTTTCATCATCTGTTATCTCAGTAAGCAGCTCTTCATATTGATTTTTAAGAAACTTTTTATGGTTGTTTATAATCTGCATGACAGAGGCATCCATGTTAAAATAGTGATCACTTTTGTCTTGCATCATGGAAAATAAGGTATCTTTCACCTTTTGAAATTGGTTCATTTCAAGCGAAAAGTCCATTAAGGAGGTGAAAAATATGTCCTTGGGTTTGATATTCCATTGAGCAAAGGTTTGTTTAATACTTTCAACGAAGCCAGCAAATGGCAGCTCTCTCTCATTATGCTTATCAATTTGATTAATTATTAAATAGAATGGAATATTATTCTCTTGTAAAGATTGTAAAAAATAGAGATTCACCTCTGATTGCACATGATTGTAATCCATAACATAGAAAAGCACATCAACCAAGTGCAGTGCTCCTTCTGTCATTAACCGATCCGCATCATCTGCCGCATCGATTCCAGGAGTATCTATGATTGCTGAACCATTTGGAATAATTGGTTCTGCCGTACTGATTTCGATTTTACTGATGGCATCCTTATCCATAGAATATTCCTTAATCATTTCAAGATCATATGGTTCTTTGTATTCTACAGTGTCTGTATGGTTGAAAAAGACTCTTGCCCAGCCCTTTCCAGACGTCATTTTGACGATATTTGCACTTGTGGGGATGGGACTTTTTGGTAATATATTTTTTTCAAGCAAATTATTAATAATAGAAGATTTCCCAGCGGAAAAATGACCCGAAAAGCTAATAATTAATTCTTCTTTCGAAAGTTTATCATATAAATCAAGGATTTTATCAGCGTTCTCTTGATCATTATTTGCAAGCATTGCCTGATGCAGTGCTGCAAGCTGAACTTTAGTTGTTTTCATCGTATTCTTTTCTTTAATCATGAAACTCTTCCTGCCCCTTCAAATTAACCAATTTTAATCTATTATACGTAATCATGCCGCAAATTTCTACCTAAGGCAATTAATCATTGATTGTATGATATTCTCCGCCAAAAAATAAAACAGGTTTTTTATCTTCTTTATTAAGACTTAACACTTCTCCAAAGATGACTAAATGATCTCCAACAATCATATTTTCCTTTTGCTGACAAATAATTGTCCCAAGTGCATCCGAAATAATTGGTGTATGATGAATCCCTTTTGTATAGTGAATTTCTTTATTGGCTGTTTTTTGTTTGGCGAAAATCTGGGCAATGTCTTTTTGCTCTTCTGAAAGAATGCTGACTCCAAAATATGCTGCGTTCTGAATAAAAGGATACATACTTGCTTTTTTGTCTATTGAAACAGCAATAAGCTGTGGTGATAATGAAACCGACATAAAGGAATTGACAGTCATTCCTTTTGTTTCTCCTTGGTTATTCACCGTTACCACTGTAATACCTGTTGCGAACTTCCCCATTACATCTCGAAACAAACGTTCCTCAATCATGAATAGTAACTCCCTTTTCTCTTGTTTTTATAATATTAACATAACGACAGAAGAATTGTTAACTTCACTAGGTTTACATAATGTTATTATCGTTAATTAATAAAATGAAGCCCTCAGAATAAGATGGATTATCCCGAGGGCTTTGCTTTTATACTGGGTATACCCCATGCTTTCTTTCAGTAAAAATAATATTTTTATCCGCATAGGCTCTGTAGCGCTCAAGCAGTTCTTCACGAAGCTTGTTTGGATTAATAATATCATCAATAACAAGCTCTGAAGCTAGCGCGTATACATCAATTTCTTGTTTATATTCATCCTGTTTTTCTTTGATAAACGCTGCTCTTTCTTCTTCAGGAAGTGCAGCAATTTTATTAGCATGGACGGCATTAACTGCAGCTTCTGGGCCCATTACCGCAATTTGTGCATTCGGAAACGCTAAAACACAATCTGGATCAAATGCTGGTCCTGCCATCGCATAGAGTCCTGCCCCATAAGCCTTGCGCACAATTACAGAAATCTTTGGAACGGTAGCTTCACTCATTGCAGAAAGCATCTTTGCCCCATGACGAATAATTCCTTCACGCTCTACCTTGGTTCCAATCATAAATCCAGGTACATCTGTTAAGAAAAGCAATGGGATATTGAAAGCATCACATAATTGGATAAATTTTGCCGCTTTATCTGCTGAATCTGTAAATAGCACGCCCCCTTTAACACGAGGCTGATTTGCAATGATTCCGATTGAATGTCCATTCATGCGTGCAAGACCAGTAATCAACTCCGGTGCAAATTTCTTTTTAATCTCACAGAAGCTGTCTTCATCAATAATTTGTTCAATTAAATCAAACATATTAAAAGCAGCATTTTGATTTTCGGGAACGATTTCCGAAATGGCTTTAACCGATTCTTTAATATCCCTCGCTTCAATTGCTGAAGGGTTGCTTCGATAATTTTTCGGGAAATAGCTTAAATATTTAATCGCATAAGAAATTGCTTCTTCCTCCGACTCAACAAGTACATCACCAACTCCTGAAACAGAACAGTGCATACTGGCACCGCCCATTTCTTCCAGGCTTACCTTCTCACCGATTACTTTTTCAGCCATTCTTGGTGAACCTAAATACATGGAAGCATTGCCATTCACCATTATTACAATATCGCAAAATGCTGGAATGTAAGCTCCTCCAGCTGCGGAAGGACCGAACAATAAACAAACCTGCGGCACTCTGCCGGAAAGTTTAATTTGGTTATGGAAGATCCGTCCTGCCCCGCGTCTTCCGGGAAACATTTCAATTTGGTCGGTAATGCGCGCACCTGCAGAATCAACTAGATAAAGAATTGGGATTTCCAGCTTTAATGCCGTTTCTTGGATACGAATGATTTTTTCAACCGTCCGTTTTCCCCAGGATCCTGCCTTGACAGTTGAGTCATTAGCCATCACACAAACATTTTGTCCATTAATCCTTCCGATTCCTGTTACTACGCCATCCGATGGCAGAGAATCATCCATACAGTTTGCGAAGAAAGCATCTTCAATATTTATTCCATCATCAAATAATAATTCAAGACGCTTTCGGACGAATAATTTTCCTTTCGCAGCATTTGCTTCATGATACTTCTCTCTTCCACCTTGTTTAATTTTTTCTATGCTTTCTTCTAATTCATTTACAAAAGACATATCGATCCTCCCAATCTATTCCCCTTTGTATCTGGGTTCTCTTTTCTCTTTAAATGCGAGCAGCCCTTCCTGTCTATCTTTCGTTGGAATGGTTTGCTGGTAGCTTAAATGCTCGATTTCAAGACCAGTAGTTATATCCGTCTGCATTCCTTGATTTATTGCGGTCTTTGCTTGCTGCAATGCAATTGGTCCATTACTCGCAATCGTTTCTGCAAGTTTCAAAGCAGTTTCCATTAACTGCTCCTTTTCTGCAACTTCTTCAACGATTCCTAAGTTTAGTGCATTTTCAGCACGAATTGGCTTCGCTGTGTATATGAGCCGCTTCGCTTGACCTAAGCCAATTAATCTTGGTAAACGTTGCGTGCCGCCGGCTCCTGGTATAATGCCTAAGGATGTTTCTGTTAACCCGAGCTTTGCCTGAACAGCAGCTATTCTAATATCACAAGCCAGGGCGAGCTCTAACCCACCGCCAAAAGCCACTCCATTTATAGCAGCAATTACCGGCATCCGCATTTTTTCTATGTGATTTATCGTTTTACCAATATAACGAACGGTTTGGATAACTTCACGCTCTGACATATTATTTCTTTCTTTCAGGTCGGCACCCGCACAAAATGCTTTTTCTCCTGTGCCAGTAATAATTGTACAATATACATCTGAAGCAGCATCGATTGTCTCCAAAGCTTGATTTAATTCGTCGAGCATTTGAATGGATAACGCATTCGCAGCCTCTGGACGATTCAATATTAATGTTGCAATCTTGTTTTTGATTTGAACATCTATCATAGCTATTGTTAAATCCCCCACTTTGCTTGAATATATTAGGTTACTTGAAAGATAGACGATTGTTATTCGATAATCGCAATTTCGTCGCCCTCGTTAACAAAATCTCCTTCTGCTACTTTCAATTCTTTTACAGTGCCATCCGTTTCCGATGCAATAGGAATTTCCATTTTCATTGATTCCAGGATAACGACATCTTCCCCTGCTTTTATTGTATCCCCAGCATTTTTTACAACCTTCCATACATTTCCTGCCATACTTGCTACAATTTTTTCCATTTTTATTTCCCCCTTAATTTGTTTGTACCAATGGTAAATAATGTTCTTCTACAAAAGCTGTCGTTGTTAATCCTTGTTCAAAGGTCTCTATTTGTGCTGTTTTTTGCAGCATTGGTATATTTGTTTTGATACCTTCTATTTTATAATTTTTTAAGGCAGCTTGCAGGTTTTGCACAGCTTCATCTCTTGTTTTACCCTTTACAATTAACTTTCCAATCATTGGATCATAGAATGGCGTTACTTTGTAATTCTCAGTAAAGGTAAGATCATTGCGGATGTGTTCCCCTTTTGGAATAGTAACTGTTGTTATCGTTCCGGGAGATGGGAAGAATCGCACTGGATCCTCTGCATAAATTCTTGCTTCAATGGCATGCCCTGTTCTTTTTATTTCTTCCTGCTTCATAGGCAAAGCTTTTTTATCCGCTATCAGAAGCTGCATTTCAACAATATCAATGTCTGTAATTTCTTCTGTTACTGGATGCTCTACTTGTATTCTCGTGTTCATTTCCAGAAAATAATAGTTTTCTTCACTATCTACGAGAAATTCAATCGTTCCCGCATTGCTATAACCAATCGATTTGGCAGCCAGTACAGCAGCTTCTCCCATTTTTTTTCTCGTTTCTTCTGATATAAACGGAGATGGTGCTTCTTCAATGACTTTTTGATTCCGTCTTTGAATCGAACATTCTCGATCAAATAAATGCACAACATTCCCCTGTTCATCTGCAAGAATTTGAATTTCTATATGATGGGCATAATCTATCTTTTTTTCAAGAAACATCGCACCATTGCCAAAAAAATTCAATGCCCTTTCGGAGTTATTGGCAAATGACTTCCGAAGTTCATCCTCATGATGGACAACCTGCATGCCAATACCCCCACCTCCTGCAGCGGCTTTAAGCATAACTGGATAACCGATTGATTCAGCTAATCTGACTGCTTCCTCAATATCTTCTATCGCCCGATCGTTTCCTGGTACTACAGGAACACCCGCTTCTTGCATTGCCTGTCTTGCAGCAATCTTATCGCCCATTTGTTTGATAACATCTGGACTTGGTCCAATAAATATAAAGCCTTCCTGTTGGCACCTCTCTGCAAAGCCAGCATTTTCACTTAAGAATCCATAGCCTGGATGAATCGCATCAACATTTGCCAGTTTTGCAATTTCAAAGATTTTATTTTTATTCATATAGCTTTCGTTTACATGAGCTGGTCCTAATAAATAGCTTTCATCTGCAAACGAAACAAATGGAGCATGTTCATCTGCTTCTGAATAGACAGCAACAGATGCCAGATTCAGTTTTTCGCATGTGCGAATGACACGTGCTGCAATTTCCCCCCTGTTTGCAATTAAAACTTTCTTTATCATAAGCTGCCCTCCCAGTTTCTTTGATTGTGCCAAATTAACATCCTAAGTATCTTGCAATCACAAGACGTTGCACTTCAGAAGTACCTTCACCAATTTCCAATAATTTTGCATCCCGTAAATATCTTTCTACTTCATATTCCCGCATATAGCCGTAACCGCCGTGGATTTGGATTGCTTGATTTGCAGTACGGACTGCTGTTTCAGAAGCATAAAGCTTCGCAAAAGCCGCTTCTTTTCCAAAAGGTTTACCTTGATCTTTTAGCCACGCAGCTTTATGTACCATATTTCGTGCTAATTCGACCTCCATTGCCATATCAGCCAGCTTAAACTGAATAGCTTGGAATTTAGAAATGGACTGTCCAAATTGCTGTCTTTCTTTTGCATAAGCTAAAGCTTTTTCCATTGCACCCTGAGCAATTCCTACTCCTAAAGCAGCAATCGAGATTCTTCCACCATCCAGTGTGGATAAAAATTGATTAAAGCCTTTGTGCTCCTCACCAAGAACATTCGTTCTCGGAACACGCACATTTTCTAATACAATTTCTGCTGTATCCGAGCCACGTACCCCCATTTTATCATAGTTGCTCGTAATCGTTACACCTTTCGTATCGGTTGGTACAATAATAGAGGTAATGAGGTTTTTTCCTTTTTCACTTTTTCCAGTAACCGCTGTTACAATCAAAACCTTCGCAAAGCTGGCATTTGTAATAAAACATTTCTCTCCATTAATTACGTAGTCATCTCCATCAACGACTGCAGTTGTTCTTGTTCCACCTGCATCGGAACCAGCATTTGGTTCCGTTAGGCCAAATGAGCCTAAAGCTTTCCCTTCAGCAAGTGGTTTCAAATATTTCTCTTTCTGCTCCTCTGTTCCAAAATAATAAAATGGACTCGCACCTAAAGATACAGCAGCTGCATAGCTCAACCCCGTACTGCCACAAATGCGTGCAATTTCTTCAACTGCCAAAGCATAAGACAGGGTATCACCGCCAGATCCGCCATATTCTTCTGGAAATGGGATTCCCAATAAACCCAGCTCTCCAATTTGCTGAAAGATATCCTCAGGGAATTCAGCTTTTGTATCAATTTCTATTGCTCTTGGACGGATTACATTTTCCGCAAAGTCACGGACCATTTTCTTAATCATTGATTGTTCCTTCGTTAATTCAAAATTCATCGACTTCCACTTCCCCATCTTTTTTTGAAGTTGACCGACTGTTTGGTCGGTTATGCCCTAAAAAATTACTTCTTTAATCATTCAGAAGCTGTTTGTTTTCCCCTATAGTTTTATAGTATTTGTTTGCTCCTTCGCTAGAGCGGCATGCATAATTAAATCAATATAATAGTCTGCAATCTCTTCGATGCTGTTCTCACCAGAACGCTGATACCATTTGTATGTCCAGTTGACCATCCCTAATATGGCCATTGTAGTAATTTCTACAGAAAGCTCTTTGCGAAATTCACCAGAAGCAACACCATCTTTTACAGTTTGCTTAATGATTTCTTTGAACGCTGTACGTTTTTTCTTGACAATGCGTTCATGTTCCGGCTGCAAATAGATGCTCTCCTGATAGAAAACAGTGAGATGTGGCTTATAAATATCGAAAACGCTTACAAAGTCTTTGATAATTGTACACAGCCTTTTTGTTGGAGAATATATCTGTATACTCGCTGTTTTTGCCTTTTCTAGCACATAGCTGATAAAAATATCATGAATGACAAACAAGAGTTCATCTTTGGAAGCAAAGTGATGGTAAAATCCACCCTTCGATATTCCAGCTGCTTCCACAATTTGTTTTACAGATACACCATGAAATCCATGTCTTTCAAACAATATAAGTGATGTTTCAATTATTTTTTGCCGCAGATCCGTTTGAATACCTCCTTTATCCTATTCAATTTATTTTTACTTTACCATATTGTTTGCAAGAGATAAAGTGAAACTTCATTTAGTGGGAGTTTTTTTCATCCCTCACTGAATGTTAGTTGAACCAATCGGGGATTTACTGCCAGTTAATTCGGGATAAAGGAAAATTTGTTTTTCCCATTTTTATTCGTTATTTTGGATTTGCTTAATAATCTCCTTCGTATACTTCGAAAAATATTGCTTGCTTCAGGTATGGAAAAGCCTGAAAGGATAGGCTTCCAGGCTTTAAGTTATTCTTCGTTTGCTGCGAAAGGCTTTTGATAGACTGCTTCCTTCCAAACGTTTATTACCTCTCCATCATGATCCGTATCAATTACGAAAGAACCATTACTTGTTCGTTCGCTTGCTGATAATTCCAATGGAAAAATGTGATGAACTTCTGCTTTTGTTGTTTGGAAAATAATGCTATCCTGATCGTTTACTGCATAAAAGCCTTTGAGAATATGCGGCTTTTGCTTCAATGTTCTTAGCATTAGCTGTCCGCGCTTTGCTCTAATTGTCTTTTCCATTTCATTTAGATTCATTCGTTTGACAGCACCCCTTTGTGTTACAAGCACCAGAGAGGGATCTGCCAGTTCATCAAAGACTTGGCCATTTACGACATATTCGTCCTTCTTGAGCTGAATTGCTTTCACACCTGCCGTTCGCTGTCCAGTAGGATTAACTTCGGATTCATGATACCACAAGCCATATCCAGTATTAACCGCAATAAATATATCTGAAAAACCATTTGTTGGATAGACACTGATTAATTCATCATCTGCTTTTAGATTAATAGCAACCATTGCTTTCGCTTGCCTTTGCGTTTGATATTTATCAAGCTCTGTACGCTTAACCATGCCATTTTTTGTGAAGAAGGTTAAATAATTATTTTCTTTAAATGCCCTAATAGGAATGACCTGAATGATTTTCTCTTCCTTTTCTAAGCTGGCAAAATGTGAAATATGAGTACCAAGCTCTTTCCAGCGTATATCCGGCAGTTCATGTACTGGAAAGGAGATGAACCTTCCTTTATTTGTAAATAGAAGCACATGATCTGTCGTATTTACCTCAAATAGACCGATTAAATAATCAAGATCCTTCATCATTAAATCTTCTATTTTAGAGGCGCCATAAGATCGGAGGCTTGTCCGTTTCAGATAACCATCATTTGTAATTGAAACGACAACATCTTCACTCGCAATAAGCACTTCAATATTAATTTTTAATTCCTCTATTTTATCCTCAATTTGTGTCATGCGAGGTGATTTAAATTTCTTTTTAATTTCTCGCAGATCCTTTTTAATGGTTTTCATTAAAATTGCTTCACTGCCCAGAATTGCTTCATATTCTTTGATATTCTTTTCTAGTTCAGCAGCTTCTTTTTCAAGCTGCGTAATATCGGTATTCGTTAAACGATATAATTGAAGATTTACAACAGCCTCTGCTTGCAGTTCGGTAAAATCATATGCTTGTATGAGCCGTTTCTTCGCGTCTGCTTTGTCCTTAGAAGCACGAATGGTTGCTATCACTTCATCTAAAATAGAAATTGCTTTAATTAAGCCTTCAATAATGTGTGCACGATTCTTTGCTTTTTTCAGGTCAAATGTTACCTGCCTCGTTACTACTTCCTTTTGATGATTGATAAATGCATCAAGAATTTGCTGCAATGACATAAGTTTTGGTGTTTTATTTTCTATTGCAACCATATTAAAATGATAAGAAACCTGCAGATCTGTATTTTTATAAAGATAATTTAATATCCCTTCTGCATCTGCATCTTTCTTTAGTTCGATAACAACGCGCAGGCCTGTTCGATCTGATTCATCGCGAACCTCTGCAATTCCTTCGACTTTACGATCAATACGCAGTTCATCAATTTTCTTAACCATATTCGCTTTATTTACTTCATACGGGATTTCATCAATCACGATTTGCTGACGGCTGCCGCGGATATCTTCTACTTGTGCCTTGCTTCGAACGATAATCCTGCCTCTTCCGGTTTCATATGCTTTTTTAATTCCGTCTACACCTTGAATAATTCCCCCAGTTGGAAAGTCTGGTCCCTTGATTGCTGTCATCAGCTGATCTACAGTTACTTGCGGTTTATCAATTTTCATAATGACAGCATCGATTACTTCTTCTAAATTATGTGGAGGGATATCTGTTGCATATCCAGCAGAAATCCCTGTTGATCCATTTACAAGCAAGTTCGGAAACTTAGCTGGAAGCACCACAGGCTCTGTGGTTGTCTCATCAAAGTTATAAATAAAATCAACTGTTTCTTTATCAATATCACGTAACAGCTCTTGCGATATAGCAGATAATCTTGCTTCTGTATAACGCATTGCTGCTGGCGGATCTCCATCAATACTTCCATTGTTCCCATGCATCTCAACTAAATCCTTTTGCAGCTTCCAACCCTGACTCAAACGAACCATTGCTTCATAAACAGATGTATCACCATGTGGATGATAATTACCAATTACGGTCCCCACTGTTTTCGCTGATTTGCGGAAACCTTTGTCGAATGTATTCTTTTCCATATGCATTGCATAAAGTATTCTTCTTTGTACAGGCTTTAAACCATCACGTGCATCTGGCAGCGCGCGATCCTGGATAATGTATTTACTGTATCTTCCAAATCGATCACCAATGACTTCTTCTAGTGAAAGATCAAGAAATTTTTCCTCTTGAGCCACCTATGTTCCCCCTTTTATTGCTATATTTACCATATATCATTCATGAAAAACAAGTCACTCTGTGCGTATTTTTTCATTCTCGATAATATTTGAATCTTCATCTAGACCGAACTTCACATGTTCTTCAATCCAATTTCGTCTTGGTTCAACTTTGTCCCCCATTAAAGTAGTAATTCTTCGCTCTGCTCGGGCAATATCCTCAATCGTTACGCGAATTAATGTTCTTGTTTCAGGATTCATTGTTGTTTCCCATAGCTGGTCCGCATTCATCTCACCAAGACCTTTATAGCGCTGAACGACAAAGCCATTCTTAAACTTAGCAACTGCTTCTTTCATTTCTGCTTCATCCCACGCATAAACAATTTGTTCCTTTTTTCCTTTTCCTTTAGAGATTTTAAACAATGGGGGCAGCGCAATAAATACCTTGCCGTTTTCAATGAGACTTCTCATATAACGGTAAAAGAAGGTTAGCAGTAATACTTGTATATGTGCTCCATCCGTATCCGCATCTGTCATGATAATAATCTTATCATATTGAACATCCTCAAGATCAAAATCACCGCCAACTCCTGCACCAATCGTATGGATAATCGTAGAGATTTCCTCATTTTTGAAGACATCCTCAAGCTTTGCCTTTTCTGTATTAATCACCTTGCCTCGTAACGGTAAAACTGCCTGAAATTTACGGTCCCGTCCCTGCTTTGCGGATCCGCCTGCAGAATCACCCTCAACCAAATATAGTTCATTCTTCTTTGGGTTTCGTGATTGTGCAGGAGTCAGCTTGCCACTTAATAATGTATCTTTTCTGCGTTTTTTCTTACCAGTCCGTGCATCGTCTCTAGCTCTTCTTGCAGATTCTCTAGCTTCTTTCGCTTTAATTGCTTTATTAATTAACAGCTTTGAGTTATCAGCGTTTTCTTCAAGAAAATAGGCAAGTTTTTCTGAAACAACATTATCGACAGCGGAACGTGCCTCTGGTGTACCGAGCTTTCCTTTCGTCTGACCTTCAAATTGCAGCTTGTCTTCAGCTATTCGGACAGAAACTACTGCTGTCAACCCTTCTCGAATATCCGTTCCCTCAAGATTTTTATCCTTTTCTTTAAGTAAAGATGTTCTTCGGGCATATTCATTTACCGTTCTCGTGATTGCGGAACGAGCTCCAAATTCATGGGTTCCCCCATCCTTCGTTCGTACATGGTTTACAAAGGAAAGCATATTCTCCGCATAGCCATCATTATATTGAAAGGCAAATTCAACTTGGATCTCATTATTCTCCCCTTCGAAGAATGCCACTTGATGAAGGGTATCCTTTTCCTCATTTAAATAATCCACAAAGGATTTCAAGCCATCTGGATATTGGAAGACTTCTTTTTTATTTTCTCGTTTATCCTCTAATTCAATATATAAGTTTTTTAACAGGAAGGCGGATTCTCGCAGTCTTTCCGATATTGTTTCATAATCGAAAACAATAGAAGAGAAAATATTTTCATCTGGTTTAAAATGAATGCGCGAACCAGTTTTTCTTGTTGGTTTTAATTTTTCTAATGTTCCTGCAGGCTTTCCACCCGCTTCAAAACGCTGAAAAAATGTTTGACCATCACGATAGATTGTTACATCCATCCATTCGGAAAGTGCATTAACAACAGAAGCTCCTACTCCGTGGAGACCACCACTTGTTTTATAGCCTCCCTGACCGAATTTGCCTCCAGCATGAAGCACTGTAAAAATAACTTCAATTGTCGACACACCACTGCTATGCATTCCCGTTGGAATCCCGCGGCCAGTATCTTCAACAGATATACTATTATCTTTATGAATTGTAATTTTAATTTCATTACCATAACCAGACAATGCTTCATCTACCGCATTGTCAATAATTTCAAATACGAGGTGATGCAGTCCACGTTCGTCTGTACTTCCTATGTACATACCAGGCCTTTTCCTGACTGCATCAAGACCCTCCAATACTTGGATCGAATCATCTGTATATTGATTTGACTGATTAACCAATATTCATTTTCCCCCTTCAAAAGCACAACAAAAAGCTGACTTTCAAATTAAATCATTTCATGTCCTTCTGTTCCTCTAATTACCCCATTAGAACAAACGTTTGTAAACGTAAATACAAACATTGTAATCACAAGCTTTTCCTAAACTATCTTAACCTAAAAGCAGAAAAAAATATACTATTTCATAGCATTTCAATAAATACACAGCATTTTCACGAAAATAAAAGGATGACAGCTGTCATCCTTTTCCACTTACTTTTTCACTAAAACTGCGTGTACAACTTTAATACATAAATCCATAATAACGGTAAAATCTCTTTCCTTCAAATAATCATATGCTTTTTCATTAACAATTCCCTGCTGGGCCCAGAATACACGACAATCCGTTTCTGCTGCATCTCTTGCAACCTCTGGTAAAATCTCTGGACGACGGAAAACATTAATAATATCTACTTTCTCCGGAATATCCTTTAGGCTGGGATAAGCCTTCTCGCCTAAAACTTCATCCACTGCCGGGTTGACAGGAATGATTCGGTAGCCTTGCTCCTTCATGATTTTTGCAATCTGATAGGCCGTTTTTTCCTCATTGTTTGAAAGCCCAACAACCGCAATTGTATTTGCATGCTCTAAAATTTCCCTAAGTTCTTCATTTGATGGATTTTTCCAGCTCATTCTATATCCTCCCAAATTTATTGTTTATTTTTCTTATATTCCCCAGCTTATCTTTAGCACATCATAATAACAAAGCCCTTAATAGTCAACCAGATTGTTTCAGACACTCTTCTTTATTTGCTAAAGCTGTTAGAACTTTTATTATAAATTTATGAAAAAATTATACTTTCAAATGGAATTTCATGCTAGAATATAGCAGAACGCTTATTATAAATTATTAATTCAATTGAAAGTAGGATTTTGTTATGGAATATGTTGTATTTGCACTTATTGCCTATTTATTAGGATCAATCCCTTCTGCATTACTCGTAGGGAAACTGGGATATAAAATAGATATTCGCGAGCATGGAAGTGGTAATCTTGGCGCTACCAATGCCTTTCGTGTATTAGGGATGAAAGCGGGTATAATTGTTACCCTTTCCGATATTTTAAAAGGAACACTTGCGACTGTATTGCCATTACTTTTTCATGCAGATGTGTATCAGCTTATTATTGGTTTATTCGCTGTAGCTGGACATACGTACCCCATATTCGCTAAGTTTAAGGGCGGAAAAGCCGTTGCAACCTCTAGTGGAATCATACTGGGAATTTACCCGCTGCTGTTCGTTATTATGATATTGACTTTCTTGCTTTCGCTTTATTTATCAAAATATGTTTCACTTTCTTCCATGATTACTGGAATTGTAACCATTATTGTTTCACTATTTTACCGAGACATTGGCTTAATCATCGTTATTTCCATACTTACCCTATTTGTTATTTACAGACATCGTGAAAATATTAAACGAATTAAAAATGGCACTGAACCTAAGATTAAATGGATGTAATTTGACTTTAAAAAGAGCTGCTTTTCAGCTCTTTTTTTTCTGCATCGAACTTCTTATAACAAAAATTCGACATCTTTTTTCCAATTTGTTATCTGCAGAACTTTTAAATTGAATAACAGAATTTGATTAAGTATACTTGATTTTAGTCATAAACAGAAAGAAGGCAGCAGAATGAAAGAGAATACGATATTTAATTTAAAAAAACTACCAAATAAAATGGATAGACATAGATTGTTTGGCTCTGTTGACCCAATAGAAAAAACAAAGCCAGTTGAAAAAGAAAAAATGGCGGATATTCAGAATCAAAAAAAGGACTTTCTATTTGGCTTAGATGCAGTTGGTATCTCTAATGTAAAACATCCTATTATTGTAGAAAGTAAGATGAAGCCGCATACTCAAACAAGTATTGGCAATTTTACCTTCTCATCCAGTCTGCCTGCTTCAAGTAAAGGTACGAATATGAGCCGTTTCACGGAACAGCTGCAGCAGTACTATCAAAATGGCTTGGACGCGAGCTTTAAAACCTTAAAGCTGTTTACTAAGGAATTAGCTGATCGCCTTAAACAAAATGATGCAACCATAGAGGTGCGTTTTCCGTGGTTTTTTGAAAGAAAGGCTCCACAAACTGAGCAATCCGGATTAAACCATGCAGAGCTTACAATGTCTGTTACATTCGATAAACAAAAAGGGTTTACAATGAAAGCATGTCTGTTGGGGAAAATTACAACATTATGCCCATGTTCTAAAGAAATCAGTGAATACAGCGCACACAACCAACGCGGTAATGTCACAATGGAGGTTGAATTTTCAAATACATTTAATGAACAAGAAATGGATTGGAAGTATGAACTGCTGGAAGCAGCGGAAAGTAATGCATCTGCTCGATTATTCCCTGTATTAAAACGGCCAGATGAAAAAACAGTAACAGAAGCAGCTTATGAAAACCCTCGTTTTGTTGAAGATATTGTACGCTTAGTTGCCGCAGACCTCTATGAAAAGCCTTTTATTTCTAAATTTAAGGTTTCATGCCGCAATGAGGAGTCTATCCATCTTCATGATGCCATTGCTTCTGTAACCTTTGATAAAATATTAGAAAGTAATGATTAAGATGAGATATATATTTATCGGTCTAATCAAATTTTATCAGAAAGCGATTAGTCCCTTTACGCCAGCTACATGCCGATTTTATCCAACCTGCTCTGCATATAGTCTTGAAGCTTTTCAGCGCTTTGGTTTTTTCAAAGGATTATATCTTAGTATTAAACGAATAAGTAAATGTCATCCCCTCCATCCGGGAGGCGTTGATTATGTACCCGAAAAAATAGAAAAGAAGAAAAATCGATGATGATTTTTCTTCTTTTAAATTAAATTTTAAAACGTTCCAGCTGATTCCATATCTTTTCATTTATAAGAACTTTCTTTTGATACTCTCCAAATAAGTCATAATGGGGATAGTTGTTCTTATAGTCTATCCAGTAATCTTCTAAGCCGTAGCCCCTTCCCCAGCGTTTCAGCTTCTCGATATCACTGCAGCCAACCTTTGTTACGGTATCACAGTCTGGAAAGCGTTCATCTATCCAGTAATGTGTCAAAAAAGCAATGTTGCCGCTTTTCACTTGTTCTTTCCAAAGCTTTAATTCCTCTCTTTTTATGCCGAAAGCCATGATTATTCCCCTTTGACTACTTCAGAATAGATTTTATGCCATTCTGGAAACTTTCTTCTTAAAGAAAGCGGACGAAATGTTTCCTTATTTACAATCACATGCCGCGTTACTCCACTCACGGCAATCTCCGCATCTTCACAAATGATTTCGTAGCCATAAGCCGTTCGAAGGCCATCATATTCTTCCAGCCATGTATCTATGTATACCTTTTCTCCATAACGGACTGGTTTTTTAAATTGAATATTTGCATCAAGCACAGGAGACACAACGTTTTGTTTCTCCATCTCTGTATAACTGAGTCCTAACGCTTCAATAAATTTTGTTCTGCCAATTTCGAACCAAATGAGGTAATTTGCGTGATATACAACACCCATTTGGTCTGTTTCTTGATATCTTACATCAATCGATGTTCTGACTTTTTTCAAAATATATTCCCCCAGCTGTTCAAAATACGCATAAACCTATCCTATCATATTTTTATCCATTTTTTAAAGTACGAAAGCTTTCTCATTCACACTTCTTTTCGCAGAAGATTGGTGCTATAAGAAAGACCTCAAATCAAATTGACTTGAGGTCTTTTGTTTATTTTTCTTGGTTTTGCTGCTCATCTTTTATTTCAGACTTAAATCCTTCAATTGCTTCTCTTCTTCGCTTATTTTTCTCAGCAATCTCTGTTTTATTTAATTCATCGGAAAACTCCATAGTATCTTTCGTTTTCTCGATATTTTCTTCTGTATCCCTTATCATTTTCTTTAGTTTATCTGCGTTATTGCTGCGATCATCAGGCTTCGGCTTATTATTATATTTAGACATACAAATACCCCTTTCGAATGTTGTACTTGTATGTTTTCCTTTTGCTAAAAAAATATGCAGCCAGCATTAAAATCAATTCAGAGTATGCATCATATCAACCATATCGTCATATGTCATTGGACCAATATGGCGTGGTTCCTGAATGATTCCGTCTGAATCTATGAAATAGGTTGTTGGAAGCGTCAATACACCATATTCACTTGCTACAGAGCCATCCCGGTCAAGAGGCATTGGAAAAGTATAGCCATATTCATCAAGAAAATCAATTACCTTTTGATCTTTTTCATTATCATTAATAGCAATTACTTTTATGTCATCCTTATAATCATCATAAAATGATTGCATTTCCGGCATTTCCTCACGGCAAGGCGGGCACCAGCTAGCCCAAAAGTTTAATATTACCTTCTCTCCCCTTAATTCTGAAAGCTTAACTATTTCACCATCCAGTGTTTCTAATTCAAAATCCGGAGCAGTTTCACCTGGTTCAATCCCTACACTTTCAGCTGGAGCAATCATCCCTCCAGAAACATTTGTATCTCCAGTTACATCATATGAATTTGAAGCAGCCTCATTTTCTGATTGTTTTTCGATTAATGCTTGTCCAATCATAATTCCGACAAGTACAATAAGAAAACTGATACCAAATATTAATTTCTTCACTTTATCGTCCTCCAACATTATCGTTGTTCCCTGCTCTATAATCTTTTTAAATTTACTTATAGTGAAAACAATTATAATAACGCTTCCTTAATATTAAGTTGTATGCAGGAATAAGTAAAGGCATTCAATTCATTGTTCGGAAAATAGTCAAATGAAGTAAGTGTAAATATAACTGAAATTAAAAACCGCTGCTTCCTTATGAGAAGCAGCGGTTTTTTAAACTCACTTACGCTTGCACTTTATTACGCAGTACCATTTGCAGGATGCCACCATGACGGTAGTAATCAATTTCAACCGGACTGTCAAAGCGAGCAATTGCAGTGAATTCGGTTGTTTTTCCATCTTCACTAACTGCTGTTACTTTAACAGGACTATTCGCTCCTACATTTTCATCAATGTCAACATGGAATGTTTCTTTTCCAGTTAAGCCAAGCTTTTCAGCATTTTGGCCTTTCTCAAATTGTAATGGAAGCACACCCATCATGACAAGGTTTGAACGGTGGATACGCTCATAGCTTTCAACAATAACTGTCTTGATGCCAAGCAGATTCGTACCTTTTGCTGCCCAGTCACGAGAGGATCCCATGCCATAATCCTTACCACCAATGACAACTAAGCCAGTATCATTTTCCTGATACTTCATTGCAGCATCATAAATTGGCATAACTTCTTCTGTTGGCCAGTAAGTAGTGTAGCCTCCCTCGGTACCTGGAGCCAGTTTATTCCGGATGCGAATATTTGCAAACGTGCCACGCATCATAATTTCATGATTTCCGCGTCGTGAACCATAAGAGTTAAAGTTTCGCGGGGAAACGCCTTTCTCCTGCAGGAACTTTCCAGCTGGCATATCTTTTGCGATTGCACCGGCTGGTGAAATATGATCCGTTGTAACCGAATCACCGAAATAACCAATTGCACGCAGATTATTCAATGGTTCGACAGTACCCGCATTCTTTGTTAAGCCTTCAAAGAATGGAGGGTTTTGAATATAAGTTGAATGGTCATCCCATGCAAATAATGGTTCATCCGTTGTATCAATTGCATTCCATTTTTCGTTTGAATCAAAAACATTTTCATATTCTTTACGGAAAATTTCAGGTGTTACTGCCTTAGCAACTTCTTCTTTAATTTCTTGAGCTGATGGCCAAATATCATTCATATAGACAGGCTGACCATTTTTATCCGTTCCAAGTGGATCCTTGGAAAGATCGATATCTACTGTACCAGCAAGTGCATAAGCAACTACAAGCGGTGGTGAAGCTAAATAGTTTGCTTTCACAAGTGGATGGATACGTCCTTCAAAGTTACGGTTACCAGAAAGAACAGATGATGCAATCAAATCTGAATCCACAATTGCCTTTTCAATTTCTTCTAATAACGGGCCAGAGTTACCAATACATGTTGTACATCCATAACCAACAAGGTTAAAGCCTAATTGATCAAGGTAATCTTGAAGACCAGCATCTTCCAAATAGCGTGTTACAACCTTTGAACCTGGTGCCAGGGATGTTTTTACATATTCAGGTACTTGCAAGCCTTTTTCGACTGCATTTTTCGCTACTAAACCAGCACCTAACATCACGTACGGGTTAGAAGTATTCGTACAAGAGGTAATCGCAGCGATTGCGAGTGAGCCTGTACGCATGACAGAAGTGCTTCCATTCTTATGAGCAATGGTTACTTCTTTATCAAATTCTGCTTTATCCTTGCCAAAACCTTGGTTTCCTTCAGGAGCAGTAATTGCTTTATTAAACTCTTTCTGCATGTTAGAGAGAGAAATTAAATCCTGTGGACGTTTTGGACCAGAGAGATTTGGTTCGAGTTTTGATAAATCAATTTCAACTACATCTGTATAATCTGCATCGCCATCTGCTGGATCATACCAGAAGTTATTTTCTTTACTATATTTTTCAACAAGATCAATCTGCTCTTGGCTGCGGCCAGTTAAGTACAAGTAATTCAATGTTTCTTCATCCACTGGGAAAAATCCGCAAGTTGCTCCATATTCAGGCGCCATATTGGAAATTGTGGCACGATCTGCCAGTGGTAAATCCTGCAATCCAGGACCAAAATACTCAACAAATTTGCCAACAACATTCTTTTCACGGAGTACTTGTGTAACTTTAAGCGCAAGATCTGTTGCTGTTGTTCCATTAGGAAAACTGCCAACAAATTTAACACCAATTACTTCTGGAGACGGAAAATATGAAGGCTGTCCAAGCATTCCTGCTTCTGCTTCAATACCACCAACACCCCAGCCAAGAACCCCAAGTCCATTAATCATTGTTGTATGGGAGTCCGTACCAACCAATGTATCCGGGAATGCATCAAATTCTCCATTTTCATTTTCCAAACCATGAACAACATTTGCAATATACTCCAAGTTCACTTGGTGAACAATACCAGTTGCTGGAGGAACAGCCCGATAGTTATCAAATGCCTTTTGTGCCCAGTTTAGGAATTCATAACGCTCAGCGTTTCTTTCAAATTCAATATCCATATTCGCTTGTAATGCATTGTGCGTACCATATTGATCGACTTGAACAGAGTGGTCAATAACTAAATCTACTGGCACCTCCGGATTGATTTTGTCAGGTTCTCCTCCCATGTCAACCATTGCTTTTCTTAATGAAGCAAGGTCAACCACTGCTGGTACCCCTGTAAAGTCCTGTAAAATTACACGTGAAGGCTTAAACGGCACGTCAACACCTTTACCTTCTTTTTCCCCCCATTTAGCAAGTGCTTTTACATGTTCATCTTTAATCTGATGTCCATCATGCTGACGAAGTACAGACTCCAAGAGCACACGAACAGAGAAAGGTAAACGTTTTACTTTACCCAAACCTTGTTCTTCAAGCGTTTGCAAATGATAATAATTGTACTTCTTACCGTTTAATTCGAATTGCTTTTTTGCTTTAAACGCATCATTTCCCATATAATATAGACCCCTTTCATTCGATTATTTACTATTCTCACTTTCTTTTAAAATAGTAAATTGGTTTTTTAACCATCTAAATGTCCATAAATATACCCTATATAACAGACCTTTACATTCTATATTATAGGATTAAGCAAGATAAAACAAATCATTAGCCAAATCCTCTATATAGTAATTTATTATGTAAATAGATAACTATTACTTATACCTAAAAAACGAATGGACTATCTATTGGTTATAGTCCATTCGTTTCATTTACATTACTTGGGAATACTAATTGAAAAGTGCTTCCCCTATCCGCATTTTTTGAAAAACGGAGTGACCCTCCATGAAGTTTGAGTATTTCTTTTGTTATATTCAATCCTAAGCCCGTTCCTTCTTTCTTGGTTGTAAAAAAAGGACTTCCCAGCTGATCAATAATATCTTTTGGTATCCCGACACCTTCATCTTTTACATTGATAATTACATGTTCTTCGTTTGATTGAACAAATAAAGTGATTTCTCCAGGGTGTTCCATCGCTTCAATCGCATTTTTGATTAAATTAATTAATACTTGTTTAATTTGCGAGCTATCACAATAGATCATTTCCGTAATTGGTTCTTCAATTTTAATTGAGATATTCTTTAAGCGAGCTTCAGATTGGAGTAATACAGCCACATCGCGGATCATCTTTTCAACATACTCGTTCTTCATATTATTTGTCAGGGGTTTTGCCATAAATAATAATTCTGAGGTAATTGCTTCCATCTTTTCTACTTCATCTTTCATGATTTTATAGTATTCCTCTTTATGACGCACTCCCGCTTGCAGCAATTGCAGAAAGCCTTTTATTGATGTTAAAGGATTTCTGATTTCATGCGCTATCCCTGCGGCCAATTGACCGATGATGGACATTTTTTCTGAGTGGACCATCATATCTTTTGCCTCTTTTTCTACAGTAACATCTTTTAGACAACTTATAAAATACGTCATTTCATTCACATCATCTTTAACCCTTTCAATAATCAATTCGACATGAGAAAGCTTAGAATAGTTGTTAATGATATCAAGATAGATTACTTCAGAAAGTTGATCGTCTTTTTTCAAAAAATCTTCTATCTTAGTCACTGTAATAGGGTCAAACAAAATAAACCAATCATTGCCCAATAAATCTTTCGGTTCACTGTTTAATAGATATTTAGCTGCGTTCGACACAAAACAAACTTTCCCTTTTTGATTCCAGACAATAATCATCTTTTCATAATGATCTTCTATCCAATCCAGTAAGCGAACAGGTAATTCTGAAAAATTCAGATACGTATTTTGCTGATCTTTCAGTTCTACTGAAACTAATTCCCTTATGTTCATTTAATCCTCTCCTCGATTCATATTTAAGAGCATTTGAAAACATAAAGTGATTCTGAGATGTTATTAACTTAACTAAATGGAATGGGTGTATAAGAAACTTTTTAGCTGCAATGGATGACGAAAATTAATATATTTGTAACTCCAGCAGATTCCTCTTATAATAAACTAGAGGTGTATAGTTCATCTTACTATAAATATATGGAAAAATAAATTAATTATTAGATATTAATAAAAAACTTTTACAATTTAGTTATTAATTCTTAAGAAACAGGTGATCATTTTGTCAATCATTGTGGTGTTATGGGGCTTCTTTCTTATAGCAGTCATGGGAATTGGTGGATTCTTCATGTTCCGCAAGTTTTTAAAACGTTTGCCGAAAGAAGATGGCAAATCAATTATGGATTGGGAAGAACATTATTTTGAAAAAACAAAGCATATGTGGCATAGTGAGGAAAAAATATTATTAGAGGAGCTCGTTTCCCCAGTTCCTGAATTATTTCGTGATGTTGCGCGCCAAAAGATAGCGAGTAAAATCGGTGAGGTTGCTCTGGATAAGGGGCAAACATACATTACACAAGAAACCTTAATTGAAGGGTATATTATTGCAACCCCCAAGCGTGATCATAAATTTTTAAGAAAAAAATTAAAACAAAAAGGAATTGATGCTGCTCCATTCGAGCATCTATTTCAAATCTCCAAAGAGAATTACCGGGAAAACTGGCAGGAGAGCTATAAGAAACAAAAAAGCACCCAATGACGGGTGCTTTTTCTTAAACTACTGATTTCTTAATTTGTAAAAATTGCAATAGCATGGTAACTCGCCAAGTTAAAATCATTCCAAATGCAAGGATGAAAAACATGCTGCTCGTCTCCGTTAATGATATTGTCGCACCTACAACAATCTTCAGGATAATCCTCACAATAAGCAAACCAACTAATATCATTGGAAAAGCTTTCGAAGGATTTAAATATACATCCCCATCTCGAATTTCAAATTTAGACGATTTTATTAAAAATACAGAAAAGACCATGCCAACTAAAAAAGCTTCAAGTACCTGCGCCCAACTAATATGAAATGCTGGTAAAAGAAACATTAATGCTCCCGTACTCATAAATAATGGCGGTAAAATTATTTTTTTCACTGTGGTCGGTTTCTTCGCCATTTTTAAACGTACAAAAATCATCGTTATCGCCATCATCAAGGCAACGATGGTACTAGCTATACCCCATATCATGCTGAATCACTCTCTCATCTATCCCTGTCATTTCTATTTTCACTTTCTCAGAGATTTCAATACTTAACTCATTATATCGCAGTAAGAAATCCATTTCCACCTTAATATATCCGCAAAGAAGGCTCCATGGCTCCATCAAAATCCTTTAAATCCAAACCAATTTGCAAGGAATGACGTTAGAAGTGTCATCCAGTCAAAGAATAAGGCTATACCCATAAATATCATAATATACCCACCGATTGTAACAATCTTTTGACTATGTTTTTTAATCCAATTCAGCTTGCCGATAAAGAAGGCCATTAATAGAAACGGTATGGAAAACCCTAAAATATAAGCAATCATCATAACCAATCCTGTTTCAGGACTTGTAGCTGCGAGTGAAAGGACAATCGCCAGAATTGGTCCTGTACAAGGCGTCCAGCCCAATGAAAAAGCTAAACCGATCAGAAATGAACCAATATAGCCTGCTGGACGATTTTTAAATTGGATGGATTTATTCTTCATTAGAAATTCAAAGTTTAAAATACCAACAATCACAAGACCAAAGAAAATAATTAAAATCGCACCAATTTGTCTGATAATATCCTGATATGCTAGTAAAAAGCTGGAAATAGCTGATGTTGAAAAACCAATTACAATAAAAATACTAGAAAATCCAATTAAAAAGCAAATCGTATGAATTATCGCTTTACGATTGAGCTTTGTATTCTCTTCTTTTATTTCACTTACACTCATTCCAGTAATATAAGATAAAAAGACCGGATACATTGGCAGCACACAAGGTGAGACAAAAGATAAAAAGCCTGCTCCAAAGGCAATAAATATATTAATATCAGCCATCGTAATCCTCCTAAGAATTATATTGTCACTTTATTTTATCAAACTTAGCAGGATATAAACCTAACTGTTTATGACAAAAGGACAACAGTTTACACTATTACTGTACTTCAAATGAAGGATAAAGGAAATAAATATGAACTGCTGTCTATTATAATAGATAGCAATTGTAAAGTGTATAAAAACCACAATTCCCGCTTCATTGCTTTGCAGAAATTGTGGTCTTTAATAAAAAATGAGTAAGTTTCAAAAGTGGTTACATCATAAACGAATTAGAATGCAAAAGAGTTTATAATCAGTAAGTTAAACATCCTTTATCATCAAATATTTATTTTTCCTGTTGATTATTCATTGATCGCATCATTTGATTAATTTTCTTTTGCGATGGTTTTTGACCCATTTGCATCATTAACGTACGAAGCATTTGCTCATTGATTGGCGGATTCTTTTTCAAATAATTCATCATATATTTTCTTGCAATAAAAAATCCAAGAGCAACACCTGCTATTAAGGCTGCAATAGCAATTAATACTACCCAAATTGTGCTCATAGTGCTGACTTCCTCCTTCGTGAATCTCTTTATACAGTATATAAAATTAGCGGAAAGAATACAATAACTGTTTATTTCTGATGTTATTATTTTTCATAAAAGATAACCAGCCATAATCTTTCATAGTATTCCTTGTTATAAAAAAGTAAAGTGGCAAATTTCGCAATATCGGAAATAAGAAATCCTCTGCATCCTGTAAAGAATCACATGTAAACTCTATATGCCGCTCATCTTCATAGACTGTAAGGAGCTTATCTCTCCAAAAAAATTTTAAATGACTGTCCCGTTTCTCAATCGCTATTTCCTGATCACTAGATTGGATAAAGGAAGCAATCATACCTAAATCAAGTGGCTCTGTAATGTATTTATATTGTAATTGCAAGTATGTACAATTACGATTCTCTCTAAACTCTTTTATGAATCGATAGAGAATACCCGTTTTATAAAAATAATGATTCGCTACTTCAGCCTTTACACAAAAAACAGAATACGTATACATGTAAAGCACCCCTTTACATCCAATTATACGTATTCCATTTGCAAATGCTGTCAGTTTCTCCTCAAAACTACCACTAGTTTTGTCGAAATATGAAAAGCGTCCGTTCCGATGGTGAAAATGCGTTCAGAGGGGATTTTCTTTTCAATCCCTACTAAAACGTTAGTTGAACCAATCGGGGATTTACTGGCAGTCATCCCCCCACTTACAATTCTTGAAGTGAGGGTCTTACTTCCAGTTAATTCGGGATAAAACAAGTTATACATTGCTCACAAATTTTATAGTACACCATAAATATGAATAATTGAACACTGTTTCCCCAAAATTATGGACAATTCTAAATAGAACTGTCCATAACCATTATGCTTTTAATAAATCTTCAGTTAACTGAACCACATTTTCAACTGTAAATCCATATGCTTCTACAACTTTATCTCCTGGTGCAGATGCACCAAAGCAATCAATTGCCAGAATTTCACCTTCATCGCCTGCATAGCGTTCCCATCCGAAAGAAGTTCCCATTTCAATTGCCAGGCGTTTCTTAACAGCTTTTGGAAGTACAGACTCCTTATAAGCTGCATCCTGCTTTTGGAACCGATCCCAGGAAGGTATACTTACAACGGAAACTTCAATCCCTTTATCTTTCAATTCGCTTTGTGCGCGCACGGCAAGCTGGACCTCAGATCCGGTAGCAAGTAAAATTGCATCTGGAGTTTCTTTAGCCGCTGGACGAACGACATAAGCACCTTTTTTAACTCCATCAAATGCATTCGTATCTGTTCCTGGGAGGGTTGGAAGATTTTGTCTTGTTAAAACCAAGGCAGTAGGCTCATCGGTTGACTCTACCGCTAGTCGCCATGCAGCTGCCGTTTCGTTCGCATCTGCAGGACGGATGACCGATAAACCTGGCATTGCGCGTAATGCAGCTAAATGCTCAACAGGCTCATGTGTTGGACCATCTTCCCCAACAGCAATGGAATCATGCGTGAATACATAAGTAACTGGCATTTTCATGATGGATGCTAAACGAATGGATGGACGCAAGTAATCACTAAATACAAAGAATGTTCCACCGTAAACCTTTAGACCACCATGCAGTGCCATACCATTCAGTGCTGCACCCATTGCATGTTCACGAACACCAAACCATATATTTCGGCCAGCATAATTATCCTTTGTGAAGTCTTCTGCATTTTTCATTGTCGTTTTATTAGACCCTGCTAAATCAGCACTTCCACCAAAGAAATTTGGAACTGCTAGTGCAATTGCATTTAATACTTCCCCAGAAGATGCACGAGTTGCGAGTGAACTTCCTTCTTCATAAACAGGTAATGCCTTTTCCCATTCTACTGGCAGCGCTCCATTTATAGCTAATTCAAGCTCTTTTGCTTCTTTAGGATATTTGTCCTTATATTCAGCAAGTTGACCGTTCCATGCTTCTTCTGTTCTGCTGCCTCTATCTTGTATTTTCTCTTTGAAGTCTGTATATACTTCCTCAGGTACCTCAAATTCTTCATGCGTCCATTTATAGTATTCTTTGGTAAGACCAACTTCATCTGTACCTAAAGGAGCACCATGTGATGCTGCAGAAGCAGATTTATTCGGAGAACCATAACCAATAATTGTTTTAATTTCAATTAGTGTCGGCTGTTCGCTATTATTTTGTGCTTCTTTAATTGCTGCTCTGATATCATCTAGATTATTCCCTTCCTCTACGCGAAGGACTTGCCAGCCGTAAGCTTTAAAACGTGCTTCTGTATAATCTGAGAATGAACGGTTTAAATCCCCATCCAGCGAAATATCATTAGAATCATATAAAGCAATTAATTTACCCAGGCCGAGATGACCGGCTAAAGAAGCTGCTTCATGAGAAATACCTTCCATTAAATCTCCATCACTTACCAGTGCATAAGTGAAGTGATCAACGATTGAAATATCATCTTTATTAAATTTCGCAGCTAAATGCGCTTCAGCCATAGCCATTCCTACAGACATTGCAATACCTTGACCCAGCGGACCCGTAGTCGCTTCGACACCGTCAGTATGATGAACCTCTGGATGACCAGGTGTTCGGGATTCCCATTGCCGAAAGTTCTTTATATCTTCCATTGTTACATCATATCCTGATAAGTGAAGCAAGCTATATAGAAGCATTGATCCATGACCTGCAGAAAGCACAAAACGGTCACGATTAAACCACTTTGAATGCTTTGGGTTATGATTCATAAAGTCTGTCCAAAGGGTATAAGCCATTGGTGCTGCCCCCATAGGCAAACCTGGGTGACCTGAATTTGCTTTTTCAATTGCATCAATTGAAAGTGTACGAATTGTATTTACAGATAAGTTTTCAATTGTAGACATGTAATTCTCCTTCCGCGTTTCTATAATTATGTACTCTTATATTCTATAATGAATGTGCAATCTTCACAAGAAAAGTTCATTCATTTAAAGGAATATCAAGCAAATTTAATGCTTTTTATTTCTCTCTTGCAAATCTTTCACTTTTTGTGGGGTTACATCTGTTCCTTCCGGGTCAATCACTTTCATTGTTTTAAATTGATTCGTGAACGATTTTCGAATATTTTTCAAATACTCTTCTCGTAATTGCTTTTGCTCTGTTTTCTCTTCACTTGTCAGTACACTTTCCTTTGCTTTCTTTGCAAGCTCATTAATTCGATTTATTTTTTCTTTTGATAGCATGCGGGTAACCTCCTTTTACTTCTTATAAAGTAAACCTTTATTCAATGAGGGTCTTACTGCCAGTTAATTCTCGTACAGTATCTCATCATTTATAAACGAAAAAACAAAAAAAGACAAGAAATGAATCTCATCTCTTATCTTACATACAGTATATTTCATACTCAAGTATTTTGATATTCCTGATATCTGCGATGTACTGTCGCTTTTGATACATGATAGCCTAAACCATTTAAAGTACTGGCAATTTCACTAAACGTTAACTTTTTCTCCCGAAGCCGGATGATTTCTTCCATTGGCACCTCAATCCGCTCTCTTCCTGGAGCTTTATCGATATTTTTAAGATTTGCTTGTGGATGATAGCCTTCTTTAACTGCTTTTTGCATCCCTCTTTTGATTTTTAGATTATGAATTTTTCGCTGATATTCTTCTACGATTCCTACGATCTGCAAAACCATTGAATCAGAATCAGACAATTCCAGCATGCCATTATGCATAAGCGTATAAATTGCAATATCCAGCTTTTGCAGCTGATGAAAAAGAGCAATCTTCGTATTTCCTCTACCCAATCTTGTTTCATCTTGAATCAATAAACAATCTGCTTTCTTGTCTGTAAAATATTCAAGCATTTCAAAAATGCCGTCACGCTCAATATCAAAACCGCTTTCTTGTTCTTCTATACAGGTAGCAACTGAAAAACCAAGGCGATTGGCAAATTGATAAAGCTCTTCCCGCTGTCTGGTCAAAGATGTTTCCTGTTCTTCTTTATTCGTGCTCACTCGGCAATATATAATTGAATTCACTATCAAATTCCCCTTCATTCAGATTATCCACTAGTAATCATAGAGAAATACAAAAATACTAGTGTTAACCCAAAAGCAACTAAGTAAAATAAATCTTCTTTTGTTAACTTCTTAAATAATCTCCCAAACACTTGAATTCCTCCTTCTTTGTTAGAACCCTTGTTCCTACGAACATATTATCGCACGAACACACTGTCTTGTCAACATTTTTTTCAGAACGAATGTTTGCATAATGCGGCAGATAATGGTAAACTGTAAGTTATAAATCATATGTGAGAGGAGTTCACTAGATGACTAAACTTTCTAAAAGGCAACAAATGATACTTGATTTTATAAAAGACGAAGTAATGACAAAAGGATATCCACCATCTGTTCGGGAAATAGCTGTTGCAGTGGGACTTGCTTCCAGTTCAACTGTCCACGGCCATTTAGAACGTCTGGAAGCTAAAGGTTATATTAGACGAGACCCGACAAAACCACGCGCAATAGAGATACTGGATCCGACTGGCGAAGCAAACATCCCTAAAGACAAAGCCAGATATGCACCAGTTATCGGTAAGGTTACTGCGGGGCTGCCGATTACTGCAGTAGAAAATATTGAAGAATTTGTCCCAATCCCAAGCTCTAGTACGAATCCAGACGACAATCTTTTTGTATTAATTGTTGATGGAGAAAGTATGATTGAAGCAGGCATTCTTGATGGCGACATGGTCATTGTCAAGCAGCAAAATACTGCCGATAATGGAGATATTGCAGTTGCTATGACAGAGGATAATGAGGCAACAGTAAAACGTTTCTTTAAAGAGAAAGATTATATCCGGCTGCAGCCGGAAAACGCTACAATGGATCCGCTCATCTATGATAATGTTACTATTCTAGGTAAAGTTGTAGGATTGTATCGTCATATTCATTAAAAAACATCTGTTTCTTGCAAACAATGCAAGAAACAGATGTTTTATTATCGATTAGTATGAAGTCAAATACTGTTCTCTTTCCCAAGGATGAACGGTAGTACGAAACATTTCCCATTCAATTGCTTTTGCTTCCATAAAATGTTCAAAAAGATGTTCGCCTAAAGCAGCAATAATTACTGGATCTTTTTCCAATTGATCTAATGCCTCTTTTAAAGTAGCAGGAAGATCTTTTATACCACTTTCTTCCCGATCTTTTTTCGACATCGCATAAATATTTTGGTCTACTGCTTTTGGCGGTTCTTTTTCTTTCTCAATCCCATCAAGTCCTGCCGCCAGCAGAACAGATAATGCTAAATAAGGATTGGATGCAGGGTCTACACTCCGCACTTCAATTCTTGTACTGAATCCACGTGAGCTGGGGATGCGCAACAATGGACTGCGATTGGAACTGGACCATGCAACATAGCAAGGAGCCTCATAGCCGGGAACGAGACGTTTATATGAATTTACAGTTGGATTTGTAATCGCGGTAAAGTTCGTAGCATGTTCCAGGGTACCAGCAACAAACTGGTAAGCTGTTTTACTTAGCTGTATTTCGTTTTTTTCATCAAAAAACATATTTTGACCATCTTTGAATAAAGACATATTGACATGCATTCCTGAACCAAAAACTCCAAATAATGGTTTAGGCATAAATGTCGCATGGAGATTATGCTTTCTGGCAATTGTTTTCACAACGAGCTTAAACGTTTGAATATCGTCTGCGTGTTTTACCGCATCAGAATATTTAAAGTCGATTTCATGCTGGCCTGGAGCACCTTCATGATGGGAAGCTTCTATTTCAAAACCCATCTCTTCCAGTTCCAAAACGATATCTCTGCGGCAATTTTCACCTAAATCAGTTGGCGCAAGATCAAAGTAGCCGCCGTAATCGTTTAATTCAAGCAGAGGATCACCTTTTTCGTCTAATTTAAACAAAAAGAACTCTGGTTCTGTTCCAATATTAAAAGCATCGAAACCCAGGCTTTCCATTCTTTTTAGATTTCTTTTCAAATTATAGCGTGGACATCCTAGAAAAGGGGTACCATCTGCATTATAAATGTCGCAAACAAAACGTGCTACTTTCCCTTTATCTGAAGTCCATGGAAATACTACAAAGGAATCTAAATCAGGATATAAATACATATCTGACTCTTCAATTCTTACAAAGCCCTCGATAGCAGAACCATCGAACATCATTTTATTATCCAATGCTTTATCCAGCTGACTTAAAGGAATTTCAACATTTTTAATCGTACCTAATAGATCCGTAAATTGTAATCTTATAAACCTGACATTTTCTTCTTTTATTTTTTGCATGATTATTTCTCTTGTACACTTATTACTCATTAGTTTTAGTTTCTCCTCCAAATTGATATAAACTGCTTTTTTTAATAAAATTTTTCTTCTATTATACTAATACCCTAATCTAAAATAAGAAAACCTTCTTTCTCAATTGCATGGACTGCTGCACTGACAGCTATTTTCACATGTGCATACGTTAAACCGCCTTGGACATATGCCGTATAGGGAGGGCGGATTGGCCCATCTGCAGACAGCTCAATACTTGATCCTTGAATAAACGTGCCAGCTGCCATAATCACTTTATCTTCGTATCCTGGCATGTCACTTGGATAAGGGCTGACAAAGGCATTCACGGGAGAGTTTTCTTGAATAGACTGGCAAAAAGTAATCATTTGCTCTGCTGTATCAAACGTAACGGACTGAATTAAATCTGTTCGTTTGCTTTGATAATCAGGGGTTGTCGTTAAACCAGCAAGTTCAAGTAACCGGGAAGTAAATACCGCTCCCTTTAAAGCTTCCCCTACAATATGAGGGGCAAGGAAAAAACCTTGGAAAAGCTCCTGCAGCATATTTAACGTTGCCCCACTTTCTTTACCCAGTCCTGGCGCAGTAAGGCGGTTTGCGCATTGCTCAATTAAATCTGCTCGTCCAACAATATATCCTCCCGAACGGACAATCCCCCCTCCAGGATTTTTTATTAACGAACCTGCCATCAAATCTGCTCCAACATGAGTAGGCTCCATTTCTTCAACAAATTCCCCATAACAATTATCTACAAAAACGATAACGTCTTCTTTTATTTCTTTTACAAAAGATATCATTTCCGCAATTTGTTCAACAGTAAAAGATGGCCTGTTGTCATATCCTTTTGAACGCTGTATAGCTATCACTTTTGTTTGGTTTGAAATGGCGCTTGTTATTCCTTGAAAATCAATTGTACCGTCTGTCTGCAGTGCAATCTCATTATAATGAATTTGATAATCCCGAAGCGAGCCTGCACGATTCCCCCTCTTGCCAATTACTTCTTCTAAAGTATCATATGGTTTTCCCGTAATGTACATTAATTCATCACCAGGTCTTAATACACCAAATAAAGCAGTAGAAATCGCATGTGTGCCTGATACAAGCTGAGGACGGACAAGTGCATCTTCCACTCCGAAAACGTCACGATACACCGCTTCTAAAGTATCTCTTCCCATATCATCATAACCATACCCGGTAGTTGAGCTGAAATGACTTTCGCTTACACGATTAGCTATAAATGCATCTAATACACGCTTCTGATTGTTTTCCACCTGCTTATTTATTTCTTCTTTTATTTTTGCTATATCATTGTCTGCTTGTGTAATCAATTCTTCTAGCATTACCCTTATTTCTCCTTTAATATCTTATGCAATTTTTGATTATCTTGAATAAAGCCCTTCATTACATAATAATTATTTTCGTCATCAAAGAACTTTTCTGTAATAATCGTCTCTCTTTCAAGCTGACTTAATATTTTTCCTTGATCTTGTTCCAGTTCAACGGTAAACGGTTCCCATTCATTCATAAGTACGGTTTCGATTTTTTCCGACGTTCGTTTGACATCGGCTTCCTCATGGGCACTAATTAAAATAAATGGATAATTTTGCGGAAAGAAGCTTTCTTTAATTAAGTCCTTCTTATTATAGACATAAAGCATCGGAATCTGATGCGCATCAAGCTCCTCTAGCAGCTTCACAACTGTTTCTTGATGCTGTTCCTGATCAATATGTGAACCATCCACCACATGAAGCAGAAAGTCTGCTTCTGCTACTTCTTCGAGCGTGGAGCGGAAGGCTGCAATTAAAGATGTTGGCAGATCCTGAAGAAATCCAACTGTATCAGTTATTAGTGCCTCAAATCCTGAAGGCAGCTGAAGCTTCCTTGTAAGTGGATCTAAAGTTGCAAAAAGTTTATCTTCTTCTAATGTACCACTATGTGTTAATTGATTAAATAAAGTTGATTTCCCAGCATTTGTATAACCCACAATTGCAATCTGAAACACATTATTATCTTTTCTTCGTCTTCGATATTGCTCCCGCTGCTTGACAACCAGCTGCAGTCTTCTTTTGATATCAAATATTCTTCTTCTAATATGACGGCGATCCGTTTCCAGCTTCGTTTCTCCCGGACCTCTTGTTCCGATTCCTGCTCCTAGTCTCGAGAGCTCAATCCCCTGTCCGCTTAATCTTGGCAGTAAATATTCCAACTGAGCTAATTCTACCTGCAGTTTCCCTTCTTTCGTACGAGCGCGCTGTGCAAAAATATCTAGAATCAGCTGGCTGCGATCAATAATCCTCACTCCAAGATAATGGTTTAAATTTCGCAATTGACCAGCAGATAGCTCGTCATTAGAAATAACGAGATCTATTTCTTTATTCTCAATTTCCAGCTTCATTTCTTTGAGCTTTCCTTCCCCTAAATAGGTAGCTGGATGGATATGTGTCCGATTTTGCGTAATTACCGTTTCCACTATCCCTCCAGCTGTTGCACTAAGTGAAATTAACTCATCTAAAGAGGATTGAAAACGCTCAACATGCTGTTCCGGTTTTCTAACGGCTATCACTAGTATTTTTTCGTTTGACATGAAATTCCTCATTTCTGGCTGTATGTTATTCCTCCTGCAATATATCTGCTCCTGTTAACTCAATTAATTGATCAAGCTGATAATTATCTGCCTGAACTAAACGATATGCTTGCATACGTATGGCCTGCTCAATGATATTTCTGACATATCTTGCATTAGAGAAGTTTATTTGACTTCTTGCTATTTTTTCTTTCAGATGTTTTCTAAGCTTGACTTCAGCTTCTTTTGAGAATCGATATTCTCTTTCACTAACCATCATATTAGCAATTTCCATTAATTCATCCAGTTTATAATCCCCAAAATCGAGCATGAACGGAAAGCGGGATTCAAGGCCAGGATTCATCATAAGAAAACGTTGCATTTCCTTTGGATAACCGGCTAATATAATTACAATATCGTCGCGTGCGTCTTCTAAATATTTTACAAGTGTATCAATGGCCTCCTTACCAAAATCCTTTTCTCCACCTCTTGCTAAGGAATAGGCCTCATCTATAAATAGTATACCACCCATTGCCTTTTGAATGACAGCTCTCGTTTTTTGAGCTGTCTGCCCGATATATTCACCAACTAGATCAGCCCTTTCGGCTTCGATAAAATGTCCTTTTGAAAGTATTCCAAGGTTAAAGTATAGTTCAGCGAGTCTTCTGGCAACAGTCGTTTTCCCTGTTCCAGGATTTCCCTTAAAGAGCATATGCAAAACCTGTCTGCTCGTCATCATACCCAGTTCTTTTCTTTTTTGATTAATTATATAAGAAGCATATATTTGTTTTATCGTTGCTTTCATTTCATCAATTGCGACAAAGCTTGATAGTGATTCATCAATTTCTTTAAAGTATTTATTTGTTATTGCTTTATTTCTATTCGGTATATATGGATCCTGTTCTGCTCTGTCTTGCAGAATAATATTAATCCGACCTTTATGATTTACCGTCAGTTCTGTATCCATACACTCACTCCTTTGTCAACTCAGTATACGTATGCACACGCTAACTTGTGACAAATGCCCAGTGTATGGGGTATAAATTTTAAATTCCGATTCATTTAAAAACGGATGCTATTTCGTTAGCATCCGTCATATGATTACTCATTGTCTAAATTAACATTTTTCATGGGTGAAAAAGTTGAAATTGCATGCTTAAAGATGAGCTGTTGTTTTCCATCTGTTTCTATTAAAACAGTAAAATTATCAAATGCTTTAATAATCCCCCTTAATTGAAAGCCATTGGTTAAGAATACGGTTACTGAAATATGGTTCTTTCTCAATTGATTTAGATATTGTTCTTGAATGTTCGTATTTTGTGCCATCCGTCTTCCTCCTCTTTTCTATCTATACTAATCTTAATTCTACTTCATTTTGAATATTCCTGCTAATTTATTGAAAATTATCTTAAACTTTTCTTCTTTATCATCTGGAGTAACCGTGTACCAATCAATGTCCAGTTTGTTTCTAAACCATGTATACTGCCTTTTCGCATATCTTCGGGAATTTTGCTTCAGCTGTTCCACCACTTCGCCGAGTGACTGTTTCCCTTCCAGATATGGAATAAACTCTTTATAACCAATTGCACGCATTGCCTGCGTATCTTTAAACCCCCGATGATATAATGATTTAACTTCATCTAACAGGTCTTTTTCAATCATCAGATCGACTCTTTGATTAATTCGCTCATATAAGTATTTCCGTTCCATCTCTAATCCGATGAACATAATATTGTATGGGGATTCCAACGTTTGTTCCATTTCCCATTCCGATTTCGCCTTCCCGGTCGTTTCATAGATTTCTAATGCCCGGATTACACGCCGGTGATTATTCGGATGTATTTTTTCCGCTTGTTTAGGATCAACCTGCTGCAAACGCTTGTAAATTTTCTCTATTCCTTCTTCCTGTACTTGTTTTTCTAACTGCTTTGTACGTTCCTCATCTCTTTTAATATCAGGAAAATTGTAATCAAACAATGCAGCCTGTAAATAGAGACCGCTACCGCCAACAATAATTGGCAGGCGGCCTTTATCAAAAATTTCCTGTACCAACGCCTGAACGTGAATTTTAAAATCTGCAGCTGAATAATCTTCGTCTGGTTCCTTTATATCAAGCAGGTGATGCGGGATACCTTGCATTTCCTCAGGAGAAACTTTAGCTGTTCCGATGTCCATCCCTTTATAAACCTGCATGGCGTCTCCACTAATCACTTCGCCATTAAAACGCTTAGCAATCTCAATACTTAGTTCCGTTTTCCCAACTGCAGTGGGACCAACGATAGTGATAATTGTTTTTCTCATTCGTATTACCCCTAAATCATACAAAAGTTAACTTTCTTTTTGGTAGGACTCAAGCGTCCAAATCTCTTTTTCAAATCCTGTTTGATGCTCAATTAACAAATCATTCGTAGGCTCATCTTGAAACTCCTTGGTTAAAGAAAGCCCTGTATGGATGATTTCTTCCGTTATGTGATTAAAATCATGAATAAGCTGAGAGATCATCTCTTCTACTGTATCGTCCGCACTTGCTTCTTCAAGTGTGCCCTGCTTCAAATACATACTCATTGTAGCTAAAGGCTTACCGTTTATCATCATGATACGCTCAGCCATTTCATCCAGCTCTTCTTGCGTTTTAAGATATAGCTGTTCAAAGTGTTCATGCAGCTGAAAAAAGTGACTGCCTTTAATGTACCAATGATAACGATGCAGCTTAACATATAAGATAAAGTAATTTGAAAGCAATTGATTTAAAAAATTAATCAGTTCTTGGTTTTTCAAGAAATTCACCTCATTGTTTTTAACTTCATCGTTGCACAATGAGATGCAATTTATACTTTTACATAATCCGTTTAAACATTTTTTCCAGCTCATACGTTGTAAAATGAACAATAATCGGTCTGCCATGCGGACATGTAAATGGGTCTGTTGTAGTTCTGAGATCCTCAAGCAATCGGAACATTTCTTTTTCTGTCAAATAATGATTCGCTTTAATCGAGCGTTTACAGGACATCATTATTGCGGCATCTTCTCTTATTGCCGTAATATTTACCTTTTCTTCATTCATAATTTGTTCAACCATTTCCCGGATTACCTCTTCCTCAAAGCCTTCCGGAAACCAGTTAGGATGAGAACGAATCACATAGCTATTGTGACCAAATAGTTCAAAAAATAATCCAACCTCTTCAAATGCTTCTTTATACTCTTCAATGAAAAGAGCCTCTTGACTGGAGAATTCAAAGGTTAACGGGATTAAGAGCTCTTGTGATTCCTTTATCGGTTTTCCTAGTTTATCCCTGAAAAATTCATATTTTATTCGTTCTTGAGCTGCATGCTGGTCAATCATATATAGTCCATTTTCATTCTGTCCTAAAATATACGTCCCCTGCAGCTGACCAATCGGATAAATGGGCGGCACTCGCTCAAAGGCAGCAATTGGCTCCGTTTCATGATATGAAACTTGCGCAACCGGCTTACCTATCTCCTCATTTACTGTTTCTTCTCTAATTGTTTCTTCAGCTGGGGAGGAGTGGATTTCTTGCTTATGTTCGATAATTGGCTCAGAAGGTTCAACATAATTTTTCCCCAAGATTGGCTGCATACTTGGACGTAACGGTTTTGGTTCCTCATTGTCATTAGCTGAAAATATAAAACTTGATTGTGCTGATTCCAGCTTCGGATTTGCAGGAGGCTGTTCGATTTCCGGAATGAGTGTTTGCTCACGAAAGGTTTTCTTTATTTTTTCCCGAACAGCTTCAAATAGTTCTTTATCTTTGCTGAAACGAACTTCTAGCTTCGTTGGGTGAACATTTACATCTACTAGAATAGGGTCCATATCAATTTTTAATACCACAATCGGATATTTTCCTATTGGAAGCAATGTATGATAGCCATCAATAATTGCCTTTGATAATGGGAAACTCTTTATATACCGGCCGTTAATAATCGTTGAAATGAAATTGCGTGATGCACGGGTTACTTCCGGTTTTGCAATAAAGCCTTCAATATGAAAATCAAGTGATTCGTACTGAATTGGGAGCATCTTCCTTGCAACAGACATTCCGTACACTTTAGAGATAACCTGCAGTAAATCCCCAGTTCCTGCTGTTTGAAAGATAATTCGCTCATTATGAATCATTTCAAAACGAATTTTCGGATGAGAAAGAGCAAGCCGATTTAATAAGTCTGTAATATGACCAAGCTCTGTATGCAGGCTTTTCATATATTTCAGACGTGCTGGTGTATTATAAAAAAGCTGGTCAACTGTAATTTCTGTTCCTTTCCTTGCATCGCTTTTCTTTTTTTCGACGACCTTGCCATCTTCAAGATATAACGTTATTCCTGCCTCATCACCAGTAGATGTTTTAATGGTCACTTTACTCACTGCCGCAATACTTGCAAGCGCTTCTCCGCGGAATCCAAGGGTATGTACATGAAACAGATCATTTTCTGATTTTATTTTACTCGTTGCATGGGGCAGGAAGGCTGCCTCACTATCTGTGGCAGTCATTCCATCACCATTATCTGTCACCTTTATTAGTCCAATGCCTGCTTCAACAATTTCAACCTTAATGGAAGTGCTGTTTGCATCAATACTATTTTCAACAAGTTCCTTGACAACTGATGCTGGGCGTTCAACGACCTCCCCGGCTGCAATTTTATTTGCCAGTTCTGTGGGCATTTGTTTAATTTTCATAGAAACATCCTTCCTCTTTCCAGCAAATGAATTATCTAATTTTCTTCTGAAGCTCATATAGGGCATTCATCGCTTCCATTGGGGTCATTTCAAATAGATTTAGTTCTTTCAGCTCATCAACAACCTTGTTCTCTCTCTTCAATGGCTTATTTTCTTCTTTGACAGGTTTTTCTTCAACAAAGAAAGAAAGCTGTCCTGATTCCATTTTATCTGTAACAGGTGCAGGTTTAGCCCCTGACTCTAAATCCTGTAAAATCGTATTTGCTCTTTCAATGAGTGCATCTGGCAGCTCAGCAAGCTTGGCAACCTGGATGCCATAGCTTTTATCTGCTGATCCTTCTTTAATTTGATGGAGGAAAACAACATTTCCTTCATATTCCTCGGCACGAACGTGAATATTTTTCAAATTTTCCAAAGTATTTTCCATTGCCGTAAGTTCGTGATAATGTGTGGAAAATAGTGTTTTTGCATGAATATTATTGTGAATATATTCAACAATAGCCTGTGCTAATGCCATTCCGTCATAGGTGCTGGTTCCTCGTCCAATTTCATCCAGCAAAATTAAACTGCGATCCGTAGCTTTTGAGATTGCGTGATTCGCTTCAAGCATTTCTACCATAAATGTACTTTGACCTGAGACAAGGTCATCTGCTGCCCCAATTCTAGTAAAAATTTGATCAAAAATAATTAATTCAGCACAATCACAAGGAACAAAGCAGCCGATTTGTCCCATAATTACGGTAAGAGCAAGCTGACGCATATATGTACTTTTCCCTGACATATTTGGTCCTGTGATAAGCAGAATGCTGTTTTCATCATTCAAACTGACATCATTTGGAACAAAGGTCCCATCTGTCATCACTTGCTCCACAACTGGGTGTCTGCCATTTTTTATGATTAACTTTTTGTCCACAAATTTCGGCCGTACATAATTATTTGTTTCACTAACCACTGCAAATGCTTGAAGCACATCGATTCGGCTGATCTTCTCGGCCAGATCCTGCAATGTAGGAATATATTCCTTAATTTCCTCTCGGATTGCAATAAATAACTCATATTCGAGATCGATGCTTTTTTCTTCTGCTTCTAAAATTAATGCTTCTTTTTCCTTTAGTTCAGGAATGATAAAGCGCTCCGCATTTGTTAATGTTTGCTTTCTTTCGTATTTTCCTTCGGGTAAGAGATGTAAATTTGATTTTGTAACTTCAATATAGTATCCAAACACCCGATTAAAACCAATTTTTAATGATTTAATATTTGTTTCTTGCTTCTCCTTTTGTTCAAGTTCTGCAATCCATTGTTTCCCATTTTTTGATGCATAGCGATATTCATCAAGCTTTTGATGATAACCATCTTTAATAAGAGAGCCTTCTGTAATAGATATTGGTGGATCTTCAACGATACTGTTTTCCAGTCGTTCAACAATTTCTTTAGGGAAAATTAAAGCATCTGCTAATTTTTTTATTTCGGACTGTTTAAATTGGTTTAAAGTATTTTTCACTTCTGGAATGCGCTTCAAAGATTGTTTTAATTGCATTAAATCCCTTGCATTTACGTTACCAAAGGCAATCCTCGCTGCTAGCCTTTCGACATCATAAACGGATTGCAAGCTTTCTCTAAGCGCTTCTCTTTCCATAAAGCCTTCATAGAATCCTTCAACAATGTTCTGTCTTTCCTCTATTTGCGATTGGTTGAGAAGTGGGCGTTCAATCCATTTCTTTAACATTCTTGAACCCATCGCTGTTACCGATTTATCCAGTACCCATAAGAGACTCCCATGTTTTCCTTTTTTAATAATCGTTTCTGTAAGTTCAAGATTTCGTTTTGAATACATATCAAGTGAAAGATAATCATTCAGTTTGATTACCTCCGCTTGCTGGAGATGATCAAGTGAGCGTTTTTGCGTTAGTTGAATATAATTTAGCAAGCGGCTGAATGCCTGCATTAATCGTTCATCATTCAAGTTTTCACTTAGTTCACGGTATTCGGCATTAAAGGTAACCTCGTCCTGATAAGATAAAGTAATATTTAATTTTTCCTTTAACTGATTTTGCAGCTCCTCTAATAAACTTGAAGAAATGACAATTTCACGAATCGGCTGATTATAGAGTTCATGAATGACTGCATCCCAGCCTTCTTCAATAAGAGCCAGACGGTTCTCACCAGTGGATAAATCATTATATGCAACGACATAGGTTCCATCCTGAAAATGAGAAAGACTAGCAATATAGTTATTTTCACTATCTTTTAACATGGATTGTGACATCACTGTCCCAGGTGTAATTACTTGAACGACTTCCCTTTTAACCACACCCTTTGCAGTTTTTGGATCCTCAACCTGTTCACAAATAGCTACCTTATAGCCTTTATCAATTAAGCTCTTAATATAATTTTCAGCAGAGTGGTAAGGAATGCCACACATTGGTATACCTTCTGCTTTTCCTGTAGAACCGCGTTTTGTTAGAGTTATTTCCAGCTCTTTGGCTGCTTTAATCGCATCATCATAAAACATTTCATAAAAGTCGCCTAAGCGATAGAATAAAAATGCATCCTGATGCTCTGCCTTTATTTTTAAATATTGTTCCATCATTGGTGTATGTTTTGCCATGACTAAGCCTCCAAAAAAACTGCATATTCTTCCAATAATTATAGCACATTTTTAACATACTCATAAAAGAGGATGGTAAAAAAGAAAAATACGAGAGGAACACTCCCGTATTTTTCACTAATCTTTTTGCTTAATAAAATCTGTTTCAACTTTTTCCAGCTCATCATCTGTTACTTCGTGGTTCCAGATTTCTTCATCGTCATCATCTTCGTCAGATGCATCCCAATTTGGATCCACTTTTACTCTTAATTTTGTTTCACCAATTACCTGTACAACAAATTCTCTTTCAATTTCTACTGTAATTTTGCTGCCTTTCTTATCAATTTTACACTCGAGACAATTGGGCTGCTGCAACACCTTTGCAATAACATCGAAATCATCATCTAAGCAATTTTCATCTTTTACAGCTAACGGCACTACATCACAGTAAGTCACCCGTTCAGTAACTACTTCTGTCTTTGTATTGTCGTTATACGAATACCATATATTGATTTCAAAGCTGCCATTGATTTCTACTGTATCAGCTGACTTTTTCCTTGCACGATATAGGTGATTAATAACCCAGCAGCCAAGAATACTTGATGGACGGTGTGATGGGTTAACAGTATGATTTTCCTGAGTGAACTTACGCCCTTTTCCGCATATGGCTTTTGTGATGATTTCTCTATACTCTTTTTTCAGAAAAGACATCGCTGTATTTACCTCCTCTTTTTTCATAGTCATTTTATGCATGGCAAACACCTAAAGTGCATGCAGTTTTTTTAGAGGGCAAATTGTTTGTCTTTTTTTTAAAAAAACTAAAACCAAACAGCTATGATCCGTTTGGTTTTAGTTAGATTTTTTATGCTATTTATTTTTCAGAAAGTTCCTTCCCTGTTTCCCCATGCAGAACATTCCCGCCTGTTGACTCAATCACATGATTCGTTACTTCACGGGAAATGGTTGCAGATACGAGCTGAAGCACATCATTTACAGTAATTTGAATTTCTTTAAATTCCGATACAATTGGAATTTCGTCTAATTCTTTTTGCAAACGATCAAGCTCTTGTTCTACTCTTTTCAAAGCTTCTTTTTTCTCATAAGCTTGAAAATTTACAGCTTGTTTCTGTAAAGTCTTTATTTTTTTAATTAAGCTTTGCACTTTTGTATTCCGATTGATTTTCACTTCAATCTCTTTAAAACGGTCGATTTCCTCTGTATTGGAAAGCATCTCTGCTAATTTCTTTGCTTCAACCAGCACTTCTTTTCTAGTAAATTGTGCCATATTCGTTCACCTCAATCATTTCTCCATTTAGAGACCATGTATTTGCTTTCGTAATTTTTACTTCTACTATTTGTCCAATCGCAGATTTCGGTCCTTTAAAGTTTACAAGCTTGTTTTTTTCTGTATATCCGGCAAGAACATCTGGATCCTTTTTACTTTCCCCTTCGACAAGAACTTTTACCGTTTTTCCTTCATATGTGAGCATCGATTCTGCAGATTGTTTGTTAACTAATTCATTCAAGCGGTACAGACGCTGTTTCTTCACATCCTCTGGAACATCATCTTTTTTTCTTGCTGCTGGTGTTCCTTCACGAGGTGAATAAATAAATGTATAAGCCGCTTCAAAACCAACTTCCTCAACTAAAGTCATTGTTTCCTCGAACTGGTCATCTGTTTCATTCGGGAAACCAACAATAATATCTGTTGTTAAAGTAACATTAGGAATAGCATTTCTGATTTTACGCACAAGTTCAAGATAATCTTCACGTGTATATTTGCGGTTCATTTTCTTTAAAACTTCAGAGCTTCCAGACTGGACAGGCAAATGGATATGATCAAGCAGATTTCCCCCCTGTGCAAGAACATCAATCAAATGCTCATCAAAATCACGCGGATGAGAAGTAGTGAAACGTACCCGCGGAATATCAATCTTATGCATATCATTCATTAGGTCACCAAAGGTATAATTCATATCTTCAAAGTCTTTTCCATAAGCATTCACATTTTGTCCAAGTAAAGTAACCTCCTGATACCCTTGAGCTACAAGATGTCTTACTTCTTGAATAATGTCCTCTGGTCGTCTGCTTCGTTCTTTTCCTCTCGTCATTGGAACAATGCAATACGTACAGAATTTATCACAGCCATACATAATATTAACCCAGGCCTTAATTTTTCCTTTGCGTACTTTTGGCAGATTTTCAATAATATCGCCTTCTTTAGACCATACTTCAACAATCATCTCTTTGCCAAACATTGCTTCCTTAATTAAATGAGGCAAACGATGGATATTGTGGGTTCCAAAGATTAAATCAATATGCTGATGTTTTTTCAAGATACGATCGACGACAGACTCTTCCTGAGACATACACCCGCAAACGCCAATAATCAAATCAGGATTTTCTAATTTTAAAGGTTTCAAATGACCAATTTCACCAAATACTTTATTTTCGGCATTTTCACGGATTGCACAAGTATTCAGCAAAATAATGTCAGCCTCTGTTACTTCGGTTGTTGCAGAATAACCCATCTCTGTAAATATTCCAGCCATTACCTCTGTATCATGTTCATTCATCTGACAACCATAAGTACGGATAAGGAATTTTTTACCTCTCCCAATTTCTTGCATATCTTCAGGTATGGAAAAGTCATATTTAAATTGGACTTCTTCTTTCCTTCTTTTTCTAGCTTTTTTAATATCTGGTGCTTGTGGTTCATAATTAGACTGAAAATATTTTGCAATCATCTCATCATCAGGAGTATTTCTAATACGCTCTATATTAAGCTCTGACTCAATTTGAGCCTGTTGTTTACGTTGTTCTTCGTTCATGCGGATTTCTCCTTTCTACTATGCACCATACTTCTATGTATAACTACATGTTCAATACACTAGTATATAGGCTTTAGTTAAATTTAACAATACAAACGTACAACTGTAAATAAAAACCTTCCTCTAAAACAAGGAAGGTTACCGAATTTGTCAAAAAAATCATCTTGGTTCAATTATTAATTTGATTGCAGTTCTTTCTTCATTATCAATTGTTATATCAGTAAATGCTGGAATACAAATCAAATCCACTCCACTTGGTGCGACGAATCCTCTTGCAATGGCAACAGCCTTAATCGATTGATTTATCGCACCTGCACCAATTGCTTGAATTTCGGCTGAACCACGCTCTCGCAATACATTTGCCAATGCCCCCGCAACTGAATTTGGATTTGATTTTGAAGAAACCTTTAATACTTCCATTCCTAGTACCTCCCTTACCTGCGTATTGTAGTTCTATTTCTACTATATTCTTAGAGATGTTAGCTTATTCCCTAAACCTGCAGGATGCTAGATAATCTGGAATAACTTTGGGTAAAATTATAAGGTTTTTATTTTGTATTTTACTATTTAATCAGCTAAAAAAGGGATGATCATCATTAATTAGGATTCTTTGTATTTTCTCAGCTTTTCCTGAATTGGTATCAATTGTTATAAGTACTCCATTTAACTGCTTTCTACCCGTTTTTGTAATTTCGAAACGTACCGGAAGAGATGTTAAAAAGCGTTTTAATACAGCATCACGTTCAACACCTAGAATTCCATCATATGGTCCGGTCATACCTGCATCAGTAATATATGCAGTTCCTGCAGGTAATATCCGCTCATCTGCTGTTTGCGTATGTGTATGTGTACCTACAACAGCACTTACTCTTCCGTCAACATACCAGCCGAACGCCTGTTTTTCACTTGTTGCTTCTCCATGAAAATCGACAAAAATAATATTTGTTTTCTGTTTTGCCTCTTCAATTAATTGATCAACTGCTGGAAAAGGATCTTCAATTGCTGGGAGAAAAGTTCTGCCTTGAATGTTGATAACGGCTACAAGGATACCGTTTATATTAAGATATACGATTCCTTTTCCTGGATTATTTTCTGGGAAGTTTGCTGGACGAATAAGGTACTTCGCATCATCAATAAATTCAAATATTTCTTTTTTATCCCATGTATGATTGCCCATGGTGATTACTTGTGCTCCCCACTCGAGAAATTGACGATAGATTGCTTCGGTTATTCCTTTACCTGCTGCGGCATTTTCTCCATTAATAATTGTCATTGTCGGGTGATATTTTTCTTTTAGTCTGGGAAGATATTCCTTAACCATATCTCTTCCGGGTGACCCAACTACATCGCCAATAAATAAAATTTTCATTATCCACCATCATCCTAGTCTATTTCTAATATCTTCCTTAATTTTTTCATATTCATGCTTCATTGTCAAAGTTTTTCTAGTACAAATCACCTGCTATCACATAAAATATAAGCAGCATGCTGATAACATTAATAAGCTTTGATTTTAATTTCAGCTTTGTCTCTCTTTCTCCAGTGGAGGTCCGCAATCCAAATACTCCTCGCTTTCCGCAGGCGGCTGTTGAGCTCCCTTCGTGCTCCGCGCGCAAGGATATCAACTAGGCCTTTCCTCTTGCTGGAGTCCCATTGCTTTAATCAGTGTGGAAAAGTCAGCACCACAGATTTCTTCATAAACCCATTCATAGCCTATTTGACCCCAATTTGGGAATTGATCAGGTAACAATTTTCCGAAAGCAGCTTCAACTTCTTAACGGGAACTTATCAATTACGATTTTTGCATGTGGTATCAGCGTAGTGCGTAGCACGAAGAGGGCTCATCAGCCGCCCGCGGAAAGCGAGAGGTGTTCGGACTGCGAACTAGAGATGAAACAGCAAAACTCAAATCAAAGCTACACTTAATTAAAGTTATCAGCAGTTGTTTTATCGTTGTTTGGGGGGAGTTTAGAAGTCAAAAAAAAAAGCAGTCGTTTGACTGCTTTTATTTTGCATATTCAACTGCTCTTGTTTCTCTTACTACGGTCACTTTGATATGACCTGGGTAATCAAGTTCTCCTTCGATTCGGTTACGAATATCTCTCGCAACGCGGACAGCTTCAAGATCGTCAATTTCATCAGGTTTTACCATGATACGAATCTCTCTGCCGGCTTGGATAGCATATGACTTTTCTACCCCTTCGAAGGACTCGGAAATTTCTTCGAGTTTCTCTAAACGTTTTATATAATTTTCCAGTGTCTCACTTCTTGCACCAGGGCGCGCTGCTGATAATGCATCAGCTGCAGCAACCAGCACAGAAATGATTGAAGTAGCTTCTTCATCACCGTGGTGAGAAGCAATCGCATTAATTACTACATCATGCTCTTTATATTTAATAGCGAGCTCTTTTCCAATCTCAACGTGACTGCCTTCTACTTCATGGTCAATTGCTTTTCCAATATCATGGAGCAAACCAGCTCTTCTTGCTAATATTTCATCTTCACCAAGTTCTGCAGCAAGCAAACCGGATAAATAAGCAACTTCAGTTGAGTGCTTCAGTACGTTTTGACCATAGCTTGTACGATATTTTAGACGACCGAGTATTTTAACGAGATCTGGGTGCAATCCGTGCGCACCTACTTCAAATGTCGTTTCTTCTCCTACTTCACGAATATATTCATCCACCTCACGTCTTGCTTTATCTACCATTTCCTCAATTCGCGCTGGGTGGATTCTTCCATCCTGCACCAGCTTTTCTAATGCCAGTCGTGCAATCTCACGACGAATTGGATCAAAACCGGATAAGATGACAGCTTCTGGTGTATCATCGATAATTAAATCAATACCAGTTAACGTTTCTAATGTTCGTATATTTCGCCCTTCACGCCCAATGATACGACCTTTCATTTCATCATTAGGGAGGTTTACGACTGATACCGTTGTTTCAGCAACATGGTCTGCAGCACAACGTTGTAATGCAAGAGACAGAATACTTTTTGCCTTCTTATCTGCCTCTTCTTTAGCGCGGTTTTCTGTTTCTTTAATCAAAAGTGCTGATTCATGTTTCACATCTTTTTTAATCCGCTCTAAAATAATTTGTTTTGCCTGGTCCGTTGTGTAACCTGAAATACGCTCAAGCTCAGCTTGCTGCTCCTCTTTCATAGCATCCACTTTGCTTTCCATTTCTTCAATTTGTTGTTGTTTTCCTGCTAATGCGTCCTCTCTCTTATCCAGTGACATTTCACGCGTGTCCAGGATGACACTCTTTCTGTCAAGATGTTCTTCCTTCTGAGTCAAACGATTTTCCTGCTTCTGGAGTTCTGCTCGTCGTTCCCGCAGCTCATCCTCAGCCTGTTGACGAAGTTTATGGTTTTCGTCTCTTGCTTCAAGGAGTGCTTCCTTTTTAGCCGCATCCGCATTTCGATTCGCTTCCTCTACTATTTGTTTTGCTAACGTTTCAGCGCTCGAAATTTTAGCTTCAGCAATTGATTTACGAATCAGATAACCAACAAACAGACCTATGATAAGGATGAAAACTAGCAAAATGGAGATGATTAAAGGATTGTCCATAATTTCACCTCCTATTGCTATAAAGTTGTTGTACAATTCATTATTGTCGTCATGTACCCATTATCAATGAAAAGAGTTAACAATAAAGCGTATAATAAAATTAAAACTATACAGTATTAATTCTAATTGTCAAAATTACTATTGTCAAGGAATCTTCACAACTTATTTTACAACACCTCCCCAAAGATACCAGTTTCTATTTTTAAAAAATAACAAGCTGTTTTTTAGAACTTTTTTCTAAAAAACAGCTTGTTTGATTCTTAAATATCCAGCGTTTCTTGTCCTTCTGACTTTTTTTCTTCTTCGGCAGCTTCTCCATCAGCATCCAGTTCATAATAATCGCGAATTGCCTGATGAACTTCGTCCATAATTCCTGCGTTTTCTGCCAGGAACTGCTTGGAGTTTTCTCTTCCTTGTCCTAAACGTTCCCCATTATATGAATACCAGGCACCGCTTTTTTGTATAATATCAAGCTCAGCACCGACATCAAGAATTTCCCCTTCTTTAGAAATTCCTTCTCCATACATAATGTCTACTTCAGCCTGCTTAAATGGAGGCGCTACCTTATTCTTCACAACCTTTATTCTTGCCCTGTTACCAACCATTTCATTGCCTTGCTTCAACGTTTCAGCACGACGTACTTCCAAACGTACAGAGGCATAGAATTTTAGTGCTCGTCCACCAGGTGTTGTTTCCGGATTACCAAACATAACACCAATTTTTTCACGTACTTGGTTGATAAATATTGCTGTTGCATTGGATTTATTTATCGCTCCAGAAAGCTTGCGCAATGCTTGAGACATTAAGCGTGCCTGAAGCCCCATATGAGAGTCTCCCATTTCTCCTTCAATTTCAGCTTTTGGAACCAGTGCAGCAACAGAGTCAACGACAACGATGTCAACTGCGCCACTCCGCACTAAAGCTTCTGTAATTTCTAAAGCCTGTTCTCCAGTATCTGGTTGTGACAGTAATAGTTCATCCGTATTTACCCCCAGTGCACGTGCATATGTTGGGTCCAGCGCATGCTCAGCGTCGATAAAAGCTGCTTGTCCGCCTTGTTTTTGTGCTTCTGCAATTGCATGCAATGCAACTGTTGTCTTACCTGATGATTCAGGACCGTAAATTTCGACTACTCTTCCTTTGGGATAGCCGCCGATACCGAGTGCCACATCCAACGCTAGAGAACCACTGGGAATAGTAGCAATTTTCTTTGATCCTGCTTCACCCAGTTTCATAATGGAACCCTTGCCAAATTGTTTTTCTATTTGTCTCAAAGCCGAATCTAAAGCTTGTTTTCTCTCACTCAATGAAAATACCTCCTCAAATTAACTACTTTCATCATACGCTGTTTTTCATTATTTGACAAGCAAAAAACGAATAAACGTTCTGTATTTTTAAGTACCTTATTCAAAGTAAAAATTAATTTTTAGATGCATACAGTGCCCATCTGTTGAAAATCCAACTATAAATCTTTGATAAAAGATGTTTTTACCTGATTCAAAAGTATTTCTAAACCTTTATTTACAGAACGATTCCTTATTGTATTACGGTCACCCTGAAAATTAAAACAAAAAGCTTTATCTTGATCATCTGCAAGAGAGAGTCCAATATAGACTGTTCCTCTTGCTTTACCTTCTATCTCTCCGGGTCCCGCAACGCCTGTAAAGCTAATGCCAATCTCCGTATTCATTTCTTCACGGACATTCTTTGCAAGGTGCAAAGCACATTCTTCACTTACAGTACCCTGCTCAGCAATGACCCGTTCTGGAACATGGAGCACATCTATTTTCACTTGAGGATGGTAGCAAATAATACCTCCTCTTACAACCTCACTAGCGCCTGGTACAGAAACAAGCTTTTCTATAAATTTTCCGCCTGTAAGACTTTCTGCTGCAGCAATTGACAGTTGTTTATTTTGCATCATTTTAACAATGACCTGTTCAATTGTTTCTTCATTTTCAGCAACAAAATAATTACCTACTTTTTCTAAAACAGCTGCTTTTGTTTTATTTAATAATTGTTCCAGTTCTTCACTCGTTCCCGCTTTTGCAGTCAGCCGGATAATAATACCGTCATCCGTCGCTAAAGGAGCAATGGTTGGGTTCGTTTGCTGATGAATCAGATCCCGCAATTCATGCTCTAAGGCAGATTCGCCGATACCGATAAATTTTAAAATCGTTGACTTAATAACTTGCTCCTTACCAGTCAGCTCATATAGAAATGGTATAATCTCATCTGAAAATAACTTTTTCATTTCTCGGGGGACACCGGGAAGGAATACCCAACAACGATGATTATATTCAACAATCATTCCGGGAGCCATGCCATTTTTATTATCAAGAACTTTCGCGGTCTCAAACACCCGGGCCTGTCTCCGATTATTTGGGGTCATCTTCCATTCATGCCGAATGAATAGGCTCTCAATTTTACGCATTGATGGAGAATGCTCATACATTTTTAAATTACTGATTTGCTGAAAAGCTTCTCTCGTTAAATCATCTTCCGTTGGACCTAAGCCGCCTGTAACAATAATAATCTCTGAACGATCATGCGCTTTTTGAAAAGTATCCGCAACTCGCACAAGATTATCTCCTACAACCACATGGTTATATACATTAATGCCATATAATGCAAGCTGTTGAGATATCCATTGTGCATTTGTATTTGCAATCTGCCCTAATAATAATTCAGTGCCTACTGCGATTATCTCTGCTTTAAATTGTTTTGTCACTTTGAGTCCCTCATTACATGTTTATTTTTAATAAAATAATCTACTCCTGAAATAATCGTAAATAACAATGCCAAGTAAAGCATGATTGTACCTAATGGGAGGTTCATGTAAGAAAACGGAAAATCATGCAGCAGCAGCAAGATAATGGCGAGCATCTGTGTCGCTGTTTTTAATTTACCCATTTGACCTGCGGCAAGAACAATTCCTTCTCCAGCAGCAACTAAACGCAGTCCCGTAACGGCAAATTCTCTGCTGATGATAATAATGACAATCCAAGCAGCCGCAGCGTCCATTTGAACAAGCATGATGAGCGCCGCAGAAACAAGTAGCTTATCTGCCAAAGGATCAAGGAATTTACCCAAGTTTGTAATTAAATGATACTTTCTTGCAATATATCCATCTACCCAGTCCGTGGCTGAGGCAAAAATAAAGATAATGGCTGCAATAAAATGAATAATCGGAAGCTCTGTACCGCCAATATCCCATACTCCTAGATCGAATGGAACAGATAATAAAATGATAAAAATAGGGATTAAACAAATTCTTGATATCGTAAGCTTATTGGGTAAATTCATAGGAATATATCCTCCTTGTACGCATTCTAGTTTCGTATTTTGTTTTCTGCAATGTATTCTTTAATTATGTATTCACTCTTTAAACGGATAAGAGGCTGGGACTCAAGTGTAAGAACCGACTAGTTTATGCCAAAATACCATTTTGGAAATATACTTCGCTTTCTATGGGAGACTCTGATGTGTTTTCCAGCCCTTAGTGAGCTGCCGCTGCCTCTTATCCCATAAGGAATCTCCATATATTTCCTGATTCGTATTGTGCATCATTCGGCTATACTAAGTAGCACTTGTCCCAACCTCATACTGTTGTTTCAATTCCTAATTTACATTGATCCATATTTTTTGTACATCTCTTTCACTTGGGTCGATTGGATATTCAAATTCTGTATCATTTACTTTAATCTGAAGGTTAGGAGCACTTCCGACATTTAGAAAGATGGACTCTTCACCCGCAGCATCAATTTCAAGAGGTGAATTTTCAGGGCTGACAAAACCACTATACAAAGATTCACCAGCTGCATTATTTACATCTAACCAAGATCTGCTATCTGAATCAAAAGTAAAAGTCAGTTTGTCTCCGGAATTAGTCAGATTTATGGTTGACTCAGTTGAATCAGATTCAACAACTTCAAATGTCAGTTCCTGTTCTTCTTCCTCATTATTCTTATCTTCGGAATCCGCTTCATCAGCATTATCCCCTTCTGCGTTGGAATCATCTGAACCGTTATCATCCCCGCCTGCAGAGTCATTATCATCTGGGTTTTTAATAACTACCGGACCATCCGTATCGTCGTCAATTTCTTTTGGCTGATTGGAAGAATTCGACTGGCTGTAGAACCAGACGGCCGCTCCAATAATCCCGATAATAAGGAGGACTACTATTATTTTCGGAAGCACAGAAAAAACCGCTCCACTTCGTTCACTTGCGTTTTCCTTTCTTGAACGTTCTACTCTTGTATATTGAATCTCACTTTCTTCCTCGGATTTTGGAATTTCTTCTTTATGCTCTTCCAATAATTCATTGGGATCAATCCCTACCGCATTTGCATATTCTTTAATAAAGGCTCTTGCATAAAACTTTCCAGGAAGAATATTAAAGTTCCCTTCTTCGATTGCAACTAAATAACGTTTTTGTATTTTTGTTGTTTCCTGTAAACTATCCAGTGAGAGGCCTTTCGCGATCCTTGCCTCTTTAAGTCTTGCACCTACATCCATATTAAACACCTTCCGTCTCAAATATCGAACATGTTATAACCGCTATTCTGACTATAGGGCTGTTCCTCGATAGCTTCATAAGTAATTTCTTCATCTACATGGCTTCTAAGTTCAATGATATAGTCAAAATCATCCAAAGTATACTGTGTAGACTGCACAAAGATATCAGGATGCTCAACAACTTTAATAGCTGGCAGCTGCATGATTTCTCTAATTAAGTTCCAATGCTCCTCACTAGCACGCCTTTTGGATACCACGCCATCAATAATAAAGATATTATCAGAATTATACTCACCAGCAATTAATTTATTCCGTACCGTTTGCTTTATCATTGTACTGGAAACAAATAACCAGCGCTTATTGGCACATACACTGCCAGCAACGATGGATTCCGTCTTGCCAACACGAGGCATCCCTCTGATTCCAATTAGTTTATGTCCATCTCGTTTATATAATTCCGCCATAAAGTCAACTAATATTCCTAATTCATTTCTTATAAATCGAACTGTCTTACGATCATCCCGGTCTGTATGAATATATTTACCATGTCGAACCGCCATACGGTCCTTCAATTTAGGTTTCCTTATTTTTAATACTTTAATTATGTCTACTGTCTCTAAAATAGTCTGTAAACGCATGATATTTTCAGCACTTTCGGAAAGAATCAACATTCCTCTGCGCTTATTTTCAACACCATTTATCGTAACAATATTAATGGAAAGCATCCCTAATAACGTAGATATATCCCCCAATAAACCTGGACGATTAATTTGATTTTCGTATTCAAGATACCATTCTGTCTTTTCCATCGATATTCTCCTTTAAATTGAACAATATATTTGGATGCATGTAAAGCAGATTATGTTGTGTTGAATACAATCTATATCTACTATAAATGATTTTTCACTTATAGAAAAGAGAAAAGTGAAAAGAAAATGGAAAAGAAGCTGTATAGTTTAAATATACAGCTACCCGACCAAATTATCCATTATTATTACCGGCTTCTGCATTAATTTTTAAATCTGTATACCTCGTGTTAAATCATCCAACCGCCGGATATTTGAATAATCTGTCCATTCATATAACTAGAAGCAGCATCCAATGAAAAGATAACTGTTTCGGCTATTTCATGAGGTGTACCTGCACGTTTTAATGGGATTTTCTCATAGATTGCATTTTTTTCCTCTATCGATAATAGTGCATTCATCTTCGTATCGATAAAACCAGGACTAATTGCATTTACACAAATATCAGTTAATCCAATTTCTTTTGCGAGCGCCTTAACAAAACTATTTTGTGCACCCTTAACTGTAGAATAAAGTACTTCGTTACTGGCACCAATTTCTCCCCAAATAGAGGTTATAAATATAATATGTCCTGAATTTTTACGAATCAATTCTGGCAGTATCTGCTTTGTAATCAGCAAAGGAGCCTTTACATGCAGATACAGCATTTCATTAATAGTACCTTCATCCATTTCCTGAAACAGACCATATGCAGCTCTTCCACTTGCAAATATAATCGAATCTACATTAAACACAAGGGAAGCCAGCAACTGTTCAATTCCTTCTTGATTGGAAAGGTCCGCTTGAATAAGTTGAAGGATTTGCTGCTCTGTTTCATCGTTCCACAATGCATCTATTGCAGCTCGATTCGAATAATAGTGAAGTATTAAATGATAACCTTCCTGTGCCAGTCGTTTTGTAATGGCAGCACCTATATCCCCACTTGCACCAATAACTAAAACATTCTTCCCCTTCACGAGCATTATCCTTTCTTAATCGTACAAACTGCTAAACGACTTTCTTCAATCCATTCATGTAAAAATGCATTCGCATCTGCTGCAGTTAATGCTTCAATCGTTGGAATCACTTCAAAGAAATTGATGCCAAATTTATGATAATCAACAAAATTATTTGCGATATACTCTAAAGAATTCATTGCCCGCAAAATTTGCCCGATTCTCTTTTTCTTCATTCGGGAAAAATCCTGGGAAGAAATTTCTAACGTATTCGTTTTTAATAATAATGCTTTAACCTTAGAAGCGAATTCCTCTGGATGTGCCGTATTACCTCCAATAATCGAATAGCCAAAACTGCGATCGAGGTTTGATTCATAAGAAAAGCTGCTGTCAATGAGCTCGGCTTGATAAAGCTCCTGGTAGAAAGAACCACCTTTAGAAAAGTAAAAATCAAGGATCATATCTGTCAGCAGCTCTTTTCTAATGAAATCTTGTTTTTCAAGCGTTGTACTTAATTCTTTAATACCAATTGTACATTTCGGAATGGAAACAGGCATATTGATTACCATTTCAGCATGCGCTGCTTCTTTAGGTTCTTCCGGAAAATCACGTATAACCTCTTTCATTGGTGCAAATTTTTTATTAGCCTGATTTTCTTCAATTAGGTGGAATAGTTTCTCCGCATCCATATTGCCGATAATAAACAATGACATATTTTCAGGATGATAAAATGTATTGTAGCTCGTGTAGAGGTCATCCTTTGTTATTTTCATAATTGAATCAACTGTACCAGCAATGTCAATATTAACTGGATGATGCTTAAATAAAGCTTTTATTGTACCCATAAATGATTGCCAGTCCGGCTGATCATCATACATTTTTATCTCCTGCGCAATAATTCCTTTCTCTTTTTCAACTGTTTGTTCTGTAAAATAAGGAGCTTGCACAAAGTCAATCAATATTTTCACATTTTCCTCAATATGATTTGTTGCAGAAAAAAGATAGGCAGTTTTTGTAAAAGATGTAAAAGCGTTAGCCGAGGCGCCCAGCTTGCCAAAGTCAGCAAAAACATCTCCATCCTCTTTTTCAAAAAGCTTATGCTCTAAGAAATGTGCAATTCCATCAGGTACAGTAATCATTTCTTTCTCACCAATCGGCACAAATGTCTGATCAATGGATCCATAATCTGTTGAGAAAATGGCATATGTTTTTTCCATTTCCTTACGAGGCATTAAAAATACAGATAAACCATTATCTAATTTTTTTGTATAAATAACTTCATCTATCTCTGGATACGTCTTTTTATTCATTTAACTCTCCTCCTTCAGCAGTCAGGAGATATAAAGTATCTTCCTCAACTTTTTGGGCTACTTCAACCACATCTTCCTTTGTCACCTTTTCAATACCAGTAAATAAATCCTGGAGTGAAAAATCCGTTTCCGCTGCTTGTAATTGATAAAATAATTCTACAAGCCCTTGGTTACTATCCATCGTTTCTTTCAAAGAATGAACAATCATTTCCTTTGTTTCTTCCAAGTCTTCTTCCGTAAAATTACCAGCTTTCATCTCAGCCATTTGTTCACGGATAATGTCTCTTGCCTTCTCAAAGTCTTCAGGAGCAATACCACTTAGCACTAATAACAGTCCTTTGTGGCTTTCAATTTGTGAAGTTGCATAATAAGCTAAACTGTTTTTTTCACGAACATTAATAAATAGCTTCGAGTTTGGAAATCCGCCAAATAAGCCATTGAAAACCTGGAGTGCTGGATAAGCTTTATCCGAAAAAGTTACATTTGTCCGGTAGCCCAAATGGAGCTTTGCCTGCTGAATTACATCTTTTTCAATAATTTCTTTTACTTTCGCAATATTTTTAATATCCGGTGCAGCAGGTTTTGGCTTAGAGTCTGCTGATTCGTGTACCATAATTTCCTTCATTTCCGTATTCATTTTCTCAGGATCAAAGTCACCAACAACATAAATATCGAGCTGATTCGTTACAATCATCTCTTGATAATATTGAAATAATTGCTCATTTGTTAATCCGTTTAAATCTTCCTCGTAGCCGCTCACATGAAGTGCATAAACTTCATCTTTACACATCTCATCAATCAGACGCATATTAGCATAGCGTAATTTATCATCTCTTACCGCTTGAATTCTTTGTCTGAGGGTTGCTTTTTCACGTTTAAATATCTTCTCGGAAAAAATTCCGTTTTCAAGATATGGCTGGTATATCAATTCCTTTAACAAATGAATAGCTTCTTTTGTAATCTGATCTTCTGCTGGAAGATATCTTTCATTAGCAATTTCCAGTCTGAAGCTAATAATATGATTATCCCCTTTTTTAACTGCATCAATGGAGAGTACTGCTCCATATAAATCATCAAGCTTTAATTGCAAATCTGTTCTATTTGTATAGCTTTCTGTTGCCTGTCTTAAAACATATGGTAATAATGCCCGTTTTGTAATTGTTTCTCTAGAAAGCGGTGCACTGAATTTCGCAACAAAAGTGAGTGTCTTATACTTTTTTGTGGGAATAAAATGAAGTATTTTTCCATTCTTATTTACTTTTTGTTCCGTAATTACATTCATTTCCTAACCTCCTATGTTACTTTCCTATTACATATTCTACACATATTTTATACTATCATCCATTTATACGATAATTAAACTGCCGCAAACACAATAAACCCATTTTTTCACATAATTTGTAAGACAGCTCATAGAAAATCCACTTAGACTTGTGCTAAGTGGACTTTCTTGAAGAACGTATTTTACTTTTAACGGTTCCCCTTGATATATGGTTCACCATTCGCTGCTGGAGCATCTGCCCTTCCAATTAATCCTGCAAGTGCTAGTATTGTAAGCACATATGGAGCGATTAATAAGAATACTTGCGGAATACCCTCCAGAAATGGAATAGAAGAGCCGACGATACTTAAACTTTGTGCAAAACCAAAGAATAAAGCTGCCCCCATTGCTCCAAGCGGATGCCACTTACCAAAGATAACTGCAGCAAGTGAAATAAAACCTTGACCAACAATTGTAGATTGGGAGAAGTTTGAAACGATGGTTAAAGCGAATACCGAACCTCCCAAACCTCCAAGTACTCCAGATAAAATAACAGCTATATAGCGCATCTTAGTAACACTTATGCCGTTTGTGTCCGCAGCCATTGGATGCTCACCAACAGCACGCAGACGCAAGCCAAATGATGTCTTATAAAGAACGAACCAAGCAATAATTGCAATAATAATTGCTACATAAGAAGTAGCATAAACTCTTTCAAAGAAAATAGGGCCGATTACAGGAATATCCGACAGAATCGGAATATCTGTACGGAAAAACCCGTCAACCATATCCGTTTGTCCTTTATCATACCATTGCTTTGTCAAATACACACCAACACCTAGTGCAAGCATGTTAATAGCAACCCCACTAACAACCTGGTTTGCATAAAACGATACGGAAGCAACCGCATGAATTAAAGAGAAGATTCCCCCTATGATTGCAGCAATGACTATTGCAATCCATGGTGTTAAGGAGCCAAGCGTATTCTCAAATGTCAAAGAAAATACAATTGCAACAAAAGCACCAATTACCATTAACCCCTCTAAACCAATATTAACAACACCTGAACGTTCACTAAATACTCCGCCTAAAGCAGTTAAAATGAGAGGTGCTGAGAAAAATAGTACTGTCGGAACAACTGATTGTAATAAATCAATCATTTATTTCCCCTCCTTTTTAAAGCGAAGTATCACCCAACGGATAATATAGCTTGATGCTACAAAGAAAATAATTAATGCAATAATAATATCAACTAACTCCGTCGGTACACCAGCAGTAGTTGGCATTTGCCCAGCTCCTTCTTTAAGCGAACCAAACAGCAATGCCGAAAGCAGTACACCAAAGGCGTTATTATTACCAAGTAACGCAACAGCAATCCCATCAAATCCAAGATTGGTAAATCCAGACATTAAATGAATATTTCCGTAGGTTCCCAATCCCTCCATTGCACCAGCAAGTCCGGCAAATGTTCCGGAAATCACCATGGAAAGAACAATATTCTTACTGACATTCATACCCGCATATTTAGAAGCATGCTGATTATATCCAACTGATTTTAGTTCATAACCAATCGTTGTTCGTTGAATAATAAACCACATAACAAGTGCAGCAAATATTGCAATTAAAAATCCATAATGCAGTCGAGAATAAAATGTAATACTTTGCAGCCATTCTGATCCAAGTGAAGCAGTACTTGCAATTTGATCCGTTTTTGTAGCATGATCCGTTAGAACTGAACGAATAATCTCATTAGAAATATAAAGTGCAGTATAGTTCAGCATAATGGTTACAATTACTTCATGGACCCCAAGCTTTGCTTTCAATATACCTGGTATAAAGCCCCATAATGCCCCGGCTAACATCCCAGCTATAATGGCAAGTGGCAAGTGGATGATCATAGGCGCTTCAATCGCTAAGCCTACCCAAACTGCTGCCAGCCAGCCAACGATAACTTGTCCCTCTGCTCCAATATTGAATAGTCCCGAACGGAAAGCAAATGCAACCGCTAAACCTGTCAATACGAGTGGTGTTGCCCGACGAATCGTTTCTCCAATTGTAAAAGCATCTCCAAATGCTCCTGACCATAAAGCTTGATAGCCGACAATTGGATTATAGCCAGAAGCAAACATAATAATGCCTCCAACGAATAAACCGAGTAAAACCGAAATCACAGGAATTAATAAATTCATTAACATTTTATTTGTTTTCATTTTGCAGCACCCACTTTATCAGAGCCGCTCCCGGCCATTAATAATCCAAGCTCTTGCTCATTTGTTTCTTTAGGATTAACGTTTGCCACAATTTTACCATCAAACATAACCGCAATACGGTCACTTACATCGAGTATCTCGTCCAATTCAAAGGAAATAAGTAAAATTGCTTTCCCTTTATCCCGTTCCTCAATTAATTTCTTATGAATAAATTCAATTGCACCAACATCAAGCCCCCGTGTAGGCTGAGCTGCAATCAAGAGATCGGGTGAACGATCAACCTCTCGGGCAATAATTGCTTTTTGCTGGTTTCCTCCAGACAGTGCACGAGCTAGCGTATAAGCATTTGGTGTTCGAACATCATATGCCTCAATCAATTCTTCAGCCTTTTTATAAATTTCTTTATGATTCAAAATCGTGTTTTTTGAATATGGCTGTTGATAGTACGTTTGCAAAACAATATTTTCTCCAACACTATAATCTAGCACAAGCCCATATTTATGCCGGTCCTGCGGGATATGACCCAGACCGCTTTCCGTCACCTTACGAGGTGATTTATTTGAAATACTTTTGTTATTTAACAAAATCTTTCCTGATTGAGTCTTTGTTAAGCCAGTAATCGCCTCAATGAGCTCTGATTGACCATTTCCATCAATACCAGCAATACCAACGATTTCTCCAGCTCTTACTTGCAAATCCAGTCCTTTTACAACATCAACTTTTCTGGAATCCTTAACATGTAAACCTTTTATTTCCAGCACTGTTTCTTTAGGCTGCGCAGGTTCTTTTATCACTTCAAAGCTTACATTTCTGCCAACCATTAGTGATGCCAGTTCGTTCACATTTGTATCTGCCACATTTACTGTACCTATGCCTTTTCCTTTTCGAATAACTGTACAACGATCACAAGCTTGCATAATCTCTTTTAATTTATGTGTGATTAAAATAATAGACTTTCCTTCTTTAACTAACGATTGCATAATTTCAATTAGTTCAGTAATCTCCTGAGGGGTAAGAACAGCAGTTGGCTCATCAAAAATAAGAACCTCCGCTCCACGATAAAGTGTCTTTAAAATTTCCACACGCTGCTGCATCCCTACGGAGATATCTCTGATTTTCGCACGTGGATCTACCCTTAAACCGTAACGGTCGGACAATTCTTGTATTTCTTTCTCCGCTTTTTTCAAATTGACGGTACCATACTTGGTTTTAGGCTCATTTCCCAGGATAATATTTTGAGTAACTGTAAATGGCTCGACAAGCATAAAATGCTGATGTACCATACCAATTCCCAAATCATTAGCAATGTTCGGATTTGTAATATGAACAGGTTTGCCGTTTACTTTTATTTCACCTTTTTCCGGTTGGTACAATCCAAATAAAACGTTCATTAATGTTGATTTGCCAGCACCATTTTCTCCAAGCAAAGCATGGATTTCCCCTTTTTTAAGTTGAATATTAATATTATCATTAGCTACAATGCCAGGGAATTCTTTACGAATGTTCAACATTTCTATCACATATTCCACTTTTTGATCCACCCCTTTGGCTAAATAAATAGCATATTAATTATATTGGTTAAAATCACCAACTAAAAAAGACAGATACTATCTTCTTTAGTTGAGGATTTTAAGCACAAAGGCTAAAAGCGCCAGTTTAGCAACGTACAAGTCATAATTTTTATAGTACACTATGCTAGGGAAAAGAGTATATACTCTTTTCCCTAATGATTATTAAAGATCTTCCAAGAAATCCTTTAGTGCATCATGAGTAGATGGAATTTCAATCTCTCCATTTAGAATCTTCTCTTCCCATTCTTCTACTGCAGAAATAATGTCATCTGTCATTGCTTCTTCATTCGTATCTGCAACAGCAATTGCTTCTTCTTGAATTCCAAATTCTAGTTTCTCACCACCAGGGAATTCCCCGTCCTTTGCCATTTGTGCAACGTCTTGCACTGCTACATCCACGCGTTTAATCATAGAAGTTAAGGTTACATTATGATCACCAATTTGTCCCTCATCATGTTGATCTCGGTCTACTCCAATTACCCAAATTTCACGATCCGGATCAGCATTTTTTAGGTCCTTCGCCTCATTAAACACACCATTACCAGTACCACCAGAAGAGTGATAGATAACATCTATATCCTTATTGTACATATCTGATGCAATCATTTTTCCTTTAGAAGAGTCACCAAAAGACTCGGCATATTGCACATCAACATCAATATCAGGATTAACCGATTTAGCACCTGCAATAAATCCAGCTTCAAACTTGTTAATTAATGGAGAATCAATTCCACCAACGAAACCAAGTTTATCTGTTTTTGTTTTCATTGCTGCAGCAACACCAACTAGAAACGAACCTTCATGCTCTTTAAATGTAATACTTACCGTGTTATCGCCTTCAACTTCATCATCGACAATTCCAAAATAAACATCTGAGTTTTGGTCAGCAGCATTTTGAATATCTTCTTTTAGCTCAAAACCAATACCATAGATTAAATCATACTTTTCACGAATCAATCGTGTAATATTCGGTACATAATCTTCTGGAGCATTTGATTGAGCATAGTCAAATCCATCTCCTTTTGATAGACCGTGTTCTTCACCCCACTCAGAAAGTCCTTCCCAAGCAGATTGGTTAAAGGATCTATCGTCAACTCCACCAATATCCGTAACCATTCCTACTGAAAAGTCTTCTGACGAATCAGCTTCACCTTCATCACCTGATTTATCTTTCCCATCACTATCACTGCTGCCACATGCGGCAAGTAAAGCAACTAAAGAAAACACAAGTGCCATTAGCCATAAATTACGTTTTTTCATTCTTTTACCCCCTAAAAAATTTTAAAAACAATCGACAAACATGCTTACGAATCTTACTTTACGAGCCCTCACCCCCTTAAACTGCCAGCTATCTGCTGACATAGTTTGTCAAAGCTTGCATTAGCCATACTTTTGCATACCATTTATACACGTTTTCTTAACACGTGAAAGCTGAAAATATCTGAACGAAAATAATTTAATGAATAAAGTATTGGCTCATCATCTGCTGAATAATGCATTTGCTTTAACAAAAGTAATGATTGTACTGGTGTACAGTCCAAATAATTATAGACGCGCTCATGGTAACTGATAGGTTCAATATGTGTAATAGCATATCCAATCTTTTTACCAATATGATTTTCAATTAAATCAAAAATTGACTCATTTTCCTGTAATTTATCTAGGGGAAACAGTCCTGCTGGAACCTTATCTACACAGAAAACAACTGGTATTCCGTCCGCTGTACGGACCCGTTCAATTCTAGCCAAACTGCTTAGGCTAGAGGAAAAATTTTCTTTATCTTCTTTCGCTGCATCTACAATTTCCGCTGAAATATATTGTGATCCTGGGGTCTTCCCTGACTGTCTAATCATCGTTGTAAGGCTTTTCAATTCTTCGATTCCAGAAGAATAGGGCGGCTTGGAATTCACAAAAGTTCCTACCCCGTGTCTTCGAGTTACAATATTATCTTCTTCCAGGACACGCAATGCTTCTCGTAATGTCGATCTTGAAACACCTAACTGCTTGGAAAGCTCATATTCTGAAGGTAGCTTTTCATTTTCAGCATAAATTCCTTGTTTAATATTTTGTAATAGTTCATCGACTACTTGAAGATAAAGCTGTCTTGTATCTATCTTAAGCGACAAAAAAATCACCTCTTCCACAAAGAGATCTGACCTCTGACGTATAACCATTTTATTCATGACTAATATACCATTATTAGCTTAAGAAATAAATAGCATAATTAAAAATTAAACAGATTCCACATAAAAATCTCGAATTATGTCATATACTTGTAACAAAAAAGACAGGAAATGAGTTATACATAGCACCATTTCCTGTCTTTTCCTGATTACATTGTCGATGATTCTTCTTCTATTTCACTATTAGTGACTAAAACTTTACGAGGTTTACTTCCTTCATAAGGTCCAACTATGCTTCTTGCTTCCATCGCATCAATTAATCTCGCTGCCCTCGTATACCCAATCCGAAATCGACGCTGAAGCATAGACACACTCGCACTCTGGATTTCCACAACAAGCTGAACAGCTTGATCATATAATTCATCTTCAACCTCTATAAGTCCGTCATTTGTATCTTCCGGAATCATTTCCTCCTGATAAGATGCTTTCTGCTGATCAATACAATAATCAACAATACGTTCCACCTCATCATCTGAAAGAAATGCCCCTTGCACCCTAATTGGTTTCGATGAGCCTACAGGTAAGAATAGCATATCCCCTCTTCCCAATAGTTTCTCTGCACCACCTGAATCCAGTATTGTTCGTGAATCCGTTTGTGAAGATACACTAAAGGCGATTCTAGATGGAATATTCGCTTTTATTACCCCAGTAATGACATCAACTGAAGGACGCTGTGTTGCAATAATTAAATGAATACCTGCTGCACGTGCCATCTGTGCGAGTCTCGTAATCGCATCCTCAACATCACTGGACGCCACCATCATTAAGTCAGCAAGCTCATCAACTAATACTACAATGAAAGGCAGCTCTGGCTGTTGTTCATCCGCCGTTAAATTGTATTTGCGTACATATTCGTTGTATCCCTGAATATTTCTTGTACCAGTTTCTGAAAATAAATCATATCTTCTTTCCATTTCGGAAACGATTTTCTTCAAAGCTCTTGAAGCTTTTTTCGGATCTGTAACTACGGGAGCAAGCAGATGTGGAATCCCATTATAAACATTAAGTTCTACTTTTTTCGGATCAATCATCATCATCTTCACTTCATGTGGCTTTGTTCTCATTAATAGTGTTGTAATAATCGAATTCACACAAACACTCTTCCCGCTTCCTGTCGCACCCGCAATCAATAAATGAGGCATTTTATTTAATTCAGTGGTGACTGCATCACCCGAAATGTCCCTTCCCAAAGCAACTAATAATTTAGATGGCTTATGATGTATTGAGTCATCCATAACCTCCCGTAAAGAAACCATTGCAATTTCTTTATTTGGCACTTCAATCCCAACGGCAGATTTTCCAGGTATTGGTGCCTCAATACGAATATCCTTTGCAGCCAGAGCTAACGCAAGATCATCATGTAAACTAACAATTTTGCTTACTTTCACTCCTGCTTCTGGATAAACTTCATACTTTGTGACTGCTGGACCAACATTCACCTTGGTCACTTTTGCTTTTACCCCAAAACTGTGAAACGTTCTTTCCAGCTTTCTAATGGTTGCCTGAACATGAGATTTTTCATATTGCTGATTATTTTTTGTCGACTTTGCCAGAAGGTCAAGTGACGGTAATACATAATCATGATTTTCCGTTTCTGCAGAAGATAATGCAGGTTCAACATTGATATCATCATCTTCTTCATTTGCTGAATCATTTTCTTCTAATTCCTCTTTTGTTTCCATTTGTGACTTTGTTCCATACGCAACTTCGGTAAAATCATTGATAAGTGGTTCTATCTCAGACTCCGCTTCTTTTTCTGCAGCTGTCGCTTCGTCAGCAAGCAGTTTTTCTTCTTTCCTCTCTTCTCTTCTTTCTTTCGCTCCCTTGGCCTGTTTCCGCATAGCAGCTGCCAGCTTTTTAAATTGCTGATAAAGCTTATTTGTCAATTCACCTAATGAAACCTCGGTTATAAACAATATACCGATGATAATTGAAAAGGCAGATACAATTTTTGCACCTGTATAAGAGAATAGATAGTAACAAAGCGTAAAAATAATTGCACCAATCATCCCGCCACCAGTTTGTCCAGAAGAAACCTGTCCACTCGTATAGGAAAGAAAGTTATCCCAGGTAGATGCTAGAATGGAAAGATTTTCATTCGCCTGAAGCAGCGGTTCATAGGCTTGTACATGCGTTAATAATAGTACGCCTGCAAATAAAATATAAAAGCCAATCAATTTTCTCGTAAAATAATTTGGATACCTTCGCTTAATTAATAGGATTATTCCTGTAATTAATAAAAATATCGAAGCTACATAATACCAAATTCCAAAGAAAAAACGAAAGAAATGCTCTAGCCATCCAGGAATTGCTCCGTCACTTATTGCACTTGCCCCGCTTCCAAAGATAGCTAAAAATATAAATAACAATCCCAGCAATTCATATTTTAAGAGATTAGATTTCTTGCCAGTTTTTTTTCTAGCCTTCTTTTTTGCCATCATTTCACCTCATATTAGCAAAATATCTGGTTGTATAAGCCCTTGCCAGTAATTGGCAAGGGATCATACAAATTATAATCTATTATAGCATATTTGTTCTATCATTTTACTAAAAAAGAAAAGACAATATTGAATCGGTTTACAGCTCTTCTTGAAACGTATGCTTTTCTTTATTAAGTTCAAAAACGTCATGTAAGGCATTTACCGCTTGACGTAAATCTTTTTCATGAATGAGCACCCATATGGTTGTATGGCTATCTGCCGCTTGAAGAATCTGTATTCCTTTTTTTGCAAGGGCTGTTACAATTCTCGCAGCAACTCCTGGCATCCCGCCCATCCCCATTCCAACTGCAGAAACCTTTGCACAATGTTCACTTATTACTGCTAAAATATCCAAACTTTCCAGCAACTCTTTAGCCTGGCCGACTACTGTTTCGGGCAGGGTAAAAATAACCTGGTGTGGTGATATATTTATAAAATCAATTGATATCCCAGCTGCGGCAATTGTTTTAAAAATTTCTGACATGGAATAGGTGGGATTGTCTTTTCGGCTGATTTTCACCTGGGATATTCCAGTTAAGTGAGCAATACCAGTAATGGGATGTAATACCTTTTCCGCTGCTTGACGTTCTGTTTTTTTTGCGGAAATTAGTGTTCCTTTCATCTTTTGTTCCGTTGCCCGGATATGCAGTGGAAGCTTTGCTTGCATTGCAATTTCAACCGCTTGAGGATGGATTACTTTTGCACCTTGATATGCAAGATTGCAAGTCTCTGTATAAGTACAATTTTTTAGAATCTGTGCATTTTCCACAATTCTCGGATCAGCAGTCATAATTCCTGGAACATCTGTAAATATATCTGCCCGCACTGCTTTAACTGCCACTCCCAATGCTGCAGCAGTAGTGTCACTCCCTCCTCTTCCAATTGTGGTAACTTCTCCTTTATCGGTTTCTCCTTGGAAGCCTGCCACTACAATGACATCATTTGATTGAAAGGTGGTCATTATTCTTGTCGGATCAACATGTTTTATTTTTGCATTTGTATGATAAGCATTTGTTGTAATCCCTGCTTGAGCCCCTGTCAGCGCAATTGCCTGTGTGCCTCTTTGTTTAAGTTCATTGGAGAGAACGACAGCAGATATTGTTTCTCCACAGGCAAGCAGAAGGTCGAGTTCACGTTCTGTAGCATGACTAATGGGATAATTAACTAATTGAAGTAAGGAATCTGTAGCATATGGGAAAGGTTGTTTACCGATTGCCGAAACAACGACAATAATTTTATCATGGTCTTCTAAAGCTTCCTGAATATGATTGATTACATGGAGACGTTTTTCAGAGGTTTGTAAAGAGCTGCCACCAAATTTTTGGACCAATAGTTGCATTGCATCACCTCTCATCAAAAGCGAGATTTTCTGGTCATTTATCTTGTCTTTTAAAGAGCAGCTAGCACAAAGGCAGAATCGTCCGTTCAGCAACATACGGGCTCCGCTTCACGGACGAGGCTGCTCTCATTGGTTATACACAAATTACTAATTTTATAATTTCCTATACGATTAGCGAATCATAGCTGCTCAAAAGACATTTTTTATTATCAGATTCATTACGTTAAAAATTTATTTTAACCAGTTATTTTCTATTGCAGCTTGGGCGATTTGAACGGTATTAAGTGCTGCTCCTTTAACCAGGTTATCGGAAACAATCCATAAGTGAAATCCTTGTTTATGATCAAGATCTCTTCGAATACGGCCTACGAAGACTTCTTCTTTATACGCAGAAGATAGTGGTGTTGGATAAACTTGCTTGGCTGGATCGTCCTGCAGTTCCACTCCCTGAGCATTTCTGAGTTCATTCCAAATATCCTGAACGGTTACATTCTCCTTATCCACTTCAATATAAACACTTTCAGCATGTGAAGTAAATAATGGTAAACGTACACAAGTTGCCGCTACTGACAGCTCTTGGGCATGCATTATTTTTTTCGTTTCATTAATCATTTTCATTTCTTCCAATGTATACCCATTATCAGAGAAGACATCAATTTGTGGAAGGGCATTAAATGCAATTGGGTAATGTTTTTCATCAGACTTTACTGGTAAAATATTTGCTTCCATCTCTTCTTCATTAATAAATTGTTCAGATTGCTTTTTTAACTCTGATATTGCTGCATCTCCTGCACCGGAAACAGCTTGATAGGTAGAAACAATTACTCTATTCATTCCAAAGCCATCCATGATAGGTTTAAGTGCTGCCACCATTTGAATAGTTGAGCAGTTGGGGTTTGCAATAATCCCTTTATGCTTTGCTATATCTTCTTTATTTACCTCTGGAACTACTAACGGCACATCTGGATCCATCCGGTATGCACTTGTATTATCAACCACTACTGCTCCATGCTTAACAGCCTCAGGAGCAAGCTGCTCAGAAATAGCTCCTCCTGCGGAAAATAAAGCAATGTCCACTCCTCTAAAGCTTTCTGGAGTTGCTTCTTCAATTGTAATATCCCTTCCATTAAATTGAATACACTTCCCTGCGGAACGTTTTGAGGCAAGAACCTTTAATTCTTTTATCGGAAAGTTCTTTTTCTGTAATATTTGGATTATTTTTGTACCAACTGCTCCAGTTGCTCCTACTACTGCTACATTATATTTTTCATTTTGTGTCATCAGCTTGCAACTCCCTTCGATTGCGAATTATTTATATGCTTAACAATAAAGTCTATCATATTTTACTGCTAATAAGTAATAATAATTGGTTGAATTTGTTCTTTTTTTAGTGAATATTTTATTGTATCACTTAAGGATGGCCAATTTGCCACAAGGGAATTCGGTTTATGAAATGGATCATCTTGCCCAAAAGGAATGAAAAATATATTTTTTGCAGTTAATAATCGCATTAAATTTATCCCATTCAGTCCTAATGCATCATTCGTAGTAATTCCAAGTACGATTGGAGCATTGTTGCGCATCGTTGCCTTTGCCGCCATAAGGACTGCGTTATCCGTTTGTCCATTTGCGAACTTACTAAGTGAGTTTCCAGTCATAGGGGCAATCACCATACAATCAAGTGGATTTTTTGGACCAAATGGTTCAGCTTCCGGTATGGTGGAAATCACAGACTTTCCTGTAATTTCTTCGATTTTTCTAATGGTATCTTTTGCCTTACCATGCTTTGTATCAATCGTTTTAACAGTATGTGAAACAATTGGGAAAACTTCTGCCTTCTCATCCACAAGTCTCTGCAGCTCTTTTAGGACAAAGACTTGTGAATGGTGAGAACCAGTAAATCCAAAGCCAATCTTTTTATTCTCTAAATTCATGGTACTCTCCTCTCTTGCAAAACTTGCTTAATTACTCGTGCCAATATATCACCAGCTGTTTTCGGCGCGACAACACCTGGTAAACTTTTCGCTAATATAGCTTTTATTCCACGTTTTTCAGCGAATTCAAAGTCTGTTCCACCAGGTTTAGAAGCAAGATCGATAATGACTGTGTGCGCAGGCAATTTTTCAATAACTTCCTGCGTAATTACCAGCGCTGGTATTGTATTAATTAACAGGTCACATTCATCGACACGCCCAGGAAATGCCTCAAGCGGGATAGCATTTAACCTCATTTCAGTAATTCTTGCCAGCTCACGAAGCTTTTTCGAAACGACGGATACCTCTGCGCCGAGTGCAGAAAATTTATTCGCAACCGTATGACCCACTCTGCCGAAGCCTGCAACGATTACTTTTGATGAGTGAATCGTGTAATCTGTATGCTCAATTGCCATCATAATTGCACCTTCTGCAGTAGGAATAGAATTATAAATGGCGACATCATCGCGTCCAAGCAGTGGAATTAAGTCTGCATGTGACCTAGAGACGACTTCATCTAAATAAGAATTGGAAATCCCAGTAAATATGAATGTTTGCTTTCTTAATTGATTAAACCATGATTCTTCCAGCTGAATGGGCTGATTTGAAAAAATTGCTTCTATATTACCTTTATTATCTGTACCAGTAATTGGCAATATTACAATATCTAAATCTTGCGGCTGAATTTCATGCAAATCATATTGCTTGGAGCCAATAAAACCTGGATCAAGCTTATCGTATCCAACAACAACAACTTTTGCATGAGGTAATTGTTCAAGCTTGCGAATTAATTCCAGATAGCGTGCATCTCCACCAATTACAGCAATGTGCTGCTCCATTATCGCTACTTACCTCCAGACATAAATTCATTTCTATATAGCTTATGAATAAGGGGGTTAAGGGTGCTTCGCATCTGTTAAAAATTCATAAAAAAAGGCTGGTACCCTTTATTGGATACCAGCCAATTACTTATAAATATCTTCTGCTTCAACTATAATCATATCTTCCCCAATAATTTTAATATCCCGCCATCGTATCATGGTTTCTTCCTCTTCTTTTTTTAATCCGAACCATTTATAAGAAGGGATGATAAAAGCTTCGATCTGACCTGTTTGTTCATTAATTTCCAAGTCTGTTTGCCCTAGAACACCAAGCTTGATTCCTAGATTCGCATTAATAATTTCCTTGCCGCTAATCTCTTTAAATCGCATATAGACTCCCTCCCATAGAAATATATGCGTCAAAATATACATTCATGTTGAAAGTTAATTATTCATTTGCTTTTGGTGCGATGATTGCGGTTGCCGCATTGCTGGTAAATACGATATCAAGGACTTGCCGGATACGATCGTGCGTGACAGCATCTATCTCCGCAATCATTTCATCTAAGGAGCGATGACGTCTTAAAAGCAATTCATTTCTGCCATTGCGGCTCATCCGGCTATTGGTACTTTCCAGGCTAAGCACAAGATTTCCTTTTAATTGCTCTTTACTATTGTGCAGTTCTTTATCTGTTAATCCTTTCTCTGCCAGGTTTTCTACTGTCTGATAAATGGTATCCTTTACTAAAGGAAGCTGCTCTTTTCCCGTTCCAGCATAAATCGTAAGTAAACCATTATCAAGATAAGATGTATGATAAGAAAATACAGCATACGCAAGTCCTTGCTTTTCACGCACTTCTTGAAACAATCTGGAGCTCATACTGCCGCCAAGCACATTATTCACGATAATTAAACTATATGTATGCGGATCATTTATTGACAGACCCTGATAGCCAAGACAGAAATGTGCCTGTTCCGTACGCTTGCTGTGCTGAATGGTGTTTGCATAAAACACAGGTTTTTCTTCGCAACTCTCTTGAACAGTACCTTGAAGATGGGCAAATTTTTCTTCAATTAAATGTACAAACTTTTCATCTACATTTCCAGCAATAGAAATAACAATATTATCTGGTGTATAACGTTCGCTAATATAAGTTTCTAAAGACGTGCGGTCAAAGCTTTTTAACTGCTCTTCTGTACCAATAATCGGATAACCTAACGAATGCGTGCCAAATGCTGCACGTGATAGATAATCATGAACAATATCGTCCGGTGTATCTTCATACATTTTGATTTCTTCATAGATAACCTTTTTCTCACGTTCCATTTCCTCTTCATCAAAGGTTGAGTTAAAAAACATGTCCGTTAATATTTCTAAAGCATATTCTTTATGGGTATCTAACACTTTGGCATAGAAACAAGTGTATTCCTTTGATGTAAATGCATTAATTTGTCCGCCAATTGAATCAAATGCTTCTGCAATGTCTTGTGCACTGCGCGTTGACGTTCCCTTAAAAAGCATGTGTTCAAGGAAATGAGATATGCCATTTATTTTCGGTGTCTCATTTCTTGATCCGGTTAAAACCCATATACCAATCGTTACAGACCGAATGGCAGGGATTTTCTCCATGATTATTCTTAAGCCATTCTTGCTAGTATGTTTATCAATCAAATTTTTTCCCCCTACTAAAAAATGTTCAAAAAGAGCCAGGAAAAGATAATTAGATGCATTCTCTTATAGGACTTTTGAACAAATACTATCTTTCTTCACTTAATAAACGATCCATTCTTCCAATTTTATAATTCTTATCTTTAATCATTGCGATCAGTTCATCTAGTCCGTCTGCAATTACTTGGGTTGGATGCATTAAAATGATAGCTCCAGGATGAATGTTATTGCTTACTCGACTTATCATAACAGAAATCGACGGATTCTTCCAATCTATCGTGTCTACTGTCCAAAGTACTGTTTCCATGTCTAATTCTGCTGCATTTTGTATAACTTGATCAGTGAAGCTGCCGCTTGGTGGCGTAAAATATACTGGACTTTCATTATTAATTGCAGTTAGAATTTCATTTGTTTTAGCAATTTGGTCAGTGATTTCCGTTTGATTGATTCGCGCCATATCTGGATGGTTATAGGCATGATTTCCAATAAGATGCCCGTTTTCTATAATCATTTTTACAAGCTCCGCATTTTCTCTCGCCCATTTACCTTCTATGAAAAAGTTTGCTTTCACTTGATATTCATTTAATGTTTCCAGGATTGCTGGAATATGCTCTTTCCCCCACGAAACGTTGATTAAAAATGCAACCATTTCTTTCTCAGGATGACCTCGATATATTGGAGCAGCAGGCAAATCCTCTAATGAAGTTTCTGGCTCTACCTCATCATAAATAAGTAAATTTGCATCAAATACTCCAGCTTTTTTCATCTTTTGATAGGACTTTTCAATATTGACTTCTTTTCCTATTCTCCCGGGGGTTTTCTTCCAAACGCGATCAATGTATGCATTTTGTGGCTCCTCTTTATACGTCCCTGCTTTATCTGTTATTTCTTTATACAGTGAATCCTTAGATTGACTCACATCGACGCTTGACGCAAATTGAGTTGGCTTGAGCGGATTATAATCATGATTAAAGCTGATAAGCAAAATGAAGATAAATACTACAACATGAACGTATTTTTTATATGCATGCATGTCCCTCTCCCCCTGCTACCCAATTTATGCAGTTCAAAGTTAAGGTATGCAAAAATTAATGATTTCAAATAAAAGGATTTTACAAATATATCTAGAATATGAACTATAGAATGAAAAGAAAAGAGGGGAAACTAGAATAAAATTATTCTTATCACTTTAGGTATTTTACGAAGCTTATTTTTCATTATTACACCTATACACGCACCAATATCTGCCCAACAATCTGAAAATCCCATACCAAAATAAGCAAATGTTTTATCAAGGTATTCCAATTACGCTTGTGTTAATGACACTTGTATTATTGACCGCTTCAGGGTTAAAAATACGAAAGATATGGAATTTCTTCATGATTTCCGTAAAAGAAAAGAAACTGAGTCAGTTCAGTTTCTTTTTTAAACCAGATTTATTTATTTGCTTCTTTTTTTCTTTCCTTTTCTTCCAGCAATACAGCTTTTCGGGAAAGGTTGACACGTCCCTGGTTATCAATTTCTTTTACTTTAACAAGGATTTCATCCCCTATAGAGACAACATCCTCTACTTTATTTGTGCGTTCAATTTGTAATTCAGAAATATGAACTAAACCGTCTTTTCCTTTGAAGAGCTCGACAAATGCACCGAATTTTTCAATGCGTTTGACAGTACCCAAATACATTTGGCCAACTTCAACTTCACGAACGATATCTTCGATGATTTTCTTTGCCTTCTCGTTCATTTCACTATCTGTTGAAGAGATATAGACATTTCCATCTTGTTCAATGTCAATTTTCACGCCTGTTTCTTCGATGATTTGATTAATCTGTTTACCACTTGGTCCAATTACATCACGAATCTTATCAGGATTAATCGTCATTGTTAAGATTTTAGGTGCAAATGGTGATAAATCGGAATTAGGCTGATTAATTGTAGCAAGCATGGAATCAAGAATTTGTAAACGGCCTTTCTTTGCTTGTGTTAATGCTTCTTCTAATATTTCTCTTGATAAACCATCAACTTTAATATCCATCTGCAAAGCTGTTACACCATTTGCAGTACCTGCTACTTTAAAGTCCATATCGCCTAATGCATCTTCCATCCCCTGGATATCGGTTAAAATGGTATAATCCTCACCAGATTTAACAAGACCCATTGCGATACCTGCAACTGGTGCCTTAATTGGAACTCCTGCATCCATCATTGCAAGTGTACTTGCACAAATACTTGCTTGAGAAGTAGAACCATTTGACTCAAGAACTTCGGAAACAAGACGAATCGTATAAGGAAAATCTTTGTCTGAAGGAATTACCTTCTCAAGGGCACGTTCACCTAAAGCTCCGTGACCAATCTCTCTTCTTCCCGGTCCACGAATTGGACCAGTTTCTCCAACACTATATTGCGGGAAATTATAATGATGCATAAAATGTTTCGATTCTTCCAAATCAAGTCCGTCAAGAATCTGCACATCGCCCAGTGCACCTAATGTACAGATGCTCAATGCCTGAGTTTGTCCACGCGTAAAAAGACCAGAACCATGTGTACGCGGTAAAATATGCACGCGGCTTGAAAGCGGACGGATTTCATCTGGTTTACGACCATCCGGGCGAATCTTTTCTTTTGTAATAAGACGGCGAACTTCCTCTTTTACCATCTTATCCAAGATACTTTTAACTTTTTTAATGGTGTCTCCATCTGTTTCTTCATCATATTGTTCGATGACTTCATTTTTAACAGCACTAATCGCATCTTCTCGCTCATGCTTTTCTTTTACTTGGATGGCCTCAATAAGCTTGTCCTTAGCTGCTTTTTCTGTTTTAGAAACTAAGTCTTCTTCCAATTCAAATAAAATTACTTCAGACTTTTCAACATTCAGTTTCGCAATAATTTCCTCTTGAAAGGCAACCAGACGTTTAATTTCCTCATGCCCAAACATGATTGCTTCAAGCATTACTTCTTCAGGCACTTCATCTGCACCTGCTTCTACCATGTTCACTGCATCTTTCGTTCCTGCTACCGTTAATTCAATATCACTTGCCTCTTGCTGTTCTATTGTTGGATTAATAATAAACTCGCCATTCATTCGACCAACATGCACGCCAGCAATCGGTTCTGAAAATGGGATATTTGAAATACATAAAGCAATGGATGAACCAATCATTGCTGCAATTTCAGAGGAACAATCCTGATCAACACTCATTACGGTACTGATAACCTGTACTTCATTACGGTACCCATCAGGGAACAACGGACGGATTGGACGATCAATTAAACGCGATGCAAGGATTGCCTTCTCGCTTGGTCTTCCTTCACGTTTAATAAAACCTCCAGGAATTTTACCAACCGCATATAGACGTTCTTCATAGTTAACAGTTAAAGGGAAGAAAGGCAAATCCTTTGGTTCCTTTGAACCAGTTGCGACTGCTAAAACTGATGTTTCACCGTAATGTATCATCGCAGCTCCACCAGCTTGTTTTGCAAGCTCACCTATCTCTACTTTAAAGGTAGAACCAGAAATTTCTGTAGAAAATACTTGTTTTTCTTCTGACATATAGAGTAGTACTCCTTTCAATGCAACTTTCCATTTTTATTATTTTAAAAGCATTCAAAAGCTGTTCAATAATTATTTCAGTAATAGCAAGCAACCCATATCCCAATTAGACTAATCCTTCTTCTAGAATAAACGATAGCTGCAGGAGAATCAAACAACAAGCTGATTCATGCTTTATGTATATTACCAGTAAATTGTATCTGTTTGATTTTATGCTAAATACTAATAATAGAAAAAGCAGGATTTCTCCTGCTTTTTCTTAAAATTATCGACGTAAGCCGAGCTTTTGGATTAAATCGCGATAACGTGTAACGTCTTTATTACGTAAATAGTTTAGTAGGTTACGACGTTTACCAACCATTTTAAATAGACCACGGCGAGAATGGTGATCTTTCTTATGAACACGAAGATGTTCATTTAAAGTGTTAATTTCTTCTGTAAGTACAGCGATTTGTACCTCAGGAGATCCAGTATCAGTTTCATGAACTTTAAATTCATTAATAAGTTCATTTTTGCGTTCTTGTGTAATAGCCATGAGGCCACCTCCTAAAATGATGTTTATATCCCCAATCCCCTAGCAAACGTCGGAGTTACGCTTTGCCAAGCGATGGTTTTATCTATATAAGTATAGCTTTAACTTTTAAATAAATCAAGTTGTTTTATCAAAAATCATTTATTAGCAAAGTAATTGCGAATGGTTTCTTCATCATGAGCAAGTTGAGCAATGAGGTCATCAACATTTGCAAACGATTCTTCTTCACGTATAAATGCGTACCATTCCATCTGTAATTCTTCCCCGTATAAATCATTATTATAATCAAAAATATTTACTTCCACGGATAATACTCCGTTATCTTCCTTAAAAGTCGGGTTTGTTCCTATACTTGCCATTCCTTCGTATACAGCATTTTTATAAATGATTTTCACTGCATAGACCCCAATTTTAGGAAGTAAAGCATCCTCACTGACTTTTAAATTTGCCGTTGGATAGCCGAGATTTGTTCCACGTTCGGCACCATGCACGACCATACTCGTATACTTTAAAGGTCTCCCAAGTAAAGCATTTACTTCAGAGATCTTTCCTTCCTTTAAAAGTTTGCGGATTCTAGTAGAGCTTACCTTTTTATCATCTAAAGTCACTTTATCAATAACCGTATAATCAAACTTACCTCTTGTATATTCAGCAATATTTGTCATGTTTCCGGCGCCCTTAAAACCATAGCTATAATCAAAGCCCGCAACAAGATGCTTTATATTTAAACCAATAATGAAATGATCAATAAACTCCTGAGGAGGTAATCCGGATAGTTCTTTATTAAATTTAATAATATAAAGCCGGTCTACATTCATCCTCTGCAATATCTCTTGCTTTTCACGGATTGGCGTAATATATTGTACATGCTCTGTTCCTTTTTTTAGAACGACAGAAGGATGCGGATGGAAAGTAATAACGGCACTTTCCATATTATTCTCTTTTGCCTGTTTCACTGCAGTACCGATAACTTTTTGATGCCCTTTATGTATTCCATCAAAAAAGCCAATTGCACTAATTGTTTCTGGTAATTCTTCCAGCACTAAAGAATGCGGATAAGTTAATTCAAATGTTCTCAATCTTATTCACCTGCTTTTCTTTCATCCATTAAATACTCGTACAGCTTTTAATTGATTTTCATTATTAGGATGCAGTTGATAAATAGCTAAAAATTCATTTTCATGCATAACAACAAATGGATTGGTTGCCGGCAGCTCCTCTGGTCTATCCAGCTTTTGTCCATGGGTAATTTTTTGTTTTGTTGCTTTATCAACCTCAAGCTTCGCTAAATGTTCAACTCCCGAAACAAGAGGTGCCAGTAAGGAAAATAATTTCTCTTCTGCTTTAGCTTGGTTGATCCGTTCAAAAGTTACTGCTTTTTCTTCAGTAAAAACACCTGTTTGAATACGCTTTAGAAATGACATATGTGCTGGATAGCCTAATCTTTCACCGATATCGACACATAATGTTCGGATATAGGTTCCTTTTGAGCAGATAACCTTAAAACCTATGGTCTTATCTTCAGGTTGTTTGCCAAGATATTTCAAACAATAAATATGCACCTTACGTTTTGGACGTTCAACCGTTTCATTTTTTCTTGCATATTCATAGAGTTTACGCCCATTAACCTTAACTGCCGAATACATTGGCGGTATTTGAATAATATCTCCTTGAAACAATTCCATTACTTGTTGAATTTCTTCCTCAGAAGGGAATTTGCCTACTTCAGCCTCTTTTGTTATTTTACCATAACTATCTTCTGTTTCGGTAGTTTGTCCTAACTTTACTTCAGCAATGTATGTCTTCTTCGTATCCGTCAAAAATGGAACGATTTTAGTTGCTTGTCCAATACAGATAGGAAGTACGCCTTCTACTTCAGGATCTAAAGTTCCAGTATGCCCCACTTTCTTCGTATGAAAAATCTTTCGTATCTTCATAACACAATCATGTGAAGTCATTCCCTTGGGCTTCCATAATGGCAATATACCATCCATATAATTAGCCTCCAACTCTTACTATTTTAAGACACGAGAAAAATCTGACTCGGCAAAGTATAGCGAGTCAGATTACACTTACTTATTAAGATCTCGAATAATAGATTCAATTCGATTTCCGTATTCGAGCGCTTCATCGAATTCAAATGTTATTTCTGGGGTTTTTCTTAAGCGAATTCGTTTACCAATTTCAGAGCGGATAAATCCTTTTGCTTTTGTTAATCCAAGCAATGAATCCTGTTTTTCCTTCTCCGTTCCTAATACGGAAATATAAATTGTTGCTTGTTGCAAATCACCTGTAACTTCAACATCGGTCACTGTCACAAATCCTACTCTGGGATCCTTGATTTTTGTTGTCATAATTTCCCCTAAATCTTTTTTCATTTGTTCAGCAACTCGATTTGCCCGTAATTCTGCCATTTTCTCACCTCATTAACGAAATCTCTTCTTATAATTTGAGGAACAATTATAATTCTTCAACTGTTGTTATCGTCCGTTCAAGCTCGGAAAAAGCATCGATTGTAGCAAGTACCTGCTGAATGACCTTTTCAGCATGTGTTTTATCTGATGAAACTGTTACAATACCTATTTTTGTTCGCTGCCATAAATCCTGATAATCAAGCTCTGCCAGCGACACATTAAAATCATTCTTCAAGCGAGCGAATAATTTTTTTAATACGGAACGTTTTGCTTTTAATGACTGTCCCTCATATAAGAAGCATTCTACTTCAGCATAGAGAATCATTTGCGTTCAATTTCTTCCATTACATAAGCTTCAAGAATATCTCCTTCTTTAATATCATTGAAGTTTGTAAGTGTTATTCCACATTCATAGTTCGTTGCTACTTCACGCACATCATCCTTGAAACGACGCAATGCTTCAATCTCACCTTCAAAAAGAACAATGCCATCACGAATTAAACGAATTCCAGCATCACGGGTGATTTTCCCTTCTGTTACATAGCTGCCAGCAATTGTACCAATTTTTGATACTTTGAAGGTTTCACGTACTTCCGCCTGTCCAATTACTTTCTCTTCAAATTCTGGGTCTAATAATCCCTTCATTGCTGATTCAATCTCTTCAATTGCATTATATATTACACGATGGAGACGAACATCTACCTGTTCATTTGCAGCAGCATTTTTAGCATTGACATCCGGGCGTACGTTAAAGCCGATAACAATTGCGTTTGATGCTGAAGCAAGAATAATATCGGATTCCGTAATCGCTCCTACACCAGTATGAATAATTTTAATGTTTACGCCTTCTACCTCGATTTTTTGCAATGAAGATGAAAGTGCTTCAGCTGAGCCTTGGACATCTGCTTTTATAATAATATTTAACTCTTTCATTTCACCCTGCTTAATTTGTTCAAATAAATCATCAAGGCTAACCTTAGACTGCTGACCACGACTTTCTGCAATAAACTTCTGTGCACGAGCTTCTCCGATTTGTCTCACTTTCTTCTCATCAGTGAAGACAAGGAATTGGTCACCTGCTTGCGGAACATGATGTAATCCAGTAATTTCAACTGGGGTAGATGGCCCAGCCTGGCTTACCCTTGCCCCAACATCATTAACCATAGCACGTACTCTTCCATACGTATTACCGACTACTAAAGAATCCCCTACATGTAATGTACCGTTTTGTACAAGTAATGTTGCTACAGGTCCTCTTCCCTTATCCAATTGCGCATCGATAACAGTACCTGATGCATTCGCATTAGGATTTGCCTTTAGTTCTTCCACTTCAGCTACAAGCAGTACCATTTCAAGAAGTTCATCCATTCCCTGATGCTTGATTGCCGAAATATTTACGAAAATTGTGTCTCCGCCCCAAACCTCTGGAATAATTTCATATTCCGTTAATTCTTGCATAACGCGGTCTGGATTAGCTGTTTCTTTATCCATTTTGTTGACAGCAATAATAATTGGCACCTCAGCAGCTTTTGCATGGTTGATTGCCTCTACTGTTTGTGGCATGACGCCATCATCAGCAGCGACAACTAAAATTGCAATGTCTGTTACTTGCGCACCACGAGAACGCATGCTAGTAAATGCTGCGTGACCTGGAGTGTCTAAAAACGTAATCTTTTTGCCGCTCACATCTACTTGATATGCACCAATATGCTGTGTAATTCCTCCTGCTTCTCCAGCTGTTACCTTCGTTTCACGAATGGAGTCTAAAGTGGTTGTCTTACCATGATCAACGTGTCCCATGATTGTGACAACAGCAGGTCTTTCTATAAGATTCTCTGGTTTTTCTTCTACTTTATATTTTTCAAAATCTGTATCTTCAAGAACGATTTCTTTTTCTACTTCCACACCATACTCGGAACAAATTAATTCAACTGTATCATCATCCAAGTCTTGGTTTTTTGTTGCCATTACTCCTAAAAACATTAACTTCTTAATAATTTCGGCTTCTTTTTTATTTAATTTGCTTGCTAAACTGCTTACCGTTAGAGTGTTGCTGTAAATGATTTTATCAGGAGTTAAATCTGGAGCAGGCTGTTTTGGCTGCTGTTTCCCCTTATATTGAACTCTTCTTTTCTTTTTATTTTTGTTTTGGTGAGTCTTATTTTGTTGTTGTTGTTTACCTGTCATGTGTTGACTCCCTTTTTTCTCAGATTTATTATTTGAAACTGAGTGTGATTTATGAACATTGTTAGCCTGTGGTTTCTTATCCTGTTTTTTCTTCTCTGCATTTTCTTTCTTAGCTGTCTGTGGTTGAAACTTCCCATCAAGCAGCTTTACTGTATTTTGATTAATCGTAGACATATGGTTGGATACATCCACTTCTATTTCATTTAAATAATTTATGACTTGCTTACTTGTTAAATTGTTCTTTTTTGCATATTCATATACGCGCATTTTAGTCATACATTCACCCCCGAAATTAATTACCCGAGGAGCGACTTTATTTTCTTTGCAAATCCTGCATCAAGAATAGCAATCGCAACTCTCTGGGATTTTCCTATCGCATTCGATAATGCTTCTCGATCCTCTTCCACAATAATACAAGGCACCTTATAAAATTTACATTTATCCATTAACTTTTTCTTTGTCTGGTAGCCAATATCATTTGCAAGGAGTACTAGCTTTGCCTTGCAACTTCGAATATCTCTTATGATTGCATCTTCACCTAGTGAGCACTTTCCAGCGCGATAGGCTAGACCAAGATGATTTAAATAATTTTTTTTCATGTTTTTGAACCCACAAGCTTACGTAGTTCTTCATAGATTGATACATCTACTTTTGCATTCAATTGAGTGCTTAATATATTTGTTTCCTCTGCTTGTTTAATTACTTCAAGTGTTCCTGTCAAGTAGGCTCCTCGCCCATTCTTTTTGCCGGAAGGGTCCACGAACACTTCCCCTTCTTTATTGCGAACTACGCGAATGAGTTCTTTCTTCGGCTTCATCTCGCCAGTTACAATACACTTTCTTTCTGGTACTTTACGTTTTGTCGCCATTTGTCATCCTCCTATTCGAACAAATCTTCATCGTTCGTTGAATAAGAATCCTCTTCTGCTAACAATTCAGCTTGATCTGTTAACAGTCCTTCCTCTCTTGCCTCTGTCTCACTCTTAATATCAATTTTCCATCCGGTAAGCTTTGCGGCAAGTCTTGCATTTTGCCCGCGCTTGCCAATTGCTAATGATAACTGATAATCGGGAACAATGACAGTGGTCGCTTTTTCTTCTTCATTAACGATAACATCAATTACCTTTGATGGACTTAATGCATTTGATACGTATACCACCGGATCTTCTGCCCAATCTACGATATCTATTTTCTCGCCTTTCAGTTCATCTACAATCGCTTGAACACGCTGTCCTCTCTGACCAACACAAGAACCAACTGCATCGATTTCCGGATTCTCTGCAAATACCGAGATTTTCGATCGATCACCGGCTTCCCTTGCTACCGATTTAATCTCAACAATACCATCATAAATTTCCGGAACTTCCATTTCAAACAAACGTTTCAATAGGCCAGGATGTGAGCGGGAAATATAAATTTGCGGACCCTTACTCGTATTCTCAACCTTTGTAACATAAACCTTGATACGATCATGGATATGATATTCCTCTGTTGGCATTTGCTCCGCTTCTGCAAGCTTTGCTTCAATTTTTCCTAAATTCACGTAGACAAAGCGTGGATCTTTACGCTGAATAATTCCAGTCATTACATCGTCTTCTCTGTCAACATACTCAGAAAAAATGACACCGCGTTCTGCTTCTCTCACACGCTGTGTTACAACTTGCTTTGCAGCCTGTGCGGCAATACGGCCAAAGTCCTTCGGTGTTACCTCTACTTCAATAATATCATCCACTTCATAATTTGGATTTGTTAATTTTGCTTCTGCTAAGGAAATTTCCTGCTGATTATCTTCAACTTCCTCAACAATTGTCTTTCTGGAAAATACTTTCATTGTACCTGAAGCTTCATTAAGTTCCACACGTACATTTGTAGCAGACTTGAAATTTTTCTTATAGGCAGAAATTAAAGCTGCCTCAAGTGTTTCCATTAATACTTCTTTTTCAATACCTTTTTCTTCTGCTAATAGTTCAATCGCATCAAACAGCTGACTACTCACTTTTCAATATCCCCCTTTTTTAGAACGTTACAGCTAACCGGATGTTAGCTATCTTTTCATGTGGAATTTCAATTGTTTTTTTCCTTGTTTTTACTTTATATTCAATGGTAAGCATATCATTTTCAAAGGCTTTTAGTATACCTTCATAAGATTTCTCACCTTCTAGAGGTTCATAAAGCTTCACAAAAACATTTTTATTTATATTCTTCGCTATATCCTCTTTGGTTTTTAGCGGACGTTCCGCTCCAGGTGAAGACACTTCCAGGAAGTAGGCTTCTTTTATTGGATCATGTGCATCCAGTTTTTCACTTAGCTGTTCTGAAACCATCCCACACTCTGTAATGTCAATTCCACCAAGTTTATCAATATACACACGTAAAAACCAATTTTTTCCCTCTTTAACATATTCGATATCTACCAATTCCAATTCATTTTCAGCTAAGATTGGCTTAACCAGTTCTTCCGTTGTTTGAATAACTTTAGAGCTCATCGTCATTCCTCCTTTTTCCATACATCCATTTCCTTATTATAACCCAATTTAATCCATTTCATTATCTTGAAGCAGTCACCTGCCTATAGACAATCTGCAATATAAAACCCTAGCCTGTTAATGGGGCTAGGGAACGAAGTGTGGCACTAAATTCTTAAGAAGAAGGAGTGGGCATGCACCCACTCCTTAAACGTTCACTATCAATACTTACTTTCCGAAGATTATTATATCATAATAAAAAGTGACTTGCAACAGCTGTTAATTTCTCACCTAACATTACAATATTCGTTTTTAATAGGATAATAATTGATGAATACCATCGATAATTCGTTGTTTATTAGGAAGCCATTCATCTTCAATTGTTCCAACAGGGTAAGGTGTATCATAACCTGTTATACGTAAAATAGGAGCAGCGAGCGAAAATACGCCTTTTTCGGCAATTAATGCCGCTATTTCAGCTCCGATGCCATTTGTTTTTACCGCCTCATGTACAATCATTAACCGCTCTGTTTTCTCAACAGACTTTAAGATGGTATCGATATCCAGGGGAGCAACCGTACGTAAGTCAATTAATTCGAGATGTATATCCTGCTTTTTATACTCTTCAATAATGGCTGTTAACAATGGGATAGGAGGTCCCCAAGATACAACCGTAGCATGGAATCCTTCTTTAACAATATTTGCTTTTCCAATAGGAATTTCATAATTTTCTATGGGTACCTCTTGTTTAAAAGCTCGATATAGTTTCATAGGCTCTAAAAAAAGTACTGGGTCTTCATCTTTAATCGCTGATATTAGCAAACCTTTCGCGTCGTACGGATTAGATGGCATGACAATTTTCAATCCAGGCGTATGGCTAAATAAGGCTTCCAGACTGTCAGAATGAAGCTCCGGCGTACGAACTCCGCCACCATAAGGACTGCGTATAACAATAGGAACGGTATATCTGCCAGCAGTCTTGTATCGCATTCGTGCTGCCTGGCTTGCTATTTGATCCATTGCTTCATAAATAAAACCAAAAAATTGTATTTCAGCAACTACTTGCATGCTGCTCATAGCCATTCCTACTGCAGTTCCAATGATTGCAGATTCAGCTAATGGGGTATCTATTACTCTGTTTTTCCCTAATTTTTCTTGTAAACCTTCTGTTACCCGAAAGACACCTCCATTTTTCCCAACATCTTGTCCTAATAAAACAATATTAGGGTTATCCATCATTTCCGATTCAAGCGTTTGATTAATTGCTTGCAGCATTGTCATACTAGGCATTAATATCACCGTCATTTCCTTGCTTTTTTGCTATGATATTGTTCTTTTGCTCTTCTAAAATAACAGGATTTTGCGCATACACGTAATCAAACGATTCTTCTATTGGTGGAATGGATGCTTCTTCCGTTGCATGAATCATTTCTTCCATTTCCTCTTTTGTTGTTTGAATGAAAGCTTCTTCCTGTTCATTTGACCAAATGGATTTCTCAACAAGCCATTTATTTACGCGAATTAATGGATCGGTTTCTTGTATCCGTTTTTCTGTTTCGGTTTTTGAACGATACATATTTGGATCATCTGATGTCGTATGGGGACCAAAACGATACGTATCCGCTTCAATTAATGTTGGTCCACCATCGTTTCTTGCACGATCAACAGCCTCTTGTACCACCTCATAGACACCAATCACATCATTACCATCAACATGGACACCTTTCATTCCATATGCAATCGCTTTTTGGGCAATTGTACGACTAGCCATCTGCTGGTGAAGCGGAACACTAATCGCGTATTGATTATTTTGACAGATAAAGACAACCGGAAGTTCATAAACGGCTGCAAAATTCATTGCTTCGTGAAAGTCACCTTCAGATGTAGCACCATCTCCAAAATAACAGACAGAAACGCACTTCTCATTTTTTAATTTTGATGCAAAAGCTGTACCAACAGCATGCAGTGTTTGAGCAGCAATAATAATTTGAACAGGCAAGATATGAAGATCTTTAGGAGTTTGATTTCCGTATAAATACCCTTTAACATAGTATAAAACTTGTTCAAATGGCATCCCATGTACCATGCAAGCAGCTAAATCCCGATAACTTGGACAAATCCAATCTTGTTTTTCCAAAGTGAACGCGCTGCCAATTTGAATCGCCTCTTGCCCACTAAACGGCGCATACGTACCAATTCTTCCTTGACGCTGCATTCTTAATAGTTTTTCATCGATTAATCTGGCTTTTCTCATCCATTTGTACATATCTAAAATCTTGTCATTCGTAATCGTTATTTTTGCATCGGGGTCGATTACACCCGATTCATTCAAAATCTGTACACGTTCGAACGTTAATTGCTCTTCTGAAAACATGTTCCCACTCCTATCTTGTTTTCAATAACAGTCTTTTTGGTTTTTCTAAATAGCTTTTTATATCATTCATAAATAATCCAGCAGGCGCACCATCAATTATGCGGTGATCAAATGATAGACTTATCCCCATTACCCGACCAATGCCAATTTCTCTATTAGGCAAAATAACAGGTTTTTCCTTTATAGAGTGAACTCCCAAAATTCCTGCTTCCGGATGATTAATTATTGGTGTAGCATAAAAGCCTCCGTATGCTCCTGTGCTTGAAATAGTAAAGGTTCCGTTTCTTATTTCTTGTAATGATAGTTTTCCTTTTTCCGATTTATCACTTAGCTCGATAATTTCTATAGCTATTTCTTCAATACTCTTTTTATCTGCATGGTGTATAACAGGAACAACTAACCCCTGACTAGCTGCCATCGCAATTCCAATATTATATTGCTTTTTTAGTATGATTGTTTCATTTTTTTCATCAATAGAAGCGTTAAATATAGGATTTTTCTTAAGCGCTTCAGTCACTATTTTAACGATTATTGGCAAGTATGTTATTTTCGTATTGGCAATTGCATTAAGTTCTTGTTTAACTTCAATAAGTTCTTCTGCATTTATTTCATCCATACCCGTAGTATGTGGAATCGTAAAAGCGGATTTCGTCATATTTTGATATATTTGTTTTCGCAGACCACGTATTGGGATTACTTCACTTTTATCGGTTAATCCCTTTTCTGTTTGCGTAGAAGCGGATGCATTCGATGCTATCCTGTTTTTATTTAGATTTTCCATATAATTAATTACATCCTGTTTATTAATCCGTCCATTTTTTTCGGTTCCTTTAACCTCTTTCAAGTCAATATTATTATCGCGGGCAAATTTTCTTACACTTGGCGGCGCAATAATTCGTTTTTCATTTGGTGATTGTTGTAAATTTGGATAATTAAGCGATGGTGATGTGATAGCTTGTGATTGATCATTCTCCATGCTTGCATCATTCACTGAAGCTGATAGTTGAATTTCAACTAATGTTTCTCCTACTTTAATCGTATCTCCAATCTCACCATTTTTTTTAATGATTTTTCCATCCTTTGGTGATGTTATTTCAATAGCAGCTTTATCTGTTTGAACTTCTGCAATTACTTGATCGTTTGATATAGCATCCCCCTCATTAACAAACCATTGTAATATTTCTGCCTCGTGCAGGCCTTCTCCTACATCCGTAAATTTAAGTTCGTACACTGTTCTACCCCCTGCTTCATTTTATTTATATAGATCCGCACTATTTCCATCATAGTAAGCGCTTACAACTACGGTCAAAATATTTTAAATATGACAGCGTGTCAAATTGTTAAGGTTATGATATAATAAATGACAATCGTTTGTCAACACTTTTCTCAAATTGCATTATTTTTTAATAAGGGGATATAAAATGGATCGTCGCATTGAACGCTCAATTAATACCAGAAAAAAATTAATCGAAGCTGCAAAAGCTGTTTTTGTGGAGTTAGGATATCATCAAACAACGATAAAAAGCATAAATGTAAAAGCAAATACTGGTCATGGAACAATCTATTCTCACTTTGCAGATGGAAAGGATGAATTGTTAGCAACCATAATGGAAGAAATTATGCAAGAATTCTATAAAGTTGCTGATATTGTATTTGAACCCAGTACAATAGAAGAGGCTTATGAAATAATCAGTCAGCAGGTTTATGATTTTTTATTACTAGCCGTTGAAAACAAGAAGCTCTTGCGTGTATTTTATGAAGGTATCGGTGTATCAGAATCATTGAAAGATACGTGGGAAGACATATTAAATGAATTCTTCAAAAGGATTAAGAGGGATATTCAACATTCTAAAGATAACAATCTAGCAAAATTAAATTTAAATAGTGATATTGTATCCAAAGTACTTCTTTACTCAAGTGAACACTTTTTACAAGAAATTATTATGGGGGATAATACGATACCAATAAAAGAAATTGCTGATAATATTACTAAAGTATATATGTTCGGATTATATTTATAAAGTGAAAAGGCATCGAAAAGCAGGATTTTATACCGTTTTCCGATGCCTGTTTTTTATGATGTTGGGAAATAGTTAAAAAAGCGAGAGCTGATTTTTCTCTGCCATACCAGCCAGGCAGCCGTGATTATCTAGGTACTCAAGGACGGTTTTCGAAATTTTACTGCGTTCATGCAAGTCTTCCTTGGATAAAAATTCACCTTGTTTTCTAGCTTCGACAATATTAAGTGCTGCATTCGTACCTAGTCCATCTACCGCATTAAATGGAGGCAATAGACTATCACCATCAACAATAAATTCGGTTGCACTTGATTTATATAAGTCTACTTTTTTAAATGAAAATCCGCGTTCACACATTTCAAGTGCTACTTCCAAAACAGTCAACAGTGACTTTTCCTTTGGCGTTGCATCATTCCCTTTTGCATAAATACTTTCAATCCGTTGTCTTAATGCAGCAGAGCCTTTCACCATCGTGTCTAAATCAAAATCACTGGCACGTACAGAAAAGTAAGCTGCATAAAACAAGATGGGATGATGTACTTTAAAATAAGCAATACGGATTGCCATTAATACATATGCAGCAGCGTGAGCCTTCGGAAACATATATTTAATTTTTTTGCATGATTCAATATACCAATCAGGAACATTGTTATTTTTCATTTCCACAATCCATTCATCTTGCAGGCCTTTTCCTTTACGGACAAATTCCATAATCTTAAATGCCAGCGCAGGGTCAAGTCCTTTTTGCATTAAATAGACCATGATATCGTCACGACATCCGATTACTTCCGGAAGCTCACAAATGCCATCATTAATCAATTCTTCGGCATTGCCAAGCCAAACATCTGTCCCGTGTGATAACCCGGAAATAATTAAAAGTTCTGCAAAAGTGCTTGGTGTTGTATCTTCAAGCATTTGACGAACGAATTTCGTACCGAATTCAGGCACACCAAGTGTTCCAGTCTTACAATTGATTTGTTCAGGTGTAACACCAAGTGATTCTGTACCTGAGAAAATTTTCATTACTTCTGGATCGTCTGTCGGAATATCTTGTGGGTTTATTCCACTTAAGTCTTGAAGCATACGAATCACCGTAGGATCATCGTGACCAAGTATATCCAGCTTCAGCAAGTTCTCATCGATGGAATGGAAATCAAAATGAGTTGTCAGCCATTCACTATTACGATCGTCTGCTGGGTATTGAATCGGTGTAAAATCATAGATTTCTTTGTCACTCGGAACAACGATGATCCCCCCCGGATGCTGCCCAGTTGTCCTTTTTACACCTGTACAGCCTTTGACTAAGCGGTCCACCTCAGCTCGTTTATATTTCAAATCTCGATCAGATGCGTATCCTTTTACATAACCATATGCAGTTTTTTCAGCAACGGTTCCAATCGTACCTGCACGATAGACATAGTCCTCACCAAAGAGCTCCTTCGTGTAGTTATGGGCACGTGGCTGATAAATTCCTGAAAAGTTTAAATCAATATCAGGAACCTTGTCCCCCTTGAAGCCCAGAAATGTTTCAAATGGTATATCCTGACCATCTTTTACTAAATTCGTACCACAGTTCGGACAAGCTTTATCAGGCAAATCAAAACCACTAGCCACCGAACCATCCGTAACAAATTCATGAAAATGACAGCTTTTGCAAACATAATGCGGAACTAAAGGATTTACTTCTGTAATCTCTGTCATCGTCGCCACTAAGGAAGAGCCTACCGATCCCCGGGAGCCTACAAGATAACCATCATCTAATGACTTTTTAACAAGTTTATGTGAAATAAGGTAGATAACAGCAAAGCCATTCCCTATAATACTGTCTAACTCTTTTTCAAGTCTGTCTGTTACAATTTTTGGCAAGGGCTCGCCATAAATTTCCTTCGCCCTCGTGTAGCAAAGATCGCGCATTTCTTGCTCTGCTCCTTCAATTGTAGGGGTAAACAGGCCATCCTTAATTGGAGAGACATCATCCAGACTTTCAGCAAATTTGTTTGTATTCGTAATTACAATTTCATGGGCTTTTTCTTCGCCTAAAAACTGAAAGCACTCCAGCATTTCATCTGTTGTCCTAAATGGGGTATCCGGCAGCTTTTGCCGACTTAACGGATTGCCCGCCTGAGAAGAAATTAATATTTGCCGGTATTGTTTATCGTTTTCATTCATATAATGGACATTCCCAGTCGCAACAACAGGCTTATTCAGCTTATTTCCAAGCTGGACAATCTTCTTAATAATATCAATGATCTGCGCTTCATTTTGTACAAGCTCTTTTTCAATTAAATGACTGAAATTTGCTGGTGGCTGTACTTCAATATAGTCATAAAATGCTGCAACCTTCTCCGCCTCATCCAGTGATTTTTGCATCACTGTTTCAAAAACCTCGCCCTGATCACATGCTGTACCAATCAGAAGTCCCTCCCTATGCTTTTCTAATACAGAGCGTGGAATCCGTGGTACACGATAAAAATAATTTACATGTGCATAAGATACAAGTCGATAGAGGTTTTTTAGTCCTTCATTATTTTGTGCGATAATGGTGCAATGGAATGGACGGGAGCGCTGGTAAGCATCTCCCTTACCCATATGGTTGTTTAGATGATTATGATTTGTTATATTTTGCTCAAGCAGTTTTTGCAGCAGCTTCCAAAATAAGTACCCAGTAGCCTCCGTATCATAAATCGCCCGGTGATGTTGCGTTAATTCTATATCCAGATGCTTACATAATGTATTTAGCCGATGATTTTTCAGCTGTGGCAGCAAAAATCTTGCGAGCTCTAAAGTGTCAATAACCGGATTTGTTAATTTACCATGATTAATTCTTGCAATTCCTTGATTAATAAAACCAATATCAAAGGTTGCATTATGTGCGACTAAAATGTCATCACCAATCCATTTAATAAAGTTACGGAGAACTTCATCCGCTTCTGGTGCATCTACGAGCATATCATCCGTGATACCAGTTAGATTCATAATCGTATCCGATAAGGGCTGATGCGGGTTTGCAAAGGATTCAAATTTATCAATGATTTCACCTTTATGAATTCGAACTGCCGCCAATTCAATAATGGTATCATAAACTGCAGAGAGACCAGTCGTTTCTACGTCAAAAACAACATAGCTTGCATCTTCCAGTTCTATATCCGTAACATTGTATGCAATCGGAACCCCATCATCGACAAGGTTTGCTTCAACGCCATAAATAACCTTCATATTATGCTTTTTCCCAGCTCCAAATGCCTCTGGAAAGCCTTGTACACCTGCATGGTCAGTAATCGCTATTGCCTTATGTCCCCACTTCGCAGCCTGGGCAATTAACGCACTAGGGGAAACGACTGCATCCATTTGACTCATCTTTGTATGGGCATGCAGTTCAACTCTTTTTTCTCCCTCTGGTGCAGTATCTTCGCGTTCTTTTACTTCAATTTCCTGAATATCATTCGCCATCATGGCCAATTCATTTGAGTACATATCTGTTTGAATGCTGCCTCGTGCTTTAATCCATAGACCTTCTTTTACATTTTTAAATTTATCGGCATCTTCCTCACCACGGGAAAACATTTTAATCTCAAGTGAGTCCGTATAATCAGTAGCTTTGATGATTAATAAGCTTCTGCCTGAACGCAATTCCCTGATTTCTACAGAGAAAATATACCCCTGTACAGTTACTTTTCGCTCTTCTTCTAAAATTTGTTCCATGGATATTGGTTCATCAGGAATGCGATAACCTAATAGCAATGGTTTATTGTCATTTTCCAAGCGAGTTTGATCACGTTTTTCCTTTTCTTTAACCGTGTTCATTACTATCTGCTGATCCTCTAAAGCAGTTTGCTCTTTGAATTTCTGAATTTCATCCATACTTGTATTTACTTTGATTTCGAGCTGTAACTGGATTATACCAGCATTTGCAAAGTAAGTTTTGAAATATGTAGCCAGCCGATTTCTTAACGCTTGTGCCTCTGCTTCATTTCTAGCAGTTAACATAATCTTATTCCCGTTAATCTCTGGTTTTTGATCCTCAACCAGTCCTCTATATGCAGGAGATAGTGCTGGTATTTCTGTAAGAAAATGCTGCCAGTATCCATAAAATTCATCATTAATTAAACTCGTGTTTTCAGTTTTAATCATCAAATTTACATTAGCAATTTCTTGGAATGCATCATTTAACTTAATTCGCAATATCTGATAAACCGAATATGGAAGAATGTTTTCCAATGAAATATAAAACTGCCAGGTTTTTGTCTTTTTTATAACTAGCAGTTTATCTAAATAACTATTTTTAAAATGCTGATTAATCATCTCTTGAGGCAAATGAATCTGTTTTAAAAGAACATTCATTTTTTCCTGCTTAGATAAAGCCATTCTAATTCCTCCTATTACTAAAAACACAACTAAATACAAAACCCTTGCCTTTTATTATAAGACAAGGGATATCATTTTTGTACTATTTGATTTATATATTTACAAAACAATTTACCACCTTGAACTATTGTGTAATTGATGAAAGCTGCAAACTACTTTAATTTTTCTTTCTTTATGTTCTGATGGAAATTCGCAATCCAAATATTCCTCGCTGTCTATATCTAATGTAAATGAAGTGGTTATAAGAATAATCTTTGGATATCGTTCCAGGTGACAATAATCATCAGCAGCATCAGAAGTGCGAAGCCGATAAAGTGGAAAATCCCTTCTTTTTCTGCAGGAATTGGCTTGCCACGAATAACTTCAAATCCAACAAATAATAACCTTCCTCCATCCAAAGCAGGCAGTGGAACGAGATTAACAATACCCAGGTTAATACTTAACATTGCTGTCCACATCACTAAATTCCAAAATCCCGATTGCACAACCTGGTTTGTTGCGTCATATATACCAACTGGACCAGATAATAGTTCTATGGAGACTTGCCCTGTTATAAGCATAATTAGATTATTTAAAATGAGCTTCGTTGTTTCATACGTACGCTCAAACCCGTAGGCTATTGTTCCAAGAGCAGATTTTTCGTATAAAGGCAAAACACCAACCTGTCCGATATAAATCGGTTCCCCCTTCTCATCGACCGCTTCAACTTCCTTAGGGGTAACAACAATTTGTTCCTCTGCACCATCACGCAGGATTGTGAGTTCCAAGGATTCATTCGGTTTTTCCCGTACAATATTCGTAAACTCTTCCCATGTTGAGACTGGTGTGCCGGAAATACTAATAATTTCATCTTCAACTTCCAGACCAGCTTCCTCTGCAGCAGAGTCTTCAGCAATCTCCCCTAATTTAGCTTCATCAACCGGAGTTCCTTGTGATATTCCTAAGATAAAAAACAACACAATTGCCAGAACAAAATTCATCATTGGTCCAGCAAATAATTGCATGGCTCTCTGACCTGGAGTTTTCGATGCAAATTGGCGGTTAAATGGAGCTATTTGCGTTTCTCGCTCGTCCATAATAAAAAATGCTTTTTCATCAACATCAAAATGCAGCTTTGTTTCATCATCATCAAGCTCATAACCCTCAATAACCAATTCATGGTCTAAGTCAACGCGCTCTACTTCAATCACTCTGGCATTCGGATGCTTCGTCTTATTATTGACAATGATTTTATTAACTTTTTCTTTCTCATTGAATTCAAGTCCAATATGATGGCCTGGTTTCAATTCGATAATTTCGGGATCTTCACCTGCAACACGCACATATCCACCTGCCGGTATGAGACGAATGGTGTAGAGTGTTTCATTTTTTGTAAATGAAAAGATTTTCGGACCAAAGCCAATTGCAAATTCTCTCGCAAGCATCCCGGCACGCTTCGCGAAAATTAAATGTCCCCATTCATGAATGAAAACAAGCAGACCAAACATAAATATAAATGCGATTACTGTAGTCAAATGAAGCACCTTCTTTCAATCATATCAATTTAAGCTTGTTCAAAAGTCCGGTAAAAAAATGACTTCTAACTTTACTTTTGAAACTAACCAGATTATCTCTTCTCAACATTCTATTATGGAAAAAGAATCGTATGCTATACACATCTCAAAACATAAAAATCTTTTGCATAAAGTGAAACTTCATTCAGTGTTTTTTTTCAGCCTCACTGCATGTTAGCCTACACCAATCGGGATTTACTGGCAATTGTCCCCACTTATCATTCTCGTTTTCAGATTCTTGAAATGGGGGTCTTACTTCCGCTTCATTCGGGATAAAAACACCATTTTATTATTAAATAAAGCTAATAAGGTGAAGGAATGGCAGCACAAATAATAAGCTATCAAACCTGTCCAGAATACCGCCATGACCTGGCAGCAGTTTTCCTGAATCCTTTACACCGTAATGACGCTTAAATGCAGATTCCACAAGATCACCTATTTGTCCTACCATAGAAGCAAAAATGGTAACAAGAGTGACGATTAACATAGAATGTGGAAACGGGTGGACCAGATGAAAAATAACTGCAACAATACAAGCAGTAAGAATTCCGCCGATTGCCCCGCCAATTGTCTTATTTGGACTAATATCCGGCCAAAGTTTTCGCTTGCCAAATGCCCTCCCCGCAAAATAAGCACCTGTATCTGTTGCCCAAATAATAAAAAATGCAAACAGGATATTGCTAAAACCATTTGGACCCATTCTCGTCTCAAGCAGAAAGTAAAAGCCAACTCCAACATATAATACCGTTAGTACAATAAAACCTGCTTCGTCAAACGTAAATTTATTACGCACTAATACAGTATAAGCAAGTAGAAATAAAATAATCACTGTATACAAATCTATTACAGAAAACTGGCCGATTGGAAATAATTGCAGTTGCTGTGGTAATAAAATTAACCAAAGCGCAATCATCCCGATTATTCCAGGCACTGAAATTAGTGGTATCTGCCGCATTCGTAATAATTCCATGAGACCGATTGTTGCAATGATATAAATAAAAATTGTAAATGGCCAGTTACCAATAATGACAAATGGCAGGAAAACAATCAATGCTAAGCCTGCTGTTATAACTCTCTCTTTCATGTAACGCTCATCACCTTAAATACCTCCGTAACGTCGTTTCCTTTTTTGATAGTCCTGCAATGCCTGATAAAATATTTCTTCGTTCATATCTGGCCACAATACATCTGTAAACCAGAATTCACTATATGCGAGCTGCCAAAGGAGGAAATTACTAAGTCTTTTTTCTCCACTCGTACGTATGAGTAAATCCGGATCAGATAATCCATTTGTATATAGATATTCAGAGAATATATCTTCATCGATTGAATCAACCGAGACTTTATTACAATCTACATCATCCATTATTTGTTTTATTGCTTGCATAATTTCATATCTACTACCATAGTTTAATGCAAAATTAAGTAAAAGACCATTATTATCTTTTGTTTTATCTTTTGCATACTGTACAGCTTTTTGCGTATGAGCCGGTAATGCAGCAAAATCTCCAATTGTGTCAATCTTTACTTTATTCTCCATTAATTCCGGCAAATAAATATGTAAAAATTCTTTGGGAAGCTTCATTAAAAAATCAATTTCAGCTTTTGGACGATTCCAATTCTCTGTAGAAAAAGCATATAATGTCAACACTTTCACCTTAGCATGGTTCGCAGCACGTACGGTATTCATTACTGCTTTGACACCCTCTTTATGACCAGTAATACGAGGCAGTCCACGTTTTTCGGCCCAGCGGCCATTTCCATCCATAATAATAGCTACATGGTCTGGTATATTTTCCTTTAAATCAAAATCAGCGCTAACCGCCTGTTTACTTCTTATAAAAGGTATTTTCATTGACATCATCTGTCCTCCGAATTTGTTGATTTCTTACAATCCTTTTAATATATATGACTAAATAAGAAGGAATATTTTTTATACGCCTCTCAAATTTAAATCTTCTGGAAGGATATCACAACCCTTCACTATATATTATTTACAATGTAAAGGTTACATTCATTTTAAAAGAATGTAATAATCATTATTATAGCGATAATTCTATAAGAAAACAAAAGCCCCCTTAAAAAAGAGGGCAGTAACTAAAATTTTACACTTTCTTTAATCAGTGATAATACATGTCCACCTGTTTAAAAGCTTTAAACTTCCATTATTTCTTCTTCTTTTTGCTCTACAAGCTGCTCAATTTTTCCAATGAAGTTATCTGTTTCCTTTTGAACATCATCTTGAAGTTTACGTAACTCATCTTCCGTGATTTCGGATTTTTTCTCAAGTGCTTTTAATTGATCATTAGCGTCCCGACGAATATTGCGCACTTGTACACGAGATTCTTCTGCAAATTTACCAACCACTTTGACAAGCTCTTTACGTCTTTCCTCCGTTAGAGCTGGGATACTGATGCGAATTACATTCCCGTCATTGGAAGGTGAAAGACCAAGATCAGCCTTTTGAATTGCTTTTTCAATATCGCCTAAAGCTGTTTTATCATAAGGCGTGATGACAAGTAATCTGGCTTCAGGTACACCAATTGAAGCAAGTTGATTTAAAGGCGTTGATGCACCATAATAATCCACATAGACACTATCTAAGAGACTTGGATTTGCCCGGCCTGCTCGAACTGTTGCCAGATTTCTTGAAAAAGATTGTACAGCAAGCTCCATTTTTTCTTTCGTTTGCTTTAATACAGTATTTGCCATTTTTATTTCCCCCTTATTGTTGTACCAATTGCCTCACCTTGGACAACACGCTTAATATTGCCTTCTTCAATAATCGAAAATACAATTAATGGAATGTTATTATCCATGCATAATGAAGATGCGGTAGCATCCATTACACCTAGTCCTTCATTTAGCATATCCATATAGGACAGGTTTTCATATTTTATTGCATCTTTATTAAGCTTTGGATCATCAGAATAAACACCATCCACATTATTCTTTGCCATTAAAATCACTTCAGCTTCAATTTCTGCAGCTCTGAGAGCAGCTGTAGTATCTGTAGAAAAATAAGGATTTCCAGTACCTGCAGCAAAAATGACAACGCGTTTTTTCTCCAAATGACGAATTGCTTTTCTCCGTATGTATGGCTCAGCTACCTGACGCATTTCAATTGAAGTTTGCACTCTAGTTTGAATACCAATGTTTTCCAAACCATCCTGTAGCGCAAGTGAATTCATCACTGTTGCCAGCATTCCCATATAGTCTGCTGATGCACGATCCATCCCCATTTCACTTCCGATTTTACCTCGCCAGAGATTTCCCCCGCCAACTACAACGGCAACTTCCACGCCAAGTTCTGCAACCTCTTTTACTTGTTCTGCAACAGATTGAATGACTTTAGGATCAATTCCATTGCCTTGTTCGCCACTTAAAGCTTCTCCGCTTAATTTTAACACAATTCTGCGATACTTTGCTGTTGTCATAATAACCTCCAAAAAACTAAATATTATAATTGTGAAGTACTCTGATTAACTGCAGAGACATAATAAAGTAATTGTAAAAAAGGGAACAAGCTGTTCCCTATTCCCTTTTACTTTTTAATTTGACTCATTACTTCTTCAGCAAAGTTTTCTTCACGCTTTTCCATTCCTTCGCCAACCTCATAGCGTACAAACGCTTCAACAGAAGCACCTTTGTCTGCAACATATTTCTTTACTTTCACATCAGGATCCTTAACGAAAGCTTGTTCAAGAAGAACGATGCCTTCAAAAAACTTACCTAGGCGCCCTTCAACCATCTTAGCAACAATCTTTTCAGGCTTGCCTTCGTTTAATGCTTGTTGTGTCAACACTTCACGCTCATGCGCTACTTCTTCCTCTGGCACTGCATCACGAGATATATAACGTGGGTTAACTGCCGCTACATGCATAGAAACATCTTTCGCAGTTTCTTCATTATTGGTGTTTTCCAGTACGGTAAGCACCCCAATGTTTCCACCCATATGAAGATATGAACCAAATACACCATTATCTGTCTTTTCTAAAATAGAGAAACGACGTAAAGAAATTTTCTCTCCAATCGTTGAAATAGCTTCATTAATAACTGTTTCAAGTGTTTGATCACCTGTAGCTTTTTGTGTTAATGCTTCTTCAACGCTTGCTGGTTTATTTTTCAATAAAAGTTTACCAATTTTAGTAAGCAGTTCTTTAAACATTTCATTTTTTGTTACAAAGTCTGTTTCACAGTTTACTTCAATTAGTACCGCAAAGTTACCATCTATTTCAATATGTGCTAAGCCTTCTGCTGCCACACGGTCTGCTTTCTTAGCAGCTTTTGCCATCCCTTTTTCACGAAGGAAGTCCACTGCCTTCGCAATATCTCCATCTGTTTCTTGAAGTGCTTTTTTACAGTCCATCATACCAGCACCAGTTTTTTCACGTAGTTCTTTAACCAATTGAGCAGTAATTGCCATTTTAAATCCTCCTTTAAATAATCGAACGAAATAGCATCGCTTTAAAAAAGGTGATAAAAGGTAACTATCCTCTTATCACCCTCATCTTTAGCGAATTACTCTTGAGTTGACTCTTCTGCAGCTGTTTCAGCCACTTCTTCTTCAACAGTTTCTTCTGCTGGAGCTTCGGCTTCTAGCACTTCCGCTTCTGCAGTTTCTTCACCTTGTTTACCTTCTAAAATAGCATCAGCCATTTTCCCAGTCAACAATTTCACAGCGCGGATTGCATCATCGTTAGCCGGGATTACATAATCAATTTCATCTGGATCACAGTTTGTATCAACGATGCCGATGATTGGAATATTTAATTTATGAGCTTCTGCAATTGCAATACGCTCTTTGCGTGGATCAATAACGAATAAAGCATCTGGAAGCTTCTTCATTTCTTTGATTCCGCCTAAAAATTTAACAAGACGTTCTTTTTCTTTAAGCAGGTTAACGACTTCTTTCTTAGGAAGTACTTCGAATGTACCGTCCTCTTCCATCTTCTCGATTGCTTTAAGACGATCAATACGCTTACGGATTGTTTGGAAATTTGTTAATGTTCCACCTAACCAGCGTTGATTTACATAGAACATGCCAGAACGAATTGCTTCATCTCTAACAGAATCCTGTGCTTGTTTTTTTGTACCTACGAAAAGAAGTGTTCCACCGTTTGCTGCTAATTCTCTTACATAGTTATATGCTTCATCAACCTTTTTCACTGTTTTTTGAAGGTCAATAATGTAGATGCCGTTACGCTCTGTGAAGATATATTTCTTCATCTTTGGATTCCAACGGCGTGTCTGGTGACCAAAATGTACACCAGCTTCAAGTAATTGTTTCATTGAAATTGCTGCCATAACAAAATTCCTCCTATTGGTTTTATTTTCCTCCGTTTAGATCATTTTTACCTATAGACCATTGGCAAAATGGCACCATATAAGCAAATCACTAAACGTGTGTTTTTTCACCCACTCAATGCGTGAAGTACTTTACACCAAAAGCTAATATATCATAATTAAAAATTAGAAGCAAGTTTTTTACGCTTTTTGATAGAGCTTAATAATCAGTTCAGCCTCTGTTTTTCCACAATTTAAGGTTTTTGCAATCTCTTCGACTGACTTACCTGTAGAATGGAGCTGTAAAACCCTTGATTCTAAAGAAGCACCTACCTGATATCCTGGCGATTGATCCAATAAGCTGTCAATCCCCGATTGTTCTGACACCTGATTGTCTTCCTGCATTTGCCTTTTCTCTGTTGTTTCTTTATTCATCTCTATTTTTTCTGTTTCTGTTTCTTCTTCAGCAGTTTGGTCTTGCATGAGTAAGTTTTTTAGCTCATTGTTTTCTTGTCTTATTTCATCAAGGTACACTTCAAATATTTCCATTACCTCTTGTGCGTTAGCTTGTTTTTTTTCAGATTGTAATTGCTTAAAGAGCTGGAAAATAGCAAATAACGCTATAATATGAAGTAAAAAACTAATTATAAGCAAAAGTGATACCATAAAATCCACCTCTATCCATTTAAATCAATGCTTTTTCCCAGGTATGGATGAACAATTTCTTCTTCGGTGCCTGTATTTACTTCCCCTTTAGAAGTTTTATCATCTGCTTTCGCCTTTTTAGCTTTAACCTTTTCCGCTTTTTCAAATTGATTTACACAGGAGCGTTTTACTTTTTCTCGTTCTAATTGAGATTGAGTGTGCATCCCTTGCAATACTTCTGGTTGTTTTTGCAGCTGCTCTTGTATTTTGCCTGCATCTTGTGTTCTTGGTAGAGCAACTTGCAATTCAATTGATTTCCAGCCCATTACCAATCACCTCGTCTTTACAAAAGAAGCGAATTATTATTTATATAGCTGATGAAGTACTATTTCATTTTCGTACAGTTTCATTTCTATATAATGATAATTAGCTTTCATCAACCGTTTGTATTTTCCGAAGCTGACAATTACATTTTGATAGATAAAGTTCCGAACGATTAGCTTTGCCTCCCGCAAATTTCCCAATGAAGCATTAAGTTCAGACAACTCTTCTTTTATATTTATTAACTGCTCACTTGTTTTCGCAAATGTATGCTTTTGGCGAAGGAGAGAGATACGGATTTTAGAATTTGTGGTATCCTTTGTTCCCAGCTTTTTCCCTAAAATTTTTAATTTCTCTAATAAACCTTCAAGTTCCTGCTTTTTATTTATTAACGCTTGCTCTCTGTCAGAAATCACTTTATTCACCCCTAAAGTAATTTCCGTTTTCGTGTTCATTCTTGTACCAACATCCTGGGCTTCAATGGTTTTGCCTGCTGAAATACTTCCTCCAGCAATACTGCCGCTCTGACAATATACATGTCCATTTGCTATACATTCACTATGGAGAATAGAATTTTCTACATACAAATTATTGCCGGTATAAACTCTAGCTTGATTAATATAACCAATATAAATACTGCCCTCCGCTTTTAAATATCCCTTTTCTTGACCAGAGATGCCTTCTGTTATAAAAATAGAACCACCTGCAATAATCGTTGCTGCTTCCACCATGCCATAAATCTTGACATCCCCTTCTGCTTTTACGATAAATCCAGTTGGGACATCACCACGAATAATAATCGTGCCTACAAAATCAAGGTTGCCTTTTTTTAGTGAGAGTGTTTCATGCACTTCAAACACAGGGAAAACATGTAACTTTCTTCCAGATAGACTAAATTGCCCATTTTCTGCTGCAAAGAAAGTCCGATCTTCTTCACGATAAACCACATTTTTCCCTGCTCTTGCAACTGCAGGTTTTCCTGGAAGTGCTTTAACCACTGCACCAGTAACATTTCTGCCATCTATCCCTTTTTCGGGTTCAATTAGCTTTGCCAATCGCTGACCTTTGGTAACGGAAGGGATTTTCATGACGTTACGAAAGTTCCACTCCGAATCACGATTTATTTCTTCATCAAAATCAAAAACATAATCCACTCTACCATCTATTCCATTAACTGGTGGTTGACCTTTTGCTATCGTTAAAGGATATTCCATCTTAGCTGCATACTTTGCAAATAAATCTATCGTTTCAAATTGTAATCCGTGCACAATCTGATGTGAAGCAAGAAAGTCTTTCACTGTCTGTTCGTCAATATTCATTTCTTCATCAAGCTCAAAAAATGCATCTTTCCGTTCTATTTGTGCAATCATTTTCTTTTTTAAAAATATAATACGGAAATATTCAGCCAGCTTATCCATCATATATACCCCTTTTAATATGACATTTAGAATTTTTGTATTTTGTCTATGATATTTTTAAGTTTGTAGATTGCATTTTTATGTATTTGAGAAATTCTTGAAGTTGTTAAATCCAATACATGTCCAATTTCTGTTAAAGTCAATTCTTCATTATAGAAAAGGCTGATAACCATCTGTTCGTTTTTGTTTAACTTTTTAATTCCTTCGGCTAATTCAAGATTTAATTCTTGCTCAAGCATCTCTTGTTCTGGCTGGTAGGCATGCTCATCAGGAATTGTATAACCAATTCCTTCATTAAATTTATCACTGGTTTTTGTTTTTTCTTCGATAGATAATACATTTGCAAACAAGGAATTTTGTACAACAGACTCTACTTCTTCTTTTGTCATATCCAGCTTGTCAGCAATTTCCACTGATGTAGGAATTCTTTGTAATTCTTGTTCCAATTGCTGTGCTGTCCGGTCTACTTTTTTTGTCTTTTCTCTTAGTGTTCTGGGAAGCCAGTCTTCCTTGCGTAAACCATCCATAATAGAACCTTTAATTCGAAAAGAAGCATAGGTATCAAATTTCAAATTACGTTCCGATTCAAACTTTTTTATCGCATCGTACAAGCCGAGGAGACCGAAGCTTTTGATATCATCCCTGCTCACATTGTTTGGTAAATGACTAGCGATACGCTCAACATGGAAATGAACAAGATACATATAATGCTCCATTAATTCATTCAAATCATTTTCATTTGCTCGCTTTTCCCATTGGTGCCAAAGCTTTTGTTCATAAGATGAACACTTTGAATTCATCGGTTCTCCGCTCCCTTCCTAAAATGATGGCAGATTTAGGTTGCCGTTGCCAAAAACTGAAAACATTCGCTCTTGCTTCTTTTATCTATATATATAATTCCTCCTTATTTGCCTTCCGTATCTTTAACATATTTGTTGCTGGGTCGAATTCAATTGTTCGCCCTACACTGCCGCCTACATCGTCAGAAACTACGGGGATTTGTAATATACGCAGTTGTTTTAGAACCGCCTCAACATTTCTTGGTCCTATTCTCATCATATCTGAACTCGAATTGAATTTAAACATCTCTGCCCCACCAGCAATTTTCGCTTTCAAAGCATATTTTTTCGCTCCTATTTTAAGCAAGCGCTCAACTAGGATTGGCAGTGCTGTATCTGCATATTTAAATTCATTGACTGTTTTTTGTTTTGCTAAATTCGAATCTGGCAAAAGCACATGAGATAGACCTGCAATTTTCCTTTGCGAATCATAAATAACAACTCCTACACAAGATCCAAGTCCTAGTGTTCGAATGATATCGGGCTCACAAACAGTATTTAAATCAGCAATTCCAACTTTTACAATTGCTGCTGTCTTATGCATCATGGCTAATTCCTAACGCCTTAAATATGACATTTAATGAATCAGGGTTAGGCAATAAAAACAAATTGCCTTTCATTGTATTTTCTTTCTCATTACTATCAACGATGGAATCAATCACAATAGCATGATCGGATACCTGTGAGAGTTCTATAAGTCCATAAGTCAGAATCGAGGCAGCCATATCAATGCCTAAATGCGGAACAGAAGGCTGGAGATGCAATCCAGTGAAGTCAGACAAAGCTGCAATATACGAACCTGTTACAATATTGCCTACCTCTTCCAGTGCAGACATTGCAATCTGGTTAGATGAATCCGCTGTTAAAGTGAAATCATTATCATTTATCATCGAGCGTACGATGTTCTCCGCTTCTTGAACGGTTAAAATAAAAATAACAGTACTTGGTGCATCACCATATATCCGAAATAATACAGCTGCAACAACCTCTTCTGGACTTCCGATGATTTCAATCATTTCATCAAAAGTAACGATATTCACGGATGGCAAAACCATATCTATTTTTTTATTTAATAGCTGGGACATAGAAGTAGCCGCATGACCTGCTCCAATATTTCCAATCTCTCGTAATACATCGACATGTATCGATGTTAAATCAGTATATGACATGATTATTCTACCCTTCCAATTTTGCAAGTAAATCTTTTTGATTTGTTTCCAGTACTTTCTCTAAATCAAGTAATACAAATAAACGGTTTTCGAGTTTAGCCACTCCTTCAATATAATCAATATCAATAGATCCAATTACCTCTGGAGGTGTTTCGATGATATTTTTCGGAATGTCAATCACATCATTCGCTGCATCAACAACTAGACCAACTTCATCATCATTTAAATGTACAATAATGATCCGATTCTCATCTGTCAGTTCCGCTTTCTCCATATTAAAGCGCGTACGTAAATCGATTACTGGAATAATAACACCACGCAGATTAATCACACCTTTTACAAAATCAGCGGTTGTCGGAACTCTTGTAATTGACTGCATTCTTTCAATAGCGCCAACATAATCCACCGGCAGAGCGTATTCCTCATTTTCTAATTCAAAGACAATCACTTTTAAATTGAGTAGTGCATTGTTTTCCATTATAAACATCTCCTTATTTGAGATTGACCATATGTTTATTTTATTAATGACTGTGTCATTCGCCCTAACAATTCGCCTATTTGATCAAGGGGAAGCACATGATCCACTGCACCAGTTTCATAGGCTGCTTTTGGCATACCATAGATGATTGCAGTTTCTTTTGCTTCACTTATGACCATGCAATTCTTATCCATCTGTTTCAATTTCTTAATGCCCTTTGAGCCGTCATTTCCCATACCCGTTAGGATAACTGCAACTTTATTCACGTTTTTTAAATAAGAAACAGATTCAAAAAGTGCATCTACGGATGGGCGGTGATTATTAATTGGCTCATCCTTGCTATTTTCTATCACAAGTTCTGAACTACCATTTAACTTAACTCGCATATGATAGTCGCCAGGCGCTATATATACTGTCTTCCTTTTAAGCGTTTCCCCATGCTCAGCTTCTTTGACATGAAGATGGCACAATGTGTCAAATCGCTTTGCCAGTGATTTTGTAAAACCTGCAGGCATATGCTGAACAATTAAAAAAGGTGTATTAAAATCATTTGGCAAGCTGGTGAGCACCTTTTGCAATGCTCTTGGACCTCCTGTGGATGTTCCAAGTAATACGATAGTTTGTTTATTCAGCGTCCTTGGAGGCTGAATAGAACACGCTGTCTGTTGCGTTACCAAATTAATCTTTTCCAATTTATAATCCGTAGACAGCGTAGCAAAAGAAGCTGCAATTATTTTTGAGATAATTTCATTTTTAATCATTTCTATATTCAAAGAAATTTCTCCAGATGGTTTCATAATAAAATCAACTGCTCCATTTTCAATTGCTTTGATTGTGTTTTCTGTTACATTTGCAGTTTGACTTGCTAGCATAATTACCGGGACAGGATTTGTTCGCATAATTTCCTGCAGTGCATGGATGCCATCCATTACCGGCATGTTAACATCCATCGTTATCACATCAGGAGAAAGTTCTTTCATTTTTTGAATTCCCGTTTCTCCATTTCTTGCCGTGCCTATTACTTGAAGACGTGGATCGCTCTCAATAATGTCAGAAATCATTTTTCGCATAAAAGCTGAGTCATCAATAACAAGCACACGAATTTGCTCCATTAAGTATTACCTCGCAATAAGTTTTTAAATTTATCAATGAAGGATGTTGTTTCCTTCTTTTCATTTGATAATGCCGCATAGTTTTCTGTTAGCTTTCGTATTGATTTTGCAACGTGTGATTTTTCATCTGATATCATATATGGAATCTGATGAATAACGGCCTGTGCTACTGCTTTATCTTCTGGGATTATCCCAAGGACTTTCGTGTGAATATGTAAAAATTGGTGCACCACCTGTTGGAATCGCTCTAAAGCCAGGAGACCTTCCTTTTGTGAGGTGGAACGGTTTAAAATAAGCTGAATCGGCATCTCTCCTCCCTGTTGAATAATTTGTTTAATCATGCTATAAGCATCTGTAATTGCTGTCGGCTCTGGAGTCGTTACAACAATACATTCATCAGAAGCAAGAATGAAAAATAAGCTGTCTATAGATGCACCCGCGCCCATATCAAAAATAATAAAATCATACATCTCACAAAGCGCATGATATTGTTCAAAAAAATAACTTTTCTTCGATTCATCAAGCTGCAAAAATCCTGACAGCCCTGAGCCACCCGCGATATAGGATAAGTCATTTGGTCCTTGTTCAATAATGTCATAAATGGAAAGCCCTTCATTGAATAAATCTGCAATTGACTTATTAGGTTGTAAACCTAATAAAAGATTAATATTTCCCATTCCAATATCTAAATCAAATAGAATAACCTTTTTTCCGCGATTAATTAATTCCAAAGAAAAATTAACCGCAATATTCGACTTGCCAACGCCGCCTTTTCCACTGACAATTGCAATTGTCTTTGCTTGTTTTGGATGATTGGTCATCTCTATTTTTCTTCTAAGATTTGCTGCTTGATCATTCATCTTGTTCACCTGTAATAAGTTCACTTATTTCTTTTGCTGAAAGCTGCAACAGATTATCCGGAACATCCTGTCCATTTGTGAAATAAGCAATTCCTGTTTGTTTATTTAAAACTATATTTATTAAGCTGCCATATTGCGCAGTTTCATCAAGTTTCGTGAAAATCACTTCTGTTAGAGGGATCTGATAAAATTGATCATAAATTTCCATCATATCCTTTGGTTTTGCTGTTAGAGATAAAACAAGATAGGTTGCAATATTTTCAAAATCCCCCATCATCATTTTCAACTCATGAATATACTTAGCATCTCGAAAATTCCTGCCAGCGGTATCAACAAAAATGACATCATAATCATTAAGATTTTGAACTGCCTTCTCATAATCCTGCACATTATAAGCTACCTCTACAGGTACACTTAAAATTCGTGCATAGGTCTTAAGCTGTTCGATTGCTGCAATCCGATATGTATCTGTCGTAATAAAAGCAACTTTCTTTTTATCTTTTAATATTAAATTCGCTGCTATTTTAGCAATCGTCGTCGTCTTACCGACTCCAGTTGGGCCAACAAATTGAACAATTTTATGTTTTCCTGTAATTCCTGTGGAAGGAAATTCTTCCAGACGCTCTTTCATAACAGCTTGAACAGCTTGCATGATCTCTGAATACACAAGTGTATCATCTGCTAGACTATACTTATTTATAGCGGAATGAATAAGCTCCTCTGCAAGAGCAGGATCCACATCCTGTTCCAGTAAATGATGCAGGACAAGCTCTCCATCTGGTGAAAATAGATTCCCAAATTTTTCAGTCTGCAGCTCTAAAATTTTCTTTAGCTGCTTAATTTCAGCTAGAATCTCAAGGTTATTTTTTTCATCTAGTGACACGGGCTTGTTCTGGATATTTTTAACTTCCTTGTCATGCACGAGTGCTTTTTTCTTCCTTTCAACTGGATAAGAATCAAGTGCGGCAATGACTTCAATGCTGGTCTTATTAAATAAACCGAGAAATCCTTTACGTTTCACTTCTTTCGATTGCAGGATAACTGCTTCGGATCCGAGTTCTTTTCGGATCACCTTCATTGCTTCAGGCATCGTATTTGCAACATATTTTTTTACTTTCATGCAATATTCACCACCCCAGCACTTTGTACCTGTACATTAGGCTCAAGCTCATTATAAGATAAAACAACAACCTGTGGAAGGAAGCGGTCAAGCAGCTGTTTTAAGTACATTCGAATTGCAGGTGAACAAAGCACGATTGCTGTTTCTTCCTGCAGGGATAGCTTTTCGACCTCTCTATGAATGGTTGTAATTACTTCTTGTTGTTCTTCAGGATCAAGCGACAAATAATTTCCAAGCTCTGTATGCTGAATATGATCCGCAATTAATTTCTCCACTCTTCCAGACACCGTAATCACTTTTAATGTTAAATCAGTTGCTGCATATTGCTTAGTAATTTGTGCCGACAATGATTGTCTGACATATTCCGCTAAGAGCTCTGTATCGTTTGTCATTTTTGCAAAGTCTGCTAGTGTTTCAAAAATAACTGGCAGATTGCGGATGGAAATATTCTCACGAAGTAGTTTCGCCAGCACTTTCTGTACATCGCCAATAGCTAATGGTTCTGGTGTAACCTCTTCTACAAGAATTGGATTGCTTTCCTTTAAATGATCAATTAATTGTTTTGTTTCCTGTCGTCCAAGTAACGTATGTGCTTGTTGTTTAATTAATTCTGTAATATGCGTAGAAACGACAGATGGTGGGTCTACAACGGTATAACCCGACAATTCAGCTTCATCCTTAACCTCTTCTGTAATCCATTTGGCCGGCAGACCAAATGCTGGTTCCTGTGTAGATATTCCTTCAATATCGTCTTCTATATCTGGTCCCATCGCTAAATAATGATCCAACATCAATTCTCCGGTGGCTACTTCATTTCCTTTAATTTTTAGACGATATTCATTTGGATTTAATTGAATATTGTCACGAATCCGCACTACTGGTATTACTATTCCAAGTTCGATTGCGAGCTGACGTCGAATCATAATTACTCGTTCTAATAAATCCCCTCCTTGATTTGCATCAGCTAAAGGGATAAGTGCATAACCAAATTCAAATTCAATCGGATCCATATTGATTAAATTAACAACATTTTCCGGAGCCCGCATTGTGGCACTTTCTGCCTCATCAATTTCCTCTTCTTCTGGTAATTCCGACTTGTCTGGTTTCCTTTGCAGCATATAAGCTGTAAAGACAAGCAAAGCAGCAAGTAAGCTGGTCAGCAAGAAATTGATTGGAGTAAATCCTAAGAGGAAGATTGCTCCTGCTGCAACATATAATAGCTTCGGATATTGCGAAAGTTGATTCATCACATCTGTTCCCAAATTATTTCCATCACTGGAACGAGTAACAACTATCCCTGTAGCAGTTGACATCAGTAATGCAGGAATCTGACTCACAAGTCCATCTCCAACTGTTAATCGTGTAAATAATTCTACTGATTCATTTATGGAAAGTCCCATTTGTACCATACCAATGATAATTCCAAAGACAATATTTATAAGTACAATAATTATACCCGCAATTGCGTCTCCTTTAACAAATTTACTCGCACCATCCATCGAACCATGAAAGTCTGCTTCCTTTTCAATCTTCTTTCTGCGTTCCCGCGATTCCTGTTCCGTAATGAGACCGGCATTCAAATCAGCATCAACACTCATTTGTTTACCAGGCATCGAGTCAAGTGAAAAACGAGCAGCAACCTCTGAAACACGTTCTGAACCTTTTGTAATAACCAGAAAGTTGATAATTACTAATATAATAAAGACGACAAATCCGACAAGCGGGTTATCACCAATAACAAAAGAACCAAACGTTTCGACAACACCGCCTGCATCTCCCTCTGACAAAATCGCTCTCGTTGTTGAAACATTTAACGCTAAGCGAAACAAAGTAATTAATAAGAGCAGCGTCGGGAATACAGAAAACTGGAGAACTTCTGTCGTATTCATTGCAACAAGAATAACCATTAATGAAATGATGATATTAACAAGAATGAGTACACTTAATATTCCCCCGGGGAGCGGAATAACTAACATTAAGATTATTAAAATTACCGCTATAAGTACTGATAAATCGCGTGTTTTCATTAAAGGTCTCTCCTCATTGCTAAATGTTGTTCAAGTAGTAAGGTTGCTAAAACTTTATCCCTATGCTTTTTTCTCGATTCGATAAATATATGCTAAAATTTCTGCTACCGCCTGATAAAAATCCTCTGGTATTTCCTGGCCAATATCAACTGCTGCATAAAGCGAACGAGCAAGCGGTTTATCTTCAACTGTTGCTATATTATGCTTTTCAGCAATTTCACGTATTTTTAATGCAGTCTGATCGGCACCCTTGGCAATGACATAAGGAGCACTTGCTTTTTCCTCACTATATTTTAAAGCAATGGCAAAGTGTGTCGGGTTTGTTATTACCACATCCGCTTGCGGGACTTCTGCCATCATTCTTCTTGTCGCCATCATTCGCTGTTTTTCTTTAATCTTTGACTTAATAAATGGATCGCCTTCCATGTTTTTATACTCATCTTTTATATCCTGCTTCGACATACGCATATTCTTCTCAAAATCAAAGCGTTGATATAAATAGTCAAGAATAGCCAGGAAAAATAGAGCTGCCGTTGCAGAAAGCCCCATAATCACAGCTACTCTGCCAAACAAAGCCAAAGCGCTCTCCGCATCTGTGAAAGCAAGCATAAGTACATCGTCTCGGTATGCCCAAATAATGGAAAAGGTAATTCCACCAATAAATGTTATCTTCAAAAAGGATTTTAGTAATTCCACAACTGCTCTCATGGAAAATATTCGTTTTGCACCTTGGATTGGATCAATTCTTTTTAAGTCAAACTTTAATGACTCTGTGGTAAATAAAAAACCAATTTGCATTAAATTAGAGCCAAATCCGGCAATTATAGCAATAAGCATGATTGGGGCGAGCATCTTTGCCGCTTCAATCGCAGCACCGTTAAACACACGCTGTACCGACTTGGCAGTAACATCCCAATGAATAAACATTGTAAATGCATCAATGAACAGCATAAGCATTGTATCTAACATGAACCCGCCGAATACAAATAATGCTACAAAGCAAAAGATTAAAAGAATTGCAGTATTGATATCCTGACTCTTTGAAACTTTCCCTTTTTTCCGTTCATCCTGACGCTTCTTCGGAGTTGCTTTTTCCGTTTTTTCACCCGCAAAAAATTGCAAGTCCATTTTCAATTGCAAGCTAAGCACCCCCGAATAATTGCATTAATTGCCGCATTGCCCGAAACATGAAATGAAAAAGATTTTCAACAACTGTGATATAGAAAGCAAGGAAAATTAAGATTGCAAAGAAGCTTACCAATATTTTTAAAGGCAGTCCTACAACAAATACATTTAATTGCGGAACTGTCCGCGCTATAATACCTAAAGCAATATCTACGAGAAACAAGGTGCCCACAATAGGGATTGCCATTTGAAAGGCGATAATGAACATATAATTAAATGTATCGATAATCAAGTTTGCTATAGATTGATTTCCAAAAGGAATAAACGTTTCTATTGGAATAAAATTATAGCTATTAAAAATCCCATCGATAATTAAATGGTGTCCATTTACAGAAAGCAAAAATAATAAAGCAATGATATAAAAATACTGTCCTGTAAGCGGACTCTGTGCTCCTGTCTGCGGATCCATTACGTTGGCAATCGCAAAGCCCATTTGAAAATCTACAAATCCGCCAGCAACCTGCAATACAGACACGATAATAAAGGCGAACAAACCAATCAACAAACCAACAAGTACTTCTTTAATAATCAAGAAAAGATACATCGCGTCGAAAGCAATTGGCGAAGCATCAACAGTATAAAACATAATAAATGCCAAGAAAAAACTAAAACCGACTTTAAAAGGCATTGGAATTGTCCGATAAGAGAATAAAGGCATCACAACTAAGAAAGATAAAACACGAGCAAAAACGAGTAAGAATACGGGTAAACTGTTTAAATTAATATATTCCAGCATCGCTTACCCTACAAATCGATTTAAGTTTTGGAATATGTCTGCTGCAAATTCAATAATCGTGTTTAACATCCATGGACCAAAGACAATCAACCCGATTAAAACAGCTACAATCTTAGGGATAAATGCTAACGTCTGCTCTTGAATTTGTGTAGTTGCCTGAAAAATACTAACCAGCAGTCCGACACCAAGTGCGAGCATAAGTAATGGGCCCGTGATGAGTAAAATTGTATAGATACCTCGCTCAGCCAAGGCTAAGACAAATTCGCTGCTCATTAGCAACATCCTCCTTCAAGAAATACATTAATTTAGAATCCATTTAATAACGAATGTGTAATTAGATACCAGCCATCCACAAGCACAAAGAGTAAAATCTTAAAAGGCAAAGATATCATCACAGGCGGAAGCATCATCATTCCCATAGACATTAATACACTTGCAACAGCCATATCAATTACTAGAAAAGGGATAAAAATCATAAACCCCATTTGAAAAGCTGTTTTAAGTTCACTGATAGCAAAAGCAGGAATCAATGTCATCAATGGAATATCCTGAATTGTTTCTGGTCGTTCCGCTCCAGAATAATTCATAAACAAAGCAAGATCCTTTTGCCTCGTATGCTTTGCCATAAATTCCTTCATCGGCACACTGGCACTCTCATATGCTTCATCTAGTGTCACCTCTTCAGCAAATAACGGTTCCAACGCTTCATCATATACCTGCTGAAAGGTTGGAGCCATGATAAAAAATGTTAAAAACAAAGCCAGACCAACAAGCACTTGGTTTGGTGGCATCTGCTGGGTTGCCAGTGATGTTCGAACAAAGGAAAGAACAATGACAATTCTTGTAAAGCTGGTCATTAGTATTAAAATACCTGGAGCTAATGAAAATACCGTTAATAAGAGCAGCAGCTTTACAGAAGTAGATATACTTGTCGGATCCGAGCTAGAGAAAATCTCAATAAATTCATTCATGATTATCTTCCTTGTGTTTATCAATTATATTTTTTCTATTTTGCTGTAAGCTGCTTAACTCACGATGAAACATTTTTTTAAAATCATTCGTATTTTTCTCACTCGTTTGATCGCTTTTCTTCTGCTTCAAGCTGGTCAATAAAGAACTCGCAGAAAACTCTGCTGCTTGCGCGGCTTTTTCTTTCATAATTTCTTCAATTAAAGCACGATCCTCTATTTTCTGAAGCAAGGTTATTTCTTCGCCGACACCAATTAAATATAAATAATCCCCCAAGCGGACGAGTTGAACAGATTTATTCTGACCAACAGTGATCCCTCCAAGGTTTTCTAAAGCCTGAATCCGCGTGCCCAGTTTATTTCTTCGTTTTAAAAAATAGAGAAAGAGATAGATTAATGCTAGGACCAGTAATAGGGCAAAGAAAAACTTTACGATTTCAAAAAAAAGCGAACCACTCTCTGTATCCTCAGCCAGCAGCTGATTTTCTTCCTTATTTTGTTCTGGTTTTTCTTCCACTGGTTCTTCACAGTTTTGCGGATTTTCTATACAGTCATCAACATATTCTGTTTCAGCGTAAGACATCACACCTAATCGAAGGAAAAAAATGAGTCCAATCATCACAATGCCGAAATATCTTATGATTGCTTTCATACCCATCCACTCTTTAGCTTAATGCCTTTTGAATGGCTTCCAGTACACGATCTGCTTGAAACGGTTTGACGATAAAATCCTTTGCTCCCGCTTGAATTGCATCGATTACCATTGCTTGTTGACCCATCGCTGAACACATAATCACAATCGCATCCGGATTTATTTTTCTAATCTCTTTTAAGGCAGTAATACCATCCATTTCCGGCATCGTAATATCCATTGTAATTAAATCTGGCTCAAGTTCTTTATATTTTTCTAAGGCTTGTGCCCCGTCCTGCGCTTCACCAACTACCTCATATCCATTTTTTGTAAGTATATCTTTGACCATCATTCGCATAAATGCGGCATCATCTACTATAAGTACTCTTTTAGACATTTTACTTCCTCCTAAAACATGTTTATTTAAGCTTCATTAAGCGATCAGACTGACTGATAATATCTGTTACACGAACACCAAAATTCTCATCAATAACAATGACTTCACCTTCGGCAATTAGTTTGCCATTTACAAGTATATCGACTGGTTCACCCGCTAATTTATCCAGCTCTACAATGGAACCAGCAGATAGATCAAGAATATCCTTAATCGTTTTTTTTGTCCGTCCCAGTTCAACGGTCACTTTAAGCGGTATATCTAACAGCATATCTAAATTACGCTGATTATTTGTTGATAATGCTGGTTGTTCAAAGTTAGAAAAAGATGCTTTCTCTATTGAAGCATGCTGGGAATCAAAATTATTTCCTAAATATTGGGCTTCCCTTTGTCCTCCAGGTTCATTAGCTGGACTGCTTATTGCCTTATTTTCCCGTGCTGGAGCTTTTTCATCGTTTACCTGCGATTGTTCCTTATGGTTATTTAATGCAGCCTCTTCTAATTTTCGTTCAAGCACTGGCGCCTCGACAGCAGCCGCTGCTTCCGAATCACTCTTTAATAAATCGCTGACCAGTTGTTTCGCAAAGCTTAAAGGAATTAACTGCATCATATTGGAATCAATAAGATCGCCGACAATTAGCCGAAAGAATACTTTGACATAAATTGCTTCATTAAATATCTCTTTCGCTTCTTTTTCGATGGAACCTTCAATAATGGACGGCGGCGTGATATCTACTTTTTTATTAAATATGGTTGACATGCTGGTAGCAGCAGTCCCCATCATTTGATTCATTGCTTCTTGAACAGCACTTAAATAAATCTCTGGCAGTGCTTCATCAGGATTTGTGCCATCGCCGCCAAGCATGATATCAGCAATGATCGCCGCATCCTCTGCCTTTATTACAAATACATTTCTTCCAGAGAAGCCTTGCGTATAATCAACTTGAATGCTAACAGGCTGAAAAGTAAACTCATCTTTTATATTTTCCTGCTTAATGATACTAACGGCCGGTGTGGTTATTTCCACCTTCTGATTTAACAGCATTGATAAGGTTGTGGCCGAGCTCCCAAAAGAAATATTACCAATTTCACCAATTGTATCAATTTCAATATCTGTTAGTGATTCCGCTTGATTCTCACTGTTCATTGTCTCCGCATTCTTATCTTCATTTGGACTTACTTTTAATAACGCATCTATTTCATCTTGAGATAGCATTCCATCATTCATTGGCGCCTTCCCCCTTTATAATTTCTTCTAGAACTTGTACAGCTCTTTTCTTCTTGTATTCACCAGGCTGCACATAAAATTTAGTTTCTTCATTTATATGAAGCTGTAGCGGCGCATCAATTGATTGATTTAAAGCAAGAATGTCATTTGTACCCAATCTCAAAAACTCGTTAATTGCGATTTCTGTTCCTCCTAATATTGCAGTTACATTGACTTCAGCTGATTGAAGACTGTCTGTAAGCTTAGCATAGGAGGCTTCATCACGCTCTTCTGCAGCATTTTCCATCCAATAATGAGCAGATAATTTAGGAATGATTGGCTCAAGTAATGTATGCGGGATACAAAGATTAATCATTCCCGTCGATTCACCAATTTCTGCAGACATGGATACGATGATAACTGTATCATTTGGTGCTACCATTTGGATAAATTGGGGATTTTCCTCAAACTCTTCTAGTACAGGTTCTATATCAACAAGGGAAGCCCAAGACTCTTTCAAATTAAAACTTGCTTTTTCGAAGATTTGCTTTAGTAACAGCTCTTCTATTTCAGTTAAATTATCCGTTTTTGTTACTGCAGCTCCTCTGCCTCCAAGAATTCGATCAAGTAATGCATACGCGATATTTGGATTGATCTCCATTATTAAGTTCCCTTTTAAAGGTGCCATACTATAAATATTCAATACCGTTAAAGATGGAATGGATCGGATAAACTCTTCAAAAGGAACTTGATCAACAGATGTAACTGAGATATGTACATAAGTCCGTAACTGCGATGAAAGAAACGTTGTCAGCATTCTGGCATAATTCTCATGAATTCTTGATATACTTCTGATTTGGTCTTTGGAAAAGCGCAATGCTCGTTTAAAATCATAAACGCGAACCTTTTTTTCTTCTTCTTCTTTTTTTAATTCCTCTGCATCCATTTCACCAGAAGTGATTGCAGAGAGTAAAACATCTATTTCATTCTGTGAAAGAATTTCATCCATTTATACTTCTCACCTCCATACCGGAGTACAATTTCTATTGCAAAATTTTATCTATCGTGTAAACGTCAGTAATTTGACCTTCTGTCATTACATCATTCAGCTTTGTTTTAATTACTTCTTCAAGCTCACTTAATCCGGATTTAAAATCTTCTTCATTCATAATCGCTAATTCCTTAATTAATATATTTACTAATTGAAAGTCCCGCTGACTGATTTCTTCATAGGCAGCCTTACCATCTGTAATAATCTGAAATTGGATCCTAACATATGTACCATCCTCTAAATCTGTAGTAACTTCAGGCGTTTGATAGGAATACTTTACAACTTCCTCAATCGTTAATTCCTTTTCTTCGTCATCTGCATTTACTACATTCAGTAAAACAACAATTGCTGCTATGGAAGCAATCAGCAGGATTGCAAATGAAGTAATCATGATTTTTACTGGCTTACTCATTATTCTCACCTACTTGTTTATATACTTGCTGCAGGCCAACTTGTTTGTAAAACATTGCCGTTAAACGGATTACTTCTTCACATGAGTTCTTAGCAAGCACTTTTTTTCCATTAATAAGTGTAATTGTAGTATCTGGCAGTGCCTCTACCTGCTCTATCAATATTGCATTCAATGTGAATGTATCGCCGTTCAATTTATTTAACTGAATCATATAATTGGCAGGAGTGCCAGGTCAGCTGGCACTCCCCACCCCCTCATTATCGTTTTAAATTAACTAATTCCTGTAAGATTTCATCTGAAGTCGTAATAATTCTTGTATTCGCCTGAAAACCGCGTTGTGCAGTAATCATTTCTGTAAATTCTTCTGAAAGATCCACATTAGACATTTCGAGAGAGTTACTGACTAGGGAGCCGCGCCCTTCACTATCTGGAATCCCACGGTTTTCAGCTCCTGCGTTTGGTGAATTGATGTATAGATTTCCACCCACTAATTCTAGACCTGCTGGATTTGGGAAGTTTGCAAGTACTATTTGACCAGCAATATCGCTTTCACCATCTTTATCAACAAAGTTTACAGTCCCATCAGATTGGATGTTAAAGCTTTGTACGTCTGCATCAATCCTTATTCTTCCATCCGAACCTTGTAAATAAAACCCATCAGCATTTACGATATACCCTTCTTCATCCAAATAAAAATTACCAGAACGAGTATAAAATGTTTCCCCGTCTCCACTTTGTAAGATAAACATTCCATCTCCTTCGATAGTAATATCTAACGGATTATTTGTAGTTTGCCGAAAACCTTGTGTATGAATATTATCAATCGAACCTATTTGTGAGCCAAGTCCAACCTGTGAGGCATTAATCCCTCCCCTATTAGCTGTTGCTCCTTGTGCTGCAGTTGTTGTTTGTGCCATCATATCTTGAAAAGTAACTCTTCCCTTTTTAAATCCGGGTGTATTAACGTTAGCAATATTATTACCAATCACATCTAATTTTGTTTGGAAATTATTCATTCCAGAAATTCCTGAATACATTGAACGTAACATTTTCATTTCTCCTTTAATTGTTTTATCTAAGCTATTTCCGTCAATCAATAGCTTATTGGCCTCCCTAAAACTGGGTCCAGCCTATTCCTCGATTAAGATGGTTCCATTAATATTTGTAAAGATTCGATCTGTTGATTCTTTTCTATCCAGAGCCGTTACCACTGTATTGTTTTTTGCACTGACAAGCAATGCAGTCTCGTTTAATACAACTAATGAATCCGTGACTCCCTTGTGCCTGGCTTCCTGCACTTTTTCTCCAATCGTTTGCCAAAGCTGATCGGTAATTTCAATATTTCTTTCTTTTAATCGGCTCGATGCATGCTTGCTTATTTTAAGCTTGCTTTCCTCTGCCAGAATATCATTGAAATTTGTTTTCGGCTGCTTTTGCTTCGGCTGAACCGTATTCGGAAATTGTAATGCATGCTTTGGCACTTGATGTATCCGGTGGTCCATTACAATTCACATCCCCTATTTTTCAGTCTCTTTATCTGTATCTGGTTCCTTCCCAGTACTTACTTCAATAACAGCATCCGCATAAACCTTTTCCCCATTTTCAAGCTCTAATATTGCCCAGCCATCATTTTGCGTTACTGCTACAACTTTACTTTTTTCGATTCCATCCGATTTCCCGGTTTCACTGTCTACCTTTTCATAAGATACGGTTTTGCCAATCATATGACTATATTCGATGACAGGAGAAACGAGCTGACTTTGTACAAGCATTTCAATGGATTGAGTCATATTCATCATCTGCTCTAATGATGAAAGCTGCGTCATCTGTGCAACCATTTCCTTACTATCTAATGGATCTGTCGGATCCTGATTTTGTAATTGTGTCATTAAAATTTTCAAAAATCCTTGTTTATCCAATTCAGGACTTGGTTCCCTTGTCTTTGGCTGATTGGATAAGTATAAGGATGGATCGATTCCATTCATTTTTTTCACCTACACTTTCTCATTGAGCACTAAATCGTCAAATATGCTGGAAAAGGATTCGTTTTCTGCTTGATTTTGCTGACTTTTAGCATGCTTTTGTTCTTCTCTTTGTTCATGCTGCTCTCTATTACTTTGTTCATTTTGTGCAGCTTGATTTTGCGGAATTACTGTCTCTTGTTTCTCAATTACCACTTGATGTGGCGAGAACATATTACGCAGCTGCTGGATATTTCCTTTGAGCATTTCCTTAGCTGCATCAGAGGTTACAAGAATCTTTACAAGTATTTCTCCGTCAACCTGTGTGAATTTAACAAGCATTTCACCAAGATTAGCGGGCTTTAGTGTAATTGCAAAATTGCCACGGTTATGTTGCAGATTCGTTATGCGATTCGTATCCATTATTTTTTGGAATTGCTCCATTAATTGCTTATCTGGCGGCACATTACTTTGTGTTTGATTCAAGTAAATAACAAATTGCTCTACCTTAGATATCGGCATTGTTGATGGTGTTGCCAGCAGAGTTGTCATTTTTTCAGTTTGAGACTGCAGCTCAGCTTCCATTGCATGCGATAGCCAACGAGCAATATCTGCAGTCGCTATTTTGGCATCCATTTGATACATATTGTGCTGAATCATTCCAGTCCGATTTTGAAAGGTCTGAACAAGCTCTTTCCAGACATTTAATAGCGGTTTATTATCAGTACTTAAGCTTGTGAATAGTTCCGTTTTCCCGCGACCAGCCTGCGATATTTTTTGCCAGTCATTTAACAGTTCGAGAATCTTAGGAGCTATTCTTGTCATATCCGCTTTTTCCTCAACTTGTTTTAGAAGCAGCTCTGCCTTCGCATAAACCTGTTCTGCCTGTTTCTGTAATTCCTTATGATCAGCGGATTTCACTGGCATCTGTATCTCAGGAATTCTTTTTTCAGCAATCAGCTGATCAAAAGGAATAATCTCAAATTTTTCTGTATCAGCGCCAGACTCTATAGCTAAATCCATTTGCCTTTGTTTGATCTGTATCGCTTCGAGAAAATTACTGGATGCCAGATCAAGAACTGGCACAATGTCTTCTTCTCCACGTTCCTGTAATTCCTGAAGAAGAGCTATCATTTGTTCAAGCTGTAATAATTCTTCCTCATCGAGCTCCTGAAATTTTTTTATAAAGCACAGGATTTTCTCTAATCTAGCAGGATCCATTCCTGAAAGCTCATCCTTTATCTCCTCTTCATTGATTGCTTCAATACTTGTAGACTTATCAGCTATAAAATCAGTTTCAGGCTTCGACTTTTCTACTATTTTATTAAGCAAATTCTCAAAGGAAATCGGTTTCTCAGCGTCCATTGCGGGAACGGATTGCTTTTGACCATCATTTGTTTTTATCTCTTGCATGTTAGGCATCAAAAACATTGCAATCGCATTTGTATTCATTCATTTCACCTCCCTTCAATGGGCAACTTTCTAAAAGAGGTTGTTCAAAAAGTCCATTATTTGAACGCCCTATTCCTCATTCATTAGTAATTTAGTAATAGCTGCAGCAAATTCTGCATCCATTGCCTGCAAGATATTTCCACGGACATCATTTGGAAGTTCTTGAAGAATGATAATTACTTCATCTTGTTCCATTAACTCCAAAATAGCAGCTGCTTTTGCGCTTTTCATTTCTTGATAAGTCTTTGCAATTTGTTTCATTCGATCGTCTGATTCTGGTTCTGTCGCTTCTTGCACCGCATTCACTTGTTCAGATGAATCGATGATCTGCTCCTTTCGCAATATTTCTTGTTCTAAATCTGTAATATTGGCTTCTAAATCATCTATTTGAAGATTCAATTGTTCGATTTCTTCATCCCTGTTTTTAAGTGCTGTCGTTATTCTTTCTATTTCTTGAGCAGCATCCCGCTCTTCTTCCGTAGAAATAAAATGAGAAACAATAGGAATTTCACTGCCTTTTTCCTTTGTCCAATCAATGATATTAAAGCCCGCTATCCCTAAAATAATACTAATGATTACAATAACAATAATTAACGGAATAATGATTGCGAATAAAGTCCAAAGCAGTGGATTCATTTTCTTTTTTTCTTTTTGCTCCATTTTTGCCATTTATTTCACCTGTTTTTATGACTTAAATATTGGTTGATAGAAATTTCATCCATAAATGACTTTTCCATTCTTTCCGTTCTTTCTGCATCACTTTTTTGACGATTTTCTATAATACTTTCAAATTTTTTTACTTCTATGTATGCTTCATTTAAAACAACTTGTTTTTTATCCATTTGTTCGCGTGCAAATTGAACTTCTCTTTGCAGATGTACAATTTGCGTATTCAGCTTTTCAATATAAGCAATCTGTTCCTTAATTCTTTCTAAAGAAGTAGAAGTTTGAATATAGTTATCATAAGATGCTTCAGCCTGTTCCTTCTTTTTTAAAACTTTATACAGTTTTGTAGCAATTTCCTCGAAGGCATCCTGAGATTTAAGATAAGCTTTTTGCGCAACTTTCTTTTCGTTTTCTCTAACATTCAAAACTTTTATTAGTGACACTGTTTCAGCCATTATTTAACTCCTCCATCAGTAAACTGCTCATCATCTCAATTGATTCATCAAGTGTTTTATAATCATATACATCTTGCTTTAAAAAGCGCTGAATAATTGGGTAAAATGTAATTGCCCGATCAATTTCCATATTCGTTCCTTTTTTATATGCTCCGATATTGATTAACTCACTATTTTCTTCATAAATAGCCATAAGAGAACGTATTTCTGCTGCAATACTCTTGTGCTCAGGTGCAGCAACCTGACTCATCACACGACTAATTGATTTCAATACGTTTATCGCTGGATATTGGCCTCGCTCAGCAAGCTTTCGGTCCATTACGAAATGCCCATCAAGAATCCCGCGAACAGCGTCTGCAATCGGCTCATTCATATCATCGCCATCAACTAAAACAGTGTAAAAAGCAGTAATTGCGCCACTTGCATTTGCCCCTGTTCTTTCCAAAAGCTTTGGCAGTACAGAAAACACGGAGGGTGTAAATCCCTTTGTTGTCGGTGGCTCTCCTACCGCTAGCCCGACCTCTCGCTGTGCCATCGCTACCCTTGTCACCGAGTCCATCATTAGATTCACCTGAAAGCCCAGGTCGCGAAAATATTCACTGATTGCAGTAGCTGTGTATGCTCCTTTTATTCGCATTAAAGCAGGCTGATCTGAAGTTGCAACAACTACAATTGACTTTTTTAATCCTTCTGGTCCCAAATCCTTTTCAATAAACTCACGGACTTCACGTCCACGCTCTCCTATTAGGGCAATAATATTTATATCTGCACTACTATTACGGGCAATCATTCCCAGCAGTGTACTCTTTCCTACCCCGCTTCCAGCAAAGATTCCAACCCTTTGCCCCTTCCCCATAGTAAGCAGAGAATCAATCACTTTCACACCAACCTGATTTGCCTCATGAATTGGCGGCCGTTCCAGCGGATTTGGCGGGGCCTGTTCCGTTCGATAGCTCATCAGTCCTTTCGGCAGTGAAGTGCCGTCAAGCGGCTGACCCAAGGAATTAACTACACTTCCAATCAGTCCCCTCCCGACTTTTACAATCA
>DAMDKS010000002.1:0-260588 GCA_032085455.1 Oceanobacillus sp.
ATCAAATGGCTTTAAAATAAAGTATGATGCTCCATACTCTGCTGCTTTTTTCATTACTTCTTCCTGGCCGAATGCAGTAAGCATAATAACTTGTGGACGTTTTTTTAATTCCATTGTTCTTAACTGGCTTAACACAGCAATACCATCAATATGAGGCATAATAATATCAAGAATAAGTATATCTGGTTCAAGTACATCCAGCATTTCTATACAGTCTTTTCCATTTGATGCTGTGCCAATTACTTCAATATCCTCCTGATCCTCAAAATAATCCTCCATTAATGTCATTAATTCTTGGTTATCATCGACTAAACAAACTGAAATACTCTCCACTTCTTATCCTCCCTTTAGGTTGTCTCAAATCTTTTTACATATTCTACATATTCAACAAAAGTAATAATAATCCTTCTTTTATTTTTAAAAGTTTGTATATTTCTTTATCTTTCTACTTTTTAGTCATTATTCGATTATTTTCACTTAATTTCTACAAAAAAGCTCGCTATGGATGATTTATCCATAACAAGCTCCCAATCACTGTGCATATTTTTCTGTTTGTTGTAAATTAATTCCTGCGTCGCGCAGCATCCATTCGATATGGACTCCATAACCGGAAGTTGGATCATTAACAAATACATGTGTCACTGCACCAATAATTTTTCCGTCTTGAATAATTGGACTTCCACTCATTCCTTGTACAATACCGCCGGTTTTTTCAAGTAATTCTGGATCGGTTATTTTTAGAACCATTCCTTTTACATCTGGTTTATCCTGGGTTGTGGAACTCACAATTTCAACATCAAATTCTTCTACCTTCTCTTTGTCCACAACAGTTAATATCTTCGCTGGTCCTTCCTTTACCTCATCTGATCGTGTAATTTCCATTGGTTTATCATATTTTCCATTACTAATATTTGTATCAAGTATCCCAAATATGCCGTGTGGCGTATTTTTTATAATACTGCCTAATTTATTTCTTTCCGCAGAAAATTTAGCTTGCTTTTCCCCAGGTGTTCCGTTATTAGCTTTTTCAATATGCAAGACAGAGGAGCGAACAATGGAACCTGTCATCATATCAATTGGCTTTTTCGTATTTATATCCGCAATAACATGACCTAGCGCACCATAACGTTTGCTTTCTGGATCATAAAAAGTCATTGTGCCAATCCCTGCAGCTGAGTCTCGAATATACAGCCCTATTTTATATTCCTGTTCCGCCTCATCAAAAATTGGATTTAACAATGTTTCGACCGTTTCTTTTCCACGCTTTAGTTTTACTTTTAATTCTTCATTATTTTTTCCAGCTTCATTAACATAAGGCTTTATTTCTGTTAAAGCTTTTATAGGCTTGCCATTAATTTCGACGATCATATCACCTATATGCACCTTCGCTTCTTCGCCTGGAGATATCGTTCCAGTTTTTCCTTGAACCATGTGATGTCCAACAACTAAGACTCCTAAGGTCTGTAATTGTACTCCGATGGATTGTCCACCTGGAACAATTTTAATTTCATCTTTAAGTAAAGTTTTGAAATTCGAATTCGAAACATTTACTGTTTGTCTGCGGTTAAAGGGGATTACATTAGATTTGGAATTCGCCTCTTTTTCAGTTGAATTCATTACTGATTGTGCGTTTTCCGTTGCTGATGGTTGATTATTGGGTATAAAGAGTAATAAACACGTGAAGCTAATCATTATAAATAAACAAAAAAACAGCCGTCCTCTTATTGTTTTTATCATATCAATTAACCACTCCTCGTATCTCACCCATACCTAAATTATTTCTGTACCTTTAATTTGACCGGAGACCACAATTTTTAAACTGGTGATTCATTAGTGTTTTGCTTATGTTTTCCTTGAATAATTGCACACAATTATGTAAAAGCTGATATTAAATGAATGAAAAAATTATGCATAATAAAAAAGCCAGTAACAATATTAGCTTCTGGCTTTTGGTCAATATTATTCCTCGTTCTTTTTATTTTTTTGATTTAAATTGAGTTGCTAAATCAAGCATTTCCTTTGCATGTTCTTTGGCTGTTTCAGTTAACTCGGTTCCGGTAATTATGCGGCTTAGTTCTTCTATTTGTTGTTTTGCTGTTAATTCAATAACTTTTGCAGCGGTTCGATTGTCTTTTTCAAGTTTTTCAATCAGCTTATGTGTATCCGCCATCGCAGCTACCTGAGGCAAGTGGGTGATACATAATACCTGAGATGCATTTGAAATTTCATATATTTTTTCGGCTATCGCTTGCGCTACCCTTCCACTAACACCCGTATCTACTTCATCAAAGATTACACTTGTAACTCCCTGGTGTTTTGCAAATATTTTCTTTAGAACAAGCATCATTCTTGAAAGCTCACCACCAGAAGCCACCTTTGTAAGTTCTTTCAATGGTTCACCTGGATTTGTAGAGATCATAAAACGAATCACATCATATCCATCTTTATGAAGCCTTGGATGCAGATTTGTCTCATTATCAAAGGAAATAGAAAAGGCAGCTTTTTCAAGGTATAAGCTTTTTAATTCTTTGTGAATTTCTTTCGTTAATAAAGCAGCAGCTTGTTTTCTTAAGTCATGAAGTTGTTTTGCTTCAAGCATTGCATCTTTTTCAAGCTCTTCAATTTCCTCAACAAGAACGGTTAAATGAAAGTCTTTGTTTGTAAGCTCCTCAAGCTCTTCTTCAATTTTTGCCATGTATGAAATCATTTCTTTAACCGTTGAACCATATTTCTTCTTTAAGCGGTTCAGTTCATTTAAGCGATTTTCTATATCATTCAGACGCTCAGGATCATATTGCAGCGAGTCAATCTGATTGCGGAATTCAAATACCAGATTTTCTAAAGAATAATAATGATTTGCAATTTCTTCCGACTTTTGGTCAATGAAAGAATCGATCTTTCCGTTATCCCCTAAAGCTGTCATTGCCTGGTTCAGCCATTCCAAGCCTTTCCCTTCACCATAGAGCGCATTATATGCGTCTTGCAGTGCAGTATAGATGCGTTCATAGTTAGCAAGAGCATTTCTTTCCTTTTCCAGTGCATTATCTTCTTCCGGCTGAAGATTTGCTTGTTCGAGTTCTTTTAATTGAAATTCTAAAAGATCCTGGCGATGTGCTGTTTCTTGTTCATTCTCATTTAAATGACGGTATTTTTTCTTTAATCGAGTCAGTTTATCATATAAATAGCGATATTCTTCCTTCGTCTGCTTAATCCGTTCATTATCATATAGATCCAGAAGGTGAATATGATTATCAGCATCCATAAGTGACTGGGTTTCATGCTGACTATGTATATCAATTAATGTTTTGCCAAATTCACGCAAAATCGCAAGCGTGACCAGTTTACTGTTTACCCGGCAGATACTTTTCCCGCTCTTTGTAATGGTTCGCTGTAGAACGATTTGTTCATCTGCAATATCAATACCGAATTGTTGACCAACCTCATAAATTGGATGGTCCTTTGTTTCAATACTAAATAATCCTTCAATCTCTGCCTTCCTCGCTTTATGGCGTACAAATTCGACCGACCCCCGCCCACCGGCTAAAAGCTGGATAGCATCTATAATAATTGATTTTCCTGCACCCGTTTCACCAGAGAGAACAGTCAAGCCTTCATCAAATGTAATTGAAACTTGATCAATGATGGCAAAATTTTGAATGGATAACTCTGTTAGCATGATTATTCACCTCTATTTAAATTCTGGGTTAGAGCATACTAATTAATCTTTTTTTAATTTCTACAGCATCCTTTTCTGTTCTGCAAATAATTAAACATGTATCATCTCCACAGATTGTTCCCATAATTTCTTCCCACTCTTCCAGATTATCAATCAATACACCAATGGCATTGGCATTTCCTGGCAGTGTCTTCAAGATAATGAAATGATTTGCATGATCAATATTTACAAACGCATCAACAATTAATCTTTTTAACTTTTCGTATGGGTTAAATTTCAAATCAGCAGGCAAGCTATATTTATACTCTCCAGATAACGTTGGCACTTTCACCAAATGAAGCTCTTTTATGTCTCTTGATATGGTTGCTTGCGTGACATTGTATCCTAATGACTTTAACTCATCAACCAATTCATCCTGGGTGCGGATTTCTTTTCCGTTTATTAATTCTCTAATTTTAATATGGCGTTGAATTTTGCTCATCCTTGCCACCTCCATGCAATAATTCCTTATGCGCTTTCATTACAGCTTCTTGAAAATCAATAAGAGTTTTTTTACTTTTATCCCCTTTATATTTAAAATGCGCCAAAAATTCAATATTGCCATGACCGCCAGTTATTGGTGAATAGGTCAAACCAAATAAGTTAAATTCTTCCTTTTCAGCAAATTGTACAATTTCTTGAAGCACTTCCAAATGTATACTGTATTCACGCACAATACCACCTTCTCCAACCTGGTTTTTCTTTGCTTCAAATTGGGGTTTGATTAAAGCTACGACATCATTATCTTCAGTAAGCAATGTTTTTAAAACTGGAAAAATTAATTTTAGTGAAATAAAAGAAACATCAATGGAAGCAAATGAAGGTGTACCTTGGTTAAACATATCCTTTGTCACATAGCGAAAGTTTGTTCTTTCCATTACCATAACTCGTTTATCATTTCTTAGCTTCCAATCAAGCTGATTATAACCAACATCAACAGCATAGCTTAATTTAGCGCCATTTTGTAAGGCACAGTCTGTAAAGCCGCCAGTTGATGAACCAATATCAATCAAAATTCTATTTTCCAGCGATAAATTAAAATGCTTAATCGCCTTTTCCAGCTTTAAGCCTCCCCGGCTGACATACGCTGTCGTTTTTTGTTTAATACGAAGAGGGATTTTCTCATCCAATTTTACTCCAGGCTTGTCTAATCGATTTTGTTCTGAGAAAACAACACCTGCCATAATCAGCCTTTTAGCTTTATCCGTATTTTCCGCCAACCCTCTTTCAACTAATAATTCATCTAAGCGTTTTTTATTCATTTTTTAATTCCTTTACAATTAACTTATCTTTAAAATTACATGATACACTGTATAATCTTTTCGGATTAATTATACATCAATTTCCTCATCTGTGAAAATAAATACATTGGATTCTAAAAATTTACAAGCGGAGGACTAAAACAAAACTGCACGAAATCAAATTTGATATCAATCCGATTCCATGCAGTATATCTTAGGTGGGTGGAGAAAAATTAGTGATCCCGCATACTAAAGTAATCAACTAATAATTTAAGTGTTGAATTTGCTGCGTTTGCTCTGAATAGTGCCTGTTTTGCTTTTTGCACATAGATTTCCTTTTGATTTATTGCACCTTCTAATCCCAGCAGCTTAGGATATGTGCTTTTTTCATTTCCTTCATCACTGCCTACAGGTTTACCAAGTTTTTCTTCGGTACCAATTATATCTAAAATATCATCCTGTACCTGGAAGATTAATCCCAGGTAAAAGGCAAATTCAGTTAAATGTTTTATTTCCTCTTCTGAAGCCTTTGCTAAATATGCACCAGTATATACTGAAAATCTTAAGAGTTCACCTGTTTTCAGTTTATGGATTTCTTCCAGCTCTTCTAAAGAAACACAACGTTTTTCGGCCTCCATATCAAGGATTTGCCCTGCGACCATACCAGATGAACCACTTGCCTGTGACAGCTTCGTAATTAATTCAACTTTCTCAATTGGTGAAAGCAGTGGATCCGCAGCGATTTGCTCAAAGCTGTTTGTAAGCAGCGCATCACCTGCAAGTATGGCTGTTGCTTCTCCAAATTTCTTATGGTTTGTCAGATGGCCACGACGATAATCGTCATCATCCATCGCTGGGAGATCGTCATGAATTAATGAATATGTATGAATCATCTCTAACGCGATTGCTGCTGAAATTGTTTTTTCTACATTTTTCGCATATGCTTCAAAGCTGGCAATCAAAAGGATTGGCCGCAATCTTTTCCCGCCAGCTTGCATAGAATAAAGCATGGATTCTTTAAGGTTTTCAGGAATATCTAATTTGCCTAATCGTTCCGCAATTTCTTTTTCAATAATTTCTTTGTAGAATATAAGATAATCTTTCAGCTCTTGCTGCACCTATTCTTCCTCCTGTATTTCAAATGAAGTTACTTCACCCTGCTCATCCATTATTTTTGTCATCTTTTCTTGAACATTTATAATTTTATCACTGCAAATCTTGGATAGCGACATCCCCTCTTGATAATAATCAATCGCTTTTTCTAATGGAACATCACCAGTTTCAAGCTTTTGCACAATTTCTTCAAGCTTCCCCATCGCTTGTTCAAATGATAGGTTTTCATTTTTTTCACTCATTTAAATTCTCCTTTATTGTTAATACCTGACAACGCAAATCTCCATCATTCAGTTTTAAAGTAATCTTATCTTTTTGTTTTACTTCTTGAACAGATTTAAGCAATTCACCAGAATCACGATAAGGTAATGCAAACCCACGTTTCATAATTTCCAGTGGACTTACTAAGCTTAACTTTTCTAACAGATTTGCTACATTTAGCTGATTCGTTTCGACAATTTGCGACATAATTAGTTGATGGTTTCGGGTTAATTCTTTTAAAGCTTTCGATGCTTGTTCTATTTGCTGATTGGGATGCTGTAATTGCAGTCGATTATAGCTTACCTGAAAATCCAATTTTTTCTCTTTTAATTTTTGTTTCATCTCCCGCTCAAGGTTTTCCAGCTGACTATCTAAATTCTGTTCCTTTTGTTTTAACAGTTCCTTGGGATAACGGAAGGCATAGGAAGAATTTAAACTTTTTAGTTGGCGTTTATAAAAGTCAAGCTGAAGACTCATTTCCCGGGATAACCTTTGTTTATATTGGATAATTTGATTCTTTAATTCAAGCTGAGAAGGTACGGCCAGCTCAGCAGCCCCAGTAGGTGTTGGAGCGCGTAAATCGGATACAAAGTCACTAATTGTCGTGTCTGTTTCATGTCCTACCGCTGAGATGATTGGAATTTCAGAGTAATAAATGGCATTTGCTACTATTTCTTCGTTAAAGCTCCATAATTCTTCAATAGAACCCCCACCTCGTCCTACTATCAGCGTGTCAAAGCCACCAATTATATTTACATGATGAATGGCATTTGCAATGGACGCTGCTGCATTAGGTCCTTGAACAAGCACGGGGATAACAACAATTTCAACAATTGGATACCGTCTTTTAATTGTCGTAATGATGTCTCTTACAGCAGCCCCAGTAGGTGAAGTAACGACACCAATCCGTTCGGGGTATAAGGGTATTGTCTTTTTTCGTTCCTGATTAAAATATCCCCGTTTAAGCAATTTCTCCTTTAGCTGCTCGTAGGCAAGATACAATGCACCCAATCCGTCAGGCTCCATTTCATTTATATAAAGCTGATATTGTCCATTCGCTTCATAAACACTAATATTTCCACGAATAAAAACATTCATTCCATTTTCTGGCATGAATTTTAAATGGCGATTATTACCGGAAAACATAACAGCCTGAATTCTTGAATACGCATCTTTAATCGTTAAATACATATGACCGCGGCTATGATGCTTAAAGTTTGAGATTTCCCCCTTTAACCAGATATTCTGCAAATGACTATCTAAATCGATTTTCCGCTTGATATACCTCGTTAATGCAGTAACAGTTAAATATTTATCGTTCAATAGAAGTCAGCCCTTTAGCAGCTTTAACCGTGTTTGCCAGCAGCATTGTAATTGTCATTGGTCCAACTCCCCCAGGTACAGGAGTGATATATCCAGCTTTTTGGGCAGCACTTTCAAAAGCGACATCCCCTGTCAGCTTCCCTTCTTTTGTACGATTAATGCCTACATCAATTACAACAGCACCTGGCTTAATCTGCGCACCAGATACAAAGTTTTCTCTCCCAATGGCTACAATTAAAATATCTGCATCACGCGTAAACTTCTCAAGATTTTCAGTTCTGGAATGACAATATGTAACAGTAGCATTTTCATTCAATAACAGCTGACCAACCGGTTTGCCAACGATATTGCTTCTGCCGATGACAACTGCATGCTTCCCAGTAATATCAATGTCTTTTGACTTAATTAATTCAATAATACCGTATGGTGTGCAAGGTAAAAATGTATCTTCTCCTGACATCATCTTACCAATACTGATTGGATGAAAACCATCAACGTCTTTTTTGGGATCGATTGTTTCAATTACTTTCTGTTCACTGATTTGTTCCGGAAGCGGCAGCTGTACAAGAATGCCGTGAACGGCTTCATTCTGATTTAATTTATCAAGAAGATCTAATAACTCTTTTTCCGTAGTTGAATCAGGAAGTTCAATTAAATCAGAGTCAATTCCTACTTCAGCTGCTGCTTTTTCTTTCCCTCTTACATAAGAACGGGATGCTGGATTATTACCAACCAATACAACCGTTAAATGCGGTATAAGCTTTTTCTTTTTTAATTGTTCAACCTCTTTCTTTAACTCACTTTTATATTGTGCTGCTACTTCTTTCCCACTAATAATTTCCGCTGTCATTCATTCTTCCCCCTTGGTTAATCATTTTGGATAACACACCATTAATGAACTTGCCGGATTTTTCATCACCAAAAATATTTCCCATCTCAACCGCTTCATTAATTGTCACATTTTCCGGAATATCTTCCATATACTTTATTTCAAATGTCGCGAGTCTAAGAGCAGTTCGTTCCACCGCTGGTAAACGTTCTAAAGACCAATTTTCGAGATGCTTACTTATCCATTCATCAATCGCTGCTTTTTCTTTTGTTACCCCTTCAATTAAGTCTCTTAGAAAATGATCATTTTTATTTTCAGCAAGATATGCTTCCATCACTGATTCATGATCATTCATATCTATTTGAAAAAGAAATTGAAATGCTTTTTCTCTTGCTTCACGTCGTTTCATGTTCTAGCTCCTTTAGAGGTTGTTCATTCTTTTAAATGATTCCTCACACATAATAACATGATTTTACTCTAAAATGCCATATATGGAAAGACCAGGGCAAAAGAATATTGCTCTGGTCTTGGTTTGAACTACTACTCACTATGGTTTGAATATTCTACTTTTTCATCCATATTTATTCCAACTACATGGATGTTAACTTCTGAAATCTCAAGCTGTGTCATATTTTTAAGTGTTTGTCTGATATTTGTTTGCAGCTTCTGTGCGACTTGAGGAATGGATGATCCGAAATAAAGTATGCAATATACATCGATAGTAATGCCCGTATCGGTAAGTTCAACTTTAACGCCTTTATTATGTGTTTGCTTACCAAAACGTTCTGCTACGCCTGAGGCGAAGTTTCCCCTCATTGCATATAATCCCTCTACTTCAGCGGCAGCAATGCCAGCAATAACCTCTATTACTTCGGGGGCAATCTCTACCTCTCCTAAAGAAGCATCATCACTTACATTTAATCGTGTTTCTTCACTCATCATATCACACCTTTTTCGTCTTATTTTTCCAAAATTGGATTCTCTTCCAAGAAGTTTGTATTAAAATCACCTTTTTGGAATACTTCATGATTCATGATTAACTGCTGGAAGGAAATCGTTGTAAAAATACCATCAACAACAAATTCATCCAAAGCGCGTTTCATTTTCTTAATTGCTTCTTCTCTCGTTGGTGCATAAGCAATCAATTTTGCAATCATGGAATCATAGTACGGTGGAATGGTGTATCCAGAGTAAGCGGCTGAATCAACGCGTATCCCGAATCCACCCGGTGCAAGATACATAACAATTTGTCCTGCTGAGGGCATAAAGTTCTTAAATGGATTTTCTGCATTTATTCTGCATTCAATAGCCCAGCCATCAAAATTAACATCTTCCTGACGTAAAGATAATGGTTTATTATTCGCAATTTTAATCTGTTCCTTGATTAAATCTACACCTGTCACCATTTCAGTTACTGGATGCTCCACTTGGATTCTCGTATTCATCTCCATGAAATAGAAATCGTTTGATTTACGGTCGAAAATAAATTCGATTGTTCCAGCACCGACATAGTCTACCGCCTTTGCCGCATTTACGGCTGCTTCACCCATTTTCTTTCTTATTTCCGGAGTGATCGCTGGTGATGGTGTTTCTTCAATTAATTTTTGTAGCCTTCTTTGTACCGTACAATCACGTTCCCCTAAATGAATCACATTCCCATGCTGATCTGCAAGCACCTGAATTTCTACATGGCGAAAATCTTCAATGAATTTCTCCAAATAAACTCCTGGATTTCCAAAGGATGTTTCTGCTTCCTTCTGCGTGATACGAATCCCTTTAATTAATTCCTCTTCTGTTCTTGCGACACGTATTCCTTTACCGCCGCCTCCAGCAGTTGCCTTAATAATTACCGGATAACCAATTTGTTCTGCAATCTCTTTCCCAGCTTCCTCACTTTCAATTATACCATCTGAACCAGGAACAATGGGTACATTTGCCTTTTTCATCGTTTCTCTTGCTACGTCCTTAATCCCCATTTGTTGAATAGCTTCTGGCGATGGACCAACAAATGTAATGTTACAAGCCTCACACATCTCAGCAAAATCAGCATTTTCTGCTAGAAAGCCATAGCCAGGATGGATTGCATCTACATCGGTTAATGTTGCGACACTTAGTATATTTGTAAAGTTAAGATAGCTGTCTTTACTTAATGTTGGACCTATACAATACGCTTCATCGGCCATTTGTACATGTAAAGATTCACTATCTGCCTCAGAGTATACCGCTACAGACTGAATGCCCATTTCATGACATGCTCGAATAATTCGAACGGCGATTTCTCCTCTGTTGGCAATTAACAGTTTTTTAATCACTTACTCCATCCCCTTATTTTTTCTTTACTCGGAATAACGGTTGTCCATATTCAACTAATTCTCCGTTTTCAACTAATACTTCAACGATTTCTCCATTTACTTCAGCTTCTATTTCGTTAAAGAGTTTCATTGCCTCCACAATACAGACAATTGTTTCTTCTTCAACTTTGCTTCCAACAGAAACAAATGGATCCTCTTCAGGTGATGGTGCAGAATAGAAAGTCCCAACCATTGGGGACACTACTTCAAAATCAAAGGCTTGCGTATTCTCAGTTGACACTTGCTTTTCTTCTGTTTCAACTGTCTTTTCTTCCGTTTTTTGCTGAATACTTAGAACAGGCTCAGCTGCTGGCTGTTGTGTCACTTGCGGCAGTGAATGAACTGGAGCAGGCACTGTTGGAACACTTGCCGCTTCGCTGCTTCCTTTCTTCAAAGTAACAACTGCCCCATCTGCTTCATAATTAAATTCTGTAATTGATGATTGATCGATTAGTTTAATAATTTCACGAAGTTCTTGTACTTTTAACATATTCATTCGCACCCCTTGTTTGTATGTATTAATATTACTATCAGTGTACTTAACGAAGCTGAAACCTGCAAGATTATTTGAGTAAAGCACATTTATATTAGATAGCCGCTTTCTATTCTAATCCAGATGAATCACTTCTATCAAGTTATAAATATTTTATTTATGCTAATATACAGTTGCCCACCATATCTTATTATTATAACAGTAGTGATTATCGATAGCTATCCTAAAATAAACGAAATTTCATTTATTACTCCATTTTCACAGCAGTATTTTTGTAAGTGCAGCATTACACAGCAATGCTTAAAAAGCATAACAACCTTCGAAAGGACAACAACTTTAGTATACTATTGGCATGACGATTTGCAAATACGCAGGACCTTCAAATGATAAAGCAATAAATAAGCCGGGGCTATTCAAGAATGGTTTGAATAACCCCGGCTTTCTTGTTAAACTTTTTAGCTGAAATGACTCTTTATTCAGTTGCGAGAGATTGGTAGTTAACTTCTACAAGTATGTCCTGGTTAAATTCATCTCGTACCGTTTGCATAATTTTTAGCGCTTCTTCTTCACTTAGTTCGTCTGCCCTTACATGGACATGAACTTTCTCGCCTTTTGAATTTCGTACAAGTACGTCCTCATACCCTTGCTCTTTAATGATTCTTTGTTCTATAATATTTTCTGCTGTTTCCATTGAATTAATCGCATCTATCTCTTTTAATGCATTATCCTTTTCTTCTATGCTTGATGAGCTGGAAGAGACAACCGACTCCAATCTTTCCTCTTCCCTGCTGCGTTCATCCTGCATCTCCAAACGAATCGTAGCAAACAATTCATCATTCTTCAGATTAGCAATCTCATCTGCTTCTGCTTCGCTATTTTCAGCAGAGTCTGCATCCTGATCTGCAGTTGCTTGCTGATTTTCTTCTCCCTGATCTATATATGCTAAGTCATTATCCTTAGGGATAAAAATATAGTATACACTAAGAACTACTAATAAACTTAACATGGTTAATAGCCATACTGTTTGTTTTTTTAACATCACGTATCCTCCTAGTCTTTAGGCATTACTGAAATCTTATGGGAAGGAACATCAAGAACACTAGAAACGGCTTCAATAATCCAACTTTTAATTGTTGCCTTTTCTGCCCCCTTTGTCACAATGAAAACCCCTCTTATATCTGGCCGTTTCGTCTGAACAAGTATTGGTGTTTCTGTATCACCCTGTCTCACCAGAACAACCTGTGTATCCTCTGTACGATCTTCAACCTGGCGTGTACCGCCATTCCGATCTTCCTCGCTCGTTGTCTGTGTACCTGAAATCAAATTTTTTTCATATACTTTCACATCCGAAGAATCCAGATTTACCATTACTTCACTTTCAGAAACTCCTTGGATTTTATTTAACATGGCACTCAGATCTTCTTCATAGCTTTGAGCAAGCTGTTCAATATCTGATGTGAATCTTTCTTCTTCTGCTTGGTTACCTGTTTCCATTTCTTGTTCTTCCATTTCATTTCGTGTTATATTCGTTTGCTCTTCATCCTTTCCCGAAAAGAAATTGCTGATCATTAACAGAAGAACACCAATTAATCCTAATATGATAAAATATCGTGGTTTCCAAGAAATTTTTTCATTTTCACCTTTTTGTTCTGAACGAAACAGTTTGTCTATAATTCGCTTCAAGATGCCCCCCCTTCCCAATAGACGGTTATTTTTTTATCTGTAAGCTCCCAACTCTCTCTCAATTGACTAATGATTTCGTCATCATCCTTTGTATTATCTTCTTTATTGGCAGTGCCAATGACAACCTCTTCAACTGTTTGAATTCCTCCCTCCCCATCAGTCGATTTTTGCAAGTAAACAATCACCTCTTCCAGACCTTCATAGGACATAGCAGTGTCATCATCAAACACAAATTCTATGTCAGAAACTTCAGCCTGGTGGTGCTCATTTAATGATTCATTTGCGAGAGTTTTTAATTGGACAACCATTTCTTCTAAAATATATGCATCATGAGTCATTTCTATTTCACTTTTTTGCATTTCGATTGCATCATTTACCTTTTCTAATGACTCATCTTGCTCAAAAACCTTAGAATACGCATGCTTCAAGGTATTTTCAATATCCAATTGGAATAAAGAAAATATGGGTGATAAAAGAATTAAAATCAAAATTAAACCGATAACAAGCTTAATATACTTTTTCATCCCGATATTCGGGATAAGCAGATCAATAATAGTTGCCAGCAAGATAAAAATAACAATTTGTGTAATCCATTCTGTTATAAATTCCATTTTCATCACACTACCTTAGAAGCAGGGTTAAATTACTTGCTGCTACAATGATTACAATCGCCAGTAAGAACATAAATGATACAGTCAGCAAGCAAGCGAAAACATATAAGATATATGTGCTTAATGCTTGCAGCGATGAAATAACCGGACCTTCCCCAACAGGCTGTAATACTGCTGCGGCGGTTTTATAAACAAAAGCAATAATTAGAATTTTTATAGCTGGAAATAAACAGATAAAGAGAATAATAATTAAGCCAACGATTCCTATCGAGTTTTTAAGAAGCAATGTAGCACTCAAAATCGTATCTGCCGCATCTGTAAATGTTCTCCCTATTACTGGTATGAAATTTCCGGTAATAAATTTTGCAGTTTTCATCGTTACTCCATCTTGGATTGCACTTGCCGCACCTTGCACAGACATAACGCCAAGAAAGATCGTCAATATTCCGCCAATACTTCCTAAAGCGATTGTTTTTAACAGATTTGCTAAATTCGTTACTTTATAATGTTCAGAGATGCTGCTGATAATAATCAGCAATGCCGAGAAAGAGAGTAAGGGCAAGATGAAGGTAGAAATAAACAGACCGCTAAAATTGATTAAGAAAATAATAATTGGATGAAAAAATGACACTGTAACAACATTGCCAAAGGTTGCCATTAATCCTAATATGAGTGGAACTAGTCCAATCATAAAGCTGCTCATTGTATCAATTGCCTCTTTTGCATAGGTAGTTACCGTGTAAAAACTATGCAGTGCTATAAAAATTAATACGAGAAATACAACAAAATACGCTATTTTACTCACTGCACTTTTTTCAAAAGCTGTATGCATTGTCTGCAGAACAATCGAAAAAATCGTTAATAATAGCAGACTTCCTAAGAGCTTCCCACTTTGAATAAGCTCTTGAAACAAAAATTTCATAAAGCCTGAGAAAATATTTTTAATCGATAGTCCCTCGTCCTTTACGAAAAAATCAGAAAGTGAGGTTTTCTCTAATTCCGGTAAATAATTACCATATTCACGACCTAAGCTATTCCAATATTCCTCAACTCCTTCAAGCGATACTTCATCCAAGAGCTGATTTTTAAGCACTGTTGCATCCTCTGCATGTGTTTCGGTTGGTGCAAGGCTTCCTATACTGATAAACAATAAAACGATAAAAATTATTTTTTTATTCATAGTCTTCTTCCTTACACTGTAGGCAGAAAGTTAATAATTGCTTCAACTACTGCTGTTATAATCGGAATGGCCAGTAAAAGTATAAAAATTTTCCCAGCAAGCTCGATGTTCTTCGATACTGAATGTAAACCAGCATCCTGTGTCATGCTTGCACCCAATTCAGCGATATATGCAATACCGATAATTTTTAATACGGTTTCTAAATAAAAACCTGGTACCTTTGCCTGTTCTCCTAACGACTGAATGACTTGAAAAATAATCGTTATTTGCTGGATAACGCTCATAAATATAATTAGTCCAACAAATAAAATAATGATAAAAGCGAACGTAGGATTAATATCTTTCATTACGATATAAATGATGCTTGCGATGATGGATACTAAAACAATTTGTAATATGTCCATTTTTTTCTCCTAAGGAAATGAATACTTGTCCCTCGTTCACGCAGCTGTATGCTGCTGATTTAATATATATTTAAAATAGAAAAACCGATTTCATCTGATTAAATAAATCTGCAAGCCCGTTAACCACAATATAAAGAACGATAATAAAGCCAATCAAAGTAGCAAATTGTGCAATTTCCTCTTTCCCCATTTGTTTTAAAATTGTATGAATTAACGCTACAATAATGCCTATGCCTGCAATTTGAAATAATACAGATACATCGGTAAACATGAAATACCCCTTTCCTAACTAAACGAGCAGTAAAACTAGAAAAGCACCGCTTAGTACACCTAAACTTTTTGCGAGCTTGCTATATTTAATTTGTTCATCTCTTGCTTCTTCAAGCTCACGATCGAGATGTGTCAAGGTAAGCTGAATTTGTTTTTGCTGCTGGATAAAATCGTGCTGACCGAGTGAACTGCCAAACTGCTTAATTATCTCCGTTTCATTTATTTTATAGCCTGCTTCCTTTGCCAGCTGTTCGACTGCTTGATTCCATAAATACATGAAATTAGTTTTTTCCTTAAGCATGTCCTCGCTTAAATGGTTGAAAAAACTGTTTAACGGCTTTGGAATCTGTGTGGCTAAGGTTTTAAAAGCAATTGGCAAAGCTGACTGACTATAGGTTATTTCTGCTTCCAGTATTTGCAGTGCATTTTTAAATTGCCGAATATGCTTCGGTCTTTTTTCTAAACGATGACTCACATAAAACCCAATACAGGTCGTTGAAATAATTAGTAAAATTGCTCCGATCCATTTCATTTGCCCTCAATCCTTAAAGACCTTTAATCTTCTTCCTTCTGCATCGAAAAGTTCTTTTTTTTGATAGAAACTAGTTCTTTTTCCCAGTACGATATAGCGTGAAAATATCCCTTTATTAAATAAAGTGCTGCTAAGCGGGTGTTCCTGTAAATCAGCAAGTGATTGACCATGGATCGAACAGAAAATGGTGACTCCTGAATAAATTGCTTGCAGTAACGCATCAAAATCCTCTTTTTCACCAATCTCGTCGACAACAAGCACCTCAGGGGACATAGAGCGAATCATCATCATCATTCCTTCTGCTTTAGGGCAAGCATCCATAACATCTGTTCGCAGCCCGAGATCGTGCTGGGGAATTCCATTAATTGCTGCACCTATTTCCGAACGCTCATCAATTACAGCTACCTTTCTGGGTTTTTGCATTTTCCAGCCTGTAGAAATGATTCGTACCATGTCACGAATCAATGTTGTCTTTCCTGATTGTGGTGGTCCGATAATTAATGTGTTTAAATAGTTTCGCTGAAAAAGGTGGGGCATTACTGATTCCGCTATTCCTAAGTGCTGTTTGGCAATACGGATGTTGAAAAAAGTGATATTTTTAATTGCTTTTACTGCTCCGCCTCGGGTATTGACTTTTCCTGCAATACCAACACGATGTCCTCCTTCGATAGTGATATAGCCCTCCCGCAATTCATTTTCCATTCGATATAATGAAAATTCACTGAGCTGGTTCACTAAATACATGCCAGTCTGATTATTTGGGGGCATATCTCGAATCCATTCCACTGTGTCCTCGTAAATTAATTCAATTGGAAGATAGAGTCTGCATCTTATTTCCTCCAGCTTCCCCCAGCGGTCACCAACTTTTTCTGCAATGATTTGCTTAAAATCAGCAGGAAACAATCGTAGTATTTCTTCCATGATGATCCTCTTTCTAATAAAGATTGGATAGAGACTATATAGAAAATGTATGTATGCCACAAAAAAATATGACAGTATAATAGGTGGACATTTCTAAATAAAACATTAGGAAACCGTTGATAAGTGCAAGTATATGGATCGAAGTTTACGTATTTTCCATCTCTATTGACCAATAGAAAAAAAGCCCTGCTTAGCAGGGCTTTTATGGTTTACTTACTTTATTTTAGTTTGCTCTTGAAACATATTTCCCTTCATCCGTACTAATTAAAAGCATATCCCCTTTATTTACGAAGAATGGAACCTGGACAGTTAAGCCTGTTTCTAATGTAGCTGGTTTCGAACCGCCACTTGCAGTATCCCCTTTAATACCTGGTTCTGTTTCAACCACTTCTAATTCGACGTTTTTAGGCAAATCGATTCCAAGGATTTCTCCCTCATAAGTAATAATATGAACTTCCATATTTTCCTTAATAAACTTCAATTCATATTCCAAGCTGTTGCCTGGAATTTCAATTTGCTCATAAGTAGCAGTATCCATAAATGCATGTGAATCACCAGATGCATAAAGATATTGCATCTTCTTCGTTTCGATATGTGCTCGCTCCACTTTTTCTCCACCGCGGAACGTCTTTTCTTGAATATTACCATTTCTTAAATTGCGAAGTTTGGAGCGTACAAATGCAGCTCCTTTTCCTGGTTTAACATGTTGAAATTCAATAACTTGTAAAATATCATTGTCTACCTTAATTGTTAATCCTGTTTTAAAATCGTTTACTGAAATCATCTAATATCCTCCCGAACCATCATCCTATAATTGAATAAATTCTTTTGTTACCCATGTTAATCTTTCATTTCCACTTTCTGTAATAACAATATCATCTTCAATGCGACAGCCACCAAGACCAGGAACATAAATACCTGGTTCAACCGTTACAACCATTCCTGGCTGCAGTTTCTGGTCTGATCGATATGAAAGACTTGGTGCTTCATGAACTTCCATTCCCAGACCATGTCCAGTGGAATGACCAAATTTTTCGCCATAGCCCTTTTCTGTAATATAATCTCTTGGAATCCCATCGGCTTCTTTTCCAGTCATTCCAGGCTTAATTTCTTTTACCCCTCGTAAATTCGCTTCAAACACAATATCATAAATTTTACGCAGCTCATCGCTTACTTCACCAACAGCAACGGTTCTTGTAATATCTGAGCAATACCCATTATATAAAGCCCCATAATCTAATGTAACAAGCTCACCAGATTGAATTTCTTTTTCAGAAGCAACACCATGTGGCATAGCGGAACGATAGCCTGATGCTACAATCGTATCGAAACTGGATGATACTGCCCCCTCTTTGCGCATAAAAAATTCAAGCTCATTTGATACTTCAATTTCTTTTACACCTGGCTTAATGAAGCTTTGGATATGTAAAAATGCATCATCAGCTATTTTAGCAGCTTTCTTCATAATCTCTAACTCTTCGTTTGTTTTAATAATCCGTATACCTTCTACCAAACCACTGACAGGAACAATTTCTGCTTCAAATGCCTCTTTATAGGCTTCATATTCACCATATGTTGTATAATCCTTTTCGAACCCCAGTCTTTTAACATTACTTTCCTGTAACTGCTTTTGCACTTCAGCAATGATTCCTTCTTTATGCTCGATAATGTTAAAACCCTGTGCCTGGGCTTCAGCTTGTTCTGTATATCGGAAATCGGTAATAAAGATTGCAGTATTTTCCGAAACAATAACCGCACCAGCACTTCCTGTGAAACCAGTTATATACCTCCGATTGATTGAACTAGTTATCAGTAGTGCATCAAGATTATTTTCTGCCAAAGCAGTACGCAATTTCTTTAATTTAGCCATTTCATCATTCCTTCCATTATGAGTACATTAAAAGATAAGTATTTTTTTCAGTGTATCATAATTGAAAGTGAATAGTAACTATTTTAAAGTACGATTCTCTGCTGTTTCTGACTTCTCCATATCTATTTTCGTATCAAGATAATCATACGAAATGGAGTAACCGATAAAAGTTCCATATAAAATAAAAATACACAATGTCGTAACAGTTGTGTCTATACTTAATTCGGCTACAGGTTTAGCAGCATCCAATAAAGGATTTACCAGAAAAAAGACAATGCACCATAGAAAAATGCCATAACCTGTTCCTGCCCACATCGAATTAATCTTTTTAAATAAGATATAATAAAGCAGCGCAGGTAAAATAGAAATTACTCCTGATAAGCATATCGACAAAAGATGACCTTGCCAATGATCGGTCCATGCTGCTTGCAGCCAGGGACGTAAAAGAAATGTTTTAGGAGCCACTTCAGTGAATTTAAAAAAATAAAGAAAAGCAAAAAAAGCGCTCCAGATTATTCCACCTGCTACAGCAATGATAATTGCCCTAGCAATTAACAATCCAGATGAGTGTACTTCTTTTTCAGCACTTTGTTCTGTCATTTGCCTCACCCCTTCTAAATTATTATGACCAGAAAGCATATTTCTATCATAATATATAGAAACAGCAGATATTTGACTTTTTCTTATAGTTAAAGCGTGTAATATTTAGTACAATAGATTTGAACCTTTCAATACTTAGACAAACATGGTATAAATATGGTAATAGTAATGAAAAGAACGGTATAGTTTAACAAAATTAGTGAAGACTGTTTAATAAACATTTATTTATAGGAAGATATTAAGCGTATCAATACATTTAAAAGTTTTCTAAACGTAAAATGTGGTATATAGACAATAAGGATGCATTTCCCGTCAAATGAAGGAAAAGGGGGACTTTTTATGAAGCGTAATAAAGCAGCTGTTCTTGTATATTTAATTATAGGGTTAGCTATCATTGGTCTCTTCTCGCAGCTTTTTGGAAATACAAAGAATTTCTTCATCAATATTCTTGTAATGATTGGTGTTGCAGTCATTATTTTTGCGGTATTTTATTATGTGATTTTTCGCAGAAGAGGAACATCAGACGAAATGAAAAAATATAAACAGGCAGTAAAACAATCAAAACAAAAATACAAGTCTGACACTTCCTCCAAGCAGACAGCAGAGAAACCAAAGAAAAATCCTATACCTAAAAATCCTGCTGTAAATCGCAAAGGAAAGAAACGGGCTACACATTTACGAGTAATTGAAGGAAATAAATCAAAGGGAAAAGACCGAGCCACTTTCTAAACACCCGATTGTTTTTCTTAAAAATATCATTGCGGCATAACAGTTTCAATCCCAAACTGCTTTACATTTACTCGCTGATTATGCTAATACGAAGATTACCTTGGCCATCTCTCCAGGAAGATTTCTGCTCTTTCTTTTCCAATGGTGGCTAGGTTTTGTTTTTCTTTTTCACTAATAGCGAAATGAGTTGCTTCCATACTTCCTACTGGAACAAATAAAATATTCCTCTCTTCATCTCTTGAAATATAACGCATATCATGCGCCTTTTTCATGGTTGAAAACAGCGCTTGAAACATATTTAACGCATTTGTAATATCATTTTTCCCATTTTCTGTTGATTTCTCCGTCAACTTCACTCCCAGTACTGGTCGTAAATCCTTATTTTTGCCGAATACCCAAAGTGGAAAATTACTTAATAAACCTCCATCCACTATCATACTTTTCCCTTTTGCTTTTCCTTTTATTTTTTTTGGCATAAAAAAGAATGGGAAACCCGCGCTCATTCGAATCGCTGTCGCTACTGGAAAATCATTTGCATCAATTCCGTAATAATCCATCAAGTCATCTGGCAGAACAACAAGCTTGCCTAGTGACAGGTCGCTAGCAATAATTTTCAAATAACCATGTTTAATGTCTTTAAACGTATGAACGTTCTTTTCAGCCAACTTCATTGTTAACCATTGCTCCAGTTTATCTCCACGATAAATTCCCATTTGAAAATATAGAAATAGCCATTTTGTAAATGGTAAATAACGTGTGATTATTGGCGGATCCATAAATAATTTTACATCCAATTCATTTACAGCCTTTTTTATTTCCTCCATGGTAAATTGTGCAGCAATAAATGCGGAAATAATTGCTCCTGCAGAAGTTCCTGCGACTCGTTCAATTTGGAATCCTCTATTATCCATACTCTCCAGCACGCCTAAATACGCGAATGCTTTTACTCCACCACCTGAAAATACAGCATCAATTCGCATTCATTCTCCCCCCCAAGTTTCCTATTATAATTATTTTACGAGCTGGGGGAAGCCATTTAGAACATAAAAAAATACAGAACATCGGCTGATGCTCTGTTTATTTATTCTTAGTGACATCTTGAATCTTTTTTAAATGATTCACCCGTTCTTCATCTTCTTTGAAATAGGTAACCAGATCGCCAATCCGGTCAATCGAATTCCAGCTTAAATGATGTTCAATTCCTTCTACATCATTATAAATTTTTTCTTTATCAACACCAATGATTTCTAAAAATTCCTCGAGTAAATCGTGGCGGTATAATAGACGTTCTCCAATTTTTTTTCCCTTTGGTGTCAAAATAAATCCTCGGTATTTTTCGTAATTAACATAATCATCCTTATCCAGCTTCTGTACCATTTTTGTTACAGAAGAGGGATGGACATCGAGTTCTTCCGCTATATCTGATACCCGGGCATATCCCTTCGTTTCAATTAATATATAAATTTGCTCAATATAATCTTCCATACTTGGAGTTGGCATATGTTCCCCTCATTTCAAAGCATCATTTTTTATCTAACGCAAAATTCTTTCAATACCTTTAGGATAACGTAAAAAAGCTTATGAAACAAGTTATTTAGATATTTAGGAATCAAAAGAACAAATACTAGAGGACGATACGTCATTTCTGTCAGAGCAAAGGCCTGGAACTGCGCTAAATCTCGTCCCACCAAAAGATCTGCATGCTTTAGCACCGGAACTGGACGTGGCAGTTCGGTCTATTTAGTTACACACAGCTAAAAATTTATAATTTTCTAGACTACAAAAAAAGACCAATATTGGTCTTTTTTCTGCTCGTATTGATCTGTTTTATAATCCGCATCTCAGCTGTGCACCACAGCTTGTACAAGTATTACATCCGCCAATATCTTCAACACTGCCCTCACGGCATACTGGACAAGTGTCTCCAATTTCTGAGCCAATGTTTACATTTGTAGAATCAAGTTCTTGGATTGTATCCATTAGAACTACTTTCGGTTTGTCTATCTCTTCACCAAATAATTCTGTTTGTTCTCCGAAGGTATTTTCCTCGGCCTTCAACGTAAGAACTTGTGAATCGCGACTTCCATCTACATATACTGTGCCACCTTTTGCACCGCCTTTATATAGACGTTGGTATATACCTTCTACTTGTTCAACAGTATAACCCTTAGGGGCATTGACTGTCTTCGAAATAGAACTGTCCACCCAGCGCTGGATGACACATTGTGTATCGGCATGTGCTTCTGGTGACAGATCCATGGATGAAACGAACCATTCCGGTAATTTATCAGGATCTTGTTCTGGATGTTTATCTAAATACTCTTGGACAATTTCGGCTTTCACCTCAATAAATTTGCCAAGACGGCCACTTCTATAATAGGAGAATGAGAAATATGGTTCAAGTCCAGTAGATACGCCAACCATTGTTCCTGTACTCCCGGTTGGAGCTACTGTTAAAAGATGGGAATTACGAATACCATATTTTAAGATATCTTGTCGGATATCCTCTGGCATCTTCTTCATATAGCCAGTATTGATAAATGCATGTCGCAGCTGCTTTGTTTCTTCCTCTGTGTTTCCAACAAGAAGTGGGAAGCTGCCTTTTTCTTTGGCAATTTCAATTGAAGCGCGATAGGCAGTTGTTGCAATTATTTTAAATACTTTATCTACAAGCTTGTTTCCTTCTTCTGAACCATAAGTTATTTCACAGTAAATAAGTAAATCATGCAGTCCCATTACCCCTAAACCAACACGACGTTCTCCTAAAGCCTGCTTTCGATTTTCCTCAAGGAAATATGGTGTTGCATCAATCACATTATCTTGCATTCTTACACCTGTTGTAACAGTTTGGATAAGCTTTTCATAATTAACAGTTTTAGTTTCTTTATCAGCCATCTCAGCAAGATTCACTGCTGCAAGATTACAAACGCTATACGGTGCTAAAGGCTGTTCTCCACACGGATTTGTTGCTACTACCTGTTGACCATAGCTCGTTGCATTTGTTTCTTCATTTGCATTATCGATAAAGAAAATACCAGGTTCCGCTGAATAAGTTGCACAGATATTAATGAGATTCCAAAGCTCTCTTGCTTTTATCTTACGGTATACGCGTACACCATAGCCCATTTCCTCCCATTTACGCACATCGCCAATCTCATCCCATATTTCATTATATACTTGCATTTCTTCAGCTGTATAATTTTCAACATCTGGAAAACGCAGCTCGTACATTTCATCATTCTCAACAGCTGCCATAAATTCTTTTGTAATACATACGGATATGTTTGCACCTGTAAGAAACTCAGGGTTATGGACAGTATACGTTCCGCCAGTAGCGAGTTTTTCCTCTGCTTCTCTCATTGCTGCGTTCGTAAATCCACCCTGACCCGGAATACGTCTATAGTTTACAATGCTTTGATAAAGGTCAAATTCTGTCTCCGTAAGCGGCGAAAAGTTTAATTTTTCTTTTGCAAGCAGCTTTATCTGCTCGTCATTAATATTTTCAATTAAATATCTTAAGATGCGCGGATTTTGCATTTTAGAGATGATAAACTCAATTATATCAGGGTGCGAATCAACGAGCATAATCATTTGCGCACCCCTTCTCGATCCACCCTGTTCTACAAGATGTGTAAGTTTCGCAATATCGTCCAACCAAGAAACAGAACCTGAAGATTTACCATTTACTCCGCGGGCCAACGCATTTCTTGGACGAAGTGTCGAGCCATTTGTTCCTACGCCCCCACCTCGTGACATGATTTCCATTACCTGTTTTCGGTGATCTGAAATACCCTCACGTGAATCTTTAATGAAAGGCATAACATAGCAATTGAAATACGTTACATCCGTTTGTGCCCCTGCGCCATATAATACACGGCCAGCGGGAATAAAATTTAAGTCAGATAACTCCTTATTGAATTGTTCAAACCATTCTTTCGTTTTTTCATCTGTTTTTTCAACTACTGAGAGCCCTGTCGCATTTCTTTTAGCAATTTGTTCATAATATATTTCTAATGGCTTATCGATCGCATCCAGTGAACGCTGCACGATTCCCGTTTTTGCTTCCTTTTCATTATCAAGCACTGCCACATAATCACGATGAACTTTAATTTCAGCCTCTTTCGTATCCCAGTTAATGGACTTTACATAGCCTAGCCCTCTTGCAGGGAACTTAGGGTCAGACTTTACTGTTAATACGACGAAGTCCCCAGCTTTTAATGTTTTCTTTTCCGTATCTTTAAAAGAATATCTATCTAACATAACTAAACGAGAAACTCCACTATGTGTAAGCTTCATATCTTTTGTTATTGGGTGAACAGCATCGAATAACGCAATATCTCTATTCAAAGCCTCAATATTGATTTTGTACTTTTCCTCAACTAATGTCGACATGAAATCTCTCCTTAATAAAAAGTTAAAAAAAGCTTTTTTATTATTTTTATGGTACACTTACAATATCATAAACGAACGATAAAAACAATATATAGTATACAAAACAAATATACAACACTATATATAGTGATTAAAACGAATATTACGCTTTTTGTCAACAGCAGAAAAACTGCGGAATTTAAAGCTAAACAATTGTAATTCCGCAAAGGTTGACATATTCCCTAATAAATAAAGATTTTAGACAACCGGGTCTGTCAGCAAAATTAAAACGATTATAACGAAAAGATATTACCCCCAATTTTTGGAGATTTGCTAAAAAAGTTACGAAAAACTTTAAAATAAAGGAAAAATACCCTATAATAGAAATGATATATGTGAAAGACGGGGGAAAATAAAATGGAAGTTTTAATTATAGTATTAGTTGCATTTTTAGCTGTAACCGTATTCCGCTATTACAGACAAAAGATGTACCTAAAAGTATTAACCCAAGATCAGTGGGTCGAAGGATACCGCAAGGCACAATTAATCGATGTTCGGGAGCCGCAAGAGTTTGACTCTGGGCATATTCTTGGTGCGCGCAATATTCCAGTTACACAATTAAAACAACGTTTAGTAGAAATTAGAAAAGATAAGCCGGTTTACCTGTACTGCCAGAAGAGCAGCCGTTCATCTCGTGCAGCACAGATCCTTCATAAAAAAGGTTATAAAGATATCTACCAATTAAAAGGCGGCTTTAAAAAATGGACAGGAAAAATTAAAAGCAAATAAACGGTACCAGCTTCCCTTATTGGAAGGCTGGTACCGTTTATTTTTTTATTCATTATGCTTTATCACGCTCAAGAATTAGCATCATAACGCAGAATTGGTTTACGTGCAGCAGTTGTTTCATCCATTCGCTTTAAAACAGTATGATGTGGCGCTTCTTGCACAATCTCTGGTTCGTTTTCCACCTCATCTGCAATCTGAAGCATAGCATCAATAAAGCCATCTAATGTTTCCTTTGATTCTGTTTCAGTAGGCTCGATCATCATCCCTTCTTCAACAACTAACGGAAAGTAAATGGTTGGCGGATGATATTTAAAATCAAGCAGACGTTTTGCAATATCAAGCGTACGAACGCCTAATTTCTTCTGTTTCTTCCCTGAAAGCACGAATTCATGCTTACAGTGCTGATGATAAGGCAGTTCAAATGCTTTCTCCAGCTTACGCATCATATAGTTGGCATTTAAAACAGCATATTCACTTGCCTTCTTCAGCCCTTCAGCCCCCATTGTACGAATATAGGTGTATGCACGAAGGTTAATGCCAAAGTTTCCATAATACGGCTTCACTCGTCCAATCGATTGCGGACGATCATATTCTAATTTGTAAACATCCTCTTCCTTTACAATTACCGGCTTTGGCAAGAATGGAACTAGTTCCTCTGATACCCCTACAGGTCCAGAACCAGGTCCACCACCGCCATGTGGTCCGGTAAACGTCTTATGAAGATTTAAATGTACAGCATCAAAGCCCATATCTCCAGGTCGTGTATAGCCCATAATAGCATTTAAGTTGGCTCCGTCATAGTAAAGCTTTCCCCCAACACCATGAACAATCTTCGCCATCTCCATAATTTCCGTTTCAAACAACCCTAAAGTATTTGGATTTGTCAGCATTAATGCAGCCGTATTCTCGTCAGCAACACGCTTTAAATCTTCAATATCAACAAGCCCTTGCTCATTCGATTTAACTGTTACTGCATCAAAACCAGCAACTGCTGCAGAGGCAGGATTTGTACCATGTGCCGAGTCTGGAACAATTACTTTTGTACGATGGTAATCACCATTTGCTTCATGAAAAGCACGGATCATCATCAATGCAGTCCATTCTCCATGCGCTCCTGCAGCTGACTGTAAAGATACGTCATGCATTCCCGTAATCTCTTTTAAAGAAGATTGCAGATCATATAGCATTTCTAAAGCACCTTGCACTGTTTTAGGATCCTGGTGTGGATGAATATGTGTAAATCCAGTTAATCTGGAAACATCCTCATTAATCTTTGGATTATATTTCATTGTACATGATCCTAATGGATAGAAACCTGAATCAACTCCATAATTTCGGTTTGATAATCCTGTGTAGTGACGCATAATTTCCAGCTCACTCACTTCAGGCAATTCTGGAGCAGTTTTACGAATATATACTTCATCAAGTTCATCTTCTAAATCAACCTCAGGTATATCAAGCTCTGGAAGACTGTAACTTGTTCTTCCCTCTTTACTGCGTTCAAAAATTAAAGGAAAATCTTTATTAGCCATTGATACCCCTCACTTCCTTAATGAAATCATCAATTTCCTCTTTTGTACGGATTTCTGTCACAGCAACTAACATTGCATTTCCCAGCTCCGGATAATCACGACTAAGATCATAGCCGCCAACAAAGCCTTTATCCAGAAGCAATTCGTTTACCTCAGCAACCGGTTTGTTTACTTCAATAACGAATTCATTAAAGAATGGGTGACCAAAGCGCACGTTAATATTTGCTGCCATAAATTTATTTTTCGCGTATCTGGCTTTCTTCATATTCAATTCAGCCATTTTCTTTAAACCATGTTTCCCAATTGAACTCATTGCGACTGAGCTCGCAAGTGCATTTAATGCTTGATTCGAACAAATATTTGATGTAGCCTTATCCCGACGAATATGCTGTTCTCTAGCCTGTAATGTTAACACATAGCCTCGATCACCATTTTCATCTGTAGTTTGCCCAACTAATCTTCCAGGAATTTTACGCATTAATTTTTTTGTTGCAGCGAAATAACCACAATGAGGTCCGCCATATTGTGCTGGAATGCCAAACACCTGTGTGTCTCCCACAACGATATCCGCCCCAAATTTTCCCGGAGGAGTCAGATAGCCTAAAGCAAGCGGGTTGCTTGATACAATAAACATTGTTTTCTTTTGTGAATCAATAAGCTCTCGTACTTTATCTAACGGTTCAATTTGGCCAAAAAAGTTTGGATATTGAACAACTACACTGGCAATTTCTTCAGATAATTCTTTTTCCAGCTGCTCTAAATCCGTTAAGCCATCTTTATAATCAATTTCAATTATCTCTAAATTTTGCCCCTTGGCATAAGTCTTAATGACAGCTAATGACTCGGGGTGAATGGTTTTTGACACTAAAATTTTTTTTCTTTTTGTATGTGCTGCACTCAGATTTACTGCTTCCCCCAATGAGGTTGCCCCATCATACATGGAAGAATTCGCAATCGGCAGTCCTGTCAGTTCAGAAATCATTGTTTGAAATTCAAAAATAGCCTGCAGCTCACCTTGAGAAATCTCTGGCTGATATGGTGTATATGCTGTGTAAAACTCAGAACGGGAAATAACATGATCTACAACCGATGGAATATAATGATCATAGACCCCAGCCCCTAAAAATGAATGGTATTCCTTCAGATTTACATTTTTATTAGACATTGCTGTGAGTTCTTTCATCAGCTCATATTCATTTTTGGGCTGCTTTAAATGAAGCTCTCCTTTAAAACGAATTGCTTCAGGAATATCTGAAAATAATTCTTTTGTAGAATCAATGCCAATTACATCCATCATTTCTTTTTTATCTGTTTCTGTCATTGGTAAATAACGAAATCCCATGATTATCCCCCTTAGTCTTCTCTATTATAGAACGGTGTAGAAACTACTTTTGCTTTAAGCTGTCTTTTTCGAACTTGAATCAGCAACTCTGTTCCAATTTCTGCATGGTCCACATCAATGATTGCCCGGCCGACATTTTTCTTTAGTGTTGGCGATTGCGTGCCTGAAGTGACATGACCAATCACTTTGCCTTCGTATAATACATCATAATCTGTTCGCGGTATCCCTTTATCAATCATTTCAATTCCAATAATCTTTCTTTGCGGACCATTTTCAATTTGTTTTTTTAGCGCATCTTTTCCAATAAAGTCACTTTCTTTATTCACTTTTACGGCAAATTTCAACCCCGCTTCAATTGGTGAAATATTTTCAGACAGCTCCTGCCCGTAAAGAGGAAGATTCGCTTCAAAACGCAATGTATCACGAGCCCCGAGCCCTGCTGGAACGATACCTTGGTCTTTCCCCGCTTCCAAAATAAGATTCCACAGTTTTGCTGCACTATTAGGGGAAATATAAATTTCAAACCCATCCTCACCTGTATAGCCTGAACGAGAAATGAGTCCTTTATCTTCAATTGAGTTAAAAGTAATTTCGGTTTCAAATTGGAAAAATTTTATTTCTGCAAGATTATAATTTGTTAATTTCTGCAAAATAGATTGTGCTAATGGTCCCTGAATTGCAAGCTGAGCATAATTATTTGATTCATTGATTACTTCAAGCTCATCTGGATGATACGTATGATGCTCTGTTAACCATTCATAATCTTTATCCGTATTCGCTGCATTTACAACAAGAAGATAGTTGTTCTCTTCCAGCATATACACAATTAAATCATCAACGACTCCGCCATTTTTATAGCAGAGAAAAGTGTAGTGTGCTTTCTTTGGTGTTAATTTGCTAATATCATTAGTAGTCATTTTTTGCAGGAATTCTACTGCTTTTGTTCCTTTAACAGTGATTTCTCCCATGTGAGAAACATCAAATAATCCAGCTTTTGTTCTTGTTGCCTCATGCTCTTCTTTGATGCCGGAAAATTGTACTGGCAGATTCCACCCGCCAAAGTCGATGGTCTTTCCGCCGTACTGAGCATATTCAGGAAAAACTGGCGTCTTTTTTAATTCTGACAAGTCTACCCACTCCCCTAGAAAATTTGTTAAGTCCATTAACAAAGCAAACCTGAAGGTATTTTTTATTCAGATTTTTTGGACATAAAAATAGAGATTTCTCTAAAGAAATCTCTGTCCTTGTACCAGAAAGTTGCATATTTACATGCTTAAATAACATATAAATACTTGCTTCTTGGGTGGTTTACCAAATGTAAACTCTCTCCAGAGTTGTGTCAGATAAGAGTCTTTTTGCCTGAGAGATTCGTCTTCCAGCTTGCTCCTTCGGCGTTACAAAAAAATGTAAGCTCTCCCCTTATCTTCATCCACAGCATATTTTTTAGATTTTATGGTAAAACTAAAAGAATAAATCAGAAAAACTCTACCTTTGCTTGAATAATACCATAATTATAGGAAAAGGTATAGTGAAATCCAAATTTTAAAACAGGAAAAGGAAGTATCATATGGATTTTATTCATTTACAAAAAGACAATACATTCATTAGCAACCTTGAAGAGAAATTAGATAATGCTGGTCCCTTCTCCCCCTTTCATTTATTATCACTCGCCTATCAAGCTGAACAGAATAGAATCGTTCCCACATTTACCGGCTTAAGGAGTTTGGATTTTCTGCCACAAATGAATTTCCTTGATCATCAATTGCAAACAGCAAAAAGGACAATTGAAAAAATGAATGGAAGAGCAATTCTAGCGGATGAGGTTGGACTTGGAAAAACGATAGAGGCTGGTTTAGTTTTAAAAGAATATATGATTCGCGGTTTAGTCAGAAAAGCACTGATATTAGTACCTGCATCCCTTGTAAATCAATGGGTTAATGAATTAAATAGTAAGTTTCTTATACCAACTGTAGCATTTCGCAAGAATCATAGCTGGAATCAGAATGCTGTTATTGTTTCTTCATTAGATACAGCAAAACGTTCGCCTCATCGTGAAGAAATTTTAAAAAATGAGTATGACTTTGTTCTAATCGACGAAGCGCATAAACTAAAGAACCATAAAACGATTAATTATGAATTTGTTCGAGCAATTAATAAAAAGTATTGCTTATTATTAACTGCTACACCGATTCAAAATAATCTGATGGAAATCTTTCATTTAATAGCTATTTTAAAACCAGGACATCTTGGTGATTTCACAACTTTTAAAAAGAGATATGGAGGGAAGACGAACAAAATAAATGATCACCATTATCTTAAACAGCTTATTGACAGTGTCATGATTCGTAATTCCAGAAAGAATACAGATATCGCCCCATCAAATCGGCATATCGAAACAATTTGGGTAGACTTTACAAAAGAAGAACAGCAAGTATATGACTGGATTAATCAATTAGCACCAGATTTTAATTCTTTTACAAAGATTACTTTACTGCGTGAATTATGTTCATCCCGAGAGGCATGTTATCTTTCGCTTGCAAAACAAATGGACAATGTAACAGACAAGCAAGATATAGCAAATATTATTCAAGCAATTGAAAACTTGCCACATCATGCAAAAGCAAAAAGGGCAACAGAATTGATCCAATCCATCGGGAATGAAAAAATCATTATTTTTACAGAATATCGGGCCACACAGGTTTATCTGCAGTGGTATTTACAACAGCATGGAATTAGTTCAGTACCATTCCGGGGCGGATTTAAGCGTGGAAAAAAAGATTGGATGATTCAGCTCTTTCGAGACAAAGCACAAGTCTTAATTGCCACGGAAGCTGGGGCGGAAGGAGTAAACCTGCAATTTTGCCACCATCTCGTGAATTATGATTTACCATGGAATCCCATGAAGGTTGAACAGCGGATTGGCAGAATCCATCGTTTCGGACAATATAATGATGTGAAAATTTATAATATGGGAGTACATCATACAATTGAAGAGCATATTCTAACGATTCTCTATGGAAAAATTCAATTGTTTGAAAATGTAATCGGGGAATTAGATGCTATTTTATCTGATTTAAATATTACAAATATGGAAGAGGAAGTTAAAACCATTTATTCGGAATCAAGCTCTGAAGGAGAAGCTAAAATCAAAATGGAACATTTAGCATCAATTGTTAAACAAATGGCAGAAGAATCCAAATTGGCAGGTGAATGAGATGAACATTTCTGATTTAGAAAAATTTATCATAGATTTTTTCACAGCAAATCATTGTGACATTATGACAAAAGAGGAAGGAAAGGTTACTGTCCAGCTTACAGAGGAATTGGATAAAGTTTTAATGAATCGTCCATTTTATTGGCATTATATCAATAGCATTGGAGAAAAAGGAAAGCCAATGACCCTTACCTTGATAACTAATCCTGAAAGGAAGAGTGAAGAAGGAGAATGGATACATTTTGGAAGTCCTCGCTTGCAGCAAATTTGGAATTATTTAATTGAGCAAGAAAAATATACGTTGCTTTTTGAAGAAATACATGTTGAAAAGAATACAGCGTTGTATCCTTGGCTTCTAACAAATATTAAAATAAGCTATAAAGGCAGACAGAAAAAAGCTGAACTCATTTCCCTAGGTATTCAATTAATAAATGGTAAAATTATCGTTAATATGATGGAAGAATTAAATAAACTCCGCCTAAAACAGCAAATTTCAAATTACTGTTTCACCCTCTCTCCACTCATTTCATTACCGAATGGTTACCGAAGGGTTGAAAATATAGTATTAAATTATCTGGAAAACCAATCACATAATTGGGCTATTGAAGCACAAGAAAAACTTCAGGAAGAGATCGCAATATTAAATCATTTTTATCAGGATAATGAAAATGATGAACTGCTCGAAAAAGAAATCGAAGAAATAAAAACACGCTATGAACCAGAAATAAAGCTGGAAGTAGTAAATGGAGGACTGGTCTATCTAAATGAGGCATTATAAAATGCTTCATTTATTTTTTTATGAATAACCGAAAAGAAAATGGGAGTAAACCAAACCAGCGATTCATATAAAATGCTTTTGTTTGCCTCTCATCCTTTCTCTTTTTCTTTCTTTCATCTTTTGGATGATTAAAGTATCGAACAATTTCCTCAGTTAAAAATTTCAAATAATTATTCGTTGACATAAATGATGCACCTCCTTTATTTTTAATAGCATGCACGTGTATAAAAAATATATACAAAAAAATAAAATAAAAAGAAGGATTAAATAAAAGGATGTCGAATAATGTATATAATCAGAAATGGAAGGAGGTAAGTTTAATTTGAACTCGGCTTTGCCAATCGTTGAAAGGTTACTTAATAAAGCAATTGATCAACAAGCCACAGACATTCATTTTTACCCCTTTTCTAATGAAGCAAAAATTTATTTTCGGCTTCAGGGTAAACGAATTTTCCAGCAGGCTATCTCAATTAAGCATTACGAGCTCGTGCTCACTTATTTCAAATTTTCATCCGGAATGGATATAGGCATATCCAAAAAACCACAGGATGGCAGTATCCCCCACGAAACACATCCTTCAGGCATGTATTCTCTTCGACTTTCGACCCTGCCTTTGTCAGAATTAGAAAGCCTTGCAATAAGAATATTGCCCCAGGAAGAACAGCTTCCTCTTGAGCGTTTATTTCTTTTCTCACATCAATTAAAAGTTATAAAAAAATGGACAGAAAATCGTGCGGGAATCATACTCCTTACTGGGCCAACTGGAAGTGGGAAGTCAACAACGTTATATGCATTGCTGCAAAATATCATTAAAGAAAAATCCTTCCAAGCCATCACATTAGAAGACCCCATCGAAAGAAGATTAGATAATGTACTGCAGGTACAAATCAATGAAAAAGCTGGCGTCACTTACCAAGCAGGCTTAAAAGCAGTACTTAGACATGATCCAGATATGATTATGATTGGAGAGCTCCGGGATAATGAAACGGCAGCATTTGCTTTTAATGCCTCCCTAACTGGACATCTTGTACTAAGCACTTTACATGCCAAAAATGCACAAGGGACAATTTATCGTTTACTTGAAATGGGCATAAAACAGCAGGATTTGCTTCAATCCTTAGTCGCTGTTGCGGCACTTCAATTAATCCCGATAAAGATGAAGGATAATATTACACGCCGCGCTGCCATCCTGGAATTGCTTGAAGGAGAGAAGTTAAAAAAAACAATTCTCACTGGAAAGAGCATAAAAGAGGATGAAAATCATTCTTTTGAACATTTAAGGAGGAAAGCATATGCATATGGCTTCTTCAGTGAAACAAATTTTTACGAGACCCCGAAATAAGTATCCCGAACAGATTCAATTGCGTTTTCTCAAAAGGCTTGTACGTTTACTTGAAAATGGTTATCCCCTTTTAGAAGCGTTAGAAGTCATTGCTTGGGATAAAGAATTAACAGCAATGGCAAATCATTTTATAACTGCTTTAAAAACAGGAACACCCTTTGACCAGATCTTCGAGGAACTAAATTTTCATCAAATGATCCGCTCTTTTCTTTATTTCACCAAATCGAATGCTAACCTTGCGGAAAGTATTCGAAAATGCGCTGAAATGTTCGAACAACAATTAAGGAATACAAAAAAGTTCAAACAAATATTACGCTATCCACTGATTCTTTTACTTATCTTTTCTTCCGTTCTTTTCTTTATCAATCAACAGGTTCTTCCATCCTTCCATTCTTTGCTGCAATCTTCTAGTCATGCACAGCAAACCATATTTTGGCTAATATTAATCATGGATATCCTGCAGTACTTTCTTATTTTTAGCGCCCTGACACTTTGTATATGTATTATTTTTTGGAAGGTCTGGAAGAAAAATATTGATATCGATAAACAGCTAATATTTTATAAACGCATTCCCATCTATCGCAGTTTTCTTCGTCTGCAAAATTCATTTCAATTTGCTGTACATTTTAGCTCCCTTCTTAAAGCAGGACTCTCATTAAAAGAAATATTGCAAGAACTAACTTCACAAGAGCAGCTTCCAATACTTCGTTTCTATGCTCAGCTGTTGATTCATGATTTGAATCGTGGCTTTCACATTGCAAACTTGCTTGAAGAATTACCTTTTATTGAAAAACAGCTCTCTGGAATATTTCAAAAAAATGCGGATGTTCATGCGCTTGAGATGGATTTAAGTCTATACAGTGAAATAACGCTAGAAGAGATACAACGAATCATTGTCCAGGCAATAACCCTAATCCAACCAATATTTTATATCATACTGGCCGTTTTTATTATTTTGATTTATATCAGTTTAATGTGGCCAATGTTTCAATTAATCAATACATTTTAAAGGAGAATAAATATGTTAAAAAATGATAAAGGATTCACCCTAATCGAAATGCTCGTTGTCATGTTAATTATAACTGTTCTATTAATACTAATCATCCCAAACCTTACTGACCAAACAGAGAATGTAAATGATAAAGGTTGCAAAGCTCTTGTTGCTGTTGTCCAGGCACAGGCTGATGCATATTATCTGGATAAAGGTGAATATGCAGCTTCTATTAATAATCTGGTTACAGATGATTATATTGATGAAAGTCAAACGAGCTGCAGCAACAATACAAAGCTGAAAATATCGAGAGGCAAAGTAACATTAGAATAAAAAATGAAAAAAAACGCTTTTACTTTAATTGAGATGCTGCTGGTTTTAAGCGTGCTTTCGATTCTTATCTTACTCACTGTTCCACTTCATTCTTCTACAATTAAAAAGCAGGAAGAAAAACAATTTATTGAGCTTTTTCAATTTGATGTTCTGCTTATCCAAAATCAAGCAAGTATGGAAAATGGAGAAATGTATATACGCTTTTTTGACGATTATTATTTAGTTCTTCAAGGTATAGAGGTTTCTTATGCAAAAAGAAAGTATCCCAAAGGATGGAAAATAATTGATGGGAAACGTATACTTAAATATTACAGCAATGGGACTTTGCTTAATCCCAGAACAATCGTCATGTATTCAGAAGATGAAAGAATTTCTCTCATCTTCCCATTAGGGAAAGGGCGATTTCATGTTAACAAAGAAAAACGGGTACTCGATGATTGAAGTTATTGTTGCGTCAAGTTTATTTTTAAGTACTATAGCAATTTTCGTTCCCATTCTAAGTCAACTGCAAATTGAAAAAAATATATTAAATGAAAGAAGAACTGCAGCTATTGAGCTGCACGAAGAATTGCAGCAATATATTTGGGAAAAAGAACCCACTTTACCTGCTGCTTACATCACCAATCTTTCAGGGAGCTCTCTAAGATTTCAATTTACAAAAAGAGATGAACTAATTAAAGGATGTGTTGAGTGGCAAAATGCGAAACAAAACAAGGAAATACTCTGTTTATATGCCCATTCTAACATCGAATGAAAAAGGTTTTACATTTATCACAACACTTGCAATGATAGCCATACTTGTCATGACACTTCCTTTTCTAAGCTACACGCTTAAAATTTCTAGTCCAACTACAAGTTATGATGAGCTTTCAGTAAATGAATTTTATCGATTTATACGTGATGAGCTCATTCAATCTTATGCAATTTCTGTAGCAAATAATAAACTATATCTTCTACAGGAAAAAGATCGCACAACAATAATAAGTAAATATGGAGATCAAATCCGCAGGCAGGTTGATAAAAAGGGGCATGAAGTATATTTACGTGATGTAGCAGATGTTGTTTTTATTGAAGATAACTATAGAATTATCGTTAAAATCACAAACAAGAAAGGAACAACCTATGAAAAGTCATTTACCTTCTATAATAAAGAATGACGGGTTCATTATGCTTCAGGTTTTATTTGTTGTCTCTTTATTATTTATTCTTATCATCAGCAGTATAGCTGCCTACCGTAACGAAATTTATATAACTGCAAGACAAATCGAGCAGCTAAAAGTCGAAACCCTTTTTCAAATGGCACAATCGAAGTATAGACAAGAATTAACAGCTTCAGACCTTCCCGTTGATGCAGTCAACTACACTTTTCCTGATGGAACAGTTGATATTTCAGTTGAAGAGATTGCGGATCATTATATTAAACTGTACTTCTACATTAAACTTTCTAATATGGGAAAGAACGAATACTTTCCAATTAAGCACTTGCTTGTGATTGAATAATAAAACATTAAATTATGTACACTTTTCAACAATGTGAATTTTTTCACCTATCTTCTAATGTTTTCTAATATAATAAAGGTAATAACAAGAATAAGGTTGAGGTGATTTTAATGGAAAATACATTAAAAATAACAAATGTCATGAGTGATCCAACCAGATTCAATATTTATCAATATCTAATAGAAAATCATGAAGATGTAAATGTTACAGAAATAGCCGAACTGTTTGATATTCACCCTAATGTAGCACGACTTCATTTATCTAAATTAGAGGATGTAAACCTTGTTACTTCCAGTTTATTAAAAACTGGAAAAGGCGGTCGTCCTGGCAGGCGCTACAAACTTTCAAATGAAGTGGTTGAAGTAAACTTCCCTGCACGTGACTATAAAATCCTTTCTTCCATCGCATTGGAATCTCTAATGGAGCTGGGTGAAGCTGGAAAGCAAGCCTTATATCAAACCGGAAAGAAATATGGAATAGAGGCAATTGAGAACTATTCTGTCAATCATCATGGCGAAGGGACAATTGATGAGAAAATTACCATGCTGGAAAATGCTGGCCGAATGCTGGGCATGTATCCCGAATTCACTTACCATCCTGAAAATCAGAGTATCTCCTTTTCTGTTCATAATTGTCCATTTAAAGAAATTGCTATAAATAACCATGAACTGGTGTGTGATATGCACCATTCCTTCCTTAAAGGAATGTTTGAAGCTTTATTCACCGAGATTGAACTAAAAGAAGAAAAAAATATGTTCACTAGCGGATGCAAAAATTGTGCTTATGTCGTTAAACTTGCAAATGTTTAATATGAATCGTTTACAATATTTGTTTCCTCGTTTATAATAACAATGAAGGTTATGTAGAAGGAGGGGGAAAGGCATGGATCGTATGTTTCGCGTGCTTGCTTTTTGGACAGGTATCTTTGCTGTAATGTTCTATGTTGGCGATATGACAGGACCTGCAGTATTATCCTTAATCCAAACAGTATTTTTCCTTACAGTTGGTTATTTGAGATTATCTGAAAGAATGTATATGTATTTATTCGGAGCATATTTAACTGTATTCATGGTAGGATATACCTGGTATTCTGAATTTATACTTGTACCTGGTTTCGGAAGCTAAACCTCAGAGAAAAAGACATGCATCTTAAAAATGCATGCCTTTTTTTATTGCATTAAAAGTTGAGAGCTGTATTTAAATGCTAAAAAATGGATTACTCCTCTTCTCAAACCCTATTGAAGTGCTTGGTCCATGACCAGGATGAATAATATAATGATCAGCAAGCTGATATAGCTTTTCTTTTATAGAATGCTCAAGTGCTGACAAGTCACCACCCGGAAGATCGGTTCTGCCAATTCCTTGATTAAATAAAACATCACCACTAAAAACCTGTTGAGATTCTGAGAAAATAAAACTCATGCTGCCAGGAGAATGCCCAGGTGTATGAATCACTTTAAAGTGAAACGTTCCTATTGCCAATTCCCCTTCAGTTAATAATTGTTCAGCTGGTGATACCGTGATCTCCTGTCCCATCAATTTATGTGAGCCATTTAATTGAGGATTACCTAACCAGTCGTGTTCTAGCTCATTTATATATACATCTGCTTTATAGAAGCTTCTAAGCTCTTCTATGCCACCTATATGATCAAAATGAGCATGTGTTAATAAGATTGCTTGCAGAGTGAGCTTTTTTTCTTCTATATAACTGTGAATCGCATCTCCATCTCCACCTGGATCAATAACCAGCGCCTGATTTTCTTTCGAGAGAATATAACAATTTGTTCCAATTAAACCAACTGACATCCTTTTAATCTCCATTAATCTGCATCCTCCCTCTTCTTTCCTTAACAATTATACATTATGCCACAAACTAACCCCGAGAGCGAATATATCCCGTGTCACCTCTATTTCAACCTTATAAAAAGCCCCAAGCCCCTATACTTGATTAGCCGCTCAAGTAAGATTGACTATAGTCGTTGTACATGAAGCAAACAATAATATGGTTTTATCTCGACAAAACTGCAAATATGCATTAGAATAACTATAGAGTATTTACATAATAATATAAAGGGATCCTTAGTTCCACTTTCAGTGTGCTAAGGGAGAATTGAAATAAGGAGGTTATTTGATGTCTCATATCGTTCTAGCAATTTTATTCCTATTAGTTGCACTTCTTGCGGTTGTATCCGTTATTCGTCAATTAAAAATTAAAAATCTATTGGCTTTAGCGGTCTCAAGCCTTACAGCATTAGCATTTGGTTTTTTCTCCATTGCAACTTTAATTTACGAGCTGTCAAATTTATAATTTAATTTAAATGCTGAAAAAGTCAGGGGAGCATAAGCATGCCTCCCCTGACTTTTTTAACGCTTAAATACCTGGCACAAAAAAACATCCAGAACAAAATCGATTGTTCTAGATGTTTTATCATTATTTATTTATCTTCAAATGGAACGAATCTAAAGAGATCACCATAAATGAGATCATCGGAATAGCTTAATTCAGTGTCAACCTTTTCCTGGATTACATCACATGCCGAATTTTCTTTTACAGCAGTATCTTGCTCTGTGTCTTCTGCAGCTTCTCCATCCTCAACAAGCTCACCCGTTTCAATATCATAGCAAAGTCCAGCAGTAGAGATATAATCCTCGCTGACAAAGTCTCCATTTCTTAATGCAACATAGCCTTTTCTTTTATCAGCAAATAAGTCATTTCCAAAATAAATATCTGAATCATTTTCAACACCTAAAAGGCTCAGAATGGTTGGTTTTAAATCAATCTGTCCACCAAGTGTAGATACCACTTCTCCTTTACCATGACCTGGAATATGAATAAATAATGGTACTTTTTGTAATTCCACCTGATCAAATGGAGTGATTTCTTCTTTATCAAGATACATACTCATCGCTTTATTATGGTTTGCACTAATACCGATATGGTCTCCCATAATAATAATAATTGAGTTTTCATACACTCCAGATTCCTTTAGGTGATCAAAGAATTCTTCCATTGCTTCGTCCGCATAACGTACAGTCGGGAAATAATTATTTAAAGTATTGGAATTTGAATCATAAGGTTCAATTGATTTATCTTCATCATCTAACTGGAATGGAAAATGGTTTGTCAATGTAATTAACTTAGAGTAAAAAGGCTGATCCATTGATTGCAAATATTTAATGGATTGTTCAAAGAATGGTTTATCCTTCAAACCCCAGCCAATTGAGTTTTCTTCATTAATTTCATATGACTCTTCGCTATAAAAGTGATCAATTTGTAAGCTTTTATACATAGCATCTCTATTCCAAAAGCTTTTATTATTTGCATGCAGTACAGAAGAAAAATAACCTTCCTCTTTTAGAACCTCTGGCAATGCGTGATAATCATTTCCTCCATGTGTAAAGAATACTGCACCACGTGACAGCGGGTAGAGCGAATTCTCTATAAGGAATTCAGAATCTGATGTTTTTCCCTGTCCGGTCTGTTCATAAAAGTTATCAAAATAAAAAGTATCCTCGTCTTCAGCTAATTTATTTAAGAATGGTGTTATTTCTTGACCATTCACTTCATTGCCTACAACAAATCCTTGCACTGATTCTGCATTGATGAAGATAACATTTCTACCCTTAGCGGCACCAAATAATTCCGATTTTTCATCACTAAGCTTCACATTTTCATCAATATACTCTTGAATTTCCGGAAGCTCATTTCCATCAGCGAAGACACGCTGGGATTCTGCTTTTGAGTGAACAACTAAATCATAGACATGATAGTTAAAAATACCAATATTTTTAACTAGATATTCTCTATCAAAAGCACGTGTAAATAATTGTGGTCTTTCCATTTCTGCCAAGAAAAAGTTTCCAGCCAATAGCATTAAAGACATTGCAAAGGCGAATACCTTACCTCGTTTCAAATAGCTTGCAGATAATTCATTTTCATATTTTTTACTTAAATACCAAACAATCACAACATCTGTAAATAGGAAAATATCATAAGGCTTAATCAATGTTAGAATACTAGACCCTAAATCAGCCATATTACTTCCCATAAATAACTGTGGAATGGTAATGAAGTCAGTAAACTGTCGATAAAATACCAAGTTCGCAAATACAACAAAACTCATCAATAATACTGTATATCTTAGATACTTCATTTGTCTGGAAGTCTTACTAAACCATACAGACAAAGCAAAGATTAGAAATGCAGATACAAATGGATTGATAAACAGAATAAATTCCTGCATTTTATTATCTAACTCAATATTAAACATAAAACGGTATACAAAATACGTTTTCAGACCAAAAAGCAAGCTGGTAAATATATATAGTGGTATTCTTGCTCGTTTATTTTTCATTTTAAATCCTCCCAAATATTACCTAAAACTGAAGCTAGAAAGTGAGGCAATCTCCCTTTCATAGTTTCCTAATCCAATGAATTGTAAACATAAAGCAGCAATTCATCTATACTATAAGACGTCTTTAAGGTAATAAAAGTTTCATTTTTAACAATCAATTCATATATTATTTCATGTTAAGATTATATTCTACTAGATATTGAGAAAAAAATCTAGAACGAAATTCCTTCGACCTTCTGTTTTACAAGATAAGCAGCCCCAATAATGCCAGCATCATTCCCCAGCTGGGCTAATTTAATTTCACACGCAGCAATCACTCTTGGCAAAGCTTTTGCTTCAAATGCAGCAATAATTTTTTCAAGAAACGGCTGACCTGCTTTGGAAACACCACCGCCAATTAAGATTTTTTGCGGATTTAAAATAATACCTAAATTAGCGAAGGTTCTTCCTAATACTTCCGCAGTATGATCAATAATTTCATTTGCTAACGCATCTCCATTAGCCGCTAATAAAAATATATCCTTTGAAGTAATTTTCTGTTCTTCATGATATAAAGCGGCCATAGGCGAGTGCGGATTTTCCTTCATTTTTTTCATCGCTTGCTTTACAATCCCTGTTGCAGAAGCAATGGTCTCTAAACAGCCGCGATTTCCACAATTACATAACTCACCGTCTTCTTCAATCAATATATGCCCAAGCTCTCCTGCCATTCCATTTTGCCCATTTAATATTTCTCCGTTCGCGATAATTCCACTACCGACACCAGTTCCAAGCGTCACTGCAATCACATGCTTTGATTCGCTCCCAGCACCTTGCCAGTTTTCACCTAAAACAGCAGTGTTGGCATCATTTTCGATGCATACGGGTAATCCAGACAGTTCCTCAAGCTGTTCTTTAAATTTCAAATCTTTCCATCCAATATTAACTGCTTCATAAACAATGCCACTTTCCGAATCAACAAATCCTGGAAGACCAGCCCCAATTCCACTAATACTTTCTTTTTCAATTTTATTTTTTTCTAATACGTTAGAAAGAGAATTCCAAATGTCAGAAATGATTGTTGCACCATTGTTTTCCGTATTTGTGTGTATACTCCATTTTTCTATCAGTTTACCCTCTGCAGTAATGAGGCCAAATTTAATTGCTGTCCCACCGATATCCACACCTGCAAAATAATTTGCCATTTAACGTCCCTCTTCCCTTTTATTCTCTAATCGATTTTTTTCTTGAAGCAGAATCATTTTTCCGTTAGTAAATTCCTGGTTTGTAATAAAACGCATGTTAAAAAGCTCATCAAGTTCGCCCTCCATTAAAACAAGATCACCGATTCGATCTCCTGAATAAATAAATGTTCCATAACGTTTTAAGAGCATACGAACATCATATACTGTGTGCATAAAATCACTACCCTCTATTATAACAAAACTACAATGATAAAGAAATCTTAGCTTTGATTTGTCTCAGATGATTTTTAGAAAAAGACCCGAACTTTTTAGTCCGAGTCTGAAATAAAATAATCAAATTATTATATTATTATTCTGTTGGCTTTTCTCCTGTGATTTCTTCATACAATTTTATAAACTCTTCATCTTCAGGATTTAACTCATAAGCTTGTTCTATAGCTGCAGTTGCCGCATCTTGCCTACCATTCATCTGATATAATAATGCCAAGTTATAAAATGCCTCAGGGATAGGATCGGAATAAGATGTGCTTTTCTCTAAATCTGCAATCGCTTTATCATATTGCTGAAGTTCTATATATGCATAGGACCGCTGAAATAAAATCACACTTTCCAAATCACCTTTTAAATTCATGGCATCCGTTGCGACATCGATTGCTTCTGGATATTTTCCTGCTTCAATATATTCCTCCAGCTTCATTAAATAAAAAGACTGACTGCTGCTATTTGCTTGAACACCATAATAAACAGTTCCACCAAGTAAAATAATGGTCGCCACACAAGCAATTAGCTGCTTTTTAATATTTTTATTTTTAGGGAGATTAACAATAGCTGCTGCAAAGAACCCAGTGATTAACCCTCCCACATGAGCTGCCATATCAATTTCTTCAACTGACAAGCCAATAACTATGTTGATGGCAATGATTAGCAGAATACTCGTGCCCATGGTTTGAAAGAACAGCCGCTTATGAATTACTCCAAAATAAAGTAATGCACCGAATAAACCAAATATTGCACCAGAGGCGCCTGCACTAATACTTGTAGTGAATGCGAAGCTTGCAATGGAGCCGCCAATTCCTGCCAATCCGTATATAAACAGGAAACGTATGCTGCCATAAATTTTCTCTACTGCAGTTCCCAGATAAAAAATAGCAAGCATATTCATTAATAAATGCAATAAGCCAATATGAAGAAACATCGAACTGATTAAACGCCACCATTCTCCATTCTCCATAATCGCCGTATTATAATTTGCTCCGTATTTAATTAGTGTTTCAATCGAGGTAGTGCCTCCATTAAATTCTAATATGATAAATAATAAAATATTGAGTGCAATTAAAATATAAGAAAATAATGGTTTTCCAAAGCTGAAAATATTTGTGAATTCCTGCTGTTTATTGTTAAGTGCATAAAAAAAATTTTGTTTCGCAGAAGCAATGATATCTTCTTTCACTTCCGTTGTCTGTTCTAAATTATAATCAATCGGGGCAGCCAAAAGATCATCTTGAAACCTTTCCACCTCGGCAGGATAATCATTCTCATCTAAATAGTATACATGCATCTTGATAGGCTTTTTCCCTTGTGAAACGATGGGCCTTTTTAAACCTTCCCAAGTATCTACTGGTGGATATGTAGTAAAATATAAATTATACACTTCAACGTTTTTTCCAAATAAATGTTTCGCTCTCATGATGCGTTGAAAAAGGAATGAGATATCACGTTTCAGGTGGTTTTTCCAATCAAACCCTTTATGTATCAACCGCACAATTTTAGAAGCACGATTTTCATATTTTTCAAGCCACACTTCATTTGTTTTATCATTTAAATACACTAAATTAAATTCATGATTTTTCACAAGATCTGCTGCAAAGGTATATAATAAGTATTGCTCATTTATTTTCATGTGTTCACCATCCTTCCATTTATAATAGCAAAATGCAGAAATAAATTATATGAAAACGGTTCACTTCATTTATATCATAGTTAAAGGCAAATCAGCTTTTTAATGTGAACAGTAAAAATAAAACTCTTATCCAAGGATAAGAGCTCCATTTTTCTTTATTTAGTTTCACGATGTAATGTGTGTTTTTTAAGACGTGGACAATATTTTTTAAGCTCAATACGCTCAGGGTTCGTACGTTTATTTTTTGTAGTTATATAGTTGCGATCTCCTGTTTCAGTACAAGCTAAAGTAATGTTAACGCGCATAGTCTTCCCTCCAAACTATAAAAACTATCTCTCAAATTTTATCCCGAATTAACTGGCAGCAAGACCCCTACTTCAAGAATTCGAGGTGAAAACGAGAAGGCTAGGTGGGAGACAACTGCCAGTAAATCCCCGATTGGTTCAACTAACATTTAGTGGGGAATGAAAAAAACCACTGAATGAAGTTTCACTTTATCAGCATTTGTTTTAGACTTTATTTATAATACCAAAGTTTATAAAAAGTATCAAGGAATCAAAGAAAATTATTTATGGTTTCCACAAATTGAATTCTATGATATAACTATATTGTAGTTAAAGGGAGGGAAACGAATGCTTATTACAATAATTACAATTTTAGCGATTGGTGTAATTCTATTTATCCTGTCGTACTTCATGAATGATAGAATTGAAGAGGTGGAAAACGAATTAGAGCAATTATCAATCACAACAATGCAGGATGCCTATCAAATGAAGAAAAAGATAAAAATCCTGGAGGAAGAATTACTTCCAGAAAGTACAGGTCACTCCAAAGTCCCAAGCAATCGAGACTGAACAGGTAAAGAATACATTTAAGGAAAGGAGTTAAGTATGAAACATTCAATACGCTCATTCTCTGTTGGTTTATTAACAACTGGTTTAATTCTGCTTGCTGTTTATTATTTCTTTGACAATGAGACAGATAGTCAGGCAAGTATGGAAACAGATGAAATGATTTCCCACATAGAACAAGATGGCTACCGGGTACTTACAGAAAAGGAATACATTGGCTATACCGTTGCAAATGCTAATCAAGAGGAAAATGATAGTGATGAGCAGCTTTTAAAGGAAGAAGCTCCAGGGGAAGAAACAGCTTCTGCTAAAGAAAAAGAGAAAGAAGATAAAGCTGAAAAACAAAAGAAGGCTGATGTAAAAGATAAGGAAAAAGAAGATAAAGCAGAGAAACAAAAGAAAGCTGAGAAAAAGGATAAGACTAAAAAAGAAGATAATAAACAAACAAAAGATAAAAAGGATAAAAAAGAGAAAAAAGAGAAGAAAAAAAATAGTTCTTCTAAAACGGTGACCATTAATATTTCTTCAGGGATGGCCTCTTCAGAAATCAGTGCACTTCTTCAGGAGAAAAAAGTAATTGATAGTGCTGAGGATTTTAGTAATTTTCTAGAGGACAATGAATACTCCGAACGTGTTCAAATTGGTAAACACAAGGTAAAAAAAGGCATGTCCTTTTCTGATATAGCTAAAGTAATAACAAAATAAAAAAATCCAGTATCTTAATTGTTTTATAAGATACTGGATTTTTCATTTATAGAAGGTTATTCTGTCTCTCCCTCATCTTCGTCTGTATCATCATCGGACTGTATAGCAAAGTACGCGTCTAAAATTCTCTCACTAATTTTATTTGCTACATTACCATCTTCTTTCGCATGAAGTCCAATATAAGGAACGATTACCGCAAAAGCAATTTCAGGATTATCCATTGGCGCATAGCCAACCATTGAACGATTAATGGTTTCATATAGCTTTTCTTCTTCATTATCCCAATAGAAGCTTTCTGCTGTACCCGTTTTACCAGCGGGATTATAACTTTTGCCAGCAAAATAACTATATGCGGTTCCACCTGGCTCCTGGAATGCTTGCCTAAATCCCTCTTGTACACGAGCAATGTAGTCTTCGCTCATTTCTATACGATTCATATACTCCGTATTCATGCTTTTATACAAAGGTCCAAGTTCTGTTAAAGAAGCAATCGGTTCCCTGATTTCCTTAACAAAATGCGGTCTTACACGATAGCCGTTATTAGCAATTGTTGAAACATATTGTGCAAGCTGCATGATTGTATACGTATCATACTGACCGATTGCGTAGTCCATTAATAAACCTGGTTTTGCTTCAGAACCACCAACAACTCCCACAGACTCATACGGATAGTCGATACCCGTATGAGATCCCAGACCAAATTGTCCGAAATAACTTCTCATTTCCTGCCAAGCAGCTGTGTTTATCGATGCAGAACTATTATTCGGGAACGGATTACGATAGTCCCCGCCCATTCTTAACGCAACATAAAACATATAAACGTTAGAAGATTGTTGTAAAGCTTTAATATCATTTGCAACTCCAATTGAAGATGACAAGGAACGTTTCTCGGGAGTGCCCTTTATTTTAATTGGCCGATCATAAAATGATTGTCCAGGAGTGATTACACCAGCTTGCAAACCAGATAGTACCGTTGCTCCTTTTATTGACGACCCAGGCATATATGCGTCGTGCAATGTTTTATGTGCACCATCCTTAAATGACTGATCCTTTCTGTCATAAGTTTGTCCTGATACGGAAAGGAGTTCACCAGTCTTTGGGTTCATTACTACTGCAAGAGCCTCCGTTAAAAAGCGATTATTATACGGATCATTCTTAATGGCATGTTCCAACTCTTCCCGTATGATTTTATCCACTTCTTGATGGAATTCCATATCAATGGTTAAAATCAGATCTTTGCCCTTTTCACCTTTAACAATTGTATCGGAATCAATGACAACTCCAGATTTGGTCGTTGTATATTCTATTTGCTCCTTCCTGCCGCGGAGTACATCTTCATATTGCTGTTCCAATCCACTTGTCCCAACGCGATCATTTCTGCTGTATCCTCTCGTCATAAAATAATCCGAACTATCTGCTGGTATACCTGTTTTATGTGTTGTAATATTTCCCAGTAATACGCGGAAATTTGAGCCATATGGATATTCCCTGTCCCAATCCGTTGTAGCATTTATTCCCGGAAGCTCGGCAAGGTTTTCAGAAACAAGTGCATACTCCTCGGCTGTAACATCCTCATTTTTAACAATTTGCGGAGTAAGTGAATAAGCCTTATCCAGTTCCTTTTTTATTCTTATTACTTCCAGTTCTTGTTTTGTAAAATTACTGTCACTAATTTCTTCATCCGTGATCGTATCTAAGATTGCCCGATACTCTTCTGCATTGTCTAAATCCTTTGTCTCTTCTTCAGATAATCGATCTGCAAAGGTTTCTTCCTGTTCATCTTTTGGCTTTCCTTCATTTTTACGAAGGTCGATTAAATATAAATACTCACGCTTATCAAAATCAGTAATTTTTTTTAGCTCTTCTTCACTATTCATTGAAATAAACTCTGTCAACTTTTCAGCTACTTCAAGTTTTTCGTCAGGCTGTACACCTTTATCAGGAGTATAAGTAATGGAATAAACTGGTTTATTATCAACAATCAGATTTCCATTTGTGTCGTATATTTTCCCACGTGGCACAGGAATCTTCGTTGTATCTTGTATTGTACTGTCAATTTCACTTTGAAAAGCTTCACCATTTAGAATTTGCACGATACCTAATTGAAATATTAATAATGAAAACAGTAAAAATACAATAAAAAAGATTATATTCGTACGAAAGGGAAGCTGTGCTTTTTTCTTCTTTTTCTCGTCCATTCGTTCTCCCCACTTTTTCGCTATATTATTAATGACTCATTTATTTTACCATACTTCGTGTAATTTTTCGTCTAAAAATGATAGCAAATTCTAAAGTTCGTTATTCTGCTTGTCAAGTATATTATGAGGGGATCTTTTGGTGTTAATTAAGAATGAAGAATGAAATGGAAGAAGAAAACACGCGAAGAAAAGGCTTCACGTGTTTTTAAAGGAAAAAATTATTTTGCTTCGTTATAGTTTTTTGCTACCTCATCCCAATTTACTACATCCCAGAATGCTGAAATGTAATCAGGACGCTTGTTTTGGTATTTCAAGTAGTAAGCGTGCTCCCATACATCAAGACCAACTAGTGGCTGCTTTCCTTCCATTAAAGGAGAGTCTTGATTAGGTGTGCTTGTAATTTCAAGCTCACCGTTATTTAATACCAGCCATGCCCAGCCAGATCCAAAACGGCCTGTTGCTGCAGCAGCGAATTCCTCTTTAAACTTCTCATAACTGCCAAACTTCTCATTAATTTTATCAGCTAGTTCACCCGTTGGTTCCCCACCGCCGTTTGGTGATAAAACTTTCCAGAACAAACTGTGGTTAGCATGTCCACCACCATTGTTGCGGACAGCTGTACGGATATTTTCAGGTACTGCATCTAAATTACTGATGAGCTCTTCTATAGACTTTGCCTGTAAATCAGCATGCCCCTCAACAGCTCCATTCAGTTTTGTAACATACGTATTATGATGTTTCGTATGATGAATATTCATTGTCTCTTTGTCAATTGATTTCTCCAATGCATCATATGCATACGGTAATTCTGGTAATTCAAACTTTGCCATAAGTAATCTTCCTCCCTATTTTTTTAATTATAATAATTACCTCAATTCATAGATTATCAAAGCTTATTAGTCGTTGCAAATATAATGCTTTTTTTGTACTTATATTTGTGAAAAACAAAAAAAACAAGCAATTCGCTTGTTAATGTTAAAATGGTGGCTCGGGACGGAATCGAACCGCCGACACACGGATTTTCAGTCCGTTGCTCTACCGACTGAGCTACCGAGCCAAATATTGTTTTACAATCTCTGTTAAATATGTAATGGAGGAGGTAGAGGGATTCGAACCCCCGCGCGGTTTGACCCGCCTGTCGGTTTTCAAGACCGATCCCTTCAGCCAGACTTGGGTATACCTCCTCAAGAAATATGGTGGACCCTGCAGGACTCGAACCTGCGACCGATCGGTTATGAGCCGATAGCTCTAACCAACTGAGCTAAGGGTCCTTCTCATTTATGGGGCGATCGGTGGGGATCGAACCCACGTATGCCGGAGCCACAATCCGGTGCGTTAACCACTTCGCCACGACCGCCATATTGTATGAATTTAGTTAAATAGCGGCGGAGGGGATCGAACCCACGACCTCACGGGTATGAACCGTACGCTCTCGCCAGCTGAGCTACGCCGCCATGGCTCCACAGGTAGGATTCGAACCTACGACCGATCGGTTAACAGCCGATTGCTCTACCACTGAGCTACTGTGGAATATGTAAAAACAATTAACAACAAGATATAATTTATCACGTAGAATGAATATTGTCAACAACTATTTTGCATTTTGGCAAAAGTTTTTAGCTGTGTCGAAATTTGTCATCGATAGTAATAATATCATGCTGGTGAAATAAATCAAGGGAAATGTTTAAAATTTCCACTAAAAAACCAGATAATCTACATTATACTATAATATCTTAAAAAATGCATATCGTTACTGCAATCAAAATAAGGAAGGATAGATCCCTCCCTATTTTTCTTCTTCTAAAACTTTCTCGGCAATATTTACAGCGTGGTCACCGATGCGCTCCAAATTACTTAATATATCAACAAAAACAATACCTGAAGTAGCTGAACAACTGCCCTCATTTACACGAATAATATGTTTCTTACGATAATTTCTTTCCATTTGGTCAATTTGCTCTTCTTTACGCATAACTTCAAGTGCCGCTTCCTGATCTCGATTACCTAGGGACTCAATCGCACGCTTTACTGTTGACATGGTTAAATCAAACATACTATTCAAGTCTTCTAATGCCTGTTTTGTAAGGGTAACTTTATTAGAAATCTTATATTCAGTAAGTTCTATAATATTTTCAAAATGGTCGCCAATTCGCTCTATGTCACGAACACTGTCCAATAACATACTATGCTTTGCTCTTTCTGGCTTAGTCATTGAGTCTGCAGAAATATCGACAAGATACTCTGTCACTTTTTGATCGAGATTATTAATTGCCCCTTCTATTTGTAAAGCAATTTCTGAGTGTTTTGGATTAGAGCTAGCAATAAACTTAGAAGTTTCTTCTAATCCTTGATGTGCATATTCACCCATATGTACGATTTCTGCTTTTGCTTGTTCTAAAGCAAGGGATGAAGATTTTTGAATAACAATTGGATCCAAATGTTGTGGTCGATATTCAATCACACTGTCCTCTCCAGGAATTATTTTCGTTACAATCCAAGCTAATCCACCAATAAACGGGAATTGAATCAGTGTATTTAAAACGTTATATGTACCATGAGCAAATGCAATTGTCATTTCCGGATTCAGGTTAAATTGACCTTTTAAGAATACAATTAACGATGTGAATAAACCTAAAAAGGTCAGAGCCATAATTGCTCCAATTATATTAAAGACGATATGTGTTAGGGCTGCGCGTTTAGCTGCTACTGAAGCACCCAGTGCGGCTATAGCAGCAGTAAAGGTTGTTCCAATGTTGTCACCAAATAGTACTGGTAAGGCGGCATGTATATCAATTGCACCTTCTGCAAATAAACCTTGAAGTATTCCAATAGTAGCAGTAGAGCTTTGAACAATAATTGTAAGTACGGTACCAATAACTACTCCTAAAATTGGTTTTTCACTCATACTGGCTGTTAGATTATGGAAAGATTCTAATGAACTTAGCGGCGCCATCCCATTTTTCATTAAACTTAAGCCAAAAAATAATGCTCCAAATCCAAATAAGACTTGTCCAATCGCTGTCACTTTTTGATTATTAAAGAAAAAGATGATAAAGCTTCCTACCGCTAAGATTGGAAGTGCATATTCTCCGATATTAATCCCAATAATAAAAGCTGTTGCAGTCGTCCCAATATTCGCACCCATAATGACACCAATAGCTTGTCTTAATGTCATAAATCCAGCACTTACTAAGCCAACAGTAAGTACAGTCGTTCCAGTACTGCTTTGAATTAAAATAGTAACGATGATTCCTGTAAGTACACCTAAAAAAGGGTTACTCGTGTACTTATCTAATAGTTCGCGTAATCTATCGCCCGCGGAACGCTGTAATCCTTCCCCCATAAATTTAACTCCAAGCAGGAAAATACCTATACCGCCTAAAAAGTCAAATAAGAGCGACTGAATGTCTATGTCCAATTACATTCATCCTTTCACCAATATGCATACCTTCTTATTATTAAATTACTATAAGTATTTGTAAAGAGATTATTATATAAATTAACAAAAACTTAATAAATGCCGATTTCATTCGAATTATGTATTATTATGTTACAAAATGGATATGATATTTACTCAATTCCCCACCAGTAAATGATGCTAAGAAAACCTCCCTAAGATGTACTTTTAATGTTAGTGCTGCTTACCCCCTCCATTGGATTGCTCCCAAGTAGTTATTTCATTGAATGATGAGAGAAGTTATGCATTAGTATTCTTATTTTATAGAAATAATTAGAGAGTGAAATAACTGTTCAGTACTGAGCAGACTGTTGGCTCACTAGCCGCCCGAAAAACGAAGTGTGAATGAGCTGCGGATATACATAGAGACATACTTTTTATAAATGACATAACAAAAATAGCGCTTAGGGATTTTTTCCTAAGTGCTATTTCATCTATTTTATGAAATTTTTTCAACTAAAATTTTTGTGCCATCCACTTTAACAACTCGAACTCTGCTGTCCTTTGTGATCCACTTTCCATCAGAGATTGCACTATAATCCTTGCCATTTATTTTAACAGTTCCAACTGGCCGCAAATCATTTAATGTAATGCCTTCATGGTCAATGAGCTTCTCATATTCCATGTTCATTGAATTATAGCCCGCTTCCTTGCTTAACTGGTCTTTTAATGCAATTTTCGTCCACATTTCTCTCCGTTTGAAAACTTTTAAGAAAAAGAATGAACAGCCAACCCCAAGCAAAACACCAATTACTGCATAAATTGCTGACGGTATAGTAGGTGCAGCTACACCAACCGCAGTAAGCATACTAATCAGTCCAATTGTTGCCAAGGTTCCATCATTTACAATCTTTCCATCAATAACAATGAGTACTAAACCAATGAAGTAAATAATAATCATAAGAATAACAGACTCTGTTCCAACATAAGCAGCAAAATAGACAGTAATGAAGCCAATTCCCAATAAAGCAAATAGACCACGCATATTCACCAGCACTTCACCAATTAAAAAAAGTGTTCCTAAGAAAGTAATGACAAAGCCAATCCATTCATAATCAAAAATTGCCATTATAATCCCCCTCTCCTATTATCTTTACGAATGAGCCATGCAAATTGTTTCAAAAAGGAGTAAATATCTCGATGAAAAAAATAAGTATTATTTTATTTATGTTATTTATTGTTCTAAGTATGATTCATGACTTATCAAAACCAAGTTCCCAAGAAGAAACAACATTCCCTGCAAATGCAGCTCAGATTAAAGTAAAATCCGGCGATACAGTTCTTTCCATTACTGAGGAAATCAATTCAATAACAAATTTAGACATAGAGAAAGTTATTACCGATTTTCAAAAATTGAATCCAAGTACCAATTACCGAGTAATTACACCTGATTCTTTTTACTACTTTCCATTATACTATGACAGCGATTAAATGGAAAAGTTATCACTGACAAAAGATACGGCCCTATAGCCAGTATCTTTCTTTTTACATAGAAAAGAGGCTGTCATCCCAGCCTCCGGTTTAACCTAAAGCATAAATAAATTGATTACAATTGCAATTACACCAACTGTAATTGCAGTATTCCCTAGTACATTTGCTCCCTTGCTGCGTGAAACAAAACCAAACACAATTCCAGCTAGACCCAATACTACAGGCCACATGAAGAAGGAAATAACAGATAAAGCAAGACCAATCCAACCATACATGCTAATTACTTCATCCTGATCGTGCGCTTGATAGTCGTCTGCTGCTAGCTCAGCTGCATATTCTTCGTCTTCTGAATGATTTTTTCGGTATTCTGACCGGGGTTCAAATTTTTTATGATCAGTCATAATGTAACCTCCCTTTTTATTCTTTGGTGCAAGTATAGTTTATGGAATCATTGCTTATCTATGATGTTATTTCTTGCCACGAAGGGAAAGGTATAATTTTGAAATGAAACATATAAGCTTTTCACGCAAAGATCATCATTTCCCTGCATAAGCTATAAAGAAACAATATAATAAAGGAGGTTACACATGTGTCCACTCTCATGAAAGAAATAATAAAGAATAAAATCAGACAACTAAGAACAGAGGAATTATTATATTATGCAAATCAATATGGGATTACATTAACGGAAACAGAAGCAAAGCATATTCTTAAATACGTCCATGAAAATAACTTTGATATTTTTTCATTACAGGAAATTGAAAAATTTTACAATAAGATTGCAGAAATCACCAATCCCGCCACAGCAAATAAGGCTAAAAGCTTATTCTTGCAGATGGTTACAGCCTATGGATTAGAGGACTATTTTACTTGATGTAAAAAATTATTTGGGCTAGAGCACACCAAGCGAACAATAAAAAACAGGCTCTTTCCTTCTTAGAGCCTGTCCTCAATTTATTATACAGTCTGAGATAAAATCATTTCTTTTAATTCAGGTTGAAATTCACCTTTTCTTATCATTTCAATTTCAAGCTTGTATGGGGCTTTTTTATTTTTCTTATCTTCCCCAACAAACGGCGTTTCCAGTATTTTGGGCAGCTCCTGAAACTGTGGATGTTTAACGACATAATGCAATGGTTCAAAGCCAATATGTCCGAATCCTATATTTTCATGCCGATCCTTATGTGCACCCATTGGATTTTTGCTGTCATTTACATGCACTACTTTTATCCGTTCCACACCGATAAGCCTATCAAATTCATTAAGAACACCATCAAAGTCATTTACAACATCGTACCCAGCATCATGAATGTGACATGTATCCATACATACAGAAAGCTTTTCATTTAAAGAAACGCCGTCCATAATCCGCGCAATTTCTTCAAAGTTTCTTCCAATTTCCGTACCTTTGCCTGCCATTGTTTCTAAAGCAATTTGTACGTCATTATCTCTTGAGAGAACCTCATTTAATCCCTCAATAATCTTTTTAATTCCCTCATCCGCTCCTGCACCTACATGAGCTCCAGGGTGCAGGACAATTTGTTTCGCTCCAATCGCTTGCGTTCTTTCAATTTCACTGCGCAGAAAGTTCACACCCAGCTCAAAGGTCGCAGGCTTTTGCGTATTTCCAATATTAATAATATATGGTGCATGGACTACGATATCGCTAATACCATTTTCCTCCATATGCTCGGTTGCAACTTCAATATTAAGCTCTTCAATCGGCTTTCTTCTTGTATTTTGGGGAGCACCTGTATAAATCATCAATGTATTTGCGTCATATCTCGCAGCTTCTTCGCTTGATCCCAAGAGCATTTTCTTTCCACTCATCGAAACATGTGATCCAATTTTTAACAAAGTTGACACCTCTCCTTATTTGATCTTTATCTTTTTCGTTTATGTTTTGCTGCCAATTTTCTCTCAATATTTTCTTGTTCTTTTCTCATCTTTTTCTTATAGCCTGGTTTTACCTTTGTAGATTTGCGCACTCGTTTCCATGCTTCCCTCTCAAGTGCAGTCGTATTTTTTTGTCTTCGCTGCCTTTTATTCCATGGTTTTGCTTCAACAAAATCCTGATCAGCTATATCTACATAAGAAATCTCAAGTCCTTTTCTCTCAAGCTGATCAATTAGCTTAAAGTCGTCCTCTATGTAGAGGCTGATAGCTGCTCCTTCCAGACCCGCTCTTGCCGTTCTGCCAACTCGATGAATATAAAATTCCTGTTCTTTAGGAAGACTGGCATTAATTACATGGCTTACACCTTTTATATCAATACCTCTTGATGCTAGATCCGTGGCAACAACATACTCGTATTTCAAGTTTTGAATTTCTTTTAGTACCCGTTTTCTTTCTCTTGGAGTGAGACCTCCGTGAAGAATACCAGCATTTAGCCCTTCATTTAGCAATTGAGCTAATAATTCATCCGCCTCATGTTTTCCATTTGTAAAAATCAGCGCAAGATATGGCTGAATGACGCTTGATATATCTTTAATCACTTTCGCTTTCTCACGATGTTTCAAAGCAATAAAACGATGTTCCATTGTTTCCGGTGAAAAATGATCATCTATTTTAACATAAAGCGGATTTTCAAGGTATTTTTTGAAAAAATGATGTAAGCGCTCTGGAATTGTTGCAGAAAATACTAAAAGTTGAATTTCTTTAGCTGACTTGACAAGCAGCTGATCAATATCGTTTATAAATCCAAGGTCCAGCATCAAATCTGCTTCATCAATAATAAAGGATTTTGTTGAATAGATAGAAAGTGCATTAGAATTGACAAGATCAAGAATACGTCCTGGTGTACCTACAATAATATGCGGTGGATTTTTTAACTTTTCCACCATTCTTTGCTTGTCTGTTCCACCAATTAATAGCTTTGGAATCCAAACTTCATCTTTTTCAGCGTAATGAATTATTTTTTTTACTTCATCGTAAATTTGAATTGCCAATTCTCTTGTTGGTGCTGCTATCACAAATTGAACTTCACGTTTACTAGTATCTATTTGGTTAAAAAGCGGTAATAAAAATGCATGTGTTTTACCTGAGCCTGTTCGTGATTGTCCAATTACACTCTTTCCTTCCAATATTGCAGGAATAACCTTTTCCTGAATCTCAGTTGGTTCTCTAAATTGCAGTCTTTCAATGACCTTTAATAATGCAGGATGCATACCTAGAGATTGAAATGATTTTTTTGTCATTTTGTGTACTCCTTCATCGAATAAGTAGTGCGCGATTATAAATACTGGAATGGGTCTGTTTCTACACGAGAAACTAGAACATCTACATCAGCTTCTTTGAGTTTATCTTGCAGATAGTCCCGCACTGCTTCTTTCATAGCTGACTCTATATAATGACCTGCATCAATAACAGCAAGTCCTAATTGCCATGCCGTTTGAGCAGGATGGAAGCTTAAGTCACCTGTAATATAAACATCTGCCCCTGCTCTTTTTGCATCATAAATATATTTTTCTCCACTGCCACCAACAATTGCAGCTTTTTTAACTTTTTTATTCAAATCTCCAACAACCCGCACATCGGTTAGCTTTAGCTTTTCTTTTACTTCGTTTACATATTCCTTTAGTGTAACTGGTGTGCAAATGGCACCAATTCTTCCTAATCCCCAATCTTCACCTGTGTTCTCTAATTCAATTATATCAAAAGCCGGCTCTTCGTAGGGATGCACTGCTTTTACCTGTTTCACCACATGGGCAAGCTTTGATTCGGGGACAATCACTTCTATTTTCACTTCGTCCACATCAGCAATTTCGCCAACTTCACCAATGAATGGAACTGCATCAGCTAATGGCTTAAATGCACCTTTGCCTCCCGTTTGAAAAGAGCAATGACTGTAGTCTCCTTGCTGTCCAGCACCAGCATCTCCCAGTATTTCCTTTATAGCATGCTCATGACCACGGGGAACGTAAATTGCATATTTATAGAGTTTTTCATTTCCAAGTGTTACAAGTGGCTTTCCATCTTTTATTTCAAGTATATCAGCTAGCATATCATTTACACCATGCTTTACTACATCAAGATTTGTGTGGGCTGCATAAACAGTGATATTATGACGGATTAACTTGGAAATAATCCGCCCTTCTGGAGTATTTATATCAATTTTTTTCAAAGGTTTAAATAAAAGAGGATGGTGCGCAATAATTAAATCAACATTATTTGCAATCGCTTCATCAACAACTGTCTCCATCACATCTAAAGTAATCATAACTTTTTTTGCTTGTCGTTGATATGTTCCAATCTGCAGACCAACATTGTCCCAATCATATGCTTTACTTCTTGATGCTACATCCTCGATTAGTTTAAAAATATCTGAATTAGTCGGAGTGCTTGACATTATCTAATTCCTCCTCGATCCATATTAATTCCTTTGTAAATTGCGCTATCTTTTCAACGTCAGGCTCGCCAGCTTGTTTCATCTGCTGCAGTACTGCTTTTAATTTCTGCTTTTCCTGTATCCATTTATAATAAAATGTTTTTGTTTTATTTTTTAATAAATAGGGGCCAAATAAAAGTTCCTTTGCACAAATTTTATCACTATAAGGGGAAGCGGTTTCTCGATCCGCAACTAATATTTCATATATATGTCCCTTTTCATCTATAATTTGTTCATCTGAAAGATAAAATTCATGATGCTCCAGCCATATCCTCACTTGTCGTGCATCAATATTTGGCTGGGCAATCATTCTTTTCACATGCTTTAATTTTTCTTTGCCCTCTTCAAGGATTTGTGTAATTAAAGCTCCTCCCATGCCGGCAATTACAATTTGATCTACCTCATGCGCATGCTTTAATACTTCAAGACCATTGCCCATGCGAACATCTATTTTCCCCTCTAATCCGTATTTAATTACATTCTTCCTGGCGCTCTCAAAAGGTCCCTGATTAATCTCACCAGCTATCGCAATTGCCGTTTGATCCTTTAAGCATACATAACATGGCAGATAAGCATGGTCAGACCCTATATCCGCAAAATTGGCTCCTCTTGGTAAATAGGAAGCAACATTGACCAAACGCTGTGAAAGTTTCACACTATTTTCGTTCATGATATTGATATACTCCTTTTGAATAAGAAAAGCTTTCTGATAACAGAAAGCTTCTTGATTCCTTTATAGATATTATTGTTTTTCACTTAGCCAAGTTGCAAGTGCATCGAGTTCTTCACCCTGAACAGCCGGAACTGCTGGCATTCCACCATCAGTACCATTCTGAATGATTTCCTTGATTTCATCAGCAGAGTATTTTGATCCAACAGCTGTTAAATCCGGACCCGCACCACCTGTAAGGTCAGCACCATGACACATTGCACAGTTGTTTTGGAAAGCTTCATCTGCATCTGCTCCGGCAGTATCACTCTCTCCACCCTCTGCATCTGCAGCGCCATTGTCTTCTCCGTTATCTTCTACCGCTTCCGTCTCTTCCGTACCTTCAGCAATATCAGCACGATTGTTTAAACCAATAACCGAAATAATGATTACTGCAAGAATACCTAAAATCGCAATAATCCCGAAAGGCATCACACCTTTTTTCATTATGTTTCCTCCTTATGTAATCCCCTAATATTCTATCTATAAAAGACTATATATAGTTTACTCTAAATTTCAAGACTTTTAAAGGAAAAAGCTAGTAAAATTTATAGAAATAAATACACGATGACAAAAATTAGCCCTAATATACTTGTAATAATCAAATATTGAAGTTTATAATAGTGACCAACGAACAGCCAAAATACAAAATTAAACATGATGATAAGATTCACCGCGCTTGATTGATGAAAAAGCACGTTACTAAAACATATTGTGAACAGCATAAGTAAAAACAAGCTAATTACAATACTAAGATGAAAATAAATAGCCGCTCTTTGTTTAAAATATAAAAAAGACCAAATTGCATAGCTAAAAAATAAAGCTAAAATTCCTAGTTGCAAATAGATATGAAATTCAGTAAAATATAATACAAGGAATGAAAACGGTAACAGAAGCAATAATAAAATGATTTGCATGGCTTTTATCCATTTCGGTTCTTTACCAGTGTACTGGTTGCTTTTACTTAATGCTTTTGTGTTGCTTTCTCCTTTTGTATAAAGTGCGAGCAAAAAATCGCATTGCTGGTCTGGCAGGAGCTTATGTTCCTTCCAATACTCAATTTCGTTTACAATGGTAGCAATACGTTCTTCTTCCATCCATATTCACCCCGTTGTTCTCATATGGCAAGGAATATTTTGCTTCCTTATCCAGCTAAACAGTCATTGCTTACACAAAAGTGTAAACAATGACCACCATGATTAATCTAAAAAGTCTTTAAGACGTTTGCTGCGACTCGGGTGCCGTAGCTTTCTTAAGGCCTTTGCTTCAATTTGGCGAATCCGCTCTCGGGTTACACCAAATACTTTTCCGACTTCTTCCAATGTTCTCGTACGTCCATCATCCAGCCCAAAGCGAAGACGCAGTACGTTTTCTTCTCTGTCTGTCAAAGTGTCTAAAACGTCTTCAAGCTGCTCCTTCAGCAACTCATAAGCTGCATGATCTGAGGGTGAAATTGCTTCCTGATCTTCAATAAAGTCGCCTAAATGCGAATCATCCTCTTCACCAATTGGTGTTTCTAAAGATACTGGTTCTTGAGCGATTTTTAAGATATCCCTTACTTTATCCGGTGAAAGCTCCATCTCTTCACCAATTTCTTCAGGTGTTGGTTCTCTGCCCAGATCCTGAAGCAGGGAGCGCTGCACGCGAATTAACTTATTTATTGTTTCAACCATATGCACAGGAATACGAATAGTTCTTGCCTGGTCAGCAATCGCACGTGTTATGGCCTGACGAATCCACCATGTTGCATAAGTACTAAATTTAAAACCTTTTCGGTAATCAAACTTTTCGACAGCTTTAATCAGCCCCATGTTACCTTCTTGAATTAAATCAAGAAATAGCATGCCACGGCCTACATAACGTTTAGCGATACTTACTACAAGGCGCAGGTTTGCTTCTGTCAATCGCCGTTTTGCCTCTTCATCCCCCTCTTCAATACGGGATGCAAGCTCAATTTCCTCTGCTGCAGACAATAAATTCACTCGACCAATTTCTTTCAAATACATGCGCACTGGATCGTTTATTTTAATTCCTAATGGTACACTTAAGTCTTTTGTATCAATTTCTTCTTCTTTGGCTATCTGCTGCATACTTGGATCATCCTCAGATTCTCCAATCACTTCAATTCCTTGTTCACTTAGGTACTCATAAAATTCATCCATTTCATCCGATTCAATTTCAAAATTAGAGAGTCGGTCAGCCACCTCTTCATAGGCTAATGTACCGCGTTTCTTTCCAATCTCTACTAATTTCTCCTTCGCCGCCTCTAAAGTTCCTTCAGTATCTTTTATTTGAGCAGGCTTTTTTTCGGCCATGAGTCCCCCTCCTTCCAACTATATAAACTTAAGAATGCTTCTTCAATTTCCTGCGAATTTCTAATATCTGCTGGCTGATTTGTGCCGCCTTTAGCGGATCACTCTGTTGCTCAGCAATTTTTAACTGTTCTTTTAACATGCTGATTGCGCTTTGATTACTCATTTGTTCTTTTATAATCTGTATATAATCATGAAGTGCTTTATCACTAATTTCTTCCATTTCAGGAAGCAGCGCAATTTCAGAAATTAATTGTTTTAAATGTTCATCTGTAATTGTTTCAATGAATTTACTTACATTTGGTGCATTACCTGCTTCATAAAAACCATAGAGATGCGTAACAATGATCTTATGATCATCCACTCTAAAATTAGCTCCAATTTCCATTTGCACCCGCTCCGTAACCCACTCGTTTAACAGCATATGATAGATAATACTTCTTTCTGCATTATGAAATGCTGGTAATAGCTTCCTCCGCACTTCATAATTCCCAGTAGTCCTCATATTATTAGTATTACTGTTCTCAACAGTCTTATGCTGATTATTCCCCACTTTAGCTGAAATAACTTCCAATTCTTCTTTTAAAGCCTCGTGAGTCATTGCGAATTCCTTACTCAGCTCTTGTAGATAATATTCCCTTTCTATAGAGCTTTCAACCATTGCTAATTCAACTAAAACCTTTTGAATATAATCTAATTTCTCCGCTTCGAGACTTAAATTATAATCTTTTTTAAAATATCGCATGTAAAACGACATATAGGTATCGCTGGCTCTAATTACCTGATTCCTAAAAGCTTCCCCGCCATGCTCTTTAATAAAGCTGTCCGGGTCAATACCATCTTTTAAATAAGAAATCTTCACCCCGCAGCCAGCATTTCTAAGCAAGTTTGCGGCTTTGAAGCTTGCTTCCAGACCAGCGGCATCCCCATCATAACAAATGACAACATCGTTGACATACCTTTTTAAGAGCTTTGCCTGATACTCTGTAATTGCTGTTCCCATTGTTGCAACAACGTTTTTCACACCAGCTTGATAAGCCGAAATAGCATCCATATAGCCTTCAAATAATATTGCTTCATTTTCTTTGCGAATATGCCGTCTGGCCAAATCAAAATTATATAACAGCTTGCCTTTGTGAAACAGCTCACTCTCTGCGCTGTTTAAATACTTTGGTCCCTGATCATTCATTGACCGGGCCCCAAAAGCTACTGTTTTTCCCAGATGATTACGAATAGGAAAAATAATTCTGCCACGAAAACGATCTATTACGGTATTATCCTCCTGTATCGAAACTAAACCAGCTTTAATAAGAAATTGTTTATTAAAGCCTTTCTTCTCTAAAAACTCAACTATAAAATCCTTCGCATTCGGCGCAAAGCCTAACTGAAATGTTTCAATTGCTTCATCATTTATATGTCTTTCTTTAAAATAACTGTACCCTGCCTTTCCATCTTTCGTAAACCTGAGTAAATGATGATATAGTTTGGTTAACCATTCATAAGCATCCAGCATCGTTTGGTTCTCACCTGAATGGGAGAGTCTATTTTCTGCTTGATTGTCTGGAAGTGAAATACCAGCTCTTTTTGCCAGGAATTCCAAGGATTCATAAAAAGAAAAACTCTCCATTTCCATTAAAAATGTCACTACATTTCCACCTTTTCCACAACCAAAGCAATGGAAAATTTGTTTTTCCTGTGTGACTGAAAATGAGGGAGTCTTCTCACCATGAAAAGGGCATAAACCGAAGTAATTCCTTCCTTGCTTCTTTAACTGAACATATTCACCGATAACATCAACAATATTATTGGCTTCCCTTACTTGTTCTATTACTTCCTCAGGTATTTGATTACTCAATTTTACCACCATATTCTATTTATTCGTGATGAAATGATTAATTCCTTCATAATACGACAATTTTCTTTTTAGAAAAATATGGAATGATTCACTTTGGAACGCTGCTTGCTGTCTTATGCTATTCATTACACAGAAGATATACTTGCCATACTCGTTCTGCTATTCTCCTTTCATCTCCAGAAAATCTTTCCTTTTTGAAGAAAATCAGATTTACTACCTCAAAAAAATTAATTTTGACGAATAAATATCGGTATTAATGTATATTTCTATATAAACAAGCAACATTCCTTCTTTTTCGTGAATGTTTTATTTTTCAGAATATATACCAGCCTAATAAAGTTAATAGTATTATGTTTACACAAAAAATCATTATAATACATAATTGTCGATTTTTCTATTAAAATGACTCAGGGATTTTCTAAACATAAGAAAACATTCTACAGAAATTCTCGTAGAATGTTTCTTAAAAAAACACAGCTTAAAACTTATTTTGTTTTTTCTTAAACATTTGCAAAATCAGATTCGCTGTTTCTTCTACTGCTTTATTGGATACGTCAATGACTTCACAGCCAATTTTGTCGATTATTTTATTAAAATATTCCAGTTCCTGATTAATTCGATTGAGTGTAGCGTATGTGGCTTGATTTCCTAAACCAAGAGCCTTTAATCTTTCTTTTCGAATTTCATTCAGCTTATCCGGACTGATTCTGAGACCGATACATTTTTCCGGGTTTACCTCGAATAATTCCTCTGGCGGATCTACTTCAGGAACAATTGGAACATTGGCTACTTTTATTCGCTTATTAGCCAGATACTGTGAAAGTGGGGTTTTTGAGGTACGTGACACTCCCACTAAAATAATATCTGCACGGGCTATTCCCCGAGGGTCGCGGCCATCATCATACTTTACAGCAAATTCGATAGCTTCAACTCTTTTAAAATAATCCTCATCCAGCTTATGTACTAACCCGGGCTCAAGTCTTGGTTCCGTTCCAAAAAACTTTTCCATTGAATGTATCGTTGGTCCCATAATATCAATTGCTTCAATCTTCATTCTTTCCGCTTGCTGATTTAAATAGCCTCGTAACTCTGGTTCAACTAAAGTAAATCCAATCATGGCATTTTGTGCTTTTATAATTTGTAAATATTCATCAATCGTTTCTTTATCCTCTACATAAGGCACACGATGAATTTTATATGAACCATTATTAAATTGACTTAAACCAGCCTTCACTACTAATTCAGCTGTTTCCCCAACAGAGTCGGATAAAATATAAACTTTTGTTTGATTGCTCATCTTATTCCTCCCAGAATATTTAAAAACGATTTTCTAATGTTAATTCTACTAAAGCTTTTGTCATTGAGGTTTTTGTTATTCTTCCGATAATCTCCATACCTTTATCTGTATCCTTGACAACTGGAAGGCCGTCAATTTGCCGATTGATTAGTTTCTTTGCCGCTTCTATCAATGAATCATTCTTTCTGCACACGGTTATATTTGGCATACGCGTCATAATAATATGCACGGGGATATCATTTAGACGTTGCTGACCCATACTAGCACGAAGCAAGTCCTTTCTAGAGAGAACCCCAGTCAAACACGAATGCTCATCGACGACAAAAAGTGTACCTACATCCTCTAAAAACATGGTAGTAATCGCATCGTATACAGATGAATCCTCACGAACTGCTACAGGAACCTGCTGATAATCATGAACCTTTATCTTCTTTATATTCTCTGTAAGTAATTCTGAACCGGTTTTACCAGTGAAAAAATAGCCAACACGCGGACGTGCTTCCAGGAAGCCTGCCATTGTTAGAATTGCAAGATCAGGGCGAAGCGTCGCTCTCGTTAAGCCTAGCTGTTCTGCTATTTTTTCACCAGTAATTGGTCCGTTTGTTTTCACAATTTCAATTATCTGTTCTTGCCGCTCCGATAATTCCATTACCTCACCACCCAAGAAAAAAGACATACTAATATTAATATATTATACACTAAATGGCAGTATAAAGGAATTATGTTATACTCATATTTTAAAACTTTGTTTCCATTCAATCAAGGATAAATCTGCATAAGCTTTTATAAGGTTAGAAACCTCGAAAACAAGGGAAAGACGGTTATTCTTAATAGCTTCATCTTCAGCCATAACCATATTATTATCAAAAAATCGGTGAATTGGGACAGCTAGTATTTCTAATTGCTCAAAAGCTTTGACTGCCTGATGCTTCTCATCGAATTGATGAAAAGATTTTTGCGATTTTATAAACTGATTATATAATTCTTTCTCAGAGTCTGTTGCAAACAATTCCTTTTGGATAGTTGCCTTTTCCACCTCACCAGCAAGATTCAAAATACGTACAAGCGCTTCTTCCTTCTCTTTAAAAGCCTCTTCCTGACGTTTTTCTGACAGTAATTTTGCCTTCGCAATCGTATATTTAAAATTACCAACTCCATGAACGAGAACAGATTGGATAATGTCCTGTTCAATTCCTGTTTCCTTCATAAGGAAGGCAGCTCGAAGCTGGAAGAAATCATGTATCTTCTTACCAAGATGAGAAACTTTTTCAATATCAAGGTTATAATATACCTCTTCCGCAATTTGTAAAAGAGCCTCAAGTGTTATATTCCAATCTTTATCTTCTAATATTCGCATTACCCCTGCAGCTTGTCTTCTTAATCCATAAGGATCCTGTGATCCAGTCGGCATTAAACCAACTGAGATAATTCCAGCAATCGTATCGATTTTTTCTGCAATACTTAATACCGCACCGATTTCAGTTTCAGGTAGTTCGGCATGTGCTTGTTTCGGCAAATATTGCTCATGTATAGCTTTTGCGACCTCTTTTTTCTCTCCAAAATTTGTAGCGTATATTTCGCCAATTATGCCCTGTAATTCTGGAAACTCATCAACCATATTTGTCGTTAAATCAAATTTACTGATTTCTGCAGCACGAAAAAGAAGGGCTTTCCGAACGCTGTCCATCTGAAGTTTATCCGCAATCTTTTCTGCAATATATTTTACTCTATCCGCTTTTTCCGTAAGCGTGCCCAGCTTTTCCTGGAATACAACCCTGCTGATTTTCTCCATATAAAAATCAATTGTGTTTTTTTGATCCTCTTCATAGAAAAACTCTGCATCAGCCAGTCTCGCACGCAATACTTTTTCATTTCCTCTAATTACGTTCTCAAGTGCATATGCATCTCCATTTCGCACACCAATGAAAAACGGAAGCAATTTGCCTTCATAATCTGTTACAGGGAAATAACGCTGATGCTCCTTCATCGAAATAATTAATACCTCATCAGGAAGCTGCAGAAATCTCTCTTCAAAAGAACCCATAAATACAGTTGGAAATTCTACGAGGTTTCTTACCTCATCTAATAAATCTTTTTTAACAATAATTCGGCAGTTTTTATTCTTTTCAATTTCTTTTATTCCCTTTAAAATCATTTCTTCTCTTTCTTTTGGGTCGACAATGACAAAATTATTCTTCAAAGCTCCCTGATAATCTAATTCATTGGCGATGACTGTTTCTGACCCCATAAAGCGATGACCATATGTTATATTCCCAGTTTTTACACCAGCTATTTCAAATGGAATCACTTCTCCGCCATATAATGCAACAAGCCAGCGAATAGGTCGGGCAAAACGTAATGTTTCTGAACCCCAGCGCATATTTTTACCAAATGAGATAGATTCAATAATTGCTTTTAATCCTGGTAAAATATCTTTTGCAGGCTGCCCTTCCATTCTTTTTTTAACAAAGACATATCTTTTTCCTTTTACTTCCTTTTCTATGAGGTCATCAACTGTCTTTTTCTGACCTCTCGCAAAGCCAATCGCAGCCTTTGTCCACTCTCCATCACTATTTTTTGCAATTTGAAGTGCTGGACCTCGCACTTCTTCTTCAATTGTAGTCTGCATTTCTGCTATATCGTGAATAATAATTGCCAAACGTCTGGGTGTTGAATAAGAAGTAATCGAACGAAAAGCAACGCTTAATTCCTGCAGCCATGCAGCAGCTTTTTCTTTAAGCTGCTTTTCTGCATCATCTACAAAGCGTGCTGGCAATTCTTCTAAGCCAACTTCAAGCAATACATTTTTAGCCATTTACTTCTCCTCCTTTTTCAGCATTGGAAAACCAAGTCTCTCACGCTCTTCAATATAGGCTTTAGCAATATTTCTTGCTAAATTCCTTACTCTTGTTATATATCCCGTTCGCTCCGTTACGGAAATAACACCTTTTGCATCCAAAAGGTTAAACGCATGCGAGCATTTCAGTACATAATCATAGGAGGGAAATACCAGCCCTTTTTCCATCGTTCTTTTTGCTTCTTTTTCATACATGGAAAACAGCTCAAATAGCATCTCTGTATCTGAATTTTCAAATGTATATTTTGAATGCTCCACCTCTGGCTGGTAGAAGATATCTTTTACAGTAACACCAGCTGTCCATTCCAAATCAAAAACATTTTCTTTATCCTGAATATAAGAAGCAAGCCGTTCAACACCATATGTTAGTTCCACTGATACAGGATTTGCTTCAAAACCGCCGATTTGCTGAAAATACGTAAATTGGGTAACTTCCATGCCATCAAGCCAAACTTCCCAGCCAAGCCCTGCCGCACCTAAGGTAGGATTTTCCCAGTTATCTTCCACAAATCGTATATCATGCTGCAATGGGTCAATTCCAATTTTTTTCAATGATTCCAAATACAATTCTTGGATATGATCTGGTGATGGCTTCATAATAACTTGGAATTGATGGTGCTGATAAAGTCTGTTTGGATTATTTCCATAACGTCCGTCAGCAGGTCTGCGAGATGGCTCTACATAAGCCACATTCCAAGGCTCCGGACCAAGACTGCGAAGCAAGGTCATTGGCGACATCGTTCCCGCCCCTTTTTCTACATCATAGGCTTGCACAAGTATACAGTTCTGTTCAGCCCAGTGTTTCTGTAATGTTAATATCATTTCTTGAATATTCATAACACGTGCCTCCATATTCATTCATTTCATTCAATTACGCTTTGACTATATTCAAAAAGCCGTCCCTATGTTTGTCTGTTTACAAACATAGGGACGGCTTTATATCCGCGGTTCCACCCTATTTACTCAAAATCTTGAGTCACTTTATAGTAAAGCTCAGGAATGCCTTTCCTTATTTTTCTAATATCCAGCTCCCACCAACCTGGATTCTCTATAAATAGAAATAAAATAAGTACTCTTTTCCATCAGCGCTTCAAAATTTATTAATATGTAAAAATCATACTTCAGATTTGCCAATCTGTCAAACGAAATATGCTTATTCCTGAAACTTATCCAGCTGTTTTAAAAAACGTTTTGATTTTAAATAAAAGCCACCATATCGATCATAATAAGCATCTATTAATTGGCGAAATAATCTTCTGTTTTCAGTTTTAACCGAAATATCACCGATTTGTTCCAATCCGACATTTTGAAAAAGCTGAAACATTTTTATTTGTATGTTTGATAATTGAATAGGTTCAGGATCAATCTGGCGACATCTGCTGCATAATAACCCGCCCTCTGGAATTGAAAAGGCAGCTGCATCTACTTTCGATCCGCAATGGACACATTGCGAAAATATTGGTGCAAAACCGCCCTTCGCAAACATTTTAAGTTCATACATCATAATGGGAATTTCACTGTCTTCTTCCTTAGCAATCCATTTCATCGTCTCGTACAGCTGCTCATATAAAAACGGGTCAGGAGATTTCTCATCAAGTAGTTTTTCTGTGAGTTCAGTTATATATGCAGTATAAGCTGTCTTCACGATATCCTCACGAAGCCCGCGAAAGGAATCGATAATTTCTCCCTGCTGGATGGTACTTAAGCCTCGATTCACATATACAAAGAATTGCCCAAGTATAAATGGCTGTGCGACCGCAGCCATTCTACTGCGAGGCTTTTTTGCACCCCTGGCAAGTGCAGTGAACTTCCCCATATTCTTACTGAATATCGTTATAATTTTATTTGTTTCTCCATAGTCAATGGTTTTTATAATAATCCCTTCGATTTTTTCAAGCATCATGCTTCAGCCCTTTTCATTCATACAAGTATACCACTTTCATTATATATCATTTATCGTATCTGCAGTTGTAAACATGGCATTTTCATTATTATTCTGTTCTTCCTTCACTTCACTTCCTACATTTTCCAGTTCCTTTAATAATAAATAGGTTTCAATGTTTCCTGTTTGACTAAAAACTCTCCATGTTATATCGAGCACAAGAAACCCCGCCTTTCTATTTTGTAATTGAAAATGTAACTATATTTTATCGTGACCGTAAGTATAGAAATAATAAGTATTAAAATTTACCAAGATTAATATTCGTCTTTTCTGAATCCCAACTCATGCAGCTGACTTTCTCTATTTCTCCAATCCTTTTTTACTTTAACCCACAGCTCTAAATACACTTTTGAACCCAGCAAGGCTTCAATATCCTCTCTTGCTTTTTTACCAATATTTTTCAACATACTTCCTTGTTTACCAATAATTATCCCTTTTTGTGAGCTTCTTTCCGTAATAATTGTAGCTTGAATTAAAATTACGCCATCTTTTCGCTCTTCCATATTTTCCATTGCCACCGCAATAGAATGAGGAACTTCTTCTCTTGTTAAATGTAATGCTTTCTCACGGATTAATTCCGTAATGACAAACCTTTCCGGATGATCAGTAACTTGGTCTGCCGGATAATATTGCGGCCCTTCCGGCAAATATTTCAGCAGCTCACTCAGAAGATGATTAACATTATTACCTTGCAATGCAGAAATCGGAATAATTTCTGTGAAATTTCCTTTATCTTTGTATTCATCAATTATTTCAAGTAATTTTTCTGGATGAATGAGATCAATTTTATTAATAATTAGAAATACAGGGCTATTTACCTGCTGTAAGCGGTCAATGATGTACTGATCACCTTTGCCATAGCCCTCATCAGCGTTAATCATAAATATTACGGCATCCACTTCATTTAACGTATTCTCAGCAACCTTCATCATGAAGTCTCCAAGCCGATGTTTTGGTTTATGAATACCCGGTGTATCGATGAATACCATTTGAAAGTCATCTTTGGTCAGCACACCTTGAATCTTATTTCGAGTAGTTTGCGCTTTGTCACTCATAATTGAAATTTTTTGGCCAATTACCTTATTTAAAAATGTAGATTTCCCTACATTTGGTCTGCCGATAATTGATATAAACCCTGATTTGAAATTTTTTTCCATTTGTTTTCCTCCGTGATGTCTTTCTTTTATCATATCATACTACAAAAAGAACCATGATTCATACTTTCGACAAAAGTTATAAAAACTTCTAATTATTTTCCAATATTCCTTCATACTTTCCCATTTTTTCTATTCCACAATAACCTTCATGTCGAAACATCAACTACATTTTTTTAACAGCGACATAATGTAAAGATGCTCTAGTTGTCTCCTTTGGACTGCAGACTTCCAAGAGGATAGAAAACGAGTCGCAGTTTATTTAAATTGTGAAGTAAAAAAACAGAGCTGCTGTTTTAGCTCTGTTTTAAATGCTTTTATAGTATAGTTAATAGCTTCGGCACGAAGATAATTAGCCCCGTGATAACAGCAGTGATTACGCTGATGAGGACTGCCCCGGCTGCGGCATCTTTTATAAATCCTGCAATAGGGTGATGCTCCGGTTTTATATAATCAATTATTTTTTCTATTGTTGTATTGAATATTTCGCTGGTAAGCACCATGCCACTTACAATAACAATTGCAATCCACTCAAAAGCATGGAGCTTAAAGAAAACGCCAAAAGCCACAACTAGAAGCAGGAATACTAAATGAAAGCGAAAATTCCATTCGGTTTTTATTACTGCAGTAATCCCTTTTATAGCATAGGAAAAGCCGATTTTTCCGTTCTTATCTTTCAATGCCGAATTCACTCAATATTTTATTTTGTTTCCCAAACATTTCTGCTTCATCTTCTTCGATTACATGATCATATCCAAGAAGATGAAGAAATCCATGGATGGTTAAGAAAGCAAATTCTCTTTCTAAAGAATGTCCATATTCTTCGGCTTGTTCCTTTGCACGATCTCTTGAAATAACAATATCCCCTAGGATCACAGGCATATCCAGTCCTTGAATATTCACTTCTCCTTCACCAGTTTCCTGCATAGCAAAGGAAATCACATCAGTAGGACTATCCTTTTGCCGATAATTTCTGTTTAACTCTTGAATTTCTCGATTATCGACAAAGTTAACTGACATTTCTGTCTCAGAAGAAATTCCTTCTCTTTTACCGGCAAATTCAAGAAGTCGCTGTAATAAATCAATATAATCTGCGGGAACGGAATTGGTTTTGTCATGAAAATCGATAAGCATTATTTTGCCTCCTTTATGGGATATTGAATTCTTGAATGGAAAATACCTTTCAATGCTTCGCAAACGGACTGCTGAATGATATTTAATTCAGATAATGTTAAAGGACTTTCATCCAGTTGACCATCAGAAATTCGATCACTCATAATGGAACCAACAATTTCTTCAATTTTTTCTTCAGTTGGCTGGTTCATTGAGCGAACTGCAGCCTCTACCGAATCACAAATACTAATCACTGCTTCTTCTTTCGTTTGTGGCTTAGGACCAGGATATCGAAATTCTCTTTCTTCCGTGTCTGGATTCTTCTCTTTTTCTTTAAAATAAAAGAATTTCAACAAGGATGTACCATGGTGTGATTTTGCAATATCAATAATTTCTTTTGGCAGCTTCTTTTTCTTTAACATTTCCGCCCCATCATATGGATGATTGATAATGATTTCTGCACTTTCTCTTGGCTCCATAAAATCATGAGGATTTCGGCTTCCCATTTGGTTTTCAATAAAGAAATGCGGATGGATGGTTTTTCCAATATCATGATAGTACGCACCAACTCTTGCCAAAAGTCCATTCGCTCCAATTGCCTCACAAGCAGTCTCACTAATATTTGCAACCATTACGGAATGGTGGTAAGTTCCTGGCGCCTCCACAAGCAGCTTTTTAAGCAATGGCTGATTCGGATTTGATAGCTGCAGCAATTTGATATCTGAAAGAATTCGTAAACCTGTCTCAAAAAATGGCAAAAGACCTATCGTTAAGACAGCGGACAAAAATGCGGATACAAAACCAAAAGTTGCTTGAAAAAGAAAATCTGTAATGGAATACTTCTCAAAAGAAAGGAATAAGAATAATAGTATAGTCAGTACATTAATTATTGTTATACCAATCCCTGATTTTAAAATTGCCAGCCGGTCTTTAACATGGACCAGAAAAATTATTCCTGCCAGCTGTGAAAAGAAAAAGTAAATGGCAACCTCAATATTTAAATCACCTGGTATGGATCCATTAAAAATGACACTTCCTAAAATAGCGTACACTGCAGCCATTACGATTGCAATGCGTTCATTAAATAACAGCTTAAGTAAAAGAGCTCCTGTTGCGATTGGCATAACATAGAAAAATTGATTACTGTCGGTAGTATAAAGGCTAATTACTTTCATTAAAACACCGACAATGACACTAATAAACAGAATACCAACAAGAATCCGCTTATCAAATAAGTTATTTTGTGTAATTTTATTAAATTCAAACGCCGTTATTCCACTTATAATAAGGACTAAAAGAATTAACCCAAATACAGGAAAAATATTTCTTTGACCATCCAGTAAACCTACTAGGTTTAGTTGTTCATAAATTTCATTTGTAATAATCTGTCCCTCACTGACAATAATCTCACCAGCTTTTATCATAACAGGATCTACATTGCTTGCTGCAGTTTTTCTTGCTTCATTTGTTTCTTCCAGGTCAAAAAAGGAGTTTTCCGTCACAATAAAAGCAGTTAGCTCTGCCAGCGATTTCTTCAAATCAGCATTTAAAGAAGAATATTTAATTTCATCCTGGACAAGTGTTCTTGCTGTCTGCAAATTTTCAGTACGTACTCCATATTGCATGACATCTTGAACCGCCTCAATGAAAAGCTCCTTTGCCTCAGCAACATCAGACTCAGATGCATTCAGCAGTGTCAGAATGACATCTGAACTGACTTCCTGAACAATTTCTTCTGATAAGATTTGTCTAAGCCTTTCAATTTTTTCCTCATTTGTCAGATGGCCAGCTGACTCATCTTTATCTTCAGCTTTTTTATCTTTGTTCTTTTTTTTATCTGCTTTTTTCTCTTCAGTATTTATAGTTGAAATTGCATCAAATATCTCTTCTGCGTGTCCAATTGCCTCATTGTTTACCTGTTCAGAAATAGTATATCGATCTTCAACCTGCTGGACAGCCTCGCGGGTTTTCCTTTCCGTTTCTTGTTCATTTTCAATTGAAATTGGCGACCTGATTGATGCGTTTGCAGTAGTAAAGCGCTCAATATCATATGTTTCCGTATAAACATTATTTAATGTAATGAAAAAGAAGAAAATGGCCTGTAATAAAGTAGTTGCAATAATTAAAAACCAGGTTGTTCGTTTTTTGATCCATGCTTTCATGTTAAAATTAAGCTTCTTTTTCATCATCCCACCTCTTTAGTATGTAGAATTACAATTAGAAAACCAGGTTGTCACCATGAATTTGGCTGACAACCCTATTTGCAGTTATCTAATAAGAACTGTGTCTCATTCATCCATATTCTCATCATACGCTCGAATAATACGCTGCACAAGAGGGTGGCGTACAACATCTGTTTCTCTAAGGTATATAAATGAAATTCCTTCTACCTCATTTAACAATTGCTCAGCGATTCGCAATCCTGATTTTACGCCCTTTGGCAAATCAATTTGTGTGATATCACCAGTCACGACCATTTTTGAACCGAATCCCAGACGCGTTAAAAACATTTTCATTTGCGCAGGAGTTGTGTTTTGAGCTTCATCGAGAATGACAAAGGCATCATCCAATGTACGGCCTCTCATATAAGCCAAGGGGGCTATTTCAATTGTTTCTCTTTCAATCAGCCTGGCTGTGTGCTCTGCTCCTAACACATCATGCAGTGCGTCATATAAAGGTCTTAAATAAGGATCCACCTTTTCTTTTAAATCTCCTGGCAAAAAGCCTAAGCTTTCTCCGGCTTCAACTGCTGGACGTGTTAAAATTATTTTTTTAATAAGTCCCTTTTTCAGAGCATTTACAGCCATCACGACGGCTAAATAAGTTTTTCCCGTTCCGGCTGGTCCAATACCAAATACAAGATCCTTAGCACGAATAGCGGCCACATAATCTTTTTGCCCTAATGTCTTTACCCGAATCGATTTTCCCTTTGCATTTTTCGTTATTACATCCTCAAATAAAGCCTCAAATTGATGAATATTTCCTTTTTCCGCCATTTCCACAGCGTATAAAATATCTCTTTCCGAAATGACTATCCCTTTACGAATTAAAGAGAGCAAAGTAAAAAGAATTTGTTCCACATGTTTAAAGTCCTCTGAACGACCGGAAACTCGCACCTTTTCACCGCGCGAAACAATTGTGACGTTTAACTGCGATTCAAGCTGCTTTAAATATCTATCATTATTTCCAAATAAAGAAAGAGCTTCTGTTGGACTATTTAATTGTAAATCAATTTCAGTTAAATTTTCTGTCATACTTAATCTCCTTGATTTAATGACTGCTCGAAAGCAATATTTTCTTCTACGGTAAGATATAAACTTAATTTAACTTTACCACGCTCCATAGTTTCATGCAAAACTTTTTCCGATAGAATTCGAGCATCTTTGCCTAATTGACGCATTAAATCTTTTTTTGTTTGTTCAATTCCAATCTGAATCGCTTCTTTCTTTGTTAATTCTTCCTCGATTATTGCTTTTTCCAGTTTCTTTTCTTCCAAAAAGTGAAATGGCAAGTCCCATTTCAGCAGCTTTAGCTGCATTTTGTCAATTTCTTGGTACTCATTTGTATAGCCATCCTTACGCCATGGCCAAAGTGGAATTGTAAAGCTGCCTATTTGTAGTTTATAGCTTTGCACATAATTACCCGTTAATTCTTGATGCGTAACCTCAAGTGGTACCGTTACATCCGCTGTATACCAAGTTGTTGCCCAGATTTCACCATCAGCAGCAACTCTTTCAAACGCTTGATTTTCTTCTTCCTCTTGCTTAGTTTGTGTTTTTTCAATTTCTCCGGATACAAGGAGCTTTCCTTTTTTTACATAGTCATTTACCTTTACCTTAGGCTCTCCTTTTTTGACATACATCCGTTTAATAACGGCATCTTTCTTTGCGATTAAATTTGCTGGTGCCTTTTCAGGTTCATCTTTAATAATGATTTTTTCAACACCCTGTAATTGGTAGGTTGTCCCTTTTTGTTCCACACCAACCCATAAAAGCTCAGGAATATCCTGAAGGAGTAATTGTTGTATTTGATTTGGGGAATCGATTGATAGTTTGAAAGCACCTGGCTGAACACCATAGCTTACTAATTTCGTACTTATTTTCTTTTCTAACTCCTCTGGTACTCCTGTAATTGTAACTTGCCAGATCATATTTGAGATTGCGGTGAATAACAAAACACTTAGAATTATCCCTATAAGGAGAGGCTTCTTTTTTAATAATTTGTTTTTGGTAAATGGTAAACCATATTTATTCTTAAAATGGACTTTATACTTGGTCCCTTTTCTGAGCTGCCTGATATTGTGAATGTCTTTTAAATGAACTTTTGCTAAACAATGATTTGAACCTGACCTTGTGACATCCCAAACCATCACTCCATTTTCAACACAGTGATTTAAAAACGCTTCTGGTTGTTTCCCATTAATAGAAATTTGCACATAGCCAGAAATATAGGATCCTTGATTATGCTTCATATTGCCCTCCCTATTAGCCTGGTTGATATTTGATGTCCTGTATTTTACCTTCCAGTAAAATTTCACCAGGAAGCATTAACTTTAGAACAAATGATTCTCCAAGAATTTGCACATGTCCATTATTGGTTTTTAATCTCAATTCCTTTTCAGAGTATATTTCTAGTCCCTTATGGTTTTCGATATACAAATGAATATCACCAATGACTGTTATCCTTGGCAATTCAAGCAGAACATCGGAAGGAAGCGCTAAGTATTTAACAAATAAGTTGCGTACACGCAGATGCCATTTTTTCACTTATACATCCCCCTCTTTTCTATATTTATGAATAGAAGAAACAATTAAGACCTTTGTTATGAAGATAGCAACCATAAATTTCATCGTTTTTAAATGTTTCATAAATTTTGAGCCTCTCTTATTTTTTTAAAAGAAAAACGTATCTATTTGCAGTCTTTATATCTGCAAATAGATACGTTTTGTTTATTTTTTATAACGTTCAAGTGTTGCACTTTCATATGGCTTTAGAGATCTTGGTTTCCCCAGCACCTCTGCCATGATTATTCCGTTGATAAGCCCTTTATTTTTTAAGCTTTTACGGATATCTTTTTTCAATACTCTCTGTTCTTCTGAAAGATCTTTAATCGGCTGTAATGCTTTACGGAATTCTAAACCACTATGCAAAAGCTTTTCATTACTTATATCAGCAGAACCAACCCCGTATTTTCTTTCCAGCCTTTCCATCTGTGCCCGTTGCTCATCAGTAATCGAAGCCGTCGTGACTAAATCATTCTCTTTTGGTTTCGTTTTTGTCTGGTAAACCTTCTGCCTGTGTTCCGGTTTTTTTGGTCCCGAAAGTGTTGACTGTGATCTCGGCTTTGGCTTTGGCGCTGCAGGTCTTTGCTGTTGAGTTTTTCTCTGTTGCTGCTTTTTCTGTTCTTCCTTATTGCTTGACAGAAAACCAATGATCCCTGAAATAATTATGATAACCAGAAATAAATTATTCATTATAAACTCAAAAAAATTACCCATTACTTCCCTCCTCTACAGGAAACAAAGAAGCTGTTATTAATCGTTATCATGATCATCATTGTCTTCAGTAAGCTTTCCAATCGTATCACGCATTTCTGTATCTGCACTAATATTTTTGTAGTTCATATAATCCATCACTCCCATATTGCCAGTGCGTAATGCTTCGGCCAACGCAAGCGGTACGTCTGCTTCCGCTTCAACAACCTTCGCACGCATCTCTTGGGTACGAGCAACCATTTCTTGCTCTAACGCAACAGCCATTGCCCGACGCTCTTCCGCTTTTGCTTGAGCAATATTTTTATCTGCTTCTGCTTGGTCAGTTTGTAAAATTGCACCAATATTCTTCCCGATATCAACATCCGCAATATCAATCGACAGGATTTCAAAAGCCGTTCCTGCATCCAATCCCTTAGCAAGTACGGTATGGGAAATAGAATCAGGATTTTCTAATACCTGTTCATGCGTATCAGAGCTACCAATCGTACTAATTACTCCTTCACCGACACGAGCAATTACAGTCTCCTCACCAGCACCACCGACAAGCCGATCGATATTTGCACGTACCGTAATTCTAGCCAATGCTTTTACCTCAATACCATTCATCGCAATCCCTGCAATAAATGGTGTTTCAATTACCTTTGGATTAACACTCATTTGCACAGCCTCAAGTACATCACGTCCAGCCAGATCAATAGCAGCTCCTCTTTCAAAAGGAAGCTCAATGTTTGCACGATGTGAAGCAATCAGTGCATTTACTACTCTGTCGACATTCCCCCCAGCTAGATAGTGACTTTCTAATTGGTTTGTCGATACATTAAGTCCTGCTTTATGTGCTTTAATTAATGGGTTAATAACCCTGCTTGGAACTACTCGACGTAAACGCATTCCAATCAATGTAAAAATACTTACCTTTACACCTGCAGCAAGCGCACTAATCCACAGTGCGACAGGAATAAATGTAAAGAGAATTGCAATAGCAATTAAAATTACTCCAATTATAATAATTGGTAAAATACTGATTTCCATAATTCTTCCTCCTATGCTTGTAATATTTATTATTGTATTTCTCTAACTACTATACGAACACCTTCAACTTTAACGATTTTTATTTTCTTTCCTTTATCAATAAAGCTGCCTTCAGAAATAATATCCAACTGTTCATCTTCAAATTTCCCTATTCCTGATGGCCGTAAAGGGGTTAGGGCAACACCTTCAACTCCAATTAATTCCAAACGGTTTACAGTAGATACATAGCCCATCTCCGTTGAAGTCTGATCTTTTAATATAATATGTCTAAACAATCCTTTATCCAAACCAATTCTTCTATATAAAATAACTGCAAGAGCTATAGCAACGATAAAAGCAATTGAGATGCTAAGCGCCATATGTCCAATATCATAACCAGACATAAATAAAGAACCAATTACTGCTCCTGCACCAAGTAAACCAGTAATTCCACCTGTTATAAAAAACTCAGTGATAATGAGGGCAATTCCTACAATAAGCAAAAGAATGGCTTCCATCCCTGCTAAACCTGCGATAATATGACCATAAAAGAATAACAATAACGCAAGAATTCCCATAGTCCCAGCAACACCAAATCCTGGCGAATAAAGCTCTACAATTAATCCAATACTTGCGATGGATAATAATATTGGTATTACTGTTGGATGTGTTAGAAACCTTGCAACTTCTTCTGCAAATGTCGGTTCCATCTCAACAATTGCAGCATCGGATAATTGAAGCACATCCAGCAGTTCTACTCGATGATTAACAATCCCTTCTGCGTATCCAACTTCAAGAGCTTCCTGAGGTCCAAGTGTTAAAAACTTGCCCTCTGGAGCACCATAGTCAGGTAGATCAATTGATTCATCAGCCATTGCCGCTGCATACAGTGGATCTCTTCCTTGGGACTCAGCAGCACTGCGCATTGCCGCAAGCCATGCGGACTGTGCTTTAAGATCCGCAGCGTTTCCATCCCCAGTTATAACGCCACTTGCACCCATTGTAGCGTGCGGTTTAAAATAGATATTATTTGTATTCAATGCAATGTAGGAGCCGGCGGATAACGCTTCATTAACGATAAATGATGTGGTGGGAATTTCTACGTTTTGCAGAATAGTTGCAATCTGCCCGGCGGAATCCACTCTCCCGCCTGGTGTATTTATTTCAAAAATAATATGATCAGCATCTGCTTCTATTGCCTCATTTGTTGTACGTTTCAAAAATGATTCCAAACCTCGCTCTACTTCACGTTCTATCGGAATAACATAGACAAGCTTCCCGCTTCCTTCCGCATTTGTTTCAGTCAAGCTATTGCCCGGCAATAATATAAACACAATCAATAAAATGAGTACTATGTATTTTACTATTTTCCGTTTCCCAATGATAAACACCCCCCCTTGCAGTTATTTACTATTTATACGAATACCAATGCATATTTGTTTCATTTTTATGTAATTAATTTGTATACATGTTCGGATATCATATAGATAATATGCAACTATAACTAAAATATTACCACACTACAGACTTTTAAGGAAAGAGAATCAATTTTAAATAAAAAAGAGGCTGGGACATAACTAGAAAAAACAATAAAAAGGGTGGCAGGGACATGCGTATTCCAGTAGAAAACTGGTTGGTGCACGGGTATGAGGCCATTAGGCGAGCATGAAACAGGGGCGGCCGCGCATGAAATGGGGTTAGCAGCGCATAGCTATCGAGTATGCGCAGCTAATCCGCAAGTGTATGCGCCTGCTAGCAGTCGCAGCGAAGTTAAAGTTAAACAGGGCAAGGGATGAACCAATGCCCACTTTCACCACAAGGGTATGAGCACGACGTTTTTATAATTTCCAATACAATTAAAAAATCCCTATCAACGATAAGGATTTTTTAAGAACTTACTTAATAAGTTGTGATTAACTTTGTCACTGAAGCAGGAGTAGAGTAACTGGGCTAAAGTATCAGCCTTTCACTCTGCATTCTCCTGCGGTTTTACTTTTGTTGTTCGTTTAATTTACGTTCAACGATTTCTTTTATTTGCGAGCCGTCTGCCTTTCCCTTTGTTAAAGGCATGACCTTGCCCATTACTTTACCCATATCTTTCATTGATGTGGCATTAACTTCTTGAATCACTTGCTCCACCATTTCTTCTAACTCATCATTAGAAAGTTGCTTCGGCATATATTCTTGTAAAATATGAATTTCAGTTTGAATTTTATTCACAAGATCTTCACGGCCAGCGGCATTAAATTCTTTGAGGGACTCTTTTCTTTGCTTGAGTTCTCTTGACAAGATTGTTAATTCTTCATCCTCTGTTAGATGTTCTTGTCCAAGCTTTATCGATTCATTCTGTATCGAAGCTTTAACCATACGAATAACACCAAGGGTTTCTTTATCTTTTTCCTTCATTGCTTTAATCATATCCTGATTTAGCCGATCAAGTAAAGTCATTCTTTTTGAGCACCCTCTTTTAATATTTACGCTTTCTAGCAGCTTCAGATTTCTTTTTGCGTCTTACGCTAGGTTTTTCATAGTGTTCACGCTTACGATATTCCTGTAATGTACCACTTTTTGACACACTACGCTTGAAGCGACGAAGAGCATCCTCAAGAGACTCGTTTTTACGAACGCGAGTTGAATTTGACATGCTTGTTTCCCTCCCTCCGAAGCACAAAACAAAATTAGAAGCATATGAAAAATAAAGTCATATGCTTATTAAAGTATAATATAATCCCACTTTTAGGTCAACTTAATTCTTCCAGTATTTTAAAGAACTTCATTGACGTCCATCGTAAATTGAAGGAGAAGAAAATATTATTTTTCTGTTTACTTTATATTTACTTTATAAGGGCATGTGTTGCATCTTCCATGACGCGAACAAACTGTCCTTCATTATATGGATATCCAGGTTTTGTAATTTTCACACGAATAAGCTTGCCTACCATATCCTTCGCACCTTCAAACTGTACCTTCATGTAATTATCCGTATAACCAACAAGAAGCTCTGGCTGGTTTTCATTTACAATTGTTTCTTCTGGAATCACTTCAAGTACGTCGTTTTCATATTGAGAAGCATATTCTTTAGCAAGCTGATCAGACAATGCAATGAGACGGTGTACGCGTTTTTCTTTCACTTCATCTTCAACCTGATTATCCATTCTTGCAGCAGGCGTTCCTGTCCGACGTGAGAACGGAAAAACATGGAGTTCTGCATAACCAATTTCCTTAATAAAATCATATGTTTCTTGGAACTCCTTATCTGTTTCACCAGGAAACCCAACAATTACATCTGATGTGATAGCAAGGTTTGGCAATGCCTCTCTAATTCTTTCGATTTTCTCCTTATAGAAAGTGGTAGAGTATTTGCGGCGCATCCGTGATAATACTGTATCACTGCCTGCTTGAAGAGGAATATGCAAGTGACGTACAATTTTCTTTGATTGATCCAATACTTCAATTACCTCTTCTGTTATCTGACTTGCCTCAATCGAAGAAATCCGAATCCGTTTCAGACCGTCTACTTTTTCCTCTAAATCTCTGAGAAGCATTGCAAAATTATAATCCTTCATGTCTTCTCCATATCCCGCCGTATGGATACCAGTAAGCACAATTTCTTTATATCCTGCATCCACAAGCTTTTGTGCCTGTTCAATAACACTTTCTGGATTACGAGAACGCAACAGTCCGCGAGACCATGGGATAATGCAAAAAGTGCAGAAATTATTGCAGCCTTCTTGAATTTTTAAAGAGGCACGTGTACGATCTGTAAATTCAGGAACATCCATTTCTTCAAAAACACGATTTTTCATAATGTTGCTGACTCCATTAACCGGTAATCGAGTTTTTTTATGTTCTTCAATATATTTGAAGATGTTTTTTCTGTCTTGCGTGCCTACTACAACATCAACCCCCGGTATTTCCATAATTTCTCCTGGTGATGTTTGCGCGTAGCAACCCGTTACACATACAATTGCGTCTGGGTTTTTTCTAATAGCCCGGCGGATGACCTGTCTGCTTTTCTTGTCACCAGAATTTGTTACAGTACATGTGTTAATGACATAGACATCAGAACCATGGTCAAAATCTACACGTTCATAACCTTGTTCCATAAACATGCGCCAAATTCCTTCTGTTTCATAATGATTGACTTTACAGCCTAATGTGTGAAATGCTACTTTCGTCATTTCTGCCACCTCAATTCTTCAAAATGATAGGAGATGCTTGCGAGCGCATATAAAGCTGCTGTTTCTGTTCTTAAAATCCGTGGTCCAAAGCGCACGGGAGTGAAGTGATTTTCCTTGAAAATTTTAGCTTCTTTTTCGGTAAATCCTCCCTCTGGACCAATGCAAATCAGCAAATGCTCCCCAACTTTTACTTCTTTTAAGATATTTGCTATCGACTGGAAGTTTTGCGTTCTAGCTTCTTCTTCATAGGCAAAAACTTTATAATCATAATCCCTGCTAAGCTGGAGTAATTCATTTAAGCTAACTGGTGCTTGGACTGCTGGCATTCTTCTCCGATGACTTTGCTCGCTCGCTTCTTTTATAATTTTTTCAAGACGCTGTATTTTCTTATGCTTTTTCTTTTCATCCCAATTTACAATAGATCGTTCTGCTTTAAATGGAATAAAAGCTGCAGCGCCCAGTTCCGTACCCTTTTGCACAATCAAATCTAATTTATCGCTTTTAGGTATACCTTGAACAATTGTGGTTTGAACAGGAAGCTCTGTTTCCTGTTCAAGCCATTCTTCTACAACCGCTAAAACCTGGTCATTTGCAATTTCCGTTATCGTGCACAATGCCGCTTGTCCATTCATATCATTGCATATTAGCTTGTCTCCCGGTTTACTTCTCATGACACGGCTGATGTGGTGAACATCATCACCGCTTATCTTAACATGATTGTCTTGCCAATTCTCCCGGCTCTGTATAAAATATCTTTGCAATTTATTCACCTACTAGTTAAAAAGGGCCGTTTACTCAGTCTTTCTAGCAATAATAGAAATCCATTCTTCTAATTCATTTACTTCCATAATGTCAAAGCCATGTTTCTCCATTTCATCAAGAACCAATTGCTTTTTATTTTGAATGATTCCCGATGTTATAAATATACCTTGATTTCTAAGGTTCTTCCATGCATCATCAACAAACTCAACTATGATTTCAGCTAAAATATTGGAAACAATCATATCTGCCTTTATATTTATATTTTGCAGCAGATTATTTTGTTTTACTTTTATTTTATCGGAAAGCTGATTTTGTACAATATTTATTATACTGCTTTTTACCGCTACATCATCTAAATCATACGCATATACCTTTTCCGCACCTAGTTTTGCTGCAGCAATGCTTAATACACCTGAACCAGAGCCCACATCGAGAACCATATCACCTTCATGGCAATATTTCTCCAATGCCTGAATACTCAGCATTGTTGTGGGGTGTGTCCCTGTACCAAAAGCCATACCTGGATCCAGTTCAATAATCATTTCTTCACTATTTAAAGGCTGATACGTTTCCCAGGTAGGTTTTATTGTTATCCGTTCAGAAATTTGCAGCGGTTTATAATATTTTTTCCAGGCTGTAGCCCAATCTTCTTCATGAACCTCTGTTAGTGTAATTTTATTCTCTCCTATTTCCAGGTCAAAAGTTTGTAAATTATGAATCGAGAGCTTTATTTCATCAACAGTATCTTTTAGATAACTATTAACGGGCAAATAAGATTTTATGCGTACCCCTTCCTCAGGATAATCATTTGGATCCAATTCATACACTTCTCCATAAGGAGAATCATAGATATCATATAAATCCTGAGGGTCTTCAATAACAATCCCACTCGCTCCGTTTTCATGAAGAATATAAGAAATTGCTTCCACAGCTTCATTTGCAGTTTGAATACAGATTTCTGTCCATTTCATCTTCAATCCACTCATTTCTAATTTCTGAGCATAAACCCATAAACCCTATTTATGTACACGATGCTGCTCATACAACATCGTTATTCGCCTTTAAATGCCTTTTTAAAGCGTTGAAAGAAATTAGTATCTTGTTCATCTGTAGAATTATTCCCGCCAATTTCATTAAATTCTCGGAGTAATTCTTTTTGTCTGTCCGTTAGTTTAGTTGGTGTAATCACACGCACTTGAATATGCTGGTCACCCTGGCCGCGTCCACGTACGTTCGGAACTCCTTTACCCCTAAGACGGAATGTTTTCCCTGATTGAGTTCCTGCGGGAATTTTAAGTTTTACTTTTCCATGCACAGTGGGGACCTCTACTTCATCTCCTAGTGCTGCCTGTGTAAATGTCAACGGGAGCTCACAGTAGATATGGTCTCCCTCACGTTCAAAATAGTCATGCGGGCGAATCGCTACAATAACATAGAGATCTCCTGGAGGTCCTCCATTAATTCCAGATTCCCCTTTGCCAGCAACGCGAATTTGCTGTCCTTCATCAATTCCAGCGGGAATGGAAATATGAATTTTTCTTGTCTTTTTCACACGGCCATCGCCATGACATGTTGCACATTTCTCTTTAACAACCTTCCCTTTTCCACCACAATATGGGCAAACTCGGCGATTAACAACTCGGCCAAAAGGTGTATTTTGTTCCTGATTAAGCTGACCTGACCCATGACAATGTGTACAAGTTTCAGGCTTCGTTCCTGGTTTTGCCCCGCTGCCATGACATGTACCACATTCTTCCTCACGCGGAATTTGTATATCCATTTCCTTGCCAAAGACAGCTTCTTCAAATTCTAAATTTACTTGATATTGCACATCTTCTCCTTGACGCGGTGCATTAGGATCACGGCTTCTGCCACCGCCTCCAAAGAACATATCAAATATATCTCCAAAACCACCAAAATCTCCAGCATCGCCAAAGCCTCCGAAGCCTTGCCCTCCCGCACCTGCATGACCAAATTGATCATACTGTGCCCGCTTTTGATCATCACTAAGGACTTCATATGCTTCTTTCGCTTCTTTAAATTTATCTTCTGCATCTGATTCTTTATTTACGTCTGGATGATATTTTCTAGCTAATTTACGGTATGCTTTTTTTATTTCTTCCTTAGATGCTCCTTTTTCTATTCCAAGAACATCATAGTAATCACGCTTACTCAAAATTTCATCACTCTCCCGCCGAACTTTTTGCATAGGTTTTATCATATCACTAATTATAAACTTATGGCAACTGATCCTATGTTAAATATATAGTAAAAGAACATTGCTAGAAAAAAGTCAAAGCCAAGGGAATCCTGACTTTGACTTTTGTAAAGCATCTTATTTCTTATCTTCATCATCCACTTCTGAATAATCTGCATCGACCACGTCATCAGCTTGATTCGCATCTGCTTGGCCATCGCCTCCGGCTTGCTGCTCCTGTTGCATTTGCTCATATAATTTTACTGATAGCTGTTGAACATGCTCTTCTAAAGCAGTTTTCTTCGCAGTGATTTCCTCGATATCTGTGCCTTCTAAAGCTTTTTTCAGCTCTTCTTTTGCAGTTTCTGCTTTTTGTTTATCATCCTCAGAAACCTTGTCTCCAAGATCTTTGATTGTTTTATCTGTCGTAAAGATTAGTTGATCTGCCTCATTGCGCAGGTCTACTTCTTCACGGCGTTTCTTATCTGCTTCAGCATTTTCTTCAGCTTCGTTTACCATTTTTTCAACTTCCTCATCGGATAAACCTGAAGAAGACTGAATGGTAATCGATTGTTCTTTGTTTGTGCCCATATCTTTCGCACGTACATTAACAATACCATTCGCATCAATATCAAAAGTAACTTCGATTTGTGGAATTCCGCGTGGTGCTGGTGGAATATCCGCTAGCTGGAAACGGCCCAGTGTTTTGTTATCTGCTGCCATTTCACGTTCCCCTTGCAGCACGTGAATATCTACTGCTGTTTGATTATCTGCTGCTGTAGAGAAAATTTGTGAATGGCTTGTTGGAATCGTAGTATTTCTTTCAATCAGTTTCGTAAATACACTGCCCATTGTTTCAATACCAAGCGAAAGTGGTGTTACGTCTAAAAGAAGCACGTCTTTTACATCACCAGCTAAAACGCCACCTTGGATTGCAGCTCCGAGCGCAACAACTTCATCAGGGTTAACCCCCTTGGAAGGTTCTTTTCCAAGTTCTTTTTTAATCGCTTCCTGTACTGCTGGTATACGCGTAGAACCACCAACAAGAATTACCTTATGAATATCGCTTGAAGAATATCCTGCGTCAGATAATGCTTTCCGTGTAGGGACCATCGAACGTTCAACTAAATCCGATGATAAATCTTCAAATTTTGCACGTGTTAATGTCATTTCTAAATGTAATGGACCTGCTTCTCCCGCTGTAATAAACGGAAGAGAAATTTGTGTTTGTGATACACCAGATAAGTCTTTCTTCGCTTTTTCTGCAGCATCTTTCAAACGTTGTGTAGCCATTTTATCCTGTGATAAATCAATGCCATTTTCTTTCTTGAACTCTTGAACCATATAATCGATAATAACTTGGTCAAAGTCATCTCCACCCAAGCGGTTATCACCAGCAGTTGCAACTACCTCAAATGTTCCGTCCCCGATATCAAGAATGGATACATCAAATGTTCCTCCACCCAGGTCAAATACAAGGATAGTCTGGTCTTCATTTTCTTTATCGATCCCGTATGCTAAAGCTGCTGCAGTTGGTTCATTAATAATACGTTCAACTTCTAACCCAGCAATTTTTCCTGCGTCTTTTGTTGCTTGACGTTCTGAATCATTGAAATAAGCAGGGACAGTAATAACTGCTTTATCAACTTTTTCACCAATATAATCTTCTGCATATGCCTTAATATGCTGCAGAATAATCGCTGATACTTCCTGTGGTGTATAATCTTTATCGTCAATTTTCACTTTATAATCTGTTCCCATATGACGTTTGATTGACTGAATCGTGTCAGGGTTGGTGATTGCTTGACGTTTTGCAACCTCACCTACTTGTCTTTCTCCGTTTTTAAAAGCTACAACGGACGGAGTTGTCCTATTCCCTTCTGGATTAGGAATAACTACTGATTCTCCACCCTCCATTACAGATACACAAGAGTTTGTAGTTCCTAAATCAATTCCAATTATTTTACTCATAATATATATTCCTCCTTGACAGACTCAATTATTTATTCACTTTAACCATTGCTGGCCGAATAACACGATCTTTTAGTAAATACCCTTTTTGCATTTCTTCTACAATATAGTTCGACTCGACTTCATCGTCTTCAACTTGCATAACAGCATGGTGCATATTCGGATCAAATGCTTGTCCCTCAGCTTCAATTGTTTCAACACCATTGTCTTTTAATGCATCCTGCAGCTGACGATACACCATTGTAATTCCATCAATTATCCCTGCTGTTGCTTCTGTTTTATCAACCTGTAATGCTCTTTCAAAATTATCCAGCACGGGCAGGATAGCAGTAACAACATCCTGAGCTTTATATTTACGCTCCGCTTCTTTTTCCTTTTGCGTGCGTCTTTTGAAGTTATCATATTCTGCCTGCAGTCTTAGCAAACGATTGTAAACTTCTTCTTTTTCCTGCTTTAGCTTCTCGAATTCTGCATTAGATATATTCATTTCTTCGTCTGATTCCTTTTCAGCATCAAGTACATCAGCAGCTTCTTCACTCTCTTTTACTTCCTCTTTTTCTTCAATGTCTTCCGTTAAATCTTCTTTCTGCTTTTCCGTCACTAGTGACACCTCCGGATATTAATATAGCAACGCTGTAAAATAAACAGTAAAAATCGTGGAAAGGAGGTCTAGAGACCGCACTTCCCCTCCCTGCCACACCAGTTATATTGATTCACTATTTATTATTCATTGTTCTTATACCACATGTACAGCGTATTTGTCATTTCATTTGATAATCCTTTTAATAACGAAATTACCTTCTTGTATTCCATACGAGTTGGACCGATTAGTGCAATCGTACCCATATCCTCTTCGCCATTATAAAAAGAAGATGTGATTAAACTAAAATCTTTAATTGCCTCTATTTCATTTTCATTCCCAATTGTTACCTCGATGCCTTTCGTCGCATTCTTAAGCAAATGAGTTAAGGTTTCTTCTCGATCCATTAATGTATAAAAGGAACGAATTATATTAATATCGTTAAACTCTGGCTGCATTAGAATATTTGATTTCCCACTAACATAAAGCTTGACGGGATAATCTGTTAAAAATATTTCTTTTAAATATTCTAATGACTTTTCATAGTCATCAAGATAACGTTGCATGATTTCAACTATTTCAGTATAGAATATATCCTGAAGCTTCACAACTGGAATGCCGACAAGCTTCTGGTTAATAATATTTACCAATTTTTCAAGGTCAGAGGGATTTACTCCTTCGGGAATTGAAAATGAGCGGTGCTCCACATGTCCTGTATTTGTAACTAAAATTGCTACTGCCAGCTGTGCAGACAACGGAACAATCTGAAGTTGCTTTAGTTTCGTTTCAAAAAGCTCAGGACCTAAAATAATTGACGTATAGCTCGTTAATTCAGATAAAACCTCAGCAGACATCTGTATAATTTGTTCAAACTCATAAAATCCCTTTTCAATCAAATTACTTACAATACCTTTATACCTATAATTTGATGCTGGTTTTATTAAATGATCGACATAATAACGATATCCTTTTTCAGAAGGAACCCGTCCTGAAGAGGAGTGCATTTTTTCCAAAAAGCCTAAATCCTCAAGATCAGCCATATCATTTCTTATTGTAGCGGCACTAAATGGTATTGTCCCTTTCTTAGATAAAGCACGGGAACCAACTGGATGTGCTGTCTCAATGAAGTCATCAATAATCACCTGTAATAACAATAGTTGTCTTTCTGTCAGCATGATGATCACCTCTGTTAGCACTCCCATTCCTCGAGTGCTAATTCTATATATAAATTATCAAATCTATAGGTCTTTGTCAATAAACATGTCTTACAGAGCCTTTGTTAATCCATTGTTTTCAATCATGCTTTTCAGCTGGTTTTCTTCGAGGATAAATTCTTCAAAAACACGATTCCCAAGCAGCATCCCTTGGTTGGTCAGTTTCAAACAATCATTTTCCTCATCGATTAATCCATTGTCCTTGAGCTTTTTTAGCTGATTTCGATAAAGATTTTCCAATGGAAAGCCAAATTTCTCAGTAAAGTTTTTCCGGCTATAACCTTTTATTTTTCGAAGACCTAAAAAAAGCTCTTCTTCAATTTGTTCCTTTCGTGTGATTTTATCAATCTGCAATATTGGTTTTTCCCTAGCTGTTGTTTTTTTCATATATGCCGGTAAGGGTCTAATATTGGTAATCCGCTCACCTGGTAAATAACCAGAAGCTCCCGCTCCAAATCCATAATAATAATCATTGCTCCAATAAGCTAAATTATGCTTGCTTTCATATCCGGGTTTTGCAAAGTTACTTATTTCGTACTGTTCAAGACCTTGTCTTGTCATGGATTCCTGCAATATTTTATACATTGCTACCTCATCGTCTTCAGCTGGACGATGCAATTGTCCTTTTTTATGAAGCTGGAAAAATACTGTTCGTGGCTCAATCTGCAAAGAATAAGTGGAATAATGCGGCAGATTGAAGGCCAAAGCTTCTTCCAATGAAGCTTGAAAATGCTTAACCGATTGATGCGGCAACGAATAGATCAAATCAAGACTGATATTTGTAAAATCGTTTTTTGTAAATAAATCCACTGTTTGATATACATCTTTTACACGATGAACACGCCCCAGCTGTTCAAGCATTCGATCATCCATTACCTGAACACCAAAGGATATGCGATTCACTCCATAATCCTTTAAAAGCTTTGTTTTCTCATCATCGATATCTCCAGGATTCACTTCAATTGTAAATTCATCAAGCTGAGAAACATCAATTTTTTTATGAATCAGCTTAAATAAATGATGAAGTTGCTCGAGGTTTAAAGCTGTTGGTGTCCCGCCGCCAATATAAAGTGTTGATAGTTTATTTTTATTTTCAGGAAGATAAGCATCTATCTCCTTTTCTAAAGCAGATAAATATTCAGTCGCCAGCTTTTCATTATAAAAGAATTTTACAAAATTACAATAATGACACATTTGCTGGCAAAATGGGATATGTATATAAGCAGATTGAATGTTAATCAAGACTTCCCCTTCTCTCATTTCATAGATGATAAAGTGAAACTTCATTCAGCGGGGTATTTTTCATCCCCTGCAAATGTTAGCCTGAATCAATCGGGATTTACTGCCAATTAATTCAGAATAAAACAGGAAAAGTCTGAGAGCAGCAAAAGCTTTCAGACTTTTCAGAGGCAAGACACTTAATCTTCATCCATCTTTAAAATGGCCATAAATGCTTCTTGCGGAACTTCCACAGAACCTACCATTTTCATGCGCTTTTTACCTTCTTTTTGTTTTTCAAGAAGCTTTCGCTTACGGCTAATATCTCCACCATAGAGTTTAGAGGTAACATCTTTTCTAACTGCCTTGATTGTCGATCGGGAAATAATTTTATTCCCGATAGCTGCCTGTACAGGTATTTCAAATTGTTGACGAGGAATCAATTTTTTCAGCTTATCAACAATTTGTTTCCCTCTTTCATAGGAAAAGTCACGATGGACAATGAATGATAAAGCATCAATTGTTTCTCCATTTAAAAGGATATCCATCTTTACAAGATTGGATTCTTTATAGCCAATCAATTCATAATCAAACGAAGCATAGCCCTTTGTATGTGATTTCAGCTGATCAAAGAAATCGTAAACAATTTCAGAAAGCGGGATATGATAGAGAACGTTGACTCGAATATCATCTAAATATTGCATATTAACAAATTGTCCGCGTTTTTTCTGAGCTATTTCCATTACTGCCCCAACATAGTCATTCGGAACCATAATCGTTGCTTCCACGTATGGTTCACTTATTGAGTCGATGACTTGCGGATCTGGCATGTCAGCCGGATTGTCAACAATTATTTTATCTCCATTCGTTTTCTCTACTTCAAAAATAACACTTGGTGCCGTTGTAATCAGGTCAATCCCAAACTCCCTCTCAATCCGCTCTTGGATAATTTCCATATGAAGCAAGCCTAAGAAGCCACAGCGGAAACCAAAGCCGAGCGCCTGTGATGTTTCTGCTTCATATTGTAAGGAAGAATCATTTAATTCCAGTCTTTCTAACGCCTCTCGTAAATCATTATAGCTATTTGAATCTACTGGATAAAGTCCACAGAATACCATAGGGTTCAGATGTCGATAGCCTGGCAGAGCCTCAGCAGCTGGACGATCGACTGTCGTAACGGTATCACCAACCTGTGTATCACCGACATCCTTCATGGAAGCTGTGAAATAACCAACATCACCAACAGTTAATTCATCGACTGCCGTAATTTTCGGTTTAAATACCCCGACTTCATTTACTTCAAATTCTTTCCCATTCGACATCATTTTTATTTTATCTCCGACTTTCATGGAGCCTTCTTTAATACATACATAAGCGATAACGCCACGATAGGAATCATACAGCGAATCAAAAATTAATGCTTTTAATGGTTCATCCACATTTCCTGAAGGCGGTGGTACTGCCTCAGTAATTCTTTCAAGGATTTCATCAATCCCGATATTGGCTTTTGCAGAAGCAAGAATGACTTCTTCTCCATCAATTCCGAGCACATCTTCTAATTCTTTTTTCACTCTTTCCGGATCTGCACTCGGTAAATCAATCTTGTTAATTACCGGGATAATTTCTAAATCATTTTCCAATGCTAAGTATACATTAGCCAGTGTTTGTGCTTCAATTCCTTGTGCAGCGTCCACTACTAGAATTGCTCCCTCACAAGCAGCTAGACTTCTGGAAACCTCATACGTAAAGTCGACGTGACCAGGGGTATCAATTAAATGAAAAACAAACTTTTCTCCACTTTTGCTAGTATACCCAAGCTGAACTGCATTTAACTTTATTGTAATCCCACGCTCACGTTCTAAGTCCATACCATCAAGCACTTGTTCTTTCATTTCACGTTCACTTAGTGCCTGTGTATTTTCTAATATACGATCCGCTAAGGTGGACTTCCCGTGATCAATATGTGCGATTATCGAAAAGTTACGTACATTTCTCTTTTTCCTCACCATTTCTGATGTTCACTCCTACAACCCTATTTGCTTCAATTAACAAACATTAGGGAAAATAAATTTGGTGATAATTGCTAGCATTGATTATAGCAATTGATATAAAGATATTCAAGAACTTACCTATTATATCATACAGAACAACAGAATAGTCAGTAAGTAAAATAAAGCAATAAAGCAGTTCTTTCGTTTGATTAATAAAATAGTTTCGATACTTGGTAGAGGATATCCACGATAATTTCATAAAAAAAGTTAACTACTGTTTCCAGAGCTGAAGCTGCTTGGAAGGCAGGGGTGTTTGTGTTTTGCACTGGAATTACCTCGCTCGTATCAGCTTCAAAGGTTTCTACTTCCTCTCTATCTATCGATTCAACTATGTTGTTTTCTGTTTCATCCTCTTTCACCGTTGTTTGTTGATTTGCGTATAAAATACCAGATAAAAAACATACTGTAAACAATAAAACAAATGAAATAATTCGCATTTAATTCTCCCCTCCATTTCCTTGTACGGCTTCTGCTTCCCAATAGTAATCACTGAAAACTTCAGCAATTGCGTCAGCTGTCCGATATGCTTCTTCTAGTGTGTTCCCGGTGCCTCCAATTTCTAGTAAAAGTGCATTTTCTGAGAGATCTTGATTATAGATACCGTCATTGCCTGCTCCACCTTGAGGTACGACTCCTCGACTTAACCCCTGATACTTCGCTTCTAGTGCCTCATGTAAATTTTTTGCGATTTGCGTATTTTTCTTAGAATTTGGATTATCTTCCCCAACAACGAACATGACTCGAGCATAATCTTCTCCATCAATATTCTTTGTCGTCGACTCTCTCGCAATCGCATCCCGGTGCAAATCAAAGGTGAATTTCAAATCTTTATGCTGGGAAAGCGCAGCACTGACAACTTCTCTGGAAGCATCATACGATTGCCAATACTCCCAACCTTTTTCAACTAAAACTTCACCAATAATATCTGTTTGATCCACAATAGCTCCAATTCCTTTTTCAGCTAACGCCTGCTGCAGCCTTTCGCTTACCTTCGTGATATTTACTTCAGCATGATGTGCTGAATCAGGATCATCAATGTCAGGTAAATGTGGCAAAAACGATTCACGGTTATGGGTATTATAAATAAAAACGACATTTTCCGTCATCTCACTCTGCTCGGAAGTGTCTTCTTTTTCTTCCGTCTCATCCTCTTCTTCATAGACTGCTTCTCTATCTTCCAGCACATCCTCCAGTGGAAAAGAAGACTCCACTGGCAAATTCGTATAATCTGTTCCCTCACCTGCAATAAGTATTTCCGTATCAAAGGTTGAAAATCCAGGCAGCTCATTACCAAGCAGACTGCGGAAGTCATTCGGCCTGACGCTTGTAGTTAAATGAAACAGTGTGCTGGAAAGAGAACGAAATGAATTATCTTCTTCATGTACCAGCAGTAATGCTCTATTTTCCATTCCTAGTAATCTGAGAAAAATAGAACTATCAATATCATTCGTCCAATTTGTAATCGCATTGGAGGAAGGTCGATAGGAAGAATTCCCCGCTGTCATAAACCCTATTAAAACAAAAACGACTACTAAACTTACTAGAAAAATACCCATTTTTTTCGGCAATTTGTTTTTATATTGTTGTTTATAATGAAAAGACATGGTCCTATCCCTCCTGTGTTTCCTGTACTTTTAACTCTATGACAGAAAAACAACTGATAGAACCATGTTCGTTATTTAACAGATTTAATTTAGTAGACGAAGCATTTACCTCGTATAATTTGCGGCATTATTGTCATCAACATTTTTATGAAGGGCGTCGTTGATTCCACTAGCAATTAAATGCGCCATATCAAGCATAAACCCATCCACCTCTTTTGGGGTAACCATTAAATTATGCCCAATTGGGGTTAACACCTCCGAAATGAGCTGTCTTTTTTCTTCTTCTGTCATTCCTCCAACTATTCCAAGCACTGTCTCTCTCTGCTTTTGATCAGGTAAGTCATCCTCTGTTAATTTTTTCGTACCCAAGGTGAAGCCCGCAGGTGTTAAAGATTTACCTGGCATATCCTTTTCACGCCACTCTTTTCCAAAGTGTTTGAGAAGAAAGTCGATTGTATCGCTCGTAATTGTCACAGCATCTACAACAGTCGGCACGCCAATAGCAATTACAGGAATTCCTAACGTCTTCTTGCTCAATTCTTTTCTCTTATTCCCCACACCAGAACCTGGATGGATTCCCGAATCTGATAATTGAATTGTTTCATTTACCCTCTCGATCGAACGGGAAGCAAGTGCATCAACGGCAATAACAAAATCGGGTTGAACTTTTTCTATAATGCCGTGAATCGTGTCACTTGTTTCAATTCCAGTAATTCCCATAACTCCTGGGGTAATAGCTGCGACTGGCCGATAGCCCTTTTCAACTGTCTCATACTCCAGCTTAAATAGATGACTTGTAATTAGAATCTTTTCTGTCGTCATCGGTCCCAAAGCATCTGGGGTAACATTCCAATTTCCCAATCCTACAATTAACCCTTCCGCATTGTCTGGAATATTATTTTTTTTAAGCAAACGGCGCAATTCCGTGGCAAGGATTTTCGTCGCTTCATTTTGTTTAGTTGTGTCCTGTTTTTTTACACCATCGGCATATATCGTAATATAGTTTCCAGACTTCTTGCCGATTTTTCCCTCGCCTTCATTGCTGACTTCAACATAAGCAACTTTAACACCGTTATAATCCATTTCCTTAAAAGCGACACCATCTATTTTATTTGGCCCCTCGTCCTTTTCTACATACATATCACGTGCTTCAACAGCGAGATCCGTTCTTACTTGAAAGTTTTTATCTTCTGACATAGCGTTTTCTCCTTACATAAGAATTTGCTCCGACAAACTTAATCGGCAAAAATACAAGTAATATTAGGATGAACCAAACGAAAGAATTCATACAATTTGTTGACAACTTCCATTTTCAAATAAAATGCTGATAACTTTGATGAAGAGCAAGTCTTTACTAAAGTCCGCAGCCCGTTCACACTTCGCTTTCCGTGAGCGGCTGGTGAGCCAGTGCCTCTCATCCCACAGGAGTTTTCATGCGAACGGGCTGCTCCGTATTGACAAGCTTATTTAGAGCTCTAATTACTTTGATAAAGTAAAACTTCATTCAGTGGGGGGGTTTTCATGCCTCACTGCATGTTAACCTGAACCAATCGGGGATTTACTGGCAATTTTCCCCTACTTAGCGTTTTCGTTTTCACCTCGAATTCTTGAAGTAGGGGTCTTACTGTCAGTTAATTCGGGATAAAATAAGAATAGTAACGATATGTAGAGTGTTCTACTAAAAAATGTGGTGTGTGTAATGAAAAGCAATTTTGAAAATCACCATGCATACCTTCTCCCATCATTCAATGAAATAATGATTCATTTTACCAGGGAGCAGTCCGAATACCTTGAGACTCCTGCAGGAGGAAAGGCCTAGTTGAGACCACGAAGTGCGTAGCACGAGGGGGCTCAACAGCCGCCTGCGGAAAGCGAGAGGTATTCGGACTGCGGACTTCCAATGGAGAGGTGAGGCAGCAAAATTAAAATTAAATCTGCTCTTAATCAAAGTTATCAGCAGGTTCTTTTGGTTTAAAAACAAGTTTTTAATCGATTACCAGTTAATATGGTAATATCAAGGAGAATTTATGTTTAGTTGGTGTGAAAGTTGAGTAAAATTAACAATACTATTGAAAACTGTTGGCGTGTTTGATAAAATAACTCTTGTTAATGAAAAAGCTAACTATTAAATTTATACGCTTTAAAATATCGATGCTTTTATTAACCACATAGTCGAAGCTTATATCTGGGAGGTGAAAGAATGGCTAATATTAAATCAGCAATTAAACGTGTTGAAACAAACGAAAAGAAACGTTCAGAAAACCAATCTAAAAAATCAGACATGCGTACAGCAATCAAACAAGTAGAAAGATTTATACAAGCAAATGATATTGAAAACGCTAAAGCTGCATTGAAGGATACAAACAAGAAAATTGATAAAGCAGTCCAAAAAGGGATTGTCCACAAAAATAATGGTAACCGTCAAAAAGCTCGTTTAGCTAAGAAAGTCAATAGCTTTGGAGCATAATCCATTATAGAACATGTTATAGTACAGCGAAAAACGATCCCATTTTAGGATCGTTTTTATTTTTCGCTATTCATTTTATCACGCTGCTTCAATTAACTCATAAAGCAATAATTCAAAGGCTAAATCCTTCTCCATCTTTCCTTGCTTAATAGCTGCATCTGTATTTGTTAATTGAATAATAATTCGTTCAAGACGATCAACCGTGAATTGTTTTTCCCGATTTAGAGCAATCTTCACAACATACGGATGAATACCAAGCTGCTTTTGCATTTGAAATTGACTGTAGCCCTGCTGCTTTAAAAGCTTAACTCGAAGAATAGAGCGAAATTGAAAAGCAATTAAAGAAATTAATGCAATCGGCTCCTCCTTCATCTTCAGCAAATCCTTAAAAATCCGAATAGCTTTTTGTAAATTTCTTTCAATAACCGCATCCACTAAACGTAATGAAGAGCTATTTGTCGTATGAGAAATTAATTCTTCGGCAACTTCCTTCGTAACCACGCCTTTTGGACCGGTATAAAGAGCAAGTTTTTGAATTTCACTCTCTAATTGATGCAAGTTCGCCGATAATTCAGCTTCAAAGATTTCATATGCTTCATTTGTAATAGTAATTTCCAGCTTGCGAGCTAAGTTATTCACCCATTGTTTTAAATCATTATCTTTCATTTCATTGCATTCTGCTACTGTTGTTTGTTTTTTGAGCAGTTTACTCACTTTTTTTCGTTCATCAATTTTTTCATATGGTGCAATCAAAACGAATGTTGAATATTCCGCCGGAGACGCAATATATCTTTCCAGCTCTGCTATATTATGTTCAAATGGCAATTTATCTGGCTTTGCCTTAAGAAAAACAGGATTCAAAGCAATTACTAATTTCCTGTCACTAAAAAACGGATATGTCTCTGCATCACCAATTGCCTCTTCTATCGGAACTTCCTCTAAATCATAAATCGAAAGACTGTCTTCATTATTTTCTGTTACCTTTTTTATTAGTTGCTCCTTTAGATTTTCAATAAAATATGTTTCAGAACCATAAATAAAATAAACTGGGTCTACATTCTTCTTCAATTTCTTTAATACTTCCATATATGACATTTCATATCCACTCCAACCACGTATATAGAATATCGTAAGTCCTAGCAAATAGAATAGCAAGTTATTTTATCGTACTTAAAACAAAAAGGATATACTTCATCGAAGTGAAACTTCCTTTCCTGGTAATTTTCATGCATTTTATCGAAAACAAGTGGATTTTTTATTCGTTTTATCTTATACTAATGATGGATGATAGGAGGGGTATGATGAACGAATTCGAAAATAATCCACAGTCTAAAAATAATGATGTGATTGATGCAGGTTTAGGCTTTGTATTTTCATTTGTATTCTTTTTCCTTCTTTTTGGAATTGGAGTAGCGATTAGTGTTTTAGGCGGTTAATTAAGCTGGATTAGACTTATTTGTATTAAAAATTATACTTATTCTAAAAGAGACTGCTGCTAAAAACAGTCTCTTTTTATATGGAAAAAGAAAATTCACCGCATCGGTAAATACGTATAAAAGTCACCTTGTTCATCCATATATTGATACTGTACTGCTCCGTGTAAATCTGTTCGCAGCGTTTGAATTCCAAAAGCTGCTAATGCATCTAGCACTTCCAGCGCAGGGTGGCCATATGAATTATTTACACCCGCTGAAATTAAAGCTGTCTCAGGTGTGATACTCTCTAAGAATGCTGGATCCGATGAAGTACTGCTTCCATGGTGTGCTGCTTTTAATATATCTGCTTGAAGCGAATAATCAGAAATAAGCTCTTTCTCCTCCTCCCTGCTTATATCACCTGTGAATAACCAGCTTTTTCCACCTAATTCTGTATAAAGAACAAGTGAATTCTCATTGGCACTTTGCTTATCACGAACCGGAGCAAGCACTGCCAACTGCTGTCCAGCTAGATACAGTACATCACCTGCTTGCAAGTGATGTACTGTGACATTATTTTCAGCACTCTTTTTTGCTAAATCATCAGGCATCAGAAAAAAATCACTGACATATAATGCTTCTACTAAGCCTGCATCCATCATAAAACCTGCACTTCCAAAATGGTCCATATCCTCATGTGTCAGAAACACTCCGTCCAGCTTGTGAATCCCGCGAGACTTCAAATAAGGTAAGATAATCTGCTTATATACAGAGTCAGTAGGTTCTAAATCCGTAAATGAAAAACGAGAACCTGCATCAATCATAAATACACCTTTTCGATATGGAAGCTCGACAACAAATGCATCGCCCTGCCCAATATCAAGCATTGTCACATATCCTTTTCCTGAAAAATATGGAATCGAAGCATAACCTGTTAATAATAACGTTAAACAGCTAAAGCTTAGAAATGCCTGCTTCAGACGTTTGTATTCTAATAAATATTGAGAAAGCAGCAAACATAGATAATAAAGGATAAAAAACCATATTGGTAAATCTGTCAGTAATAACGAAAAGTCAAAATGGACATCTATAAACGTGAGGCAATCGATAACGTGTTGATGGATTTTTACAAAAATATCATCAAGAATACGAAGTAATCCCGCAGGTAAAAATGAGGTGATTAACAAGAAAAACATAAATGGAATAACAAACACCGAGAAATACGGAACGACAATTAAATTTAAAGGGATAGACAGTGGTTGAAAAAGTGAAAAATAATTTAATTGGAGTGGGAGAATAATCATTTGTGAGACGAAACTAATAATGAGAAGCTGAAAAATCGATGTGTTTACACTTTGCAACCATTTTCTTGAAAGGATAATCCCAAATGTAACCAAAAAAGAAAACTGAAAGCCTATATGATAAATCATATATTCATCAGAGATTAATAAAACAAGAAATACAATACTTATGGTATCGAGTGCATCCAAGTGAATCTTCAAGCGCTTAAAAATTAATACCAATAATACCATCATACTTGCTCTTAATACAGAAGGAGCACTCCCTGCCAAAATGGCATAAACTGGTAGAAATAAAAGCATCACCAGTTCTGCCTTTTCTCTTGTAAGTAAGTTTAATTTAATTAAAATAAAGTACACGATACCTACAACAATCCCAATATGCAATCCAGAAATTGCTAACAAATGTGATAATCCCCAGTTTTGAAAAAGTTCAATTACTTTTTCGTCAATTTCCGAATCATCCCCGAGAACAAGAGCATTTACCCAGCTGGAAGTATAATTACTCATTTTTTCCTTTGCCTGTTCAATCAAATCTAGTCTTAATGTATAGAAACGCTGCCAAAATGAAGCCCCACTGCAATTTAAATTCTGTAAGTCAGCAACAATCATTTGATAGGAAATACCTTTAGTAAGTAAAAATTTTTGGTAATCAAATTGACCTGGATTTCTTGCACCATCCGGCTGTTCCATCACACCAGAGAGCTCGCAGGCTGCTCCATACCTCAATGTAGCTGTCACATCATTATCAGTCAATTCCTCATTTGGAAAATATAAAACTATTATTTTTTCCTTCGTATGCTTTTCTTCAAACATAAATTCAATTTTTTTATTATTCATCACAGGTTCATTAATGATTTTCCCGGAATAGATTTGACTTGAAGCTTGAGCAGGGAGAGCTAAGGATTTGCTTTCGAGCTCGGGGATATACTGATAAAAGAAAAAGAAACAAATTATTGATAGCAGGAAAGGCAGTAATGGAATTCGCTTTTCGTAGAAGAGAAAAAGCAGCCAAAGTAAGATAAAGATAAACAGATTGCAATTTAACATGACAGAAATTGCTGCAAATACAGCAGCCAACGCTGTAGCATGCCAATACCCTTTCATATTTTTTCTCCTATTATTTTTTATTAAGCAGCTGTACAAGTCCGCGGTCCAGACCATCTTACAAAGATGTAAATCGGACCACGGGTATACACCTGTCTGCTGAATAATTTTAATTCAGCATCTCACTTTTATATTTAGAATCAATTTAAAAACAATTGTTCTGCTTCAAGCTTTAAATCAGCTATTTCTTCTTTATTAGCTGATGCTTCCAACTTTGTAAATAGTTTTTTAACAAGTTCGTGCTTTTCTTGATATTTTGTATCTACAGCTAAATATTCCAGTTCAACTTTCTTTGTTTTAACGCCAGCCTCTGCAAAGAGCTCTATTGCATAGGGATGATTATGATAATCCTTGGCATAATAAACGGTTTGGATGCCACTCTGAATTAATTGTTTACAGCATTGGAGACATGGAAAATGAGTGACATAAACATCGGCACCATCAGTAGGCACGCCAAATTTTGCGCATTGCAATAAGGCATTTGCTTCCGCATGAACAGTTCTAACGCAATGACCATCTATCACATAACAACCATCATCTATGCAATGAACACTACCAGATACACTGCCATTGTAGCCTCCAGCAATAATCCGCTTGTCCCTGACAATAGTTGCTCCGACCATCAATCTTGTACATGTACTTCTCAAGGCCAGTAAATGACTTTGTGCCATAAAATACTGGTCCCATGAAATTCTGTTCATTTGAATCCCCCTATAAGTCTACTATTTATCACAATTCAGTGAGAGATGAAGAAAACCCCCACTGAACAAAGTTTCACTTTATCTAGTTTAACTGGGAAGCTGTTTACCCGTCAATCACAACTTATGGGATTTGGATTTGCTCTATGAAATTTTCCAGTGTCTTTTCTCCAATGCCAGAAACCTCTAATAAATCCTCTAGTGTTTGGAATAAGCCATTCTCTTCCCGATACTGAATAATTGCCTGTGCCTTTGAAGGACCAATTCCGTTTAATGTTTCAATTTCTTCCTGCGTAGCATCGTTAATTCTTACTTTTTGTTCAGAAGTTGTATTATTGGAACTGCCTGCAGCTTCCCCTTCCTCCCCCTTTTTATTTACAATAATAATCATTTCATCCTGAACTTTTTGTGCAAGATTAATCTGTGTTTCATCTGCATCAGCAGTGAATCCCCCTGCTTTTGCAATCACATCACTTACTCTTGAATCCATACTGACTTCATAAACACCAGGTTTATTTACTTCTCCTTTTACATCCACAATAGCGATTTGCTGCGAAACCTCCTCTTCTTGATCTATTTCAGATTCATCTGAGAGAACCGCCGCATGCAGCTCATGCTTTTCAATATCTGGTTTATTTTTTGGCTCATGTGTAATAATTAAAAAAATAATAGCGGCAATACCAAGCCCTACAAAGAATATTATTTTTTTAATTGACTCTGACATAATGGGATCACATCCTTTGAAGAAATAATATAGCGGGGTTTTAGAAGAAAAAGACTAAGGAGATTCTATAATATACTCATTCGATATCAAGTGCAGAAATCCTTTTATTGAAAAAAGATCGAGATTTTAAATTATCTCGATCTTTTACTTGCTGAAAAGAAGATTCTAGCAGTATCTTCATTCAAATTATTAGGAATTGATGAAAAATCAGCATATACTTTTATATTTTCAAAGCCAGCAATTTTTAAAAATTCTTTGTAAACATGAATTGGGTATGTACGCTGACGGTGTTGTTCATCAAAACGTTCGTATTTTCCATCCTCTAAATAGAAGAATGTGAGATCATGATACATTTCTCCGGATGCATCTCCCGGAATGCAAAACCAAATATAAGATGCTTCATCTGTAACCTCGGCAAATGTCTGATCCAAATAATTTTCATTGATATATTGTAAATGATGGACATCAAAAAGGAATAATCCACTGGGTTTTAAAGACTGATAAATATGATGAAAGGTATTCTGCAGCTCTTCTGGATCAGTTATATAGTTTAACACGTCGCAATAACTCACAGCCGCATCGATATCGTACAAGCCGTCCATTTCTCTCAAATCCTGATGCAGCCACCGAATTGACTGGTTTTGTATGCTTGCTTTATGCTCTGCATAGGTCAGCATATCCTGAGAATTGTCTACACCAATCACTTCATAGCCAAGTTGTGCAAGCCTTGTACTAATCTCTCCAGTACCGCATCCAAGGTCAGCAATTTTTTTCCCCGAAAAACCTGAATCCCGAAAAACAGCTTCTGTAAATTGAATCCACTTGTCATACGGAGCATGAGACATAAGCTGATCATATAAATAAGCCATTTTTTGATAAGCCATCATTTATTTCTCTTGTCCGATATGGAGAGAAACCGGAATTGCATCTCCCCATAGACGTTCCAGATTATAGTAATTCCGTTCGTCTTTATGAAAAATATGACAAATCACATCACCTATATCCAAAAGAACCCAGCGTGATTGCTCTAACCCTTCCATTCTTCCAACTTCCATATTTAATTCATCCATTTTATCTTTAATACCCTTTGCAATTGCCTGAACCTGACGTTCTGTATTCCCATGACAAATCAGAAAATAATCAGCTATTAACGAAACCTGATCCATATCCAAAGCTATAATATCTTCCGCTCGTTTATCATCACATACATCGGCAATCACTTGTACAAGTTCTTTATTGTCCATTAAGCATTTCCCTCCGTTTTAATTTTTCTCGTAAAATCATTATATGCATGGATAGAATCCGGGTAAATGGTTACTTCCTTATTCAATAAGTAACTGACTGTGTTTCTTGAAACCATCCAGCAAGCATATAATAAATCCTGTTTTGCAGCTTCTCTAACCTCATCTAATCCTGGAAAACTTCTTCCCGGTTCAATATAATCCGCTAAATAAACAATCATTTCAATTTGATTCATATGTGGCTTTCCAGTCGTATGACAGCAAATGGCAGTCAAAATTTCTTTGTCAGTTATACCACATTCACGTTCAACAAATATCGCACCAACTGGACCATGCCATAGCTCTGCATGATAATCCAATAAATCCTTCGGTAAGTCACTTGAAATAATTTCTCTTCTTAATTCTTCAGTAGACCTTTGTTTTGCATAGTCATGAAAAACTGCAGCAAGCTCTACTTTTCTTAATGGTGCGGCAAAGCGCTTTGCTAACTCCTGTGCGGTATCTAACACACGTAATGTATGGTCAAAACGCTTTTTATCCAGTTGATGCTTGACAATTTCAATTGCTTTATTTAATTCCATATAACTTCTCTCCCTTTATATAAGAGTGAACTGCTTCAGGGACAATATATTTTGCAGAACGATCCTTTCGCAGTCTATTACGAAGCATGGATGAAGAAATATCAATTAAAGGGATGTCCACTGTTAAAATATCATAAGGCGTTTCGAGTTCATAGCCAGAACGCTTTACGCCAACAAATTTTACTAACCTGACAAGTGCATCGATTTCTTGCCAGTGCGGGAGATATTCAACCATATCTGCACCGATTATAAAATAAAATTCACAATCCGTATATATATTTTTTAGTTCTTTAATTGTATCTATCGTATATGATTTTCCAGATCGTTCTATTTCAATGGTGTTCAGTTTAAAATAAGGATTGCCAGCAATTGCTAATTGAATCATCGCAATCCGGTCCTTAACATCTATCTTCGTTGCATCCTTATGTGGCGGTGTGTATGTCGGAATAAACCATACCTCTTCTAATTCCAAAGCAAGCCGCACCTCTTCAGCAATAATTAAATGTCCAATATGAGGCGGGTCAAACGTTCCACCTAAAATTCCTATCCTTCTCATCTTGTGCTCCTATCCAGCTTAAGGCAATTGTATTTGTTTATTTTCAGCTGATTCCTTATACAGGATAATATTATTCCCGATGATTTGAACGATTTCTGCTTCCACACCTTCTGAAAGCTTGTCTGCCACAACATTTTTATCCTCCATGCAATTTTGCAGCACACTCACTTTAATCAGTTCTCTTTTTTCTAATACATCTCGAATTTGTTCAATCATATTTTCATTTACACCTATTTTACCAACTTGAAAAATAGGTTTTAAATGATGTGCCTCTGCCCTTAAAAATCGTTTTTGTTTTCCTGTAAGCATATTATCTTCCTTCCAAAGTTTTTTGTAATTGTGTATCCATGCCTGAAACATCAACTCGTTTACCTGTCCAGATTTCAAAAGCAAACTGTGCTTGGTAAAGTAGCATGGTATGCCCATAATGAATGCTTCCATTCGCTTGCTCAGCCTGTTGCAGCAATCTCGTTTTAATCGGCTGATAAATAATATCACTTACCACCGCATCCGCTTTCAGTTTATTAATAGTAAGAGGCGCTTGTGCTTCATTCGGCTTCATACCAACTGATGTCGTTTGAATAATTAAATCATAGGAATCAAGTACAGCTTCTGCTTCAGGAATCGAATAAATTGTGGTACTTACTTTATCTTTACCCAAAGCAGCAATTTCTTCAGCTTTTGCTTTTGTCCGATTTGCCAGGTCAATCACTTGCTGTCCAATTTCGGCCAAAGCAAAATAAATTCCCCTGGCTGCGCCACCACTCCCAATAATTAATATTTTTTTATCTGCTGCTTGTAAAAGATTAGGATAGGTATTTTTAAGAGCGCGAACATAACCAATACCGTCCGTATTATAACCAACCCATTTTCCATCCTTTACAATAACAGTATTCACTGCTTGCATTTTTTTGGCAGTCTTATCCATTTCATCAAGATATGGTATGATTTTTTCTTTGTAAGGTACGGTAATATTGAATCCATCCGTTTGTTCAGCTCTCAGCTGCTCAAGCTTCTCTGTAAAATCTTCTTCAGGCTGTATTTCAAATAATGAATAGTTGCCAGCAATTCCTGTTCTTCTTAAAAACGCGTTATGAATCCAAGGAGACATGGAATGTTTAATTGGATAGCCAATTAGTTTTAAGTTGTAAGTCATACTTTCTCCCCTTTTCTAAATTATATCAATGCATTTCTTACGGACACCGCAACATCTTTAGGACTGTGTGCTACGACAGTCGTCTCTTCCCCAGTCACGGTCACCCACCCAAGTCCCGGAAAAACAATATCTTTTCCACCTGATAATTTAAAGGCATGCTGGGTGAACGACGGTAAAATCTTTAAACTTTCTTCATTTGGCGGTGATAATAGCTCCCCGTTATGTTTTTCATATAATAAATCCGCTTTTTCTAATTTGGTACGATGAATTTCTAATTCATTGGAGAAATAGCAAATAAATGACTGCTTCTCTCCTTTAATAAAATCTAATCTTGCCAAGCCGCCAAAAAATAATGTCTGCTGGTTATTTAATTGGTATACACGTGATTTAATCTCTTTTCTTGGAGTGATAATTTTTAAATCCTCTGATGATAAATAGTGAGCCATTTGCTGTTTATTCACAATTCCCGGGGTATCAATTAATGACGAATGTTCATCCAGCGGGATTTGAATAAAGCCTAAAGTGGTACCAGGAAAATAGGATGTAGTAATCACATCTTGATAACCCGTTGATTCTTTAATTAAAGCATTAATAAATGTCGATTTCCCAACATTCGTTGTTCCAACAATATAAACGTCATTTTCTTCACGATACAATTCGATTTTCTGCTTCAGCTCATTGATTCCCGTCTTTTTCATCGAGGAAATTAAAAAAACATCCTTCACTTTTATTCCATCTTCTTTAGCTTCTTTTTTTAACCAGTGAATCAGCTTATTTTGATTTGTTGATTTAGGTAATAAATCAAGCTTGTTTCCCACTAATATAATTGGATTGTCACCAGTGATTCTTGGCAAACTTTTTATCATACTGCCATTTACATCAAAAATATCAATAATATGTACAATTAAACCTTTTGATTTACTGATACTGCTTACCATTTTCAAAAAGTCACCATCGGTCATTGGTACATCCTGCGTCTCATTATAATGCTTTAAGCGGAAACAACGCTGACATAATACTGTTTCCTTTTCCAATGCAGATGGTGGAGTGTAGCCAATTTCCGTTTTATTCGCTGTCTGAATGGCGATTCCACAGCCCTGACATTTTATTATTTCCATTAATTACTCCTCCCAGCTGATTTTACCTTTTCTTTTAAAATAATTTAATATCATTCTTTCAATTTGGCGATTAATTTGCGTAATTTTGGCATCAGATTGCACTATTGGGACCACCAATATCGTATAAAACCCGGCAGAATTACCTCCAAGCACGTCGGTCATAAGCTGATCACCTATAACAACAACTTCTTCTCGATTTAACTCCATCTCTTTAGCCACTTTTTTAAAAGCACGTCCAAGTGGTTTTTTTGCACTATAAACATATGGGGTACCAAGCGGATCAGAAAATGCTTTAACCCGTTCCATATTATTATTGGAAATAATCGTTATTTTTATTTCATGACGCTCCATTAATTCAAACCACTGGACCACCTCAGGAGTTGCATCCTTCACATCCCAGGCGACTAATGTGTTATCCAAGTCCGTTATTATCCCTTTTATCCCGCGCTTTTTAAGCGTTTCTGGGTGGATATCAAAAATACTTTTTACATTTGCATTTGGTAAAAAACGATTGAGCACTTCCATACACCTCATTATACTTCTTTTTGAGAAAGAACCGTTATTTATTAGCCTTCCATTATCTCTACCTATAATATCCTAATTAAGATTAAAGATAAACCAGCAAAAGGTTATTTCGTGTAATTATACATTCCCATTCCCTAAAATAAAGCAGCATTAGAACATTACTTTTACTTTCCTATAAAACTTAAAAAGTAAAATGTTATATTTTTTCTTTTTAAGTTTTATGCATGATTTAATTAAGAATCGTTCGACAAATAGTGACACTGATTAAAATGTGGATAACTTTATGCACGAAAAAAATCGCTTTACCTTAAGTTTTTTCTCGATTTTTTTCGACTTACTCACAAGTTATCTACATTTGATTGTAGATAACTCGATACTTGTCCTCATTTAGGAAACATGTTAAATTATGTGTACTTGAGTAATTATTCTTTAATTAGGAGGGCTGTATCATGGAAAAATTATCAGATGAATTGTTATTAGAATCCTATTTTACAGCTAAGAAATTAAATTTAAGTAAGGACTTTCTTTTATTGATAAAGAAAGAAATTGACAAAAGGAGCCTCATGAATAAAATTAATCATTAAAGCTAGTCACCTAAAATGTTACATACTTGAAAATAATATACACATTTCATTTCAGAAAACTTATACAGGACATACACAATTCACCACTGCCAATCATACACTTGAATATAGGCAATAGCCTATTTTAATCGATATCAATATGAATTGGTGGAGGTGTTTTTTCTTGTCAGGTATATTATCTGTCCTCGCAGTACTAATTAAAGAGGCAATGTTTTTTGTTTCTTACATTAAAAACCATGCATTTCCCCAGCCGCTATCCTCTCAAGATGAAGCAAAGTATATTCAGGCAATGCTTGAAGGTGACGAAGAGGCAAGAAATAAGCTAATCGAGCATAATCTGAGACTCGTTGCTCACATTGTTAAAAAGTTTGATAATACTGGTGAGGATACAGAGGATCTTATTTCAATCGGTACAATTGGCCTTATCAAAGGGGTAGAAAGCTTCTCTGTTGATAAAGGTACAAAGCTAGCTACTTATGCAGCACGTTGTATAGAGAATGAAATCTTTATGACTGCAAGAGGCTGCGAAACATGCGTAATCTAAAATGTGTGAATGTGGACGGTTTCCGAGTCGATTACCTCAACCTCCTGGATCATCATCCTTAGGATTCTTTGCTTTTTATTTATATCTAAATTGGATTCTTTTACGTTCAGGTAGTATTTAATCGCTTCTTCTAATGCATAAACGCTTTTTTTATTTTCTTCTTCGTCTAGCTCATGCTGTAAAGCTTCAAGTTTCTCTCTTAAAGAGACTTCCTTCACTTTTAATTCTTTCAATTTTTCTTTAATCTCCTTAAGACCAATGTCTTCTTCATCTTCAGACATCGTAACCAGGTTCAAGAGACGATCACGACCGTTTTTTGTTTTTTCAATTTGTTTTTTTAGTTGTTCTATTTCTTCATAAATAAAACTTTTATTTTGAACAATTGTTTGCTTTCTTATTTTTTCTGGGTTATCTAGTAAATCTGCCATTTCGGACCAGACAAAACGATTTAGTTTATTTTCGCTCATCTGACGACCACAGCCTTTGCTTTTTGCACCTGCATAGTTCTTTTTACATTGATAAATGTAGAAGTCTTTTCCATGTGATTTTGTTTTCCTTCCATTCATTGTTTCACCACATCTGCCGCATCTAACTAATCCAGAAAGTAAATAGTCATGCCTTTCAATAGATGAATTTCTGCGTTTTGCTTCACATAATAGGGCTTGAGCATAGTCAAATTGTTCCCTGCTTATAATAGGAGGAATTTCAGTAACAACCCATTCTTCTTTAGGACGCAGTTTTCCATATGCAATCTTTTCTCCTGCCTGTTTTTTAACATAATCTCCTACTGTATCATATTTATTTTGATAATAGACTCCTGTATAAGATTCATTCATCAGCATCTGCCTCACTACCTGGCGATGCCATACCTTTTTGCCCTTTTTTGTGGGAATCCCCATTTCAGATAAATGCACAGCTATCCCGTTTATACCTCTAAATGCAGTGCTGGGATTTGTGTAATAATCGAAAATCATACGAACAATTTTTGCTTCCTCTTCATTTACCGTATAGGTTTCTTTTTCCTTGTCGTAATGATAGCCATAGAAACCATTATTTTTTACAACCTTGCCACGCTTTGCTTTTCTATATCTCCCTGTCATGGTATTATGTTTTATTTTAGCTTTATCAAATTCGGAAAAAGCACCTCGTACTTGAAAGTATAAATTACCTTCCGGATCATTTTTATAATCACTTTTTACAAAGAGCAATTTAACCTGGTATCTATCCAGCTTTTCAGTAATCAATAATTGATTTAGTAATTTTCTGGATAGTCGATCGGGATCATAGCATATTAAAGTTTCAATTAGACCTTTTTCGACATCCTCTAACATTTTCGACAAATTGGGACGGTTGAGTATTTCTCCGGTATAGCCGTCATCAACATATCGCAAGACATTATCCGTACCAGCAAGGTTGATGCAATCTTCAATCTGCCCCTCGATGCTGTATCCTTTCAGCTGTTCCTCTGTCGATACTCTTGCGTATATCGCTATCATTATTAACCTGCTTCTCCTTTCGATATTCATTATAGAGGTATTGATAACAATCACTGATGACTTTTTCAAAGTGCTTCCCTTTAAACACTCTAATCTGCAAACCGCAGCCCCCCTCATTCAATAGGTATGCTGCTGCGGCTTGTACAGATTCTTAACTTTTATTATCTCGTTGTGACTAGAGATATTTTATAAGCAAGGTTCTAAATTTCCATGATTATTTAAACGATAACCTTTCTTTTGATTACATCAGCAGAAAGAATGTTATCCAATTTTAGCGTACGTACTTTTTTACGGTAATAGCAATAAACCAGGATATAATCATGCTTTATTTTTAAAACCCTGACATAGCGCTGCGTGATGTTATTGTTTTGGTCCATGTAGAATAAGACGATTTTCTCTTTGTTTGTTATTGCTCGATTGAATAATCCTATCATACAATCAACCCTCCGCATTAGAACTAACGTTCCTTTTTATTATAATTATATACGAACATTCGCTCGCCTTCAAGAACTTCGTACCATAAAGTTAAACTGCGTTCAGTGGGGGTTTTCGTTTCATCCACTACTTAACATTAGATGAACCAATCAGAGATTTACTTGCAGTTGTCCCCTACTTAGCGTTCTCGTTTTCACTTCAAATTCCTGAGGTGGGAGTCTAACTGCCAGTTCATTCAGGATAAACATCAGCATTGCTTAAATAAATATAGTTTTTTTGTTACAAAATCTTTGAAGCAGCAATTTGTTACTGTATAATAAAATTTACAGACTAGCAGGATGAAGAGAATATAGGGATCAAGAACAATGTATCTTGAGAAAATTGAACATTAATAGCTACTACTTCCAACTTCCAATCTACTGTTTCTAGGCACAGAAGAAAAATAAAGATACATCTGATACAAATTAAAAAGTAAATAATACTATACTCTCTACTAAAGGAGGAATTTGCATAGATAATACCCTCTTAGAAAAAATTCTCACTGAATTGAAAGAAATGAAACATGAACTCAATGAGATAAAACGTGAACAGCAAAATACAAATGAGCGATTAGATCGTATCGATTCCAAGCAGTATATCATTTATGAACAAACAGGAAAACTATCTGAATACCATACAGAAACCCTGTCACAATTGGATAATCTAGCTGCAAAAGACGACTTAGAATACTTCGATAAAAAGATTACCGAACATGATAGGAAAATATACAAAATGAAAAACAGAGCTTAAACTGCTGGTAAAAAACAAATAATGTTATATGCAAAACATATGAAAGTAGAATTAATGCAACATGAACATGACTAAAACACACCTAGATAATGAACTATATTTTGGTGTGCTTTTTATAATGTTCCAGTAATATATATTATTAACTAAAGGAGAATTATGAATGAAACAGAAATTTATAGATGAGCTTCTCCAATGTTTAAAGATGACTGAAAATACTATTCCATTTTTAATTTACCATTAAAAGGAGAAGAGGAAAAATTAGATTTAAAAAGTCATAGTCATTATTTTTTAGTAGATATTAACAGAAAGGGAAGGAAAAACCAAAGTTTACTTTACAATTAAGAAATAAAAGTTATAAAGACTACTCATTATTAAGGTTGGATATATCAACGCTATTCCAAAATGCACATTAAACCCCAAATGAAATTCAAATGGAGCATCTAGCATTATTTAATACACTACAAGCCAATGAGCGCTAGATACGACATTTTTGGACGATATCGCGCCATTGTATTAGATTCATGTTCTTCTCTTCCAGAACAGTGTGAACAATTTTCCCATGAGCTCTGCCATATTTTACGACATGTCGGCCATCAATCTATGATGCCCAAAGCATTTCGTGAACTGCAGGAGAGGGATGCAAATCTTTTTACAATGTATGCTGCCCTTTCCTATTACATTGTAAAAAAATATGATTTCAATGATCCGTTCCTCATTCAAAACTTGGCTCAAGATTTTAAAGTCACTGAAGCATTGTGTAAGAGAAGAATGGAACAAATAAAAAGAAATATGTTGTTCCAATCTCAGCTTGTAGCAGAAAGAAAAACGTTATATACTTAAATAAACTTTGGAGACAATTTTACAAGGTAAGCTCAACTTTTATCATCTTTTCATTTGCAAGAAGAAAATAAGGAGGAAAACGAATGAGTGAAAATGGAATTGAATTAATACTTAACGAACTGAAAGCCGTAAATGAGCGAATGACAGCAATTGAAACAAATATGGCAAGAAAAGAAGATGTAGCCACAAAAGAAGATATTGCATCTGTCAATCAAAAAGTTGATGGAGTTTCCAAGCAAGTTGCAGGTAACGCTGAAAGTCTAACAGCTATCCATGACAAACTTCGAAAAGTGGATAACGCCACTGATATTCTTTCAAGACGATCTATTGAACAGGAAGCTGAATTGAAAAGAATTAAATAATTTACTTTACTCACTCACCCAGGTAAAATCACAACAAGAAAAAAGGTTACTGCAGTAATTAAAAAAATATAACTTGGTAAATCCTCGAATGAAAACTGCCACATCAACGATTAGAACGCAGTCCCCTACAGTCATAAGAATTGAAATCCTTATGCACCTGCGAGCTCTTAAGAAAGTAAAAAAAGATGTATCCCTGCATGATCCCATTGGGCAGGATAAAGAAGGTAATGAAATTAGCCTTATTGATATTTTGGAAGCCGAAAACGAAAATATAATTGAGTTCGTCCAATTAAATATGGAAATTGATAAAATGCAAGAATTCTTTCGGGTATTAGATGATCGAGAAAAAGAGGTAATCATTTACCGATATGGATTACATGAAAAAGATGAAATGACGCAGCGTGAAATAGCAAAAAAATTAAATATTTCCAGAAGCTATGTCTCACGCATTGAAAAACGCGCATTAATGAAAGTATTTCATGAATACTATCGTCAAGAGAGAAGTAAGCAGCAAAAAGAAAATTAGCTTATAAAAAGCAAGGCATCCACCAAACGTTTGGTTAAATGCCCTTCACACTTAAGAATAGATTACTCTTATAAAGCTTGAACTACTTTGATTATTAATTGTGCCGCATGTTTAGCAGCTTTTTCTAAAAAAGCATCAAACGAGACGGATGAAGCTTTACCAGCAATATCGGATAGCGCACGAATGATAACAAATGATGTATGATATTGATAACATACCTGTGCAATTGCTGCTGCTTCCATTTCCGCTGCTATCATTCGTGGAAAGTTTTTTCTGGCCGTTTCAACCTTTGTCGTTTCTTCCATAAATGAATCGCCTGTTGCAATTAAACCAACTTCAAAATCAATTTCAAGCGCAGCAGCTGCATCCTTTGCCGCTTTTACTAACTTCTCATCCGCGACATAGGTTGGCGGTAGGCCAGGTACCTGTCCATAAGCATAATTAAATACAGTTACATCAACATCATGATGAACAACTTCATCTGAAATAATGATATCGCCCACATTCAGTTTTTTCGAATAGCCACCAGCAGAACCAGTGTTAATAATGAGCTCTGGAGCAAATTTTTCAAACATGATGGTTGTTCCCATCGCTGCATTGACTTTCCCTATTCCAGATTTTAAGAGAACAACCTCTTTTCCCATAAGTATTCCGTGAATAAAACGGCAGTTTGCTACCGTTACTTCTTTTTTTTGATCGATATTTTTTAAAAGAAGCGCTATTTCTTCATCCATTGCACCGATAATTCCAATCATTTTCATACCTCCACGAGCTTACAATTAATTTCTTTTTTTGTCATTCGTAATTAATGTTTCAATTTTTGTCGGCTGCCAGCCTTCATCATCAACCCAAGATAAATATACCCGATACGTTTCTGTCTCAGCTTTATCAGAAACAGTTGCAATCACCTTTTGATCTCCACCGTTTTCTATAAACCATTCAACCATATCTTCAGAAGCAATCCCAGTAGCATTTGATACTGCATGATTAATTTCAATTCTATCCTGTGAACCATCAGTATATACAGTTGTATGCGGACCGTTTTGCTCTGTGCCACTTGGCTGCCAATTACCAGTAAAAGCTTCTTCTACATTGTCGTCCGAAGGCTCTGCTTCCTCGGTGATAACATCATTTTCTTCATCATTTTCATTGTTATCTTCTTGTTCAGAGTCATTTTTCTTTTCTTCTGATTCACTATTTTCATCTTCATCATTTGCAGCTGATTCGTCCTCTTCTACTTCTATAAAGTAATCTTCGTTCTCATTTGAGTTTTGTTTTTCTAAGGTTTGATTATCTCCACCACCGAAAATCCACCTGCCGATTAAAAACAAAACTAAAACTGCAGCAATTATCGTAAAATAGGTAATGAATTTTGTGTTTTTCCTGCGCTTTTCATATTTTTCTAATCTTGAATTCTTATTGTTAGCCATGTGTTAAGCCCCCTGTTTTCTTTTTTCTCCTGTATCTATAATGCAGGCTTAGCTTACCAGAAGTTCTGCTGTATAGTAACCTATTATAGTATGTTAAAGAAATCTCTACAACAAATATATATAAATAAAAAACTAAAAACACCAAACTGATGCTTATCTCCCTTGGGAAATATGATTCATATCAGTTTCTGAAGCGTTTGGTATTTTTAGTGTTCATAGCAGAATAAAAATTCTACTTTTCTTTACGCAATTTATTTAGTTGCTTTTTTATTTCTTTCTCTCTAGCCTTTTTTTCTTTCTTTTTTAAATCTTTGTTTTTAGGAAGAAGTTTTTGTTCTTTTAATAAACTATCAATTTGAATTCGGTTATTGTCTAACTCTTCGCCTAATTTAAGTGCTTTTTTAGGCTGCTCCATATTTATATAACTATATGCTGCGAGCTCATTTGCGCGGTTATCATCCTCTATCGTCTGAGCTAACTCTATTACAAGTTCATAGTCTGTATTAATATAAGCTTGCTCTATCAGCACTTCTTCAAGATCGGTTTCCCAAGTTACAATGACCTGCTCGGCTTCATCTGTCTCAAGAGAATCCAAAGCTTGTATAGCTTGTAATTCATATTTTTCTCCAAGTTCAAGACCTTTAGATAAGCTCTCGACTGAATTCTGTTCTATATAAAGGTTAAATAAAAATTGTTCATCTGGGTCTTCAAGTTGTTCCATCTCTTCAAGTATAGCTGAAGCCTCTTCAAACTTCTCCTGATCAGCTGAACGATAAGCAGTAAGAAGAGCTTCATGGTCCGACAATTGTTGCTTTAGCAGTGAATTTTCCTCAGTCATACTTGTCACTTTATTTTCTGCTGCAGCAATTTCATTTGCCGAAGAATTGTTTATGGGGACCACTTGTATAAAATAAATAAGTATCATCCCAATAATAAGGCCTGATAATAAGGCTGTTAAAGGAGATAAATGTTTGGCAGAACTATTTTTCAGGTTTTTATTCTTAATTAGTTTATTTTGTACGTTTTTTGGTTTTACGGTACTTTCACTAGATTCAAGGGTTTCAGAGTTTTCAACAACATTCTTTAGCTCCTCTAAGGTTTTAGACTGTTTGAATTCTGTGAGTAAGAGATCATTTTCTGCTAAATGATAGGTATCCCCTGCTATATTCTCGTATGGGATGTCAGAGAACAAATAAATACAGATTTTCCTAAGGTCTGTAACAAGCTTTGCAGTTGTCATTGTTTGATTAGGGAATACATTTCTGATTCCACGGTGGGCAAGTTTTACTGTACCATCAGACTTTATAAAAATATTATTTGGATGAATAATTGTGGTATATTGGGTGCCGATTAAATTCTCTATTTGAAGCAGCTGCAATGCAACTGATTTCATCAGCGCTCTATCTTTATTTCTATTTAATTCAATTGGTTTAAAGTTAGCTTCTTTTTTGTAATAAAACCAAATAGAGTCAGGATTTACAACATAATTCTCACAGTCAAAAAATAACGGTGCTGGTTTTTTTAATTCCTCAAGCTGTTCCTGATCAATTAAATTCATCACACTAGTCGGAACTTTATACACTAGCGTTTCACCATTATCTTCTGCTAAGATTAGTTCATTTGTCATTTATAATCACTCCAATGCTATCTAAATAAAGATAGTAGGCTAAAAAATATTACTGAAATTATAGAAAGGAATCCTAATTGATTTGCTGTTAACTTTGGTTTCTCTATTTCCTTTTCCGCCTTTTCCAATAAAAGCCTTACTTCCCCTATTGTTTGAATTCGTTCTTCGGTCTTCGTCTCCACCAATTTTGTGACGCATTTTTCCAGGCTTTTAGGCAGCGTGCTGTGAAATTCTCTGATTGGCTTATCAGCAGCATAAACATACTTTCCTTTTGATAATAAATAATATAATAAAGCACCCAGTGAGAAAAGATCTGTTCGTTCATCTGTCTGTTTTTTTTCAAACTGTTCTGGCGCTGCAAAACCAACCGTTCCAATACGTGCAGTGTCAAACAACTGATTCCGCTCAAACTTTTTTGCGGTTCCGAAATCAATCAGCTTCACTGTATGGTCAGATTTTATTAGAATATTCCCCGGTTTTAAATCGCGATAAATAATTGGATGAGGTTCTCTTGTATGTAAAAATGCAATTACATCGGAAACCTGCTTTCCAATATGGATGATTAAGTCTAGTGGGAACTGCTGATTATGAATGTCAAATAAATCAGATAGAGCAACTCCGTCAATATACTCCATTACTAAAAAATAGTAATCCTCTGTCGAAAAAGAATCGACAACATACGGCAAACTCGGATGATCCAGTTCACTAAGAATATTGGTCTCATTATACAAGCTTTGCGATAATGGATGTGATTTCTTTGTAACTTTTATTGCCCAGCGGTTTTCAGGGTTTGTCATATCCTCTATTAAATATACCTCTGACATGCCTCCTGAAGAGATATGAGATAATACACGATACTTCCCATTTAAGTGATCACCTTTTTTAATATGAATCCCATGCTTATTTAGTTGGTCTTTATTATTCACGATGATCGCCCCTTAAAAAAGGAAAGTAATCCTTCTTTTGTGTTAATTTTTGGGTCATATAAATTTCTTATTAACATCAAAGTAATATTATCATTCGCCTCAGTAAAATTAGAAAAATTAATGAGATAATCACTGACCGCCTGCAAGTTCCCATACTCTTTTTCAAGACTCATTAACATATTCTTGATTTCATCATTAGAAAATAAAGAATAAAATCCATCCGAACAAACGAGGAATAAATCATTTGCTTCATAATCTCCTATATGAGTGAAGGGTGAAACGTCTTTTTCGATTCCCAGACATTGAGTCAGTACATTACGCTTTGGATGATTCCTGGCCCCTTCTTCATCTAGCAGCCCCTTCTCTACCTGCCTGCCTACCCAGGAATGATCCTCTGTCAGTTTTAATAATTCTGGCTCAATGAGCAAGGATGCTGTATCCTGCTGATCAATGAACGTAAGATTTTTCGTTATTGTTGCTGGGGTTACTATACTTTTTTGTGTTCCAAACTCCCAATTTCTTAAATGGTAAATTCTGCTGTCTCCTACATGTAAAACTAAATAATTTCCTTGATATAAAACAAGGATTGATAGCGTTGTCCCCATTTTCTTGCCTTTTTCCTTGGCGAGCATATTTAAAGTTTGATTAATATGGCAGATTTTTCGTTTCCCTTCTTTTAGCATTCGGGCGAGCGGATCTTTCCGTTTCATTATTTTTACAATTCTTTTTTCCCACCAGCTTTTAATTTCATTTATCGCAAACTTGCTGGCTACTTCCCCGATATCATAACCTCCCATTCCATCAGCGACGACAAAGAGAGCGATTTCCGCTCCTCTTCCGTCAGACTCCACTAAATGAAGAAAAGAATCTTCGTTTTTTTCCTTTCTTGTTCCTTGATGGCTTGCTGCTCCCATCAGCCAATTTTTATTCATTCTGCATACCCCAGCTAAAGGTATAATGTGCCTTACCTATTTCAAACGCATCATTTTCATTTAAGGCATATAATTTATAAGGAACCATAGGATTACCATTTAATTTCGAACCATTTTTTGAACCTAAATCTTTAATACCACAGCTCTTTTTATCTATTTTTATAATTTCTGTATGAATTCTTGAAACGCCAAGTGCTGTTTCAACATAATTTACAGATTCTTCATTCCTGCCTATTAAGAAGTTATCCGTTTCTATAGTAATATCTATTGGCTCTTCATCCTGACTTACCCTCGTTAATATTGGTTTTACTTCTGCTTGGACAACCGTTTCTATACCTGCAGCGGCTTCATTTTCATCTTCTAATAAAACTGTATCGTCGTGATCCACATTGAGCAATGTTGTATCTAGTGCTGATGAACTGCTATTTGTTGCAAATACAGGCTGAGTTTGAGGCTGTTGTTGTGACTGCAACTGTGGCTCTGGCTGCAGCTGTGGCCGCAGAGGTTCTTCTGCTGGTGCTGACTGTTCGGATTTTTCAGTCCTAATCCTGCCAGTTGCAAAGGATGGTCGAGTCTTAACTGTCGGTGCAGCTTGGGGCACCGTATTTTTCAGTTCTTCCTCTTCAAATGATACATTTTTGTCATCCGTCTCAATTGCTTCTACGCCAGGACGCCAGAATTTCCAATATATAATTAGCCCTGCTAACACAAGTACACTAAAACCAGCCGCAACAATTAACATTATATCACTTGCATACATATCATAGAGCTTCCAGGAAAATGCAATCAATAAAGCAGAAGCAAGCAGAGAATAGGTTTTTTCCTTTGAGCTAAGTGGTGGCAATTTTTTCTTCTTTTTTTGTTGCTTCGGGTTTTCACTTCCAGCGACTACCAGTTCTTGCTGTTCAGACATATTTGTTTTCTGCATTTCCTCTTTTTGATTATTTAATTGTACAGCTACTGTGTTCAGCTGTTCTGATTGCTGATGAGTATGTTGCTGCTGATACACATTCGATCGGAGTGAAATAAGCTCAAGCAGTAACTTTTTCAATCCAGTTATACTAAAAGAAGCATTTTTAATGTAATTTAATATACTTTTGAATTCATTTCCCTGCAGGCCCTCTACTTCACCAGCAACATCTGTTAATAGCTGTTTCATATCTTCTGTCAGCGATGTCTGCTTTTCAACATCATTAATTGGCAAATATGTTAAATACACATCGCCAGGATGCTGACCAATGTATAAGAATTCCATCGTTAATATATATTTATTTTGATCCAGCATATAGGATCCAGCTTCCTCCAATGTATTAATTACCGAGAGGAATAACTGGTAATAATCGCTCATTGTCGAATTATTATCGCGAAAGTATGTAATTAGCTTCTGTTTTGAATTAATATCATAATGCAGCCTTGCCGTAAGATCAATATTTTCTAATGCTAGTGGCAGCATATGTGGAATTTGATTAGATTGAATCATTTTCAGCTGTACTGCATTTAAATCTGCTGGAATTATTTTAGAGCCATTTTTTTTAGAAAAGACAATTGACTGCCCGCTTTGGGTAGAAAAATCATATGCCAGGTTATATATCGTCCCCATTTTTTCTCCTCCTTTAATCTGTTTCTAGAAAAGCTGTCTATCAATTAAACGAACAGTAAATAATAATAACTTACAATTACTGCAGGTAACACTGCATACATAAATGGAAATCTCGTAGCTTTCGTTGTCTTGTATTCCTCCATCTTTTTAAAACTGCGTGAAAAAATACTCTCGCCAATCGCAGTTAAAGCATTCAATAATTTGCTTAAAAATGTCCTGGTAAAAAGTAATATAATAATTGCTAATATCCCTGCAAAAACAACTGAATACATCATGATATAAAGAACTACTTTCACTCCAACAATAGCACCAATCGCTGCAAAAAGTTTAACATCTCCAGCACCAATTGTTTTAAATAGATAGAGAATCATAAATATTCCGCCGCCTGTCAATAAACCTAAAAAGGTAAATATTAGTCCATCTGCTCCACCGGAAATAAGATGGTAGACAACCCCGACAAGCATGCTCCCAGCAGTAAGCCAGTTTGGCAGTTTCTTGTATCTGACATCTGTGTAAAAAGCGATAATAAGTAAAATAAATAAAAGATAATCATGCAGGGCAAACATCCCTTTTCCCCCAATACTTCGCTTAAAATTTATGATCCATTCCAGACCCGTTCAGCAGCTGTCTTTGATAGAATAATCGATTCATTCACAAATGGGATTGCTATAGGAATTTCATAAGTTACTTCAATCTGTAAATTATCCCCTGAACCAGCTACTAAACTAGGAATTTCAACATTTGTTACTGCTAACTTTGACGAATCAAAAAAAGTTGTTCCAGCTGCTTGTTCAAATTTACTTTGAAGTATCGGTAACACAAGGTCTTCAGATACACTTTCAAAGAAATTTTCAATAGCAACATCCACCTCCACACCAAAGAAAAAACTAATTGCTTCTTTTCCCCATGTTTTAAGCTGATCTACTTCAATATCCCCTGGAACAGCTGATTGCAATTTCTTATCGATTATTTCTTGTATTTGTGTGCTGGCAATGTCTACTGGATATGCAAATGCTACGATTACCTCATTTGTTTCAGCAGCAGATTTATACAAAGCCATATCTGCAACCGCAATTCGAATGAGTGTTGCTAGAAAGACAATAAACAGCATGAAAAAGGGGAGAATCATAGCTGCTTCCAGTGTGATGCTGCCATCATCTTTTCTTATTAATTTCCTCATAGATTCTCCCCCTTTAATATTGTTGCGTTTTATCATGTAACATTTAGTTATTTAGTAATTTTCTATGATTCTCATTCCGTTTTTGCTTCGCTAGCCGCAAATTCAAAAGTAATGTCGTTGCTATACCCCTGGTAACCAAACCAAATTAAATAGCTATCGTTCTTTTCTTCCGCAGTGATTAGCATATCTCCAGTCATTTCTTCTCCAGGATGAAGTGCTTCTGAATTAATAATCGTGTCGTAGCGTTTCATACTTGAGCCGGAACCAATTAGATCATTACTATTTGTTAATGAGCCGTCTGCAATCTTATCCGCAGCTGATGTTCTTGCTAAATACGGATATTCCATTTGAAAATTAGAAATGAAGTTTTCTCCAAAATTAGAAACTGTAAAATTACCTAATACATAGAAGCGATCTGCTGAAGGAGAATCCCCTTCAAATTCGTCGAGAATCTTCACTTCATTTAAGGTAATTGCAAGGGCTGTCTTGTTTGGTACATCAACGACATAACCAGTTTCTCCAATTTTTAGCCCAAATTGGCTTTTGAAATCTTCTTTTCCTGGTTCACTACTATTTACGAGCTCATCTGGTACTGGATAATCGTTAGCTCCAGCTCCACCGCAAGCAGAAAGGATTACAGCTAAAAGTAATAATCCCCAAATGAATAAAACTTTTTTCATCTTCAATCCTCCCTTGATAACCAACATGGTGATGAATGATGTTCGAAGCTGGGCATATAAAATAAAACTGCGTTCACATTAATAGTATCTTTCTTATGTTTGTATTTCTCACTATCAAATTTAAGATTTATTATTCTTTTCTCTACTACTTTTGCACCTCACGTCAATCTATTTACTGAAAAGTTCTAATCTTATTCATCCCTCGCTTCTTCATCCGTTATTGTCCAAAGTAAATCATTATGCGTTCCATTTGCTACCACACCTGGATCCGGTCTGAAGTAATATTCATCAGAAGTTTTTACATCTGCAATAAATTGTGCTTGTTTTTCTTCACCTGGAGCTATTTCTCCCTCGAAGACCTCGATGCTCTCAAAGTAATCCGAGTTATCCGATGAATTAGAACCCTCAAGTGAAGTTGTAATTCCCAGGTTATACATTAAGTCCTCTGCAACTAAAGTATCATCACTTGTATTTTTAAAAGTAAGGTTCAAAAGGATTAATTCCTCTAATAAAGTGGCTTCACCATCTAATTCTGTTCCAATAAGTTCAGCATCATCCAATGTTAATTCATAAGTACCGATTGAAGTTTGCACAACACCAGTATCTCCAACCCCTAATTCAAGCTGTGGCTCCTCTGTTACCTCAAAAAAACCACCCTTAGAATCATCCGAGTCTGTTGTCTCTCCCTCCTCACTTTCCTCACTAGAATCAGAATCTTCATCTGGTGAATCAGTTTCTGTTTCTTCATTTTCTACTGTCTCATTCGTTTCTGTTTCATTTGTTTCTGTGTCTGCATCTTCCTCAGCAGTCGTATCTTTCTTATCACCACAAGCTGTGAGTACTGTAGTTGTTAATAAACCTGTGATAAGCAATAATAGAACTTTTTTCATCTTTTACACCTCGAACTTTCATTGTATTCAATAATTTGTATAGCTATTTAATAAGAGAAATTAACTTCTTTTTCTATAAAAAATTTATTTTCCTCTACTCTGCCTTCAATAATATTAGTTTCACCTAAAAACTCTGCTACTCCTGGTAAAAACCATAGTGGAATTGAGGTTGTTGCGTTTGCAGTGACATAGGTAGGTGATTCTGACAAATTTTCTCCAACTTTATCATCTAAAACAGCCATTAATCTATACAATTTTCCCCCATCCGGGTGAATAAATAGGAATAAACGTAAATGATCCTGATATCCCATTTTAAACCTGATTCTAGGGAAAAAGTCTACCTTATCACCTTTTAATATATCTTTCATATCAACTGCAGTTTCTTTAAATGCTTCTGATAGTGCTTTTGCCCAAAATAACGGTCCAAATACCTTATTTGTTGGATTGATTAAAGCAGCTGTAAAGTTAATTGCAAATCGAACAGCAAATATTTCAGATACCGCTGCAAAATGATTCATTCCTGAGACTTCCTGACCATACATAATATATTCAACCTGATTGTTTTCAAATATTAATGATTCAGGGACATTCTTTTCAAAATCATGACTGCTAAACCTCATCAGTATATACTCATTAATATATATTTTGTCACGTGCATTTACTAGAATATCTCCTATTCCTTTAAAAATAATATCAATAAATGACATTGCTTCATCAGCTGTGTCATCACGATCTTCAAAAGAAAACTCTGTTTTATTTGCTTTACTTGCATCACCGTAATCTCTAGATTTTATACCAAGTTCCTCAAGCTTTGATGTGTCTTCATTAATCCCCTGAACATTTTCGATTTCATCAAGAATATCTTCTAAATTATCTTTTTCCTCATCCGCTGCTTCCTCTTCCTCTTCTATCGCTTCTTCCATTTCATCATTATTCATCTCTCCATTTGAAAAGTAATCAGCTAAAGTATCTTTAATTAACTTTAAAGCTTCCTTTAATTCACTAACAGCTTTAGAGTAGTATTCATTGGTGTGATCGTTATCATTCTTAATTTTATTTTTTTCTCTGTTCGCGAAATCATTCTTTACAGCAACCAGAAAGTCCTTTTCTACTTTTGGAATTAAGGCTCCCGTATTTTGCGTTTCAGTATCCAATGCAGTTTTAGCCTCATTTAAATGCGCATCGAGTTCTGTGAAAAAGTTCTCCTCCATAATATAATCTTCGAGAATTGATGTATCCACTCCTCCCCCAGCATCCGATTCAGCAACTTCATTTGCATTATCATAATCATCTTCAGTCGTATTTTCAGGATCATTAATGGTTGAAATGATGTCTTCATTCAGTTCTTTTGCCTCTTGTACTAAATCAATTGCCTCAACAATATTGTCAAATGCTGGGTTGGCAGCATCAAGAATAGCTTGTAAGATATTCTCTGCATTTTTCTTAAACGTCTTTGTATCAGCTTTTTTTTGTTCTATTTCATCTGTCTCATCATGTTCTTCCTCTTCTGCATCCTCTATATCTTCTAAGTCACTCAAATAGCTTCCATGATGATAATGAAATATATCATAAGTTGTCTTAATATCTGGATAGGTTCCTGTTGGGCCATCGTCGGAAATTAAAGAATTAACACCGTTCAAGTAATCCTGTGCTTCTTCTATTAGTTCTTTTGCTTCTTCAATTTTTTCCATTCTTTCTTCAGCCAGCTCATTAACTTCTTTAGCAACCTTTGAATAATTAGAAGCCTCTTCAACTTGCTCAGATATTGAAAGGAAGTTTTTTATGATTGCCTCTCCCACTTCAATTGGTGCCTTATATTTCATCTCTTCTAATATTTGATACTTTAAAATTTCTTCATTTGCTAAACTTCTTTCCGAATGTATATCCAAAGACATCTCATTTTCCTCTGATTGCAGTCCTAATAATTCAAAATTGCCACTCTCATTAGGTGAAATATTTTTTTCAAAAATCTCTTTAAATATTTCTGCAGCAGTTCCTTCGTTACCATCAAATGCAAATAATCCCGTATCCTGAAGGGATTGATGATAAGAAGACATCGTTGATCGAAGCGCTACTTTAGCCGCTTCCTCTGTCTGCCTCTCAGCAATAATAATCCTTGCGAAATCAATTAATACCGCATTAAAGAGAAAAAGAAGAATAGTGATGAAGATCAGAAAGATTGAAACTGCTCCCCTTTCATCAATGATGAATTTATGTATGAATTTTTTCACTGCATTTTTCATACAAAGTTCCTTCCCTTTTGCAGAGAATAATAACTATTTCGCAAAAAATGGAATATAATCCCCTGCATATTGTTTAAATTTACTAAATCCATAAATCATAAAATCTGTTGTTCGGATAATTTCGACTGGTTCTATTATCGGATGACTAGCTGATGCACCAACTGAATTAATTCCGAAAATATCAGCAACAACTGGTGGTAATGAAAGCTGTTTTTCCATTTCAATTTTAATGGCTTGGGTAAATGTACCATTTTCAAAACTGACATTACCGGAAAATTCTTCGATTCTATTAATTTTCTTATCAATTAAACCATTGTCTGCAATGCCAATTCCAAAGATATCATTGGAAGTCAACCGCCAGTATAAACCGTCTTTATTTTCAGTAACATAATCACTTTCTTCCATTTCACCAGTCTGCACATTCATAGTACTGCTGCTCCAGGAATGTGCGAGCTGGCTGACTACCCGATTTGCTTGATATTGCAATGTAACCTTTTCATAGATAACAAGACTGAACAGGATAAAAAGTATAATAAGAATTAATATAATAGGAAAAATCATTGTAGCCTCAATTGTGAAACTCCCCTGTTCATCCCGTTTCAGTTTTTTTGAGAATGGTAGGATTCGCATGTTTATTATCCTTCCTCTTTTGCTTTAATTAAATCCCTTTTATGTCAATTTCAATTGTTACTCTTGGGATTTAAAGTTTTCAATTGTGTCTGTACCAAAGCTAAATAATCCTTTCACCCAGTCGACAATTTGACCACGGAACATCAGGGCGATTACTACAATAACAGCGATGATCAGCAGCAATTCTAATGTTTGTAAGCCCTCTTCATCATCCCAAAAGTTCTTGATTCCTTGTGTAATTGTATTCATACTTCTTCCTCCTAGAATATTTTTAAATTTATATGGATCCTGTTCTTACATAAGAGTAATTGCAGGAAAGCCAACAATAACCATTACTACTACAAAAATTAAGATAAGTGGAAAGACAAGCTTGGATGATGCTTCCTCTCCTTTTGTTTTAGAGATTGCTTTACGTTTCTCCCATAAATCATGCGATAATTCACGAAGTGCCAGAATAAGATCATTTCCGCCTTTTCTGTAGTTTAAGAGAATCGTTGTAGTAAATATGGAAATCTCCTGTATACCACATTTTTTGCTTAAGTCATTTAAAACCTGTTGAAAGGGTTCATTGGAAACCATGCGATTTACCGTTTCCGTTAATTCCCTAATTAGTGGTGAGTTTGGGTCATTTGTTGTTGTTACACAACGTATTAATGCTTGCTGAATGGTCTCACCAGCATTTACAAGCAGAATAATCTTATTTACTACCTCTGGCAGCTCTATCAAAATTTCTTCTTTTCTTTGCTTCTCTTGATTCGCCAGCTTGTTTACCATGGCAAACGGCAGGATAACCGTAAAAATCAGTCCCACTATAAATATTGTAATATCCCCATTTGCTGCTACAGTGAACATAAAGGTACCTAATAAACAAACAAGTGTTGTGGATATTAATTGCGCAATAAACATTCTTGTATGCTGCAAAGCGGTACGGTTACCATATAGACTAATCATCTTTTGCTGTATTTTGGCAATTTGACTATAGAAACGCTCCATGATTTTTAAGCTGTCAATAATATATAGTGAGACTGGAGCCATGAATAAAAGCGGGTATTGATCCTTAAAGGAAGTGATGACGACTTCATATCGTTTTCCAACCTTAATTGAAAGAATTAAGTAAATTGCAATAATTAGTAACGCGAAAAAACCATAAACTATCATGTGCTTCACACCTTAATATCCATAATCCGCTGACCAAGCCAATAGGAGAAAATTAAAATAGCCAAACATACTGTCATAATAATTGGTCCAGCAGAATTCCAGTTAAACATTGGAGCCAAATAATCAGGCGCTGAGGTTTTCAGCAATAGAATCATCCCAATCGGTGCTAGACTCATTATTTTAGACTCAAAGCGTTTTGACGCAATCATGACAGCAACGTCCTGCTGGATATCGATTTTTTCACTTATAATATCCGAGGTACGTCTGATTACTTCTACTAAATTTCCCCCAGTACGCTTACATGTAATAAACACATTCGCAAAATTTTTAACATCTTCCAGGTCTGAGCGAATACTAAAATTTAATATCGCATTTTCAATGGTTTCACCGTTTTCGATACGGCGATTAATGATTTCAAATTCTCTAATGATGTATGTATTCGGGTCAGGGTATAGCAAGTAAAGATCTTCTACTACTTCTTTAAAGCTGTTTTCCATAGATCTTCCTGCAGCAAGAGACGATGATAAGGATGCAATCGCTTCTTTAAATTGCAATTTAAGTTTTTCCTGCCGTTTTTTCTGTAAATTCTTTTTTTGGATTTTAGGAAAAAACAGACCTGCAGCCCCGATAACAATAACCCCAATCGTATTTGCATAAAAAATATATCCAATGATACCGAAAAAGATAACCGCTAAACTCGCATATAAAATATACTCTCGTATACTCAGTTTGTAATCCGAATAATCAATTAAATGATCTTCAATTTGTTTAATCGATTTTTCTTCTGTTTCTCTTAAATGCTTTTCCTTCAAAATCTGTAATTCAGTATAATTCTCTTCACTTGATATCGGATCTTCCGGGTCTTTCTCCTTTTTCTTGCGTTTAGCAACAATAATAATATATGTGCCAATCAGACCAACTAATAAAACCATTAGTAAAATATCAGTCATTCCATCACCTCACCACTTCATTCTCTTCTAATTCCAAACCGGCCAGGTGCACTTTTGATTGATCGACTAATTGATTTCCAGTTCGTTTAAGGGAACCGATGACCTCACCGTTTTCCTTTTCTCCCTCTTCAATAAATTCATATAGAGGGTTTAGAACCACCTCACCATTTTCTACCCCCAATACCTCACTAATTGCTACAACCTTTCGCGAATTATCACGTAAACGGGTAAGATGGATAAATATATCAATAGCTGAGCCGATTTGCTTGCGAATAACTTCAACTGGTAAATTGGCTCCATTCAATACCATTGTTTCCAAGCGGCTGAGCATATCCTTTGTTGAGTTAGCATGACCAGTAGATATTGAGCCATCATGTCCCGTATTCATCGCTTGCAGCATATCTAAGGCCTCTTCGCCACGCACCTCACCAACAATAATTCGGTCTGGCCGCATTCTCAGCGATGTTTTAATCAGCTCGCGAATTGAAATTTCGCCTTTTCCTTCTGTATTAGCATTTCTTGTTTCAAGGCCGACAAGATTCGGAACATTATGTATCTGCAGCTCTGCAGAGTCCTCTATGGTAACGATTCTTTCATCAGTAGGTATGAAGTTCGACAGTACATTCAAAAAGGTTGTTTTTCCTGAACCGGTACCACCTCCAATAAAGATATTAAACTTTGAGATAACCAGCTTCTGCAGAAAAGCAGCAGCTTCCTCTGTAATGGAATCATAGCTAATTAGATTCTCTATTGTCAGTGGTTTGTCTGGAAACTTACGAATCGTGATAACTGGACCTTTTAATGCGATTGGCGGGAGTACGACATTGACTCTGGAACCATCTTGCATTCTAGCATCCACAATTGGAGAAGATTCATTTACAACCCGATCCACTTTAGAAACGATGGATTGAATAATATCTTCCAGCTTTTGCTCACTTTCAAACTTTATATTCACTTTTGACGTCTTGCCAAATCTTTCAATAAAAATTTCCTCATGATTATTTACCATAATCTCCGTAATTGTCTTATCATCAATTAATGGCTGCAATACATCATAGCCTCGAAAGGAATTGTATATTCTTTCAACAAAGTACTGAATTTCGGCTGACTTCAGCTTTTTATCTCGCGCAAAGTCAAATACAACTGCCTCAACATATTCTCTCAATTCCTCATTAGAAATCGAGTGCATTAAATCCAAGGAATCACGCAACTGTTTAATTAGACTTTTGACAGTTTCGTCTCTATCCATTGTTCACGACAGCTCCTTCATTATCGATAATTCTTTCATGAATAATTGACAAGAGCTCCTGATTAAATAAATCATTGTTTAAAATAGTCCTGCCAGACTGCTTGTCCAGCCAATCTTCAATTATTGGTAAATATCCATCGATAGTAATTCCCGATTCATTAGCGATATTTGCGGTGTCGCTGTAAAATTTATTCATAAGCATGATGAGCTTATCCTTTACAATATTTTCTTTCCCTATTATCTTTTCTTCTTCAGCAAGGAACGAAGCTGTTTTCAAAAAACTTTGTTCATTATTTACTATTGGCCAGATTATTTTGTCGCATTCTTTTAATACGGCAATGTTACGTTCATGAAGAGAACTGTCTAAATCGACCACAATAAAGTCATAAGTACCTGTATCAACAATCCCATTTATTAAGCGTTTGACATCATTTTCACTAAACTCCATCAATTCATCTGCACTGATAGCAATATCAAAATAACTTACTAAAGCATGCGGATCGAACTTCTTTAATGCTTCAATTTTAGATAAAAGCTGTGGCGATTCTGATTTCACATAGTAAAAGATTTGCAGAGAAGGATTGTCTTCTTCTGATTGGAAGTACAGGCTCGATGTATTCAATAATTCAAGGTTTAAATAAAAAATCTTCAGATTGTTTAATGCCAGCTGTTTACTGAGATTCACAGCAATTGTAGTCTTCCCTGTCCCCCCAGCTGGTGAATAAACAGTCAGTACTTGTGTCTGTTTGCTTCGTGCCAATAAATGTCCAGCCTGCTGATTATTTTCGTAATAAATCGACAGGATATTTGAAATCAGCTGATTTAGTCGCTGATATCGATAAACTGCTTGGAGATTCGGGTTATTATTACTTAATTTATTATCTTCCAGAAAAATTAATAAGGTGTCATTTGGGATAGATAAAGTTTCATCATACAAAGCCGGACTAATCAGTAAGATATCAATCAGTTCATTTTGATTTAAAAACTCCTGTAAAGTACTTTTGGAAGTAAAATACGTAGTTATAAATCGAGCTGCTTCATCTGATGAACGAAGATAGCTTGATAAAGACTCGATATAACTCTTTTCATAATCTGCTACAACAATTCGGATCTTTTTCATAAGAATCACCGCCAACTAAAATAAATTCAGAATACTTTCACCTAATGTTACTAAAGTCTTCATAAAAAAATAAGGGGCTAAGTGAAAAATAGTTACTTTTTACTAATTACAGAATATATATACTGAATTCAAAACATTTATTTCTAAAAAGGACTTTTTATTGATATTTTTTAAATACCCATATTTTTTAAAGTTAACTCGGCTTTCCCAAATTACATTGTCTTATCAAAAGAAATCATTCTATTTGTTTAAATTGAGTATTCCTCATTATCCGATTTAATATCGTACAATAAGCTCAGTATAATTTAACCGTTATTTTTTTAAAGTAAGCATAAAGCATTAATTGTAACTTTTTTGTAATAAAAACGTAATATTTTTTTGAAGTATTATTTCATTTTTAACAGTAATTTTCTACCTATAATTTCAATATAAATTACGTCTCTATTGTATTTCTCTGTCTAGCACTTTAGCATTATCATGTAAATAAGTTATTTATCCCATATTTTATTCTTATTCTTATGTTAGTATAGAAACTGTTAAAAAATTTAAATAAATACGAGGAGGTATAAGATGACAGGGAATGATGCAGAGAAAGAATTAGAAAAGCAGAACCTGAAGGAACAAAGTGACGTTCAGACTGATTCCAAAAGGAAACCTAAAAAGAAATTTTACTTTTTTGCTTCCTTGACAGCCGGAGTAATTCTCTTATCCATTGTATTTTACTTTATTGGTAATAATAAATTCTCAGCAGATCAACAGATTACAGCATTTAAAGATGCTGTCGAAAATAATCAGATTGAAGATTTACAGCATTTGCTGACAACTGATGGAGGATTTGAAATTACCGAAGATAACACTGCAGATCTCATTACATATTTAAATGACAACAAAGAGATATTGGATGAGCTGCTTAATAAATTTCAGACACAAGCCGATAATCCTGAAAAAAATAATGTCTATGCAAGTATTGATTTAATTGTTGATGGAAAAGCATGGTTATTTTTTAATGATTATCGCTTTGCCGTTACACCGGCATATATTCAGCCAATGGCAAATAACGATATGACCGGATTTCAAATCAATGAAATAAATGAAGAAGACCTTTCCAAGGATGGAGAAAAGGGCTATGGTCCTTTTATGCCTGGAAATTATGATATTACAGCCATTTTTAATAATCAATATGTAACAGATGAGCAAACTGCTGAACTCGAACTATACAATACAACAGTTGAAGAAGCTGTTCACTCGTTCGATTTCCTAGTTGAGGAAATTTATGTTGATTCACCATACGAGGATTACCTTTTATATGTAAATGGAGAAAAAACAAATTTTAATATTCAGAGCGGTGAGCAAAGCATTGGTACGTTTCCAATTGATGGCTCTGTTTCTTTATCTATCGGAAAAGACTTTCCCTGGGGCGAGGTTGTCAGCTTGGAGGAAAAAGTTACCGATGATGGTATTATCGAATTTGAGATTGAACATGGACTTTCGGAAGAGGCAAGTGAAGCATTAATGGAGAAATTAAATACAATCTTCACTGTATATCAGGAAGCATTGACTGCGAAAGATGCATCGTTACTTAAAGATGGCATCACGGAAAATTTAAAAGAAAAGCTGGAGGATCGCGTTCGGGAAATCGAAAAGAAACACCCTGATTATGAAGGAGAACTAGTGCAAACAGTTTATGATATTGACTATATAGCAAATCCCGAATTCGATGAGAAACTTGATGCTTATAAAATTCTCGCTCGAGCGCATCATGTTTTTCATGAGCCAAAGGATAACTTAGGCTGGTTATTCAGAGACAAAGATAAAGACGAATACACAAGAACAAATCAACTTACGATTATTTTTGATGAGGAAGCAAATGAATGGCTATTGGATGATTACAAAAACTTTTATCACACCATCCCTGAAAGCAGAGAAATTGTATTTGATATTAAATAAGTAAATAATAAAGAAAGAAGTTCTTCAATTATTATTGAAGAACTTCTTTCTTTATTTTATTATTCCACTTTGGTAATACGAACCTGAAAGTCTCCGCCTGGTGTAGAAACGGTTACCTCTTCGCCAATTTCTTTACCTAATAAGCTTTGAGCAATCGGTGAATCATTTGAAATTTTACCTTCAAACGGATCCGCTTCAGCACTTCCTACAATCGTATATGTTTCTTCATCACCATCAGGCAGCTCTTGGAAGGTTACTGACTTTCCTAAAGAAACGATGTTTGGATTTGTATCATTATTTTCAATAATTACTGCATTGCGAACCATCTTCTCAAGCTGTGTAATGCGCTGCTCTACAAAAGCTTGTTCTTCTTTTGCAGAATCATACTCTGAGTTTTCAGATAGGTCTCCAAAGTCGCGAGCAATCTTAATACGTTCCACAACCTCTTGTCTGCGGTCCGTTTTTAAATAGTGTAATTCTTTCTCTAATTTTTCTTTTCCCTCTACAGTCATATAATAACTTTTCTCTATAGCCATTTAAAACACTCCTTTTATAATTTCAACCTTTTCCACATTGTCAATTTGTTGTTGCATTAAAATAAATGTATGCGCTTCATTTCCTTTTATGAAGTTATACTATTCATCACTATGGCAGAATTCCAAAGAAATTTCAATATAAATTACGAGTAAGCTATAATTTTTTTGACAATATTGTTGCAATCTTACTTGCCAAAATATCAATTGCTACATGATTTTCTCCACCTTCTGGTATGATAATATCTGCATAGCGCTTTGTAGCCTCAATAAATTGCAGATGTGCCGGTCGGACACTGTTCAAATATTGGTCAATTACAGAATCAAGACTTCGGCCCCTTTCTTTAATATCACGAAGTAATCTCCGAATAATTCTTAAATCTGCATCTGTATCCACAAAAACTTTAATATCCATCAATTCACGCAAACGAATATCTTCAAGTATCAGGATTCCCTCAACAATAATGACATCCTTGGGCTCAACTTTCATGACTCTATCTGATCTCGTATGCAATTTATAATCGTATATTGGTTTTTCAATCGATTTTAAGTCGATTAAATCACTAATATGCTGAATAAATAAGTCATTATCAAAAGCAAGCGGATGATCATAATTTGTTTTTAAGCGTTCCTCATAGGACAGATGACTCTGATCCTTATAATAATAATCTTGTTCTAAAACTAATATCGATTTATCGGTAAATTGATTATATATCGCATTAGTTACAGAAGTTTTACCACTTCCGCTCCCGCCAGCGACTCCTATAATCAAAGGTTTGTTTTTCAATGTTATTGACCTCCTTCAATCATTTTTTACAGCTTACCATAACGCCATCACCAATTGGTAAGATTGAAGTGATATAAGCTGGATGTGAGGTTAGAAAGTCATTATAGCTTCTAATTTTGTTTACCATACTTTTATATCTCTTTGGCGCAAGTTCTGGACTAGCAACATGACCTCTAAATAATACATTATCTGTTATTAATAGACCATTACTTGCTAATAATTGATGCGCAATATCAAAAAAAGCTTGATATTTACCCTTTGCAGCATCAATAAAGATAAAATCAAAAATTTCATTTTTGGCTGCTAATTCTTCTAGTACATCAAGTGCATCTCCAAAATAAACTGTGATTTTTTCTGACTTATCCAGCTTATTTATGTTATTTAGTGCTTCATGATAACGCTGTTCATCTTTTTCAATCGTAATGATTTCTGCAGCTGGATTTGCTTCCAGCATTCTTAGTGCTGAATAGCCGATTGCTGTTCCAACCTCTAAGATTCTCTTAGGCTGGTGAATTTTGATTAAATTCAGCATATAGTCGACACTAATACTATCCATTATTGGAACGTTATCTTTCTTTGCGATTTCTTCTAATTGTCTAACCCACTCATCTTTTACAGATAAATGAGATGCTAAATATTGTTTCATCTGTTCATCCATAAGCGATACCTCATTTTTTGGCCCAAAGTAATCTAGTCAACGAAAAGCGAGAAATGTGAATAGACATACTCACATTTCTCCTACTCCATATATGCATCTATATTTTCATTATGCTCATCGAGTGTTTCAGCATAATAAATATTTCCTTTCTTATCATGAAGAAAATATAAATAATTATTATTTGCTGGATTAACTACCGCTTCCAGTGAATTCTCTGCAAAATTACTAATTGGTCCGATTGGCAATCCATCAATAACATACGTATTATATGGTGATTCCACCTCTAAATCCTTATATAAAACACGATCTTTATGTTCACCTAATGCATAAAGTACGGTTGGGTCTGTTTGAAGTTTCATTCCTTCTTCAAGACGATTATAAAACACACTAGAAATTTTATCACGCTGTTCCAGACTTCCTGACTCCTGCTCTACCACAGAAGCAAAGGTTAGTGTTTCATGAATTGTAAAATCCAAATCTGCAATTTGGTCCAGATATGGAGTAATAATAGAATTTGTCTGCTCAAGCATCATTTCAATTATTGTTTCTATAGATGGATCTTCTTCATAGAAATCATACGTAATTCCATATAAATAACCTTCTAATGGTGTGCGAATACCTTCTTGTAAAATCTCATCAGAAAGTAAATTTGGATATTTCTTAATTAATTGTTTAACATAAGCTTCATCGTTCACCTTATCAATAAATTCTTCACGTGTAAAATCAAAATGCTTTGCATATATATCGGCAATTTGCTCTACAGTCAGCCCTTCTGGAATAGTTATACGATGGGTTGATTCAAGCACAATTTTACCGCTCTTTAATGATTCAATTATTTCATTTATTGTCATGGATGGGCTGAACGTATAATTCCCAGCTTGAAAATCTGATTCATTTTTAAACTTTATATAAAAACGAAAGATTAGTCCATTTTTGATGATATCATTTTCTTCTAACAATGCAGCAATTGAAGATGTCGTGGAGCCAATAGGAACTTCTACTTCAACCTCTTCTTCACTTTTTGGATCAACTGGCTCTAGTGCTGTCTTTATGTAAGCATATCCCGCAAACCCTAAGACCGCAATGATGAGAATTAACACGAGCAATACGATTGCAACAATTCTTCTCACTGTACTCGCTTCCAGGCTGCGAGCAATTCTATTTTCTTTAAATCCCTTTGTTAATTTGCCTTTAGCCATGCGCATCTCTCCCTTTTAACTCGCTATATTATACTAAAAATCACAATATAATATAAGAGGATGTTCAAAAAGTCCGGTAAAAATGACACTTCGAATTTTTTTCCCGTCCTTTTTAAACACATTTTATAAACATATTTTTCGCAGGGAAAAGCTGATGCCATTTTCGACATCAGCTTCATTTAACAGTTTAATGTGTTAATTCTCATAATCATCTTCATCTGCTAACGTTTGAAGCATTTCCTCAACAATTTCCCATTCTTCATCTGATTCAATTGGGAATAAGGAAAGATCCTCATCATCATTATCTTTTTCTTCATAGCGGAAAGCATAAACTTCTACTTCATCTTCTTCCGCTTGTTCTACTGGAACAACAGCAATGTAAGATTGATTTGTATCATCCACGTCAAATGTAAATAATACTTCAAACAGATGTTCGTCACCATTGTCATCAGGAATAATGATTCTTTCTTTTTCCTCTAAAGCCATAAAGGTCACCTCATTTATTTTTGATCAAGATAGCCTTGCAAAATCATCACAGCCGCCATCTTATCAATTACTTTCTTTCGCTTTTTTCGACTCATGTCTGCTTCTAATAAAACTCTTTCTGCAGCCACTGTTGTTAAGCGTTCATCCCATAGAACTGCTGGTATATTAAACTTCTTTTCAAAGTGCTTTGCAAAACGCTGTGTCGCTTCACCTCGTTCTCCAATTGTACCATTCATATTCTTGGGTAATCCAATTATAGCTTTCCCAATATCATTTTCTTCTATGATTTCCTTTAATTCATCGTCTGCAGAATGAAGATTGTTTTCATTCCAATAAATCGTAGTTAACCCCTGAGCTGTCCAACCTAATGCATCACTAATTGCAACACCGATTGTTTTTGTTCCTACATCAAGTCCAATAATTTTCATTTATTTTGTTTATTTTCCTTCAAATAATATTTTACCAATTCCTCGATAACCTCATCACGTTCAACCTTACGTATTAAGTTTCTCGCATCTTTATGTCTTGGGATGTATGCAGGGTCACCAGAAAGTAAATAACCTACAATTTGGTTGATCGGATTATACCCTTTTTCCTGTAATGCCTCATGGACTGTATAAAGAATTGTCTTTATATCCTGATCAAACGGTTCCTCCGAAAAATTAAATTTCATCGTCTTATCTATTGAACTCATCGTGACACCTCATTCCAAGTTTTACCTACTCTATTCTATCACATATGTTATAGACATTATAGCCTTTTCAATGAATAGTTACAAACTACTTATTCATTAATTTTTTCTTTTACATATTCTCTAACGGATTCCAGTGCTTCTGTAATCTTTGCAGGATTTGTTCCTCCGGCTTGCGCCATGTCAGGGCGCCCGCCACCTCCACCACCACAAATTTGAGCGGCTTGCTTAATTAAATTGCCTGCATGAAGTCCTTTTTGGACAAATTCTTTCGAAATACCTGCAGCTAGCTGGACTTTACCACTGTTTTCCGTTACTAAAAGAATAACTGCTGCATCAAGCTTTTGCTTCAAATCATCTACCATATTGCGAAGCTGATTCATGTCTTTTACATTTACCTGCTGTGCAAGTACAGGAACTCCGCTGATATCTTCTACTTGCTCAAGTATAGAAGAAACCTCTACATTTGCAAGCTTTGTACTCAATGACTCATTTTCTTTTTGAATAGATTTCAATTCTTGTTGAATCAGCTGAATTTTTTCAGGAATTATTTTATCCTCATTCGCCTTCACTAGCTGCCTAACCGTTTTAAGAGTCATTGTTTTTTCATTCAAAAATGCATAGGCCATCTTGCTTGTAACAGCTTCAATTCTTCTTGTACCCGTTCCAATACCAGCCTCAGATACAATTTTAAACAGACCTATTTCTGAAGTATTGCGTACATGACAGCCCCCACATAGCTCAATGCTATAGTCCTCAATTTGTACAACACGTACGATTTCACCATACTTTTCGCCGAATAATGCCATCGCACCCATCGCTTTCGCTTCATCAATTCTTTTATTATTAATCACTAATTGAATCGACTCCCAAATTTTCTCGTTTACAATCGTTTCAATTTCTTGAAGCTCTTCTTCCTTGATTGCTTCAAAATGAGAAAAGTCAAAGCGCAAACGATCTGGGGTCACTAATGAACCAGCCTGATTAACATGGTTCCCCAGAACATCCTTTAGTGCCTGGTGCAATAAATGTGTTGCCGTATGGTTTTTTATAATTCCATTGCGGAATTCCCGTTCAATAATTGCTTTTACTTTATCTCCTGCATGAAATTCACCATTTTTAACCACTGCACGATGGACGTGGATACCTTGGGGTGACTTTTGTACATCTTCTACATAAGCAGACGCATTTTTTGTATAAATCCATCCCTTATCAGCAATTTGACCGCCGCTTTCGGCATAAAAAGGTGTTTCTGCCAAGAAAATAAACACTTCATCGTTTTCAGTCGCTGCTTCAGCATGTTCATTCTGATTTATCATAGCAGTAATGCTCGTATTTGCTTCTAATTGATGATAGCCAATAAATTTACTAGCTATATCGATTTCACTCATTAAACTATCTTGAACCTGCATTGAATCAACATTTTTTCTTGCACTTCTTGCACGTTCTCTTTGTTTTTCCATTTCAGCTTCGTAACCAGCTTCATCAATTGTAAAACCATGCTCTTCTACATATTCAGCAGTAAGCTCCTTGGGAAAACCGTATGTGTCATAGAGACGGAAAACCTCTTTTCCTGGGAATATGTTCTTTCCAGCCTCTTCCTCACGTTTCATAATTGCAGCAAGTATTTCTAACCCATCATTTAATGTTTCATGAAAACGTTCTTCCTCAACCTTGATGATTTTTTCAATATAGTCTTTTTGCTCTAATACTTGTGGATAATGCTCTTTCATAATATCACCGACAACAACCACAAGTTCATACATAAACGGTCTTTCTAATCCAATATTCTTCGCAAAACGTACTGCCCTTCGAATTAATCTTCTTAAAACATAGCCACGTCCTTCATTTGAGGGCAGGGCACCATCTGCAATAGCAAAACTTACCGTTCGAATATGGTCTGCAATCACTTTAAATATTGCATCCCTCTCGATTGAATTACCATAGCTTACATTTGAAATTTCTTCAATTTGATTAATAATAGGCATAAATAAATCTGTTTCAAAGTTTGTCGGCACACCTTGTATCACGGAACATACACGTTCCAGTCCCATACCTGTATCAATATTTTTCTTAGGAAGTGGTGTATACGTATCATCTGGATTATGATTAAACTGAGAAAATACCAGATTCCAAATTTCCAGGTAACGGCTATTCTCTCCTCCTGGATATAGCTCAGGATCATTCAGATCGTTCCCAAAAGCTTCACCACGGTCATAAAAAATCTCTGAGTTAGGTCCACTAGGGCCTTCACCAATATCCCAGAAATTCTCTTCAAGACGGATAATTCTTTCTTTTGGGAGTTTAATTTCCTTTAGCCAGATATCATAAGCCTCATCATCTTCAGGATGCACAGTAACAGATAAAAGTTCTGGATCAAAAGCTAACCATTTTTCATCAGTCAAAAACTCCCAAGCCCATTTAATTGCATCTTTCTTAAAATAATCACCAATTGAGAAATTTCCAAGCATCTCAAAAAAGGTATGATGTCTTGCTGTGAAGCCAACGTTTTCAATATCATTTGTCCGTATCGCTTTTTGTGAGCTGACAATTTTAGGATTATCCGGTATTTCTCTGCCGTCAAAATACTTTTTTAATGTTGCAACCCCACTATTAATCCATAGTAAGCTGGGGTCCTCTTTCGGAACTAATGAAGCACTTGGCAATACTTTGTGATTTTTCTCTTTAAAAAAGTCGAGAAACATTTGTCTAATCTCAGCCGACTTTAACTTTTTCATTTTCGGAACCTCCCTGTATTACGTAAAATAAAAAAATCCCCTCTCTGCTTATGCAGGGACGAGATTGTCGCGGTACCACCCTTTATTATGAATAGATAACTATTCATCACTCCACCATGTTAACGGTTTTAAACCGGCGGGTATTAGCCGCACTCCAGTGTAGCTTTCCATGATTCGATGTTAGGATTCTTTCACCAGCAAAACCCCTCTCTGTAACATGAGCTTCATGTACTTCGCACTTTCCAAGCATTAAATTATTCTTCTAGCGATAGTATAGTTAAATATCTTCTATTTGTCAACGTGATGGTATTATACTGGGCAAATGCATCATAATCACTTTTAAAAGTGTCAGTACAGGTACTGCGAAAATCATACCAGCTATTCCAAATAATCCACTTCCCAATAACAATACAAAAATAATCGCTATCGGGTGAATATTAATGCTTCTCCCAACAACGTAAGGGGAAACCAAATTACTCTCCACTGCCTGAATCAAAATCACAGAAATAAGCACGTAAACCACCAGTTTTCCAGAAATAGTGAAAGCAAGAAATACTGCAGGCACGGAAGCAATAATTGCACCAAAATAAGGAATAAGATTGGTTAAACCAAAAAGCAAAGCCAATAATAAAGCATAAGGCACATCTAACCACTTAAAAGCCAGCAATGTAGCTAATGCAACAAACAAACAGACAAACAGCTGTCCACGAATATAGCCTCCAAGACTCTCATCTATTTCGAGCAATATTCTTTTTACTTTAGGCTGATTCTTTTTAGGAATAAATCTCACTAAATACGTTGTTATTTGCTGATGATCCTTAATGAAATAAAATACTAATACCGGAATGACACTCAGCATAACAACCATATCAAATAGATGAGTAAACCCATGCATTAATTTGTCTAAAAGTCCGCCCAAACTATTTTCTATATTTAATTGTAGCTCATCTAATTTATCATGTACAGTTTCCGGTAAGAACGAGGTAAAATCATAAACTTTATAAATCGTATCATCATAGAGTTTATAAATTTCCGGGAAGCTTTCCGTTAAATCCTTTAACTGATGTATAACCAGTGGATAGACATGGTAAAATAAATAGCTTATCCCTCCAAAAAATAAAAAATAAATCAATAGAACAGCAAGTCCTTTATGGATTTGATGCCGATGAAGAAATATAATGAATGGATATATGAGATACGCTAAAAATCCAGCAATTAAAAATGGCAAAAACAGCCGCCATAAAAAGTGAAAAAATACTTTAAAAAACGGATATGTACGAAATAATAGATAGGAAAATACCAGCAGTACAATACCGAACAATAATACATCAAATACATTTTTCCAAAATTGCCAGCGAAGCATAAAACAGCCCCCCTAGCTAGAGTGTTCTTTCTTCTTCTATGAATAGAGCATTCAAGGGACTCAAGCTGCCATCTGCTTCAATTTGATGCAGGCTAAGCTTATTCCTCTCAGTGACAATTTCAATATAACAGGTCCAGCAATAGTACGCATGTAAACCTATCTTCCCTAGGTTTCTGCCTCGACAATTTGGACACTCCATCAAATCAGCTCCCAATATTTGCTAACATTAGCCTAACCGGAAAGTGTCATTTATATACTTGTCTTCACATAAAATCATAGGGACTAACCTCTTCCTCCTCTTCATGCGATAAAATAGATGTCAGTCTATTTATTAAATGACTAACTAATGTTGTGTAACGTTTATTCGTGTCTATGGTAGTAACACCTCGAAAAAAAGCATTTTCTTCACCACAAATAATCAGTGATTCTTTACTTCTTGTAATAGCGGTATAAAGTAAATTTTTGCGCAGCATACGGTAATAAGATGAAATGACTGGCAAAATGACAATTGGAAATTCACTGCCTTGCGATTTGTGAATCGAAATACAATACGCATGCATAAAATTGCTATAATCCTTTCTTTCATATACAATTTCTTTCTCATCAAATACGATGACAATTTGCTCTTTCTTTTCTACATTCTCATTTTCATAGAAGATAGCTGCTATTTCTCCTATATCCCCATTATAAATACCATCCTCTGGCTGATTTACTAGTTGAATAACCCTGTCACCAACTCGAAAGCTTGTATCCATCACTTTCACTTCACGTTTCTTTTCTGTTTTTGGATTAATCATTTCCTGGAGCTCTGTATTAATTTTATTAATTCCTGCTTCTGTTTTATAGATTGGAGCTAGCACCTGAATATCACTAGCTTCAATGCCTTTATCAATTGCGCGCTTATAAATAGTGGCAATTAGCTGAACCATCTGCCGTTCGTGTGCACCGATAAAACTAAAATCATTAGCATTTTTCAATGACGCTTCTGTAATTGCATCATTTTTTATTTCATGTGCCAACTGAATGATCTTTGAACCTTCTTTTTGACGATAGACCTCATCCAACTGGACAACAGGTATTTTTTCACTTGCTAATAAATCAGAAAGCACTTGTCCAGGACCAACGGAAGGCAGCTGATCCTCGTCCCCGACTAACAATACTTGCATATCATCAGGAATTGCTTTGAATAAGTTATTGGCCAGCCAAATATCAACCATCGAGAATTCATCAACAATAAGGAAGCGTCCAGAAAGCGGATTATGCTCATCTCTATCAAAAGAATCATGACCATCCCAGCCCAGCAGTCGATGAATGGTTCCAGCTGGAAGCCCTGTCGACTCACTTAAACGTTTTGCTGCACGCCCGGTAGGTGCAGTTAGAACGAAAGGAAACGCTGACTTTTTATCATAATCATCAATGTCAAGAGAGAAATCGTGAATTGTCGAAAATGCTTTCACAATCCCCTTAATCACTGTTGTCTTACCTGTACCAGGCCCTCCAGTTAAAATCATAATGCGTGAATGAAGTGCTTTTTCGATTGCATTAAATTGCTCTTTACCGTAGCTTAAAATTTCTTCCTCTTCAATCTCACCAGTTATTTTCATTAATTCAGCCAGCGTCGTTTCTGTCTCTATTGGCTTTTTCATAATCCGGTCCAAATGAGCAACAAATCCATCTTCAGCATAATAAAGTGACGGCAGGTAAACATTGCCATTCACTATGATTACTTTCTTTTCACCATTTAATTGTTCCAATCTATCAACAATGACATCCTGCTTTATCTGATAGAGTCCAAGCAGCTGATGCACCTTGCTAACACAGTGTTCAAGCGGTAAATAGACATGACCATCCTGTACGCTTCTTTGTAAAACAAAAATACATCCTGCACCAATCCGGTTTGGATGTGTCATCGAAATTCCATTCGACCGAGCGATGCGGTCAGCAGTTTGAAAACCAAATCCCTCAATATCAAATACAAAGCGATATGGATCTTCATGCAGCTTGCTTATTGCTTCTTCTTTATATTCCTGATAAATTCTTTGTGCCATTTTCAATCCAAGCTGGTAATTCGCAAGCGAAATCGCAATATGTTCAAAACCTTGATGCTCTTCTAAACTCTTATGCAGCTGTTCAGCAGTTTTTTTATTGAGACCCGAAATGCCATTTAGACACTTCGGGTCATCGAGAATTTTCTTTATTGCATTCGTCCCTAGTTTATTAACAATTTTCTCAGCTGTTTTTACACCTACTGCATAAAAAAGCTCACTGGAAAGATAAGATATTAAGCCTTCTTTGGTATCAGGAATATAGGTTTGGTAGGAATCAACACGATATTGTACACCGAACTTATTATGATTTTCAAAGGTTCCATAAAAGACATATGAATTCTCATCTGCAAGCTGTGTAAAATAGCCTTTTACTACAACTTCTTTCTCATCAAAGTCTTCATTTGTCTCTTCTATCTTAATCTTGATGATAGAGAAATTTTCACTTTCATTTTGAAAAATTGTATAAAGGGCATATCCGCGTATATATCCTTTATCATTCACATCTTGTTGATTTCCCATTCTAAAAACGACCCCACGTTTCGTTACTTAATTTTCTTCTAGAAACTTCTCAATTTGTTTTTTGCCATTTGCAGCTAAATAATGCTCAGGATGTAATGCCAGTGCTTGATTAAAATGTTTTAATGCGGTTTCCGGCTGGTCTTCGAAAGCAGCGATTACCCCGAGGTTATAATAAGCATCACTATGTTCCTCATCCAAGGTTACAACCTTCGTAAATATTGTTTTCGCCTCCATAATAGCATTGGATTGCGCAAGTGAAAGCCCATACTGGAAGAGATAGCTTACATCGCCTGGGGCAAGCTCTGTTGCTCGCAGCAAATATGGCAGAGCTAACTTGAACTGTTCCTGGTTCTGCAGAGAAAGTCCTAATAAGTAGTATACATCCGCTTCTTCCAAGCCGTGCTCTACCGTCTGCAGAAAATAGCTTTGAGCCTTTTGATAATTTTCTTTTTCGAAATACAAGCTGCCAAGTCCATAGTAGGCTGTTGCCGCTTTAGCATCTAATTCAATTGCCTTTAAATAGAAACGCTTGGCACTCTCCAATTCATTAATATCCCGCAGTAAATTCCCGAAATTTATATAACCGATTGGATCTTTAGGATATTCTTCAATGATTTCATTAAAAAGCTTTGCCGCTTCTTCATATTTTCTTTCTTTCATAAATAAAATCGCTTGTCGATTCTTTTCCATTGCGAAAAGCCCCTAACTTAACCTACGTATTGTAATTGTTTTTCATCCTTTATCACTTTATCAATCGTTGCTCCACCAAGGCAAACATTGCCATCATAGAAAACGACCGCCTGGCCAGGAGTGATTGCCCGTTCACTTGCAGCGAAGTCAACATAAAGTGTATCATCATCTAATAGAGTAACCGCAACTTCACTATCCTTTTGACGATATCTGAATTTCGCTGTACAGATAAAAGCATCCTTCATATCATCTGGGTTAATCCAATTAATATCTGTTGCAATCAGTGCATCTGAATACAATTTATCATTACTATAGCCTTGTTCAACATAGAGAATATTTTCTTTTAAATTTTTTCCAACAACAAACCAAGGATCTCCGGCACCACCAATTCCCAGACCTTGTCTTTGGCCAATCGTATAGTACATCAACCCTTCATGCTTCCCTTTCATTTCTCCAGATAGAGTTTGCATTTCCCCAGGCTGTGCAGGTAGATATTCACTTAAGAATGCTTTAAAATTACGTTCACCGATAAAACAAATTCCTGTAGAATCCTTTTTGGCTGCAGTGGCAAGATGATGCTTCTTCGCAATTTCACGCACTTCGCTTTTTTCTAAATGCCCAAGCGGAAACATCACCTTTTCCAATACATCACTTGATAATTGATTTAGAAAATAAGTTTGATCCTTATTATTATCAACGCCACGAAGCATTTCTGCTTTTCCGTTTTCCCTTCTGATTTGCGCATAATGTCCGGTTGCTAAATAATCAGCACCGAGGGATAAGGCGTGGTCCAGAAACGCTTTAAATTTAATTTCCTTATTGCACATGACATCTGGATTTGGCGTTCTTCCTGCTTTATATTCATCTAAAAAGTAAGTAAATACCTTATTCCAATATTCTTTTTCAAAGTTTACCGAATAATAAGGAATGCCAAGCTGATTACAAACCCGAACAACATCATCAAAGTCTTCTGTTGCGGTACAGACGCCAAATTCATCGGTATCATCCCAGTTTTTCATAAAAATACCGACAACATCATAGCCCTGCTCCTTTAAAAGCAGTGCAGCAACAGAAGAATCAACGCCTCCGCTCATTCCAACCACTACTCGGATATCTTTATTATTATTCATACCATCACTTTCCTTACTTTGTTAATCGTTCTATAATAGTTGCAACGCGGTTTGCTGCTTCAATAATATTATCTTCTGTATTCGCATAGCCAAAGCTAAATCGAATGGAATTAGCAGTACAGGGATTACTTTCCCCAAACATGGCACTTAGCACATGGGATGGTTCAATACTCCCTGCTGTACATGCACTCCCGCTTGAAGCAGAAACACCAGCCAAATCTAAATTTGTCAGCAGCTGTTCTACATTTGTCCCCGGAAAACTAATATTTACAATTGTATTTATTGTATTCTCTTGTTCCCCATTTAAAGTAAAATTAATTTTTCTCTGTTTTAATTCTTCTATAAATAATTTTTTATAGAAACCATACTGCTTATTTCTTTCTGTCTTATTTGTCATGACCAGTTCAACTGCTTTTTCAAAGCCAGCTGCAGCAGCAACATTTTCTGTACCTGGTCTGCGTTTTCTTTCCTGTTCGCCGCCGAATAATAGACGATGCATTTTCACGGTTTCTTTGGCAAAAAGAAAACCAATCCCCTTTGGTCCATTAATTTTATGTGCGGAAGTTGTTAGTAAATCAACGTCAAGCTCGCTAACATCAATAGCAAGCAAGCCATATGCTTGAACTGCATCCGTGTGGAAATATGCCTGATGGTCTTTGAGGAGTTCTGCTATCTTATGGATTGGCTGAATAACACCGGTTTCGTTATTTGCAAACATAATGGAAACAAGAATCGTATCATCCCGTAATGCTTTTTTTAGATCCTCAGGTGCAATTCTGCCATTTTGATTTACAGGAAGATAGGTGACTTCAAAGCCAAGCCTCTCTAATTGTTCCGTTGCATGTAATACGGCATGATGCTCCTGTGCTGAAGTGATAATATGATTTCCTTTCTCCCGATTGGCTAGAGCAGTCCCAATCACCGCCATATTATCTGCCTCTGTACCGCCACTCGTAAAAAAGATTTCTTTTTCATTAGCGTTTATGCTTGAAGCAATCGTATTTCTTGCTTCGTCCAAAAGCTTTCTTGCTTTTCTGCCATGGGAATGCACACTTGAAGGATTACCATATATTTCATTAAAAACAACTGTCATTTTTTTAGTTACTTCTTCTGCCATTGGTGTAGTTGCCGCATGATCTAAATAAATCTCTTTCATAAAAAATAATTCCTTTCCTGCATAACTTAAATGTAAAACATATATGCTTCCCCTGCTTCGCCTTCCTCTGAATTCGCAAGGTCTTGGAGTGTTGTGTAATCCAATACATCACGAATCGCATCACGAATTCGTATCCATAGTGCTTGCTGAGCTGGCTTTTCTTCCTCAATGCCTTCAACCAGTGTAATTGGTCCTTCTAAAACACGAATGACGTCTCCTGCAGTTATCTCACTTGGTGCTTTAGCAAGCTTGTATCCGCCATACGCACCCCTGACACTTCTTACAAGTCCAGCATTTCTAAGAGGTGCGGCAAGCTGCTCTAAATAATGCTCCGATAAATCATTATCCTTTGCAATGGATTTCAATGATCTTGGTCCTTCTCCATATTGCTTTGCTAATTCAATCATAATGGTGAGGCCATATCTGCCTTTAGTTGTAATTTTCACCATGTACACCTCTTCCTATTGCAATTCATCTATTTTTTTAAAATACTCTCTTATTCTCATCATCTAGACATTATACTATGCTTTCCATTCTCTTCATACTAAATGATATTATAACATGAATTATCTCTCTCTTGCATTTATACATATTCAAGCTTAAGCTTTACTTACAGATTATTTTAATGGCTGTTTCAATAGGATAGTCCTGTTGAACGCCTAATAAAGGACGGTTACAATGAAACAACAACCACTGGCATTGCGTATGCGCCCCGCACATATTAATGAAATTATCGGACAAGAACATTTAATAGGAGACACAAAGCTCATTCAGCGTATGGTTAAAGCAGAACGATTAGCCTCCATGATTCTCTTTGGACCACCCGGAACCGGTAAAACATCAACAGCATTTGCTATAGCAAAAACCGCTGGATTACAGGTAAGATTATTAAATGCAGTCGTTGATAAAAAGAAAGATATGGAAATTGTTGTAGAAGAGGCAAAAATGATGGGACATATTGTGCTTATTTTAGATGAGGTTCATCGATTGGATAAAGCAAAGCAGGACTTCCTGCTTCCTCATCTTGAGACAAATTTAATTACACTAATTGGCTGTACTACAAGCAATCCCTATCATTCCATCAATCCTGCAATTCGAAGCAGATGTCATCTTTTCGAGTTAAAACCATTAGAGCCTGAACAAGTGAAGCTTGCTTTAAGCCGAGCTATTCAAGACCCCGAAAAAGGTCTAGGTACAATGAATATTGAAATTACAGATGAGGCACTTGAACACTTCGCTTTCAGTGCCAACGGAGATATGCGCTCTGCTTTAAATGGACTTGAGCTTGCGGCTGCTTCCACTCCGGAAAAGGAAAATGGAGTAATTCAAATCGACCTTAAAACAGCAGAGCAATGTATGCAAAAGAAGAGCTTTTCACATGATAAAGATGGTGATGCGCACTATGATGTGCTCTCCGCATTTCAAAAATCCATTCGTGGCAGTGATGTCAATGCTGCCTTGCATTATCTTGGAAGATTGATTGAGGCAGGCGACTTAGATAGTATTGCGAGAAGAATGCTTGTTATTGCCTATGAAGATATTGGACTTGCTAATCCGCAGGCTGGACCACGGGCACTTGCTGCTGTTCAGTCTGCTGAAAGACTTGGTTTTCCGGAAGCAAGAATTCCTTTAGCAGTCACAATTGTCGAACTGGCATTATCACCAAAATCAAACACAGCTTATCAAGCATTAGACAATGCGCTAAGCGACATTCGCAGTGGAAAAAGCGGAGACATTCCAGTCCACTTAAAGGACAGCCATTATAAAGGAGCCAAAGACTTAGGCAGAGGGCTAGAATATAAATATCCTCATGACTATGAAGGTGCCTGGGTAGCTCAGCAATACTTACCAGAACGGCTTAAAAAACAAAAATACTACCAGCCTAAAGATACCGGGAAATTTGAAAGAGCAATGAAACAAGTATATGAAAAAATAGAAAGCGAATTGAGAGGCAATGTATAATTCTTTTTTCTCTGGCAATAATAACTAGAAACATTACAATCTATTGTTTTGCAGAGAAAAGAGGAGTTGGTTGAAAAATGGTTAAAGTTAGACAAGATGCATGGTCACATGAAGATGATTTATTACTAGCAGAGACGGTTTTACGTCATATCCGTGAAGGCAGCACACAACTAAATGCTTTTGATGAGGTTGGTGATAAATTAAATAGAACCTCAGCAGCATGCGGTTTCCGCTGGAATGCGGAAGTAAGAAATAAATATATCAGTGCAATTGATCTTGCAAAAAGGCAAAGAAAAGAAATGAAACGAAACCAGGCGAAACAAAGTAATTTAAAATCAGTAACATCAGCAGAATATTCTACTAATAATAAAGATAACAATACTGTACAAACAGAAGCTGTCCCAGCAGAGAATGATATCACATTTGATATGGTTCTGACATTCTTAAATCATTTAAAACAAGACTATTATGCTTCGAATCAATCAAAGACTGCCATCGAACAAATAGAAAAAGAAAATACAAATCTAAAAGAAGCACTGGAAGAAGCAAATAGAAAATTGAAAAAAACAGAACAACAGCTGGAAACCATGCAAGAAGACTATCAGACATTCATTCAGATTATGGATCGCGCAAGAAGAATGACCGTCCTTCAGGACGACCCTACCTTCACAGCACCCTCCTTTCGAATGGACAAAAACGGTAACCTGGAACAAATGATAAACCAGGCTAAAGGTTAAATAATAAGACAAAAGTGGAGGGCTCTCGTTTAGCAACGTACAAGCTAGACCGCCTTCACAATAATTTCTTACGACATACAAAACACTCATCTAAATAATCGGAAATTTAGATGAGTGTTTTTTTATGTACCTCCAATCCCAATTATGCCGTTCAGCGAAAGTCTTGATCCCGCAATTGGCAGGTGGGTGCCCTGTTTCAATCCACGTTATCATCTATAGATAAGACGAGCAGTTAATTGAAAACGATACAGGCTCCCTTTCAAAAATTGTTCGGTCAAAACACTTTGAACGAACGAACACATCAGGATTGAAGGGTGTATCTATTCGTTCATAAATTAATCTTAACAAAGCAATCATACTTTGACAATTGTTTACTGAAAAAATAGATTACTTTTCCTACAGAAAAAAGAAATGAGATACGACAGCAAAGACTATCGTACCCCAGTCAAATACGTTATTTTCTTCCTTCTTTTTTTCTTACTAATGCAATCGACAACTCTTCTAATTGCTGTGGTGATACACAGTTTGGCGCATCCGTAAGTAAATCTGATGCAGATGCTGTTTTAGGAAAGAGAATGGTATCACGAAGATTTGATCTTCCAGCCAGCAGCATAATAATACGATCCAGTCCAAGGGCAATTCCTCCATGTGGCGGAGCACCGTATTCAAGTGCATCAAGCAAGAAGCCAAATTGTTCCTTTGCCTCTTCCTCAGAAAAACCGAGAACTTGGAACATTTTATCTTGAACTTCCTTTTTATAAATCCGCAGCGAACCTCCCCCAAGCTCGTAACCATTTAAGACAAGGTCATACGCATTCGCCCGTACATTTTCCGGTTCTGTCAGCAATTTATCAAGATCCTCTGCTACTGGAGATGTGAATGGATGATGTGCGGCAAAGTATCTGCCAAGCTCTTCGTCATATTCTAATAATGGCCAATCGGTAACCCAAAGGAAATTATATTTCGACTCATCAATTAAATGCAATTCTTTTCCTAATTTCAAACGCAATGCGCCCAAGCTGTCGAATACTACTTGCTTTTTATCAGCGATAAATAATAATAAGTCTCCATCTTTTACATCTGCAAGCTCAAGTAATGCTTCTTTTTCCGTATCTGTAAGAAACTTTGCAATTGGGCCTTTTAATTCTTCAGCTTCTGCTTTCAGCCAAGCAAGACCTTTTGCTCCATACACTTTTATAAATTCTGTCAGCTTATCGATATCCTTGCGAGAATAATTTGCTGCTTCCCCTTTGACGTTAAGTAAGCTTACGCTTCCACCAGCCTCAATCGCTCCTTTAAATACTTTAAAATCTGATGCAGCAAAGACTTCAGAAGCATGAATTAGCTCAAGTGCAAATCGGGTATCTGGCTTATCCGAGCCAAAACGATTCATTGCTTCGTCGTATGACATTCGCTTCAGAGGCAATTCAATATTCAGTCCTTTAACCTCTTTCATCACATGTTTCATCATATTTTCTGTCATTTCCATAATCTCATCACTCGTCTGAAATGATGTTTCAATATCAATCTGGGTGAATTCTGGCTGACGGTCTGCTCGTAAATCCTCATCACGGAAACAACGAGCAATCTGGTAATACTTTTCAAAGCCACTCATCATAATTAATTGCTTAAATAATTGCGGAGACTGTGGCAATGCATAAAACTCCTCAGGATGTACACGACTTGGCACCAGATAATCTCTTGCCCCTTCTGGTGTACTCTTGGTAAGAATCGGTGTTTCCATTTCAAGGAAGCCATCCTCATTTAAAAAATTGCGAATCGCTTGTGTCGTCTGGTGGCGTAATTTAAAAGTTTCTTGCAAAGCTGGACGGCGCAAATCAATATAACGATATTTCAATCGCAAATCCTCTGAAACATCTGATTGATCTTGAATGATAAATGGTGGGGTTTTTGCTTTATTTAAAATTTCCATATTCGAAGCAATAACTTCAATCTTTCCTGTCTTCATTGCTGGATTAACAGTAGCTTCATCTCGCGCAACTACTTTTCCTAAAATCTCCACTACATATTCAGAGCGGATTGTCTCTGCAATATTCAATGCATTCTCAGAATAATCCGGGTTAAAAACAACCTGGACAATTCCGGAGCGGTCACGCAAATCAATAAAAATTAACCCTCCTAAATCACGGCGCTTTTGCACCCAGCCCTTTAATAAAATTTCTTGTCCGCTATATTGTTCATCTATTGTCCCAGCATAAATTCTTTCAGTCACTTTATTTTCCTCCTGACAATTTTCCAATTAATGTATCTGTTAATTGACACATTCGCAATTCAATTTGTTCACCAGTATCCATTTCTTTCAGCAATACGACATTTCGTTTTAATTCTTCCTCCCCTATAATCACAACATATTTTGTGTTGTATCGAGCAGCAGCTTTGAATTGTCCCTTCATTTTTCGGCCAGAGTAATCTTTATCTGCCTGGATACCGTTTTTCCTTAACGTATGCACGATCTGTACAGCAGTTTTTTCAGCTTCTTTTCCTGCTGCTGCAACATAGCAATCTAATGAATAATCTATTGGGATTTCAATTCCCTCTGCCTGGAGTGCCATTAATAATCTTTCCAGCCCCATCCCAAATCCGGTTGCTGCTGTTGTTGGCCCATCAAGCTCTTCGATTAAACCATTATATCTCCCGCCGCCAGCTAAGGTCGTAATTGCACCAAAGCCTTTCGCATTGCTCATAATTTCAAATGCAGTATGATTATAGTAATCAAGTCCTCTTACAAGTGCCGGATCAACTGAATATTCGATTCCCATCGCGTCTAAATAGCCTTTTACCTCTTCAAAATACAGCTTGGAATCCTCATTTAAATAATCCAATATAGAAGGTGCAGTTACCATCGCTGGATGATCTTTATCTTTTTTACAATCCAGAACCCGCAAAGGATTTTGCTCCAGCCGCACCTGACAATCAGTACATAGTTCTTCCTTATACGGTGTAAAGTGATCGATTAGCGCTTGGCGGTGATTAGACCTGCTCTGTTTGTCACCAAGTGAGTTAATAACAAGTGTCAATGATGTCAAACCCAGTTCTTTATATACCGTCATTGCCAAATCAATAATTTCAGCATCAACTGCTGGATTTGCGCTTCCTAATACTTCCACACCGAATTGATTCAATTGACGCATTCTTCCTTTTTGCGGACGTTCATAACGAAACATTTCAGCAAAGTAATAAAGTTTCGTCGGCTGATTTGGTTCTCCGTAAAGTTTATTCTCTACATAAGCTCTAGCTACCGCAGCTGTTCCCTCTGGACGTAAAGTCAGACTTCGGCCACCGCGATCATCAAACGTATACATTTCTTTTTGCACAATATCTGTCGTATCTCCTACCCCACGTTGAAACACTTCTGTGTGTTCAAATAAAGGTGTCCGAATTTCTTCATAATTGTATCGTTCACAGACAGCTTTAATAGTACTTTCCACATACTGCCAAGCTCTGCTATCCTTTGGCAAGATATCTGCCGTGCCCCTTGGTGCTTTCAAATTCATTACACATTACTCCTTCTCATTAAATATGTAGTATTCTTTAAACTTTCATTTTAAAGGATCCAGTAAAAATATATATAAAAATCCCGTCCCTTATATAGTATAAGGGACGGGATTTTACCCGCGTTGCCACCCTGATTGATGTTAAAAACATCCGCTCTCCACAGTTAACGCCTGCAAAACGTATATACCTACTATCGTTTCGATATATATCCTCAAGAATGTCTTTCGAAAGACTATGATATGGAATTGCTTTCAGCCAATGGCACTTCCTCTCTGCACTATCTAGTTTCTATCTACTTTTTCCATCATCGGTTATTTATATCCAAAAACTTATGATTAATTTAATGAATATAATCATAAGCTGTTCCGTAATAAATGTCAAGAAAGAATCAATCAGCACAGTAAAAAACGGCAGCACAGCATTTTTTTCTGGCAAACTAAGCTAGTTTTTGCTATCAGGCTAAAATTTTATTATACTTAATTGCAATAGAAATTTTGTTTTATAAAGTTTGGGGGATAAAGATTGAATTCAATGAAGAAACGAACAGCCTTTTCCTTGATTATACTGTTTACTCTGTTTTTCGGGCAGCTGGTATCAGCAAAGGAGGCAGTGATTCAAGAAAATAATGTCAATGTTAGAAACGGTCCCAGTACTGATTTTGATAAAATTGGACAAGTAAATAGCGGTGAGCAATACGAAATTATTGAAGAAGAGGAAGAATGGGTTAAAATTCAATTAAAGGATTACAGTGGATGGGTAACGAAGGAATTTATTACAATGGATGGCAAGAACATGGAGCAAGAGACAGATACAAAAACGAAGACAGAAGAAAAGAAAATAGAAGACATACCCGATTCCATAACCGTTTCACACGATCATACACATTTAAGAGCGGGTCCTTCTACGGATAATAAGATTATCTTTTTTGCTGAAAAGGGAAAGAAATTTGAAGTACTGTCCGAAATGAATGGATGGCTGGAAGTATCGGATGGAAAAACAACTGGCTATATCTTGAACAGGCTCATTGAAAACACGAAGAAAAAAAACAACAGCAATGGCATAAGAAATAAAACAATTGTCATTGACGCCGGTCATGGCGGCAGAGATGTTGGTGCAATAGGAATTACTGGCTCCTACGAGCGTGACATTACACATCTGACTGCACAGGAACTGAAAAGGAAATTAACTTCTCTTGGTGCAAATGTCGTTTTAACAAGAGCAACGAATGAATTTATCCCGCTTGATAGCAGATCGGCTTTAGCAAATACGATTGATACGGATGCTTTTCTAAGCTTGCACTATAATAGCTTTCCAGAAGACACATCTGCTTCAGGAATAGAAACTTATTATTATCACGAACAAGATGAAGTATTAGCTTCACTTATTCATAATGAAATAATCAATGAAACTGGTGATAAAGATCGCGGCGTTTCATACGGAGACCTAGCCGTTATCAGACAAAGCTTTAAACCGGGGGTACTGATAGAGCTTGGCTTCCTTTCAAATGAAGAAAGCGAGGTTCTCCTTCAGACAACAGCATATCAAAAGAAAATTGTCGTTGGAATTGTAAATGGACTACAGAAGTACTTTTCTGAAGCACAATAAAGTGAAACTGCGCGCAGTGGGGATTTTCTTTTCATCTACTACTGAACGTTAGTTGAAGCAATCGGGGATTTACTGGCAGTTGTCCCCCCAATACATTTCAAATTCTTGATGTGGGGGTCTTACTGCCAGTTAATTCGGGATAAAAATAGGCACTTTTAATTATTTATCCTTACTATCAATGATAATTGTAACTGGACCGTCATTTGTAAATCTCACGTCCATCATTGCGCCAAATTCACCAGTTTCAACTTGTACTCCTTTGCTGCGAAGCACTTTATTGAACTTTTCATACAGTTCATTGGCCAGTTCTGGTTTTGCTGCTTGAATAAAGCTGGGGCGGCGTCCTTTCTTCGTATCTCCATAAAGAGTGAACTGTGAAATAGATAAAATGCTGCCTCTCACATCAAGAAGTGAAAGATTCATTTTATCATTTTCATCCTCAAAAATTCGCATATGAACTATTTTATTAGCAATATAGTCAATATCATCCTGATCATCTTCGTGTGTAACACCTAGCAATACAACAATACCATTATCAATTTCCCCTCTTACTTTCCCATCTATCTTGACTGCTGCTTCTTTTGCTCTTTGGATTACTACCTTCATACAAAAACTCTCCTTACCCGCTAATTAATCGTTCTGGTTACAGAATAGACATCTGGAATTTTTTTAAGACGATCAACAATTTTTCTTAAATGACTTGTGTTAAAAATCATGATGGTCAATTGAATGATTGCCATTTTATTTTTATCTGTTTTTCCGTTTACATGGGTGATGTTTGTTTTCATTTCATTGACTGCCTGCAGCACTTCATTTAGCAGGCCTTGACGATCGTAGCCAGAAATCTGCAAATCAACATGATAATGTTTTTCATCCGTGAAGTTATCTTCCCACTCCACATCAATATAGCGCTGCTTGGCTTCTTCGGTACGCACATTAGGGCAATCAGAGCGATGAACAGATACACCTCTGCCCTTTGTAATATAACCAGTGATCTCATCCCCAGGTACTGGATTACAGCATTTCGCCAAGCGAACTAATAAATTATCAACACCTTCCACCCGAACTCCAGAATCTTTTTTGTGTGGCTTTGGTCTTGGTTTTTCTATATTTACTTCAGAAAGTATTTTATTTATATTTTCTTCTTTTTCTCTCTCTTGGCGTATCTGATCCGTTAGCCGTGTTGCTACGAGCGCAGCTGTAATACCATGATAACCAACAGCAGCATATAAATCCTCTTCATTGGAGAAACTAAACTTATCATATACTCGCTGGAGATTTTCCGAAGTTAACACTTCTTTTGGCTGAATATCCATTGCTCGAATTTCTTTCTCTACCGCTTCTTTTCCTTTAATTATATTCTCTTCACGCCGTTGTTTTTTAAAAAACTGCTTTATTCTGCTTTTAGCCTGGGAGGTTTTCGTGACTTTCAGCCAGTCCTGAGATGGTCCATATGAATGCTTAGAGGTCAAGACCTCAATAATATCACCATTTTTCAATTTATAATCTAATGGTTCCATCTTTCCATTAATCCTGGCACCAACTGTTTTATTTCCAATCTCCGTATGAATTTTATAAGCAAAGTCAATTGGCACTGAACCTGAAGGAAGTTCAATTACATCACCCTTTGGTGTAAATACATAGACCATGTCAGAGAATAAATCAATCTTCAATGATTCAATAAATTCCTCGGCATCATGTGTTTCACTTTGCCAATCTAAAATTTCTCTAAACCAGGAAAGCTTTCCTTCAAATGATTTTCTCGGGCCGCTTTTTACTTGCTTTCCTTCCTTATATGCCCAGTGCGCTGCAATTCCATATTCAGCAATCTCATGCATTTCTTTTGTTCTTATTTGAACTTCTAAAGGATCACCCTTAGGACCGATTACCGTAGTATGCAGGGATTGATATAAATTTTGTTTTGGCATTGCAATATAATCTTTAAATCTGCCCGGCATGGGTTTCCAATTTGTATGAATGATGCCAAGAACTGCATAACAGTCTTTAATACTATTAACAATAATTCGTACAGCTAATAAATCATAGATTTCATTAAACTGCTTATTCTGTTTCATCATTTTCTGGTAAATACTATAAATATGTTTTGGTCTGCCTGACATTTCTGAATCGATATTAACCTCGGCAAGCTGTTTGGATAGCTGATCGATAACTTCTTCGATATAGGTTTCACGTTCTTCCCTTTTTTGTTTCATTAATTGAACAATGCGGTAATATTGCTGTGGATTTAAGTAACGCAGTGCTGTATCCTCAAGCTCCCACTTAATAGTTGATATCCCAAGCCGATGTGCTAGGGGTGCAAATATTTCAATCGTTTCATTCGCTTTCAAACGTTGCTTTTCCGGAGGCAAATGCTTTAATGTCCGTAAATTATGCAATCTGTCAGCAAGCTTAATAAGTATGACACGAATATCCTTGGCCATTGCAACAAACATTTTGCGATGGTTTTCCGCTTGCAATTCTTCCTTAGACTCGTATTTAATTTTACCAAGCTTGGTTACACCATCAACAAGCATCGCAACCTCAGGATTAAATTCTACCGCAATTTGCTCAAGGGTAATTTCAGTATCCTCTACAACATCATGAAGAAACCCGCCTGCTATTGTTTCTGCATCCATTCCAAGATCAACTAAAATCCCTGCCACCTGTACCGGATGAATAATGTAAGGCTCACCAGATTTTCTATATTGTCCTTCATGTGACTCTTCTGAAAATTCATAAGCACGGGTAATAAAAGCAATCTCTTCTTCAGTCAGGTATTTTCTTGCTTTTTTCAGTAACTCTTCAATTGTAATATTTTCATCTTTTGCCATTTAATCACCTTTATTAACTGTCTTTATCTAATTATTACCAAAAAATTGCTTTTTGAAAAAGCTATTATTTTGCATCTATTGAAGTCAAAATGACTTAAGAAATATTTCCAGTAAAAATGAATAGATATAAATAATCCTAATTATATGCCTTTATCAGACTGCTGTCCATTTATTCATATGTAATTTGTAGCACAAATGCCCTATAGCTGGCATCGCTGTTCCGGTATAATTAGTTATATACAACTTACAAGTTTTATAATATCCCATTATGAGAACAGATCTGACTATAATTTTTGCCAGACCTGTTTTTGTTTTATATTAGTAGCTTATTAAGGTTAGAACATCGTATCCTTCTAACTTTTCCATTCCATTCAAATCGCTGAGTTCAACTAGAAAAGCGCAGCCGACAACAACACCGCCAAGCTCTTCAACTAATTTAATTGTTGCTTCAATTGTACCGCCAGTAGCTAGTAAATCATCGGTAATCAGCACACGCTGCCCAGGCTTAATTGCATCCTTATGGATTGTTAGCACATTCTCGCCATACTCCAGGCCGTAATCAACTTTTATCACTTCACGAGGGAGCTTTCCTTCTTTCCTAACTGGAGCAAATCCAACTTCTAAAGCATAGGAAACAGGGCATCCAATAATAAACCCTCTCGCCTCTGGACCTACTACGATATCAATTTCTTTTTCTTTTGCATAATCAACTATCTCATTAACGGCAGCTTTAAAAGCTTCTCCACTTGCCATTAATGGTGTAATATCTTTAAATGAAATACCTTCTTTCGGCCAATCCTGTACAATTTCAATGAATTCCTTATAATTCATTCCCTATTTCCTCCTTGGGCTTTTCAATATAATCCATACAAGCTGCAAACCAATTTTTAAACTGCTGATAATTTGAATAATATAATTTTTGTTCGATTTCCAGCTGCTGTAAACGATCCTGATAAATTGCTGAATCAGTCAAGTCCTTTTTAGCTGGATTTGGATTTATTTTAACGTGACCATTTTCGAGTTTAACAAAGTTGAGCTCAGAAAATACTTGAGCAATAAAAATAATCATTTCACGAGACCAAGCTGTTGTTTGCATAATCGCCTTGATCTCTGTCTTCATGTTAATTACCTCTTTTTTCCTGACAGCTGCATAAAACCATACAAAATCCTTCCTAGTCGGGAATTTATTTAAATATGCACTCTCTTCTATATGATAACATGCATAAATATTTTTGGGCTTTGTATATTGAACTACTTTCTTCAATTCATCTAGCTGCTTCGGCAGTTCAAGTAAGATAAGATTTTCAATTTCTTTTAAGTCAGTGATATCTGCATCATACTGAATTTGCTTTAGATGTGAATAAGAATGAGAGAAACTATTCCCAACAGCTAATGTATCTTCTTTCTTTATAAGGGAAATATTGTAGTTTTTTCGTCCTCGAAAATCAAAAAGCTGCCATTCATCGATACACATATCCTGAATCATCATCTGTGCTTTACGATTACCATTCCACTCATTAATTACCAGCTCACCAATGATAGTAAGAGGTGTACTAGGGGAAATGGCCTGGAATAATTCTCCCATTCCAAAACCAATTCCGTCTAAATGACTTCCATCCTCACTAAATTGAAGCTTCAAATGATTTTTTTTGTTGCCAATCTGTCTCGCATCTTTAGGTATTTCCTTCATTTTAAAGGTTGGTTTTGGATTCCCAATACCGTATGGCGCAAGTCTGTTCATTTCTTCAATTATATACTCATTGATATCACTCAAGCGGATTGTGCTGCTAATCATGATTTCCTGTTTAAAGTCATCGGGTGATAACTCTTTTGCAATTAATTTATCCAAAGTTTCCTGAAGTATTGATAAATTTTCACTAGCTATCGTCATTCCCGCAGCTTGTGCATGCCCGCCAAAGTTAATAAATAAATCTCTAATCTTCATGCAGTTCGCAAAAAGATCAAATGCCGGAATACTGCGGGCCGACCCTTTAAATACACCTGTTTCACGATTATAATTTAATACGATTGCAGGTCGGTCGTATTTTTGCACAAGTCTTGAAGCAACGATTCCTAAGACTCCTTCATTCCAGCCCTCTTTAGCAACAATCAGCATTCCATGCGCTTCCGGAGCAACCATTTCTTCAGCTTCTTCAGTTATTTGGCTTACAATTTGCTTTCTTTGCTGATTCAATCTGTCAATTTCTTCAGCAAAATAAGCGGCTTCTTCCAATGAATCCGTTAATAACAATTCTACCGCCAGATCAGCATCCTGTAATCGTCCAACTGCATTTAAACGTGGTCCCATCAGAAAACCAACATCTTCTTCCGTAACATTTCCTTCAATATTACACTTCTTCTTTAATGCCTGGATTCCAGGTAAACGGCTAGTCGTAAGTGCTGTTAATCCAAAGTAAGTAAGGATACGATTCTCATTTTGCAAAGCCATTAAGTCGGCAATCGTTCCAATTGCAACATATTCCAAAAATTGTTCTGGAAAATAACCGAGAAGATACTGTGAAAACTTAAAAGCTACTCCTACGCCTGCAAGTTCCTTAAAGGGATAGTGCTCTGAAAGGAAAGGATGGATAATTGCAGCTGCTTCTGGCAATTCATCTTGTGGTTCATGGTGGTCCGTAATGATTAGATCTATTCCTAGCTGCTTAGCAACTTTCGCCTCATGCACGGCAGTAATTCCAGTATCAACCGTAATAATCAAGGTGAATCCATTTTCCTTTGCAAAATGGATGGCCAGTTCATTCAATCCATATCCTTCAGTAAAACGATTTGGTATGTAAAAATCACACGCTACATGCAATTCTTTCAGTGTTTTATACATTAATGCTGTTGAAGTTACACCATCAGCATCATAATCACCATAAATAAGAACTTTTTCATTTGAAGTAATGGCTTGTTCAACTCGTTCAGCCGCCTTATCTATATCCATTAAAAGATCTGGCTTATGCAAATATTCTATTTTAGGTGTTAAAAATTGCTGTGCTTCCGATGCTAATGTCATTCCTCTCTGCAATAAAAGCTTTTCAACAATTGGAGATACTTCTAAAGGAACATCATTTACTAATTTTTCCTCGCTATTACTTTCTATATCCTTCCACTTCGCCTTACTCTGTAACATAAATTCACCCCTGACTAATCTATTATACAAAAGACTAGCAGGGGTAGCAATTTAATACACCTTATTCATCTTTAAATTATACTTGTGGACCTTCTACGCGTTTTTTCTTTTTAAAGTCCAAAGGTTTTTCTTTAATATTTTTACCGCGCCATACAAGCCATAGCTGTGCTGCCAGGAATAAAGAAGAATACGTACCTGCGATTAATCCAATTACGAGCGCAAGTGTAAAGGTAAAGATAGACGATGTTCCCAAAACCAAGAATGCAAGAATGGCAATTAAGGTTGATATTGTCGTATTCATCGTTCTTGTAAATGACTGGATAATACTTTGATTGATAATTTTTGCAAGCTCATTAAATGACGAAACCCGTTTTCGCTTCTGAATATTCTCTCTGACCCTATCAAAGATTACAATTGTATTATTGATTGAGTATCCAACAATCGTTAATATTGCAGAAACAATCGTAATATCAAATTCTATCTGCGTAATACTAAATGCAAATAACATGATTAAGACATCATGGAGCAATGCAATAACAGCAGTCACCCCAAAGATCAGTTCAAAACGAAATGCAATATATACAATGATGAAAAATGCAGCAATCGCTACGGCATAAATTGCATTCTTTACTAATTCCTGACCGACAATCGGCGAAACGACACTTACTCCTGGCTCCGCTCCATACATCTCTTCAAAGGTTTCTTGTACGTTGAATACCTCTTGATCAGATAAAACCGTTTCAAAACGTACAACTGCCATATTATTATTTTCACCTGATAATACGATTGATTTCGCTTCAAAGCCGAGTTCATCAAACGTACTTTCTACTTCTTCTACATTAATTTCCTTGTCAGCAACGACTTCGATTCGTGAACCACTAGTAAAATCAATTCCAGGATTAATTTTAAAGATGAAAAGCGCTGCAAATCCTAGAATGAGCAATACACTTGTAAATAAAAAGAACTTCTTGCGGTGCTGTACGAAATTTATATTACGATTAAATAGCTTCGGTTCCTCTTCTTTATCTGAAAGATCCTTTATTTCTTTTGATTTAACACCAAACCATGATTTTCTGTTTTTAAGGAATCCGCTCTGTACCCAAAGGCCAAGAAATAGCCTTGTACCAAATACAGCTGTGATAAAACTGATTAAAATACTAATGATGAGCATTGTAGCAAACCCTTTAACAGAGCTTGTACCAAAAATAAACAGCACAACTGCGGCAATTAACGTAGTGATATTTGCATCAAGAATCGTTCGGAAAGAATTCTTGCTTCCCGCAGCAAAGGCTGCCTTCACAGATTTACCTAAACGCAGCTCTTCCTTATACCGTTCAAAGGTAATCACGTTCGCATCAACAGCCATACCAACCCCAAGGATAAGCGCAGCAATTCCTGAAAGTGTCAGCACCCCGTTCATCATTTCAAATACAACTAACACGAGATACGTATAAATCACCAGGTTAATTGCAGCAATGAATCCGATAAAGCGATAAATAATTAAAAGGAATAATATAACTAAAAGAACCCCAATAATACCTGCAATAACTGTTTGATTTAGCGCTTGTTCCCCAAACTGTGCACCTACAGAGGTAGAAAAGATTTCTGTCATATGCACGGGAAGTGAACCGGAATTGATAATATCAGCTAATGCTTTTGCCGATTCTATCGTGAAATTCCCGCTGATCATAACATCAGATGTATTCAACGTTTCAGATACAGCAGGCGCGGAAACAAATTTAGGATCATCTTTCGCTGCTTCAGCTGCATAAGAGTCTCCCTCTTGAAAATCCATCCAAATGACTAATAGGTTATCGGGATAACCCATATTTTTAATTTGTGTTGTCACTTCTCCAAATTTGCTTGCATCATTTAATTGCAAAGTAACGATTGGTGCATTTGTATTTGGGTCAAAATCCTGCTTTGCACTGCCACCTTTTACATCGGAACCATCAAGCAATTCAACATCATTTACATCTCGAAATGACAGCTGTGCGGAAGTAGCCAGCATATCGCGGGCTTCCTGCTGATTTTCTATTCCAGCAAGCTGAACACGAATCCGGTCTTCTCCCTCAATATCTATGACTGCTTCACTAATGCCAAGACGATTCACACGGTCATTTAAAGTCTGAACCGTTCCCTCCATTAATCCTTTTGTTACTTCCTGATCGGCATCTATCGGTTCTACCTCGTAGAGAACCTCAAAACCGCCCTGTAAATCCAAACCTAAATTAATATTTTTTGTAACCCAAGTTGTCGTCGTTCCAATCCCAATTCCAAAAACAATCACGATTAGAAAAAAGGCAACGAGTCTGCCTCTCTTTTTCATTTACATTCTTTCCTCCTCATAAAGTGAAACTTCATTATAACCGGGTCATACCTGTCATTATATATTTTATTCCTCATCTGTGTTCATAATTGCTGCGATGGAAGCCATCAAATCATTATCTTCATACGATTGAACCGTTAAATAACTTAAATATGTAGAAGATTGCAAGTGCATAATTTCGTGAACAACCTGATGAAGCTTTTTATCAGGGTTTCCTTTCCAAACCTTTTTGACAAGGCATTTCCACACATCTTCCCTCGTCGCTTGGGAATAACCCATTAATTGCAGCTCCTCCACTTTGCTATCTAAAAAAGGGGAGACAGCAGTTTTCCATTCATTTACATTTTGGATCATTTCCATGTCAAACCTCCTATTTCTGGAGAAATCGTAACTCAATTGAACCACTTTGATTAACTTGTCATGCTTGGACACTCCACTAGCATATATATCATTGTATATGAATTTTTATTTTTTGAGAAGGCAGGACGATAAAATGACAAGGCAAACTTTTTTACAAGGAGCATTAATTCTAATAATTGCTGGAATGATTACCCGATTTCTCGGTTTTATAAACCGGATTGTTGTCGCAAGATTAATTGGTGAAGAAGGGGTCGGGCTCTATATGATGGCACTCCCCACTCTATTTCTTGTCATAACATTAACCCAAATGGGCCTCCCGATTGCAATTGCAAAAAGAGTTGCAGAAGCAGATGCCTTAGATGATAAGCAAAAAGTTAAAAGCATCCTTATCACATCCTTACTTCTCACTTCGCTTGCCAGTATATTATTAACTGCTGGAATGATTTTTGGCGCTCCATATATCGCATCAACTTTGCTGACTGATGAGCGCACATTATACCCGCTTCTAGCTATTAGTCCAATCGTACCTATTGTTGCCATTTCCTCCGTACTTCGAGGATATTTCCAAGGAAAGCAAAACATGAAACCCCAAAGCTATGCCCAAGTTATTGAGCAGGTCGTCCGCATCGTTTTCGTATATATTTTTATTAAGCTCCTGTTGCCTTATGGAGTTGAGTATGCTGCTGCTGGTGCGATGTTCAGTGTTATTATTGGCGAGTTTGCTTCATTATTGTTTATGCTATATCAATTTAAAATAAACAAAATAACTAAATTATCAAATCGTGTTACTTCCTATTTCCGCAATGTGAAGGATACCATTCAATCCTTAATGTCCATTGCACTGCCTACCACTGGAAGCAAACTGATTGGATCACTATCAAATTTTCTTGAACCCATATTAGTTGCTCAAGCACTGGCGATTGCAGGTGTCTCTAGTATTGCAGCAACAAAACAATATGGTGAGCTTACTGGTTACGTTATCCCATTATTATTCTTGCCAACTTTTATTACCAATTCACTGGCAATTGCACTAATCCCATCTATTTCAGAAGCAGGAGCCAAAAACAACCATACATTGATCCATTACCGGATTCATCAGGCAATTCGCATTTCCTTTGCTTCAGGTGCACTGGCAACCATTATTCTTATATTGTTTTCTAAACAAATTCTTAGCTTCATGTATGGTACAGCAAACGCTTATCCGCTATTATTGCTTATGGCGCCTTTTTATATTCTACTATATATTCAAGCACCATTACAAGCTGCGCTTCAGGCAATGGATTTAGCTAAGGAATCTATGTGGAATAGTTTAATTGGGGCATTTGTTAAGCTAGGTGTCATTTTTATCCTTGGCTCGAACCCCACCTACGGCATGAATGGAGTTGCTGTTGGACTTTCAACTGCAGTTGTTCTTGTAACATTGCTGCATTTTACTGTATTGAATAGAAAGATTAACTATCGGATTCCTTTCAGTGATTTAATAAAGATGATTTCTCTTCTGTGCATTACGTACATTTTCGGCTGGATGCTCCGGGAATTATATTTCTATGCTGCATCTCATATTTTAATGTTTGCTCTTGTAATCATCTTACTCACAATCATTTATGCTATCTGCCTGTTTCTCCTTCGCATTGTAACTAAAGAAGAATTAAAAGCTATCCCATTTTTGCAAAAGTGGATTCGATAAAATAAAACTTTATTCAGTGAGGGTCTTACTGTCAGTTAATTCAAGATAAACTCGAAGCATTTTTTGCAGTATAAATTATGATTACAAAGAAGAATATCAGTCTAATTATTTGGCTTTTGAATAGGATGATATAAAAGGACAATCATACAAGGGGGATAAGTGATGAAGAAGCAATTTACAGCATTATTATATGGCTGGATTTTTGTACTTGCTTTTATTTTAATTACTAGTTTTATTTTAGCATTGATTCTTCAATTTACAGATATCAGTCAATGGATGCTCTCATGGATTGCGTTTGGAGTTGGGCTGGTTGCTTTGTTTATCGGCGGGTTGATAACTGGAGTAAAAGGAAAAGCAAAAGGCTGGATTTACGGCGGCATTACCGGAATCGGTTTTACCCTTTTCGTATTTTTAGTACAATACCTCGGTTATCAAAACGGATTCAGCCTTGAACAGCTCCTCCACCATTCCGGCTATATCATCGCAGCAGTCTTTGGAGGAATGATAGGCGTCAACATATTTAGCAGTCCAGAAAAGTAAATTTCAAAAACCCCATCTGAGAAATTAATTCTCGGGTGGGGTTTAGTAAATGTTTGTTAGTTAGAGCAATTCTATGTAGAGACTTGCACACTAGCTAAAGCAATAGATACTTCACCTATTGCTTTACTAACAAACGAATTATTCCTGAACTTTTTCCCGTACAGCTGAACGGTCATAAGTAAGCTTTGTACCTTCATTGGACGTAATCACAATTGTACCTTCATCAAGAGCATGAATGGTGCCATGAAGGCCTCCAATCGTTACAATTTTATCTCCCTTTTCCAAGGAACCCTGCATTTCTCTAACTTGCTTCTGTCTTTTTTGCTGTGGGCGGATTAACAAGAAATAAAAAATAACAAACATTAAAATAATCGGCAATAACGCAACTAATGTTTCCATGAATTTCCCTCCCTTCCTAATAATCATATTAGAGGATACGAGCTTTTAAAAGTTTTTTGCATCCGGTATGTTTAGTCCATACTGCTCAAAAAATTCCTCTTTAAAATCACCAAGACGATCTTCACTTATCGCAGTTCGTACTTGCTTCATTAATTTTAACAGAAAATGCAGGTTATGATAAGTAGTAAGTCTGAATCCGAATGTTTCATTGCATTTTATCAGATGACGGATGTAAGCACGGGAATAATTCTTACATACATGACAATCACAATTCTCATCGATCGAACCGAAGTCACGGGCATATTTCGCGTTTCGCACAACAAGTCTTCCAGCGGATGTCATGCATGTCCCGTTTCTGGCAATTCTCGTTGGCAGAACACAATCAAACATATCAACCCCACGAATAGCGCCATCAATTAACGAATCTGGAGATCCGACCCCCATCAAATATCTTGGTTTATCTGCTGGAAGTTCGGGTGTAGTATATTCAAGCACACGATTCATCACATTTTTAGGTTCTCCAACAGATAATCCACCTATGGCATATCCAGGAAAATCGAATGAAACTAAATCTCTCGCACTTTGTTTACGTAAATCCTCAAACGCTCCACCTTGCACAATTCCAAAAAGCCCTTGTTCTTCAGGACGACGATGTGCGATAAGACATCTTTCAGCCCAGCGTGAAGTGCGTTCAACAGAAGCTTTCATATACTCATAGGCAGCTGGATATGGCGGGCATTCATCAAATGCCATCATAATATCAGAACCCAAAGCATTTTGAATCTCCATCGCTTTCTCCGGTGACAAAAAGAGCTTGTCTCCATTCAAGTGATTACGGAAATGAACTCCTTCCTCTGTTATTTCTCGCATATCACTTAAACTGAATACTTGAAATCCTCCAGAATCCGTTAAAATTGCTCCATCCCAATTCATAAATTGATGCAGACCACCAGCTTCACGAATAATATCCTCACCCGGTCTCAGCCAGAGATGGTACGTGTTTGATAAAATAATATTCGCATTCATTTCCCGCAATTCTTCAGGACTCATCGTTTTTACTGTCGCTAAAGTTCCCACAGGCATAAATGTTGGTGTATCAAAGGAGCCGTGTGGTGTATGCACCCTGCCTAGTCTTGCTCCTGTTTGTTTATCTGTTTTAATTAATTCATATGTTATTGGCATCATATTATTCTTCCTCTACTTATCATTCGATATATCTTCTAACGACCACGTTTTAGCAGCAGCTTATAAAATGAACATGGCATCACCAAAGCTAAAGAAACGGTACTTTTCTTTTACCGCTTCCTTATAGGCTGCCAGTACCTTTTCTTTCCCTGCAAATGCACTAATTAACATAATTAACGTCGACTTCGGTAAATGAAAGTTTGTAATTAAACCATTAATTGCTTTAAACGCATATGGCGGATAAATAAAAATATCTGTCCAACCACTCGATGCAATAAATTTCCCGTGATCCCTTGCTATGGTTTCAAGTGTTCTTGTTGATGTAGTACCAACGGAGATAATTCTATTATTCCCTGCTTTTACACGATTTAATAAATTGGCGGTCGCTTCATTCATGTGATAGAACTCTGCATGCATCTCATGCTCCTCAACCGAGTCCACACTCACTGGACGAAAAGTACCTAAACCAACATGCAGTGTAATAAATGCAATTTTTACTCCCATTTCCTTTAGTTCTTGCAATAATTCTTCTGTAAAATGCAGACCTGCTGTTGGCGCTGCTGCAGAGCCTTCTTCTTTTGCATAAACAGTCTGGTAACGATCTTTTTCAGGTAATTGCTCTTTAATATATGGTGGTAAGGGCATTTCTCCTAAACGATCGAGAACCTCATAAAATATTCCCTCATAATAAAATTTAAAAATTCTCCCACCATGGTTCTCTATTCCAGTACATACTGCTGTTAATTCACCATTACCAAACACAAGCTCCGTACCGATTTTCACTTTTTTTGCTGGCTTTGTGAGAACTTCCCATACATCTGATTCCTGCTGATGGAGCAGTAATACTTCAATCTTGGCACCCGTCTCTTTTTTTATGCCATAAAGCCTTGCCGGAAGTACCTTTGTATCATTTAACACAAGGCAGTCCCCAGCATTTAAATAATTTTTAATATCCGTGAAGGTCTTGTGCTCAACTTCTTGTTTATTTCTATCTAAAACAAGGAGCCTTGAAGCAGAGCGATTCTTCAAGGGTGTCTGGGCAATCAATTCCTCTGGTAAATCAAAATCAAAATCTTCTATTTTCATATATTACTCCTTTTCGCCAAACTATCTAAATTTCCCAATAACATAAAATATGAGGGTAAGCACAATACTTACTATTATCGATGTCATAATTGGAAAATATACAGAAACATTTCCAACCTTAAAATGAATATCTCCAGGTAATTTTCCGACAAAGTGAAGGAGTACTCCAATGATAATGAGAATCACTCCAGCTGTAATTAATAGTTTACCCATATTCATTCTTCATCAGAAACTTTCATGCCAAAATGTTCATATACTTTAGGGGTGACAAGCCTTCCTCTAGGTGTTCGCTGAATAAAACCGATTTGCAGCAAATACGGTTCATAAACATCTTCTATTGTTTGCGCTTCTTCTCCTATGGTTGCTGCAATCGTATCCAATCCAACTGGTCCACCATGAAACCCTTCAATAATGGTCTTTAAAAATTTATGGTCAATGTGATCGAGCCCGACATCATCAATCTGAAGCATCGATAAAGCCAGTTCGGTTACTTCGAGACTTATTTCCTTTTCACCACGTACCTGAGAAATATCCCGGACACGTTTTAGCAGCCGGTTAGCAATGCGTGGTGTCCCACGCGAACGAAGCGCAATTTCTGCCGCAGCATCTTTTGTAATAGAGGTTTCAAAAATTTCCGCAGTTCGTTCAACGATTGCCGTAAGATCCTTCTGCTCATAAAATTCTAATCTGCTTAATACACCAAATCGATCACGAAGCGGTGCAGTTAAAAGACCTGATCTTGTTGTCGCACCAACTAATGTAAATGGGGGCAGATCGATACGTACAGACCTTGCACTCGGTCCAGTTCCAATAACAATATCAAGAAAGTAATCTTCCATTGCTGGATAGAGGACCTCTTCAACTACACGCGGCAAACGATGCACTTCATCGATAAACAACACATCACCGGCTTCTAAAGAAGAAAGAATTGCCGCCAAGTCACCAGCGCGTTCAATCGCAGGACCTGAAGTGGTTCGAAAATTCACGCCCATTTCATTTGCAATAATGGCTGCAAGTGTTGTTTTTCCTAAACCTGGAGGTCCATATAGCAGAACGTGATCTAAAGGTTCTTCTCGCATTTTCGCTGCTTGAATGAAGATACTTAAATTCTCTTTCACTTTATCTTGCCCAATATATTGATTTAATGTCTCTGGGCGCAGACTGAGTTCAATTGATAAATCTTCTTCCTGTATGTCTCCAGTTACCATTCTATCTTCCATAGGCTGAAGGGCTCCTCTCTTAATTTTTCATTAATAATGCAAGTGCCTTACGAATGATTTCATCCGTATTTTCCAGATTTTCCTTTTGAAGTGAAGGCATAATAGCAGTAACTTCCCTGTCCGTATATCCTAGTGCCTTCAGTGCATCTTTGGCCTCTTTCAATGCCGCAGAATTTTTTACTCCTACTCTATCTTCAACAGGTGAAATCGTGAACTTAGCAGTCAGCTTACCTTTTAGATCAAGTATCATTTGTCTTGCTGTTTTCTTCCCAACACCTGGAAACTGCGTAAGAAATTTATCATCTTCATTTTCGATAGCTGTTACAAAGGATGGAATATCGACTGATCCGAGAATTCCCAAAGCTCCCTTTGGACCAATACCCGAAACGGATATAAGCTTTGTAAATAAAAATTTCTCATCTTCATTTTTAAAACCATATAATACTTGAAAATCTTCACGTACATAATGATATGTATGTATTAATACTTCCTGATTCATCACATTTTGGAAGTAAAAAGGATTGGGACAGATTAATTCATAGCCAATCCCATTCGTTTCAATAACCACAGCTTCCTCATGAATCACTGTGAGCTTGCCTTTAACATATGCAATCATCTTTTCGACCTTCTCCTTTAGTATCTTTCTATCTCTATACTAACATAACCCTATAAGAAAGATTAAACTTCTATTCCAGACGGGTGAAATAGAAGTTCGGATAATAATTAGTCATTTGATTCTTCCATATTGTGATGGATATCCTGTACGTCTTCAATATCTTCCAGAGCTTCAATTAGGTGCTCCATTTTTTCTTCATCTTCTGCTGAAAGCGTTGTATAGTTATGTGCGAATAATGAAACTTCACTATCAAGGATATCAAAATCTTTGTCTGTAAAATAATCTAAAACTTCCTGATAACTTTCTGTGCTTGTGTATATTTCATAAGCACTTTCTTCATTCGAAATGTCATCCGCTCCTGCTTCCAGTGCTTCTAAGGTAACCTCATCTTCATCGAGCTCTCCGCTCTCATTATTAATAACAATATAGCCTTTACGGTCAAACATAAAGGAAACACTTCCATTTTCGCCAAGGTTTCCCCCATTCTTTTTAAATGCATGCCTGACATCGGCTGCTGTACGGTTTTTATTATCTGTAAGTGTATGAACAATAATTGCAATTCCACCTGGACCATAGCCTTCATACGTAATTTCTTCAAAGCTTACTCCATCTAACGTTCCAGTCGCTTTTTTAATATTTCGTTCAATATTATCATTCGGCATATTATCTGCTTTTGCCTTATCAACAGCAGTACGCAATATAGGGTTTGTAGTTATATCCCCACCGCCTTGTTTCGCAGCAATATAGATATCCTTCGCATGACGCATGAAAATTTTTCCCCTTTTTGCATCCTGTGCGCCTTTTCTTCTTTGTATATTCTTCCACTTAGAATGACCAGCCATTGGACATTCTCCTCTCTAGAAATTTCTTTCCTAACTATAACAAAAAAAATCAAGTTATTAAAGTAATGTCAATAAAAAAGTATCAGCACCTAAGAGAGAAGACGTTGTTCATTCATTGTTTTTTAAAAAAAAGTTGGTTGTCACCAAACCCTTCGGAGACAACCTTAGTTGCACTTATGCAGATAAGAGAAGAAACCTTTCTTACCTGTTAAAAAATTCATCAAAAATTGGAGCTATCTTTGGCTCAGCATAATAATTTTTCATTCGATTCCATTGCGTATGATCTGTCCAGATAACAACTTTCTTTTCATCATCTTTAAGCATTTCTTTTACTTGGTCTTCAATCTTTGTCACTGCACTCATATCATGGTTTCGATCATAGTTATTATCCCTGAGCTTTACCGCAACAAGAACCTGTTCATCCAAGATTCTAACCTCAGCTATAATTATATCGCGGTTTTCCATTAACTTTTCAGCAATTTCCTGACTTTCCTTTGTCGTATACGGATCCGTATAGCCCTCAAAATCATTATCTGATAGCTTGTCTTTTTGCAGCTTTCGAGCATCGACATAGTCCTTGTAGTAAGTCAAATGATCCGCTTCCTTAGCGGGGTTTTCATATCTGACTTTTTGTGGTTGTGGTCTGTTTTCATCATTCATGGGTTGGCTAGTGGAATTACCACAGCCAGCAAGCAGCAGGAACAAGAGCAAAAGAAGCAAAATATACGCATATCTTTTTTTCAGCATATTAAAACAACCTCCTTATCTCTAGTTTGTATAAGAAGGATTGTTTTACACATCTTTTTTAATTCCTTTTAAAGGACGGAAGACTTTCACGCTTATGCATCGTACGGCGATGCATTGTTTCAATTAATTCCTTATCTTCCAGCGCAACTGGCTCTCCTTTTAAATAGGCATCGATTACTGTATACGAAACACCCATCTCTGTTTCGTCACTCTGATTTTCCCATAGGTCTGCACTGGGGGCTTTTGCTATGACTGCCTTAGGCACATTTAATAATTTTGCCATTTCACGAACTTCCGTTTTGGTAAATGCTACTAGTGGCAAAATATCAACTCCGCCATCCCCATATTTTGTAAAATAACCTGTATAGTATTCTGAAGCATTGTCTGTTCCGACAACTAAGTAATTATAATGTGCTGCAAGTGTGTATAATGCACTCATTCGTAAGCGCGCACGTAAATTAGCATTTGCAAGCTGATCAAGCTCTGGATTAAAGCTATTCTTGTCACGAAGCTTTTCCGTAATTTGCGCATACATCACGCGATGAGATTCAGTTAAATCAATATTTATTGCTTCGATATGACATGCACTTGTCACATCAATGGCATCCTGCAAATTTTTATGACTTGTCTGAATTGGCATCATTACACCCAACGAATCCTCCGGGAATGCTTTTTTAATTAAAGCTGCTACAACTGCAGAATCAAGTCCGCCGCTAACACCGACAAGCAGTCCTTTTGCGCCAGCTGCCTCTTTTCTCTCACGCAGCCATTCAACAATTTGTTCGATATATTTCTCCACTTTTATTCCACTCCTTGAACTTATAGAGGAAGTCAAAAAATCCGGTAAAAATGACACTGCGAATTTCTTCTTAGTCCTTTTTATCTTCCTTTTTGAACAAACTCCTATATTTTATCCTGCTCTGATTTTAGCATTAATGATACACTGCTCACAAATTTTATCCCGAATTTACCGGCAGTAAGACTTCGTTTAGTTTAACTAACATTCAGTGGTAGAAAAAACTCCCACTGAATGAAGTTTCACTTTATCAAAAAAAAGAGACGTGAATTTCGTCTCTTGTTTAGCTTTATTCATTTGCATTGTTATTATCGCTTGTATTTTTTTCATAAAGCGGCACTGGAGGTGCAGGATACATTTCTAAATTGCTTCGCTCTAGCTCAAAATTAGACTGTTGATCTGGATACATCTGTGTTCCTATCTGTGTTCCTGCTGGTGGATAGCTATGATACATTGGCATAGGCGGAGGCGGCTGAACGGCGAAAGGATATCCCGGGAATTGTGCCCGCTGTCCCTGACAGCCACAGTCCTTATACTCCGGCATTATCATTGGATAATAATAACAAGGAGAATAGCATGGAGACATGTATACTGGTGGGTAGCAAGGATACTCTATTTGCATAGGCGCTTCATACTCTGGATATGGAAGTGCTGGCTGAGCAGGCATATGTGGTTTTTCTGGTGCTTTTTGTATTTCCTTCTTTTTGCTTTCCTTTTTTTCTTTTTTAGGCTGCTGGACTTCCGGAAAAACGGTCGTCGGATAATGCTCTTTCTCTCCTTCAAGTATAGGCAGGGTGGTTGGTTTTTCAGGCATTAGCTTCGGTTGTTCAATCGGCACTGGTTCTTCATATTTTTGGATTGGCATTTCTTTTTTGGCAGGCATCGTCTTTTTCATTTCTGTTTTTGCTTTCCCTTGTTTCACCTTTTTTGTTTCTGTCGGAATTCTAATCTTCATTCCTGGCATAATCATATCAGGGCTTGCCAAATGTGAATTCAGTTGTTTCAGCTCTTCAAAATTAACATGATATTTTTCCGCAATTTCCCACAAGGTTTCTCCCTTTTGGACAATGTGTATCTTCAAAAGAACGTGCTCCTTTCTATTTCAAATTTCTAGGCTAATCACTCTATATCAACATATGCAAAACTTGCCTAAAAGTTAACCATCAATCAAAAAAACCGCTAAACCTTCGAAATTCCAAAGGTTTAGCGGTTCATTCTTACCCCAATTCTATTTTTTAGCTGTCAGAATATCTTATCAGGCAGGATAAGCTCCTCGAGCAGAGTACATATAGTGAAAATTTAATCAGTGGGCGTCTTGTTGCCAGTTAATTCGGGATAAAACAAGTTTTCATATCAGGCTAAAAACACAGAAGTTTGCACTTTTAGATTATATATTCATATGAAAAACAGGATAAGTACCAAGAATATTTACTTTACATCCCAATGCCTCTAGTTCCGCTTTCACACCAGGAAAAAGCACATCATCATATGTCTGATTGACATCAATAATAAAGAAATAATTCCCTAATCCAGTTTTTGTTGGACGTGACTCTATTTTTGATAAGTTCATCTTCCGCCAAGCAAAAGCAGAAAGTATTTGATACAATGCCCCCGCTTGGTCACTAGGCAATGTTATCTTTAATGTTGTCTTTTCAGATTGAACAGGCTGCTGAATCTTTACAAGATCTTTATTTTCCGTTAAAACAATAAATCTTGTGTGGTTATTTGGATAATCATGGATGTTGTGCTCCAGGATGTGTAATCCATATTCTTCAGCTGCTAAAACATTTCCAATTGCTGCAATTGGACGATTGATTTGTGCCACAATTTCGGCTGCTCTTCCAGTTGAAGTAGTGAACTTCATTTCAGGAGAATTTAATTGTTTATGGATATACTGATGACATTGAGCGATTGCATGGCTATGAGAATGCACTTCCTCAATATCAGATAACTCTCCTGAAAAATCAGAATGGACGAGCAAATGCTGCTGAATTGGCACAACAATTTCTCCTACTACAGGTAATGTTACTTCATGGATTAAATAGTCAACCGTTAGCTGAACTGTTCCCTCAATTGCATTTTCTATTGGCACTACTGCGATATCAATATCATTGCCAGCTACTGCATCAATACACTCCGGTATCGTATTAAAGCTAACTTTTTTTTCATCATTAAATGCTGTATCAACTGCTATTTTTGTAAATGTTCCTTTTGGACCTAAGTAACCAATCGTCGTCAAAATATTCACTCCATCTCCTTCAATTTGTCTGTTTTATTCAATAAATTCAAATTCAAAATCTAATAAATGAATGGTATCTCCATCCCTTGCACCACGCTTCCTCAGCGCTTCATCTACACCCATTTTCCTCATTTGCCGAGCAAAACGCTGTGCTGATTCATCTCTTGTTAAATCGGTCATTTTAAACAGTTTTTCCAGCTTGGAACCATGCAGCACAAATGAACCGTCAGGATTACGCGTAATATGAAAGTCATCTTCCTGCTTATGATGGCGATAAATAACCGTTTTCTCCGTATCATCAACTTCAAGCTGATATTTAGGAATACTCTCCAGCATATCTGCAATTGCATAAACTACTTCCCTTAATCCTTGTCTAGTCAATGCCGAAACTTCAAAAATGCGAATATCCTCATCCATTTTTTCTTTAAATTTTATCAGATTCTGAGCAGCATCCGGCATTTCCATTTTATTTGCAACTATAATTTGTGGAAGATGAATTAATTTCTCATTATATTCCTCCAGCTCTTTGTTAATCGTTATATAATCTTCGTATGGTTCACGTCCTTCTATTGCTGCCATATCAATGACATGAACGATGAGCCGTGTCCTTTCAACGTGTCGAAGAAATTGGTGTCCGAGACCAACCCCTTCACTTGCCCCTTCAATTAACCCTGGCAAATCGGCCATCACAAAGCTGCGCTGATCTCCCGTATCAACAACACCAAGGTTTGGAGCAAGTGTGGTAAAATGATAATCAGCAATTTTCGGCTTTGCTGCACTTACTACAGATAAGATAGTTGATTTTCCAACGCTTGGAAAGCCTACTAATCCAACATCAGCAATAACCTTTAACTCCACTCTAATATTTCTTTCCTGTCCTGGTTCTCCGTTCTCAGCGATTTCTGGCGCTGGATTTCTTGGAGTTGCAAAACGGATATTTCCCCGTCCACCACGACCTCCTTTTACGATGACAGCTTGTTGTTTATGCTCTGTAAGATCAGCAATAACTTCATCTGTATCCTCATCAATTACAATTGTTCCTGGTGGTACGGATACAATTAAATCATCCGCATTTTTACCATGCTGTGACTTGCTCATACCATTTTCTCCGCGTTTTCCTTTAAAATGACGCTTATAACGGAAATCCATCAATGTATTCAAGCCCTCATCTACTATAAATATGATATCTGAGCCATTTCCGCCATCACCACCAGCTGGACCGCCCATTGGCACATACTTTTCTCTGCGGTAGGCAACCAGCCCGTTCCCACCGTCTCCTGCTTTTACATATACACTTACACTATCAACAAACATTTACTTCACCTCATTAAAGACAGAAACAGCAAAACTGTATCTTCGTTCATCAGCAGTCACGTTAATGTCAATATCTTCTATAACCAATTGCTTTAAATCTGTTCCCCTTGAATATGTATCAACATATACAGAAATTTCACAGGCATCCAGATTATCTTTAAATTCAATTTCTACTTGATAAAGCATATCATCTTTGCAGCACTTTTGTACATCTTCCATTATTTTTTCGAGTCTCTCTATAATAAAATGGTCTGCTGTTTTCATTTCTTTATTCTCGATGTCGATGTCATACGTCAATCTAAAGTTTTCATATCTCTCCCTAAATTGAAGGAACCACAGTAATACATTCGGCATATTCAAATTTAATAACTTTCTTTCCTGATAAAAATATTCCAGGAGCTGCGACATGCTGTCATCAACTTTTTTTAAATTACCAATTTTAACATATCCTTGGACAACCTGCAATTGATTTAGAATATCGTGGCGATAATGCTGAATTAAATTCACAACATCTTCTGTCTTCATTCGCTAAACCCCCTATTGATATAGAAAGTATAGCAGAAATAAACAGATACTTCACCAATAACTTTATTTATAAAGTGAAACTTCATTCAGTGGGTTTTTTTCATCCCCCACTAATGTCAGTTGGACCAATCGGGATTTACTGGCAGTTATCCCCCACTTACAATTCTCATTTTCACCTTGAATTCTTGAAGCGGGGGTCTTACTGCCAGTTAATTCGGGCATACAAAAAATCCCAACCAATGTTGGCCGGGATTTCATTTATTATTTATTATGCTTCCTGTGCAATAGGAAGTACACTTACTTTTTTACGATCACGACCGTAGCGTTCAAATTTAACAACACCATCCACTTTTGCGTAAAGTGTATCATCTGAACCACGACCTACATTTTCACCTGGATAGATTTTTGTACCACGTTGGCGATATAAAATAGATCCACCAGTTACAAATTGTCCATCTGCACGTTTTGCGCCAAGACGTTTTGACTCAGAGTCACGTCCGTTCCTAGTACTGCCTGCACCCTTTTTCGTTGCAAAGAACTGTAAATCTAGACGTAGCATTTGGCTGCACCTCCTCATTCATCCTGTATATAAATAAAATTGCCATAATCATTCTCAATGGATTTCAAGGAAACAAGCATCCCTTCAAAAAGAAGCTGTGCTTTTTCCATATCTTTACCATGAAGCATTTCAGGTATAGTGACTAATAGATAGCCACCTTCTCTGCCCTGCTCTACGTTTATGTCTATATCCGTTAATTCCATAACCGCATTAACTGTTCCTATGGAAACAGCTGAAACCCCTGCACAAACTAAATCATAGCCATACGGCCCACTTTCGGCATGTCCAGTGAGCTCAATCAACTGAATATATTGACCATTCCGTTTAACCGTTACTTGAATCACTTAAATCAACCTTTAAGCATTAATTTTATCGATTACTACTTTTGTATAAGGCTGTCTGTGACCTTGTTTGCGATGATAGTTCTTTCTTCGTTTATATTTGAAAACAGTAACTTTCTTTTGACGTCCTTGTTTCTCGACTTTAGCTGTTACTGTTGCTCCATCAACAAATGGTGCACCAACTTTTACTACAGCATCTCCACCAACGAAAAGAACTTTATCAAAAGTAACTACTTCATCTTGATCTGCAGAAATCTTTTCAACATAGATTTCTTGCCCTTCTTCAACTTTAACCTGCTTACCGCCTGTTTCAATAATTGCGTACATACTTGCACCTCCTTAATTAACTAAGACTCGCCATACAGGTACTCCAATAGAGTTTACCAACCTGTTCTGTGCGGTTGTAGCACTGGTGCTACGATGAATAACATAATGATGTTACCATGTTTTCGTAACTTGTGTCAAGTATACTTTTTTTCAGCTGAATATATCATTCATTTGCTTGTCATATTGTTTTTCATGAAAATAGGCATGCAAACAGTCTGTTTCGTCAATACGGTTCAAATTTTTATTATCTTTTATAGCAATCGTATGCTTTTTTTCTCTTTTAAAGAGGGTGAACGCTTCCATTAATAATACATTACCTGGAAGATGCAGTACTTCCAGCTTTCGAACGGCATGATTTCCTTTATATCTTTCTAAAAGAAAACGCATAAAAATATAGAATCTCCGCTTCCATTCCAAACGATTTTCTATAAAAAGAAAAAGCATAATCAGGGTAAAGCTAAGTGTAAACGAGTAAAAGATAATATGCAATATAATAAACGAAATACTTAGAATCATCGATAAAATAATAATTCCTTCCAAAGCTTTACGATAAGGGTATTTCACAGAAAGCAAGGTAAATAGGAGCTTTCCTCCATCGAGGGGCCAGATTGGAAGTAAATTAAATAATAAAATGACAGTGTTATAGGACATCGCCATATTAAAAATAACTTCACTTAAAATACCGCTTTCTAATAAAAAGAAAAGAAGAATATAAATAAAAATATGCTGGATTGGTCCAGCTATCGTAACAAGTATATCCTCCTTGATAGATTGATTACCGTGCTCCTCCGTCTCCATCACCCCGCCAAATACCCAAAGCATAACCTTTCTTACGCGCCATTTAAAGGCTTTAGCCATAAAATAATGACCCATTTCGTGGATGAATACAATAATAAATATGATAGATAACTCCATAAATGTTCCTGTCAGAATGGAAATAAAAATAAAAAGAATCAATACTGGATGAAAATGAAGGGGCGGAAAAGCTTTACGGAACATCGTCCACCTCAATTACCTCAACAGGATCCAAGAATAAATTCTCTTTCTCAATTGAAAAATACATCGCTTCCCGTCCTGCATCAGGAGTAAATTTGCCGATTCGCTGATTTGCTGTTACATATTGATACATATGCACATCAAAATCCTTTAAAAAGCCATAACTGGAATTTGTTCCATCAGCATGCTGCACGATAATTGTTTTTTCCGTATCAGCTGTCTTCCCGGCAAAAACAACCACCCCATCCTGATGTGCTGAAACATCTACTTCTCTTCCAGGCGAAATTTTCACGCCCTTTCCATTTACTTGAAATGTCTCCGTGATATCACCGCTGACAGGCATTACTCCTCCATGCTCCATTTTAGGACTTGTCTCTGGCTGTGGAGAAAAAGCTAATGGACTGCCAAAAATATCCTGATACCAGACATTGACTTTGGCAAAAGGAAACTCATCTTGCAATAAGCTCACTGCTAATTCCTGCGGTTTTGCAAACATAGCCTTGTCCGTGTGAATTAGTAATGCGGTTGAGAAAAATAAGATGCCTGCGAAAATTGCTTTAAACATTAGATTCGAGTAAACTTCTTTATTTTCATTTTCTTTCCTTCCCACTGCATATCCATTAATCGCAGGAGGGAACCCATGTTTTTCTTCCGCATCATGGAAAAGAACAGCATCATCTTTCACACTCGGAATAGCATGCTGCCGCACCTTTTTTCGTTGTTCAATCGCTTTCCGAACCTTTTTCACATCTTTGCTCATGGCAATCACCGTCTTTCATATTCTGCTAATATATATGAGACAAGTCCTATTTTAAGAACATTCAACAGGGAAAGATCAGCAAAAAAATACCGATGCATTTAAGCATCGGCTGATGGATTATTATGAACGTTTTCCGAATATTGCTTTAAACTTTTGAAAAGCACTTTTCTCTTCGTCTAATGCTTGTAAAGGTACACTTTCACCAAGAATCCGTCTAGCAATGTTACGGTACGCAATAGAAGCTTTTGAATTTGGTTTAAGTGCAACTGGTTCACCATTATTAGAAGCTTTTATCACTTCTTCATCGTCGACCACAATACCAATTAAATCAATCGATAATAATTGGACAATATCATCAATATCAAGCATATCGCCACTTTTTATCATATTACTGCGAATTCGATTGATTACAAGTCGTGGCGCTTCAGTCATATCCTGCTGCTCAAGAAGTCCAATAATTCGATCAGCATCCCGCACACTCGACTTTTCAGGATTGGTAACAACAATTGCCCGATCTGCCCCGGCAATTGCATTTTGAAAACCTTGTTCAATTCCTGCAGGACAATCGATAATAATATAATCATATTCTTGCTTCAGCTCAGCTATAATTTCTTTCATCCCATTAACAGATATAGCTGATTTATCATTTGTTTGCGCTGCTGGCAACAAAGTAAGTGTATCGAAACGCTTATCCCGGATTAATGCTTGATTTAAGCGGCAGCGCCCTTCAATAACATCGATAATATCATAAATAATTCGATTTTCTAATCCCATAACAACATCAAGATTGCGCAAACCGATGTCAGTATCAATTAAACATACTTTTTTCTCCATCAATGCAAGTGCCGTTCCAATATTCGCTGTAGTGGTCGTCTTACCCACTCCACCTTTTCCCGATGTAATTACAATAGCTTCACCCATTTTGCATTCTCCTCTCGAACCTGCTTACTTCGTTCCGTTTCTTTGAAAGAATCTGCAGCCGATCAATGATTATTTTATCTTCATTTTCATCAATCACACCACATTCCATATAAACACCTTCTGACTCATAATCAGGTGCACGGCTAATATAATCAGCAATCCGAAGCTGAGTCGGTTTCATGAATGAGGCTGCTATAAATGTATTTCGATCCCCTTTAAAGCCGGCATGAGCGATTCCATATAGATTGCCCATAATATATATATTGCCAGTAGACACGACTTTCCCGCCTGGATTAACATCACCAATCAGCAATAAATCGCCAGTAACCTTCAGTATTTGACCTGAACGGACAATTCGGTTCTCTACCTTAATTTCACTTTCTTCTTTCCAGCGCAATGCATCGTCGCGGTGAACGACATTCGATTCAATCGAGGCAATTTTAAAATGATGATTTTCTTCAATTATTTTACGAAGCTCTGCCTGTTTATCAGAATCCAAATAGCGGTTTCCTGATTGCACTTTTACCGACACTTCTGGTTCATCTCTATCTTGGCTAGTTGAAAGCAGCTTATTCTCCAGTTCAATTAGCGCATCTGAAAAAGGTGCGTCATCATCGATTAGCAAGCTTAGCCCTTCCTTCGTTCCTTTGATTGTTATCAATTGTTTCTTTTCATGCAAGTAGATCACCTCTTTATTTTGAGCATGTATCCGCCTCTATGTAAAAAGTTAATTTCCTTTATCCAATTGTTCATTTCCCCATCTAACAATGCTTTTCTTAAATACGGGAAATAGAATAAGGAAAAATAACAGGTTCGAAAATATTGTAGGAAGAAGTCTCTGTAATAAATAATCTTTCCACACCATTTCCGTAATCCCGACAACAGAATATACAAAGTAGATAAATAAATCAGCCATCAGAAAAGCTAAGATGCCAAGCAATATTAATACAAAGAAATTTCGTTGAAGAAATTTCTGTAAACCATGGATGATATAAATGATTAATCCATAAGAAAACATGTAAACACCCAGAATACCCGTATATAGAATGTCAATTAGCAATCCAAAAAGGAAAGCATAGAAAACGGAGTAATAGGTTGATCCCGAATCATAATAAACTGCAATATATACTAAAAATGCAAGTACCCAATGTGCAATAATCAGGTATTCACTTAAAGCAATCTCTTTCGGAAGCAGATTGATGGCAAGTCCCTCTAAAACAAGGAGGATAAACAGAATAAGGGGCAAGTATAGTTTTTTCATTACTCAGCTTCCCCCTCAGAAACTTCTGTGTCATCAGCTGTTTCTGATTGATCACGATTAACTTCCCGGTCAAGAACGATAACATGATTAATATCATACATATCAGATGCTGGTTCAACTAATGCAATTTGAGTTAATCCATATTGGTCTGAAACAACTTCTTTAACAGTTCCAATCGTTACTCCAGCTGGAAAAACACCGCCCATTCCTGAAGAAACAACAAGTTCATCCTCTTTAATATCCTGCTTTGATTCCTCGATAATGCGAAACATTAACGCATCTGTTTCCGGATCAAAACCTTCTATCATTCCGAAGATATTTGCACCTTTTTCCCGAGAGACCATTGCTGAAATTCGGTTAAATTGGTCGAATCCAGTTAATAATTTTACTGTAGAGGTAAATTTATTTGCTGATTGAACCTTTCCAATCATACCATCAGCCGTCATTACGAGCATATTTGCCTGAACTCCATGTTCTTTTCCTTTATTGATAGTTACCTGTTCTAACCAACGCTCTGGCGATCTAGATATAACAATCGCTTGGATTGCTTCACCGCTTCGAATAGAGTCGGATTCAATTAAGTCTAATGCAGCCCGTAATTCTTCATTTTCTTTTTCTATTTCCTGAACATCATACACTAAACCTTTATATTGGCTAAGCTGCTCTTTTAAGATTTGATTCTCTTCATATGTGTTTCGAAAATCCTGGATATTTGTAATTACTTCTGTTGTAAAGTTAACCGGAATATGGATTGCATGCTGAATCCAGCCTACTGTATCATTAATAAATTCCTCAGCAAATGTAACATTTACCCGATCTCGTAATGAATAGCCAATTAGTACAACAAGTATAATAAAACCAATCAAAAAGATAAACAATCGTTTATTTCTAAAAAATCGCATGAAAACACCTACTTAATTTTTTGAAGATTGAGCTGACACACTTGAATCCCGAAAATGCTGGATATAATCAATAGATTTTCCTGTACCAACCGCAACGCTTTCTAAAGGCTCATCTGCAATAAAGACAGGTATATTCGTCGCGTGACTAATAATCTGATCAATATTCTTTAGTAAAGCTCCCCCACCTGATAAGACAATGCCACGATTCATAATGTCAGCAGCTAGCTCCGGAGGCGTTTTTTCCAGTGTATTCTTTACAGCTTCGATAATTGTCGCCACAGTATCACTTAATGCGATAGCAATCTCTTTAGCAGTAATTGTAACTGTTTTTGGTAAACCAGTGGGTAAATCCCGGCCACGAATGTCCGTTTCAGCATCCTCTATTACTTCTCCAGCTGAACCGATATCCATTTTAATCGATTCTGCTGAACGTTCACCAATTAATAAACTATACTCTTTTCGAATATAATTAATAATGGCTTCATCCATCTCATCTCCCGCAATGCGAGTCGACTGGCTTGTAACGATGCCACCAAGTGAAATGACTGCAACCTCTGTCGTTCCACCACCAATATCAACAATCATACTTCCTGTGGGCTCCCATACAGGAAGACCCGCTCCGATGGCAGCTGCAAATGGCTCAGAAATTGTAAAAGCTTCCTTAGCACCTGCTTGTTTAGTTGCGTCAATCACTGCACGCTCTTCTACCATTGTAATGCCTGATGGAACACAAATCATTACATTCGGTTTTCTCGCAAAAACAGAGCGTCGTCGCATCGCCATTTTCATATAGTAACGCATCATTGCAGCTGTAGTCTCATAATCAGCAATAACTCCGTCCTTCATTGGACGAATGACAGATATATTCCCGGGGGTTCTTCCAATCATATTCCGTGCATCGCTGCCTACTGCTTCGATACTTCCAGTATCTGTATTTTTGGCAACAACAGATGGTTCACTAACAACTACTCCCTTGCTTTTAACAAATACTAATGTATTGGCAGTACCTAAATCAATGCCTAAGTCTTGCGAAAAACTAAACTTTGCCAAACCAATCTCCCTCTCCGCTCTCATTTCATCAATATGTAGCTTAACTATATCGATTTATTATATATGATGCAAACCTTGTTTTACATGAAAAATGATAAGAAGCGCCACTTTCAGATCAAAAAAAGAAAAATGGCGCTAGATAATTAATCCCTATAATATTATACGAAAAAAATAGCAAAATAGATAGTGTAATAAAGCTTGTCTTTATATTATTTCTCGTTTTTTATTTTTCAACGATATAAAAAAGTATAAATTACTCTATTTACACTATTGGATTAGAGGTATTTTATAATGAGTGAAAAAAAGTGCTCCAGCAAAATTTTACTGGAACAACTTGTGAAATTGCTAAACTAAATTATAAATATCCTTTTTCCTTTAATGATACAAATTTTCTATCTCCAATAATTAAATGATCAAGTAATTCAATGCCAATCATTTTCCCTGATTCAACTAACCTCCTCGTTACTTGAATATCTTCCTGTGAAGGAGTTGGATCGTAGGGTAGGAATCATACGCCTTATTATGTTTCCATAATAGGTTTCACAATTCCCCCCTCCGAACCGTACGTACACCTTTCAGCGTATACGGCTCTCCAGCTGATTAATCGAGACTTGCTTTTCATGGTGTTTATGGTGACAGTCGTAGCATAGAACTAAGGTTTTTCGGTTTCGTTCAATCATAATACGTTCTAAATACTTGAGATTTTTCTTTTTCTTCAAGTCTTTTAGTTTCCGTATATGATGGACTTCCATTTGACCTTCTTTTGTCCCACAAGCTTCACATTGGTTTGCTAATAATCGTTTTTCAAACTCTGTCCTACCCGAATATTTGTGTACATTTGGGATAATATCGGATTGAGTTGAATCTGCTTTTATTGCACCTTTTGATTTAGGCAAATCCTTCAACCTTACAAATTGATGGGGAATTTCATTGCCCTTTTTATCATAGCGTACAAGACATAACACACCTTGCTTATGCTTTCTCATACTATTTGCTACTTTTCCCGAGGTGCTTCGTCGTTTATTAGCCATCGTCTTGATAAAACTACTTTCTGCTAAATAGAATAATCTGTCCAAGTGATGATAGTTATTCGCTAGCTTATAGTAGTTGGCGATACCCCGCAACTCCGCATTATAGGTCATTAAAACTTCTAACTCTGAGTTATTGATAAGTTTTGTTCTATGCGTTATTTTGAAATCATCCAAGTTTCCATAGTTGTTTTTCAAGGCAAAATCTTTTATTTTCTTTGAAGGGATTTCTAGTTTAATCGCGCCCGATAATGTTCTTTTCTTAATTGGCTGTCCGTGATTTTTATATTTTACACGTTTTACTTTCACTTCTTGCCACGTTCGGAATTCATATCCTAAGAACGGGACAGGATTTTCTAGATGTGTAACAAGCGTCTTTTCTTCACTCAGTTCTAGTGCCAATTCTTCTTCAAGAAATCTCCCTGCCGTCTCTTTTATCTTCATTGCATGCTCTTTATTGCCTGCAATTCCAATAACACAATCGTCAGCATAACGAACGTACTTCATTCTTTGATAATTTTCGTCCATTGGATCAACAGATGGGACTGTCAGGCTTTTCCTCTTTAGTTCTCGGATTTGTTCAACCAACATCGAACGTCCTCCCCAAAGCATATGCCCGAATTTCTCATCCGCCCTTCGGATTTTCCTTCTTACAGTGTAAATGCTTGATTTCAAAGCCTTAGATTTTTTACTTCTTTCCCGAAGTCTTCCGCTATCAAATTTCTTCATTTGTTCTTCCATAAACAAGTCAAACTCATGAAGGTAGATGTTCGCCAGTAACGGGGAAATGATTCCTCCTTGTGGCGTTCCACTATACGTTTTGTTAAACTGCCAATCTTCCATTACGCCACACATCAGTGCGTTGTGAATGAGTAGCAGAAACCTTCTATCTTCAATTTTCTTGGAAATCATCTTGATGAGGATTTGGTGATTGATATTATCAAAAAAACCTTTAATATCTCCTTCAATACACCAAGTCAAACCTTTCCAAGTGTTTTTGATTTGCGATAGGGCTGTGTGACAACTTCTTCCTTCTCTAAACCCATGTGAGTTATTAGAGAAGACAGGTTCGTAGATATTATCCACAATCATTCTCATAACTTCTTGGACAAGTTTGTCTCGAAAGTTTGGCACTCCTAATGGTCGTTTCTTACCATTAAATTTTGGAATGTAGACTCTTCTTACAGGAGAGAAACGAAATGTCTCAGTTTTTAACTGTTCGATAATTTCATTGATTTTTTGTAAACTGAACCCATCAATTGTTTCTTCAGTAGTTCCCTTCGTAAGATTTCCTGCATTGGGATATAACTTAGCGTAAGCCTTTATCCACAACTCTTTGTTATACATTAGACGATAGCAATCTGTTACCTTGCGACCATTTTGAGAAACATCCCTTATAACGTCCAACTGCCGAAATGGATTAGTTGCCATATTCATGACTCCTTTCTCGTTGACGCTAACATCAACCTGTTTTTCTTCCCCCTGCTAAACTCATTACGAGCAAACGTTGGGTACTATAAAAACTCCGTTATCATATGCGATTTTCATAGACCTACGTCTAATAGCCATTAGGCACTCGCACTTAGATAATCCCTGCATTGTGACATAAATTTAGATACATGATGGTTAGGTATCCCTTTCGACGGTTTCTTCTAGTGGAAGATTGAAGGATAAATCTTACTATGGACAGGAAAGCGGCAATTTCCAACAGACGCTCAGGAAATACGTCTCCCATTTTATCCTCATCACTTGTTAGCTATCGTAAGTAATGGCGCACCCATTGCTCATTCGTCTAGGATTCAGGCAGTATAGCTTTTACCATACATCATTTGGTCTGAAGAACTGACTCGACTTGGATAGCTTTGTCGTCTTTTCTCCTTTTCACATCATGCTATGTTCCCTCTATGAGTTTCCTCTCAAGGTAAGATGCTGACCATAGAACATTGTAAGAAGTTCTAGATTTCAATTGAAATCGCTAAATTTACGCACCTTGCAGGCGCACTCCGGAGGGGTGATTATGCGCAACAATGATTGATGCGGCGGCTCTTTTTACTGCTTCGCGGTAAACTTCCCTAGGATGGACAATTGAGGCATTAAGGCTTCCTACAAAAATGGTTTGCCGATGGATAATTTGATTTTTCGTATTAAGAAAAAGAGCAACGAAATGTTCCTGCTTTAGCATTCGCATTTCTTCCATGATAAAATTAGCGCCATCATCAGGTGAGCGAATGACATATCTTTCATCCGATTTATATTGACTCATCCGCTTTCCCAGCTCAATTGCAGCTAAAATCTGGACACCTTTTGCATGTCCAATCCCTTTAATAGCTGTTAATTCTTCAATTGTGGCATCATGAAGCAGCTTCAATCCTTCAAAATGCATTAAAACACGTCCAGCTAAAGTCATAACAGATTCTGCCCTGGATCCGCTCCCAAGCAAAATCGCCAATAATTCCTGATTCGTTAAATGATTCGCACCTAAACGAACAGCCCTTTCCCTTGGTCTGTCTTCCTTTGGTACATCCTTAATCATAATTGTCATTCATCATCCTCCTTTCTTTTATTTCACATTACCAGCTTCTGCAAATAAGACAACTTGCCAAGATTTCTTTTTTACTCCTTCAAACGCTCAAAAATAGAAAAACCTTCTGAGTATACTTACATAATCAGAAGGCTTTTCCTATTGAGATTTACTTTATATATCTTTTCCCAGCTGTTCATATAAATAAAAAATATCAAGATAGAACTGCTCTCGACTATCTCCTTCTCCCGCTTGTATTTTATGAAGCAGATCTGCAAGCTGTTCTGAGGCAGGTGCATTGCTTGTCGTTTCAATTAAATCCTCTATATCCTTCTCTTGCAGGGAAGTTTGTAAAACATCCACAAATTGCTTCAGCCATTTTCCCTCCTCTGCTGTCAGATTCATCCCACCATCTGATGTACTCCATGGTTTGACAAAAATCTCATACCCTTCTTCCTTCCATTCCTCTGCTTCCAGCTTTGCTTCATCTTCGGTTGAATAAATACCTGTAAATAGATAGTACTGGTTATTCTGCTCCCAAATAATATGAGGGAGCTGATTTGTTTCGTAATAACTTAACCATTCCTCCGCATTATCTTTGTCCATAAAGACACCAGCTTGAAGCATATAGACTGAGAGCGCAGGAACTTCGTATCCATCTGTTTCCATATTCTCATCCGGAACAGCAGAAGTTATTTCCTCAGAATAATTATTCTCTGCGACGGGTTCGTCATCCATGAAAACGAAAAGCTTTAAAATAGTCATTCCAAGGAATACACCAACGACACTTGCAATCACAGTGGTTAGAATGAATGGAATGAATCTTGCGTTTTGTGATTTCCGCTTTGTTTCCGGCCGATGAAATACGTGTACTTTTTTTTCCTGATTATGCTTCACAGCATTTCCATCATATATAGCCTGAAAAGGATGGTCTTCTTCCAGAGCCTTTCTATCAAATTGCTGATTTTTCTTTTGGTCTTTATTCATCCTTTCACTCCCTGCCAGAATGACTTTGCTCTAATCTAGCATAAGGAAGGTAAAAAGATAGATGAATACTGTCAGCTCGAAAGAAAAATTTTTCTACATTTATTTACCTTTCTCCTGAAAATAATCACGAACAAGCGTAATAAAATGCAATGACCCCGTAATAAAGCACTGCTCATCCTTTTCTAAGGCTTTATCGACAGCCTCTATCCAATTTTCGTAATAATTTTTCTGTATAGTTGTCGTTTGCTCATATAAATACTTAGCACTAGCTGCACGAGGATGGTCAAAAGATGTTAAGGTAACTTGTGTAAAATGCTCACCCAATAATCGCAGCATTTCTTTTGTATCTTTATCCTTAAACATGGCTGTGATCAGTTGTTTTTTGGAGTGACCATATAAATTTTCTGTTGTTTGAATAAAAGTCTTTATTCCATCAGGATTATGCGCAGCATCTACAATTACTGTCGGATTTTCATGAATAACCTCATATCTGCCAGGTGCTTTTGTTTTCGACAAAGCAGTGATTGCCTGATCCCAATTGAGCACAAAACCTGCCTTCTCTATTTCTTCTAATGCCCGCAAAGCAATTGCTGCATTCTTTAGTTGATGTGTACCTTGCATGGTTAGTGTAAGTGAAAATTGTTTTTTTTCACTTCTCCAGCTCATTTTTTGCGCATGATTCAGCTCTTGAAAAAAGAAGTGTTTCCCGAGCATATAATAAACTGCATCCTGCTTTTCTATTTCCTTTTTTATAACCCGGAGGCAAGCTTCTTCCATCTCTCCTAAAATGACTGGTACATGCGCTTTAATAATACCTGCCTTATGAAAAGCAATTTCTTCCAGCGTACTACCTAAATAAGTCATATGATCTAAAGCAATATTCGTGATAATCGACAGAATTGGTTTAACCGAATTCGTTGTATCAAAACGTCCGCCCATCCCAGTTTCAACAAGAACAATATCGCATTGATCCGCTAAGTAAACAAAAGCCGCTGCAGTAAGAATTTCAAATTCGGATGGTGCCATGTCCTGCTTGTCCATCAGCAGAATATGTGGATGCATATCATTTATAATATTTATAAAATCTCTGTCAGAAATTGCGGTATCATTTAGAAAAATATGCCCGGTCAACCCTGTATAACTGGGGGAAGTAAAAATTCCCGTACGATAATCATTTGCCCGAAGTGCCGCATTGAGAAAATGTATGATAGAACCCTTTCCATTCGTTCCAGCCACATGGATTGCCTTCATTTTCCTTTCAGGATTTCCTAGAAGTAATAATAATTCATGAATCCGCTCTAATCCCGGTTTTATTCCCAAAGCTCCTCGCTGATTGAAAAACGCTTCTACCTCATGTATTGTAGAAAACATAGAAACACCGCTTTCATCTATTAGTCAAGTTAATTATAGCAGAAAGGATACAAAAAATTGAATACAACAGGATGGATTATCTATAACGGCAATTTGCCAGGAAATAAATTTCTTGATTACGCAGAGATGCTCCAAGCAGCTGCTGATACATATAATAGTAAAACAGAAATTATTAAAAACAATGAACGAGTAAGTCTTTTGTCTACTGCAGGGCTAGATATTTTACCTGAAAAGGAAGTTCCAGATTATATCGTGTTTACGGATAAGGATATTTATTTAGCCAAACAGCTGGAGTATTTAGGTATTCCGGTTTTTAACTCGTCCACAGCTATCGCTATAAGTGATGATAAAATTGCAACATATCAAGCATTAGCACGTTTAAAACTGCCAATACCCAAAACGATTATTGCGCCAAAGATTTTCAATGAAGGAAGCTTTACAGAGAAAATGATGGAACAAGCTATTCATGCGCTCGGGTTCCCGATGATTATTAAAGAAGCTTTTGGTTCTTTCGGGGAACAGGTATATCTTATCGACAATAAAGAAGCACTCTATAAAAAAGTAAATGCATTAGGAAATATACCATTTATTTTTCAAGAATGTATTACAACGAGCTATGGTGTTGATATTCGTTTACAAGTTGTTGGAGATCAAGTGATTGCTGGAATGAAGAGAAAGTCGCTCCATGATTTCCGGGCAAATATTACTGCAGGTGGAACCATGGAACCTTATCAGCCCACGGAGGAAGAAAAGCAACTAGCCGTTCAAGCAACGCAAGCAATTGGTGCTGATTTTGCTGGTGTTGATTTATTATTTGGTACGAACTCACCTGTTATTTGTGAAGTCAATTCCAATGCCCATATTCGGAATTTACTTGATTGCACGGGAATTAATGCTGCAAATAAGATCATCAAATATATTTTAAAAAAGATAACGAGGTGAACGATAAATGGAGGCATGGTTAATCTATCGAAAAGCAGATGCAGAGAAGAATCATGACTATATTCAGTGGTTTATTAGTGAAGCAAGGAAGCAAAATCTGCAAATGACACTGGTACTTCGTGAGGATCTGTTAATCGGCATTCGGCAAAACAAGCCTGCTATCTTTAAAGACAATACTCCCATATCACCGCCTCAAGCAGCGGTTGTTCGGACAATCGATCCATTGCTTAGCCTGCATTTAGAGCGGCTAGGAACGACTGTTTTTAACTCTGCAGAGGTGGCAAGAATTTGTAATCATAAAGGCTTAACCCATCATTATGTGAGCCAGCTTGAAGTTCCGATGATGGATACTTTCTATTTCGCAAAAGCAGAATTGCCCACACAACCACCTCTTGCCTATCCATTTGTGATTAAAAATGTCCATGGCAGAGGTGGCAAAGAAGTTTTTTACATTAAAAACACAACAGAATGGGAGCAATGCAAGGATAAACTAAGTGAACAGCTGATTATCCAAACAGCTGATGTTCAGCTTGGCAAGGATTTACGCGTATTTGTCATCGGAAAAGAAATTATCACTAGTGTACTGCGGGAAAGCAATATTGATTTTAGAGCTAACTATACCCTAGGTGGCAATGCTTCACTTTATCAGCTTACGGAACAAGAGAAAAAAATAATCCAAAAAATGATTGCTCATTTTGACTTTGATTTAGTAGGCATTGATTTTCTGATTGGAAAAAATGGTGAGCTGCTCTTTAATGAAATTGAAGATATTGTCGGTTCAAGAACATTAAGTAAGCTAACTAATATAAACTTATTAGAAAAATACACTGCACATATTTTGAAACAATTAAATGCTTGAACAAGAAAAAGCCTGTTACCCAATGTCTTTCATTAGACTAGTAACAGGCAGAAAAATCCCGTTAAGCAGCAAAATGCTGCAATCTATTTCTTAAAATGCTATACGAGACAATGATAATCAAGATATATAAACCTATTCCTGTTAACAGGATAAAAGCAATGCTTTTTATACTTACCGGATAAAAAATAAAGAATAGACAGAAACTGAGAATACTTCCGATTGCCAGTGCTACACCTGCCCATAAAGAGATTTCTTTTAAATACATCCGTTTAATAGAAGAGAGATTCCATCCTAGAATTTTAAAGTTATCGATTTCTCCTTTACGTTCAATTAACATCGTACTCATATTTTCAACTAATGTAATGACTGTTAAAATATAGCTCCCCACAATAATCAATTTATTCCAGTCGCTGACTCCAGCATTTACATATTGTCCTAGTAGTGTAAGATTCGATTGACTAACTGATTGTGTTAACGATAAGTAAACAATAGATACTAAGGAGCTTACTAATAGTATTTGTAAAAATATTGATAGAATATTGGTACGATAATACCATACATTCCGTACGACTAAAGAAGAGGTTACACGAACTTTTGAATTTTTCCCCTTGTCTTCCCTACCAATATCTGATAAAGTTGTTGCTCAACTAAAATTAAAATAATGAAAACAAGTACACTGATCGTACATACTTGAATCAGAAATAAAGTGAGATATTGCTCGTTTGTATACATGAAACCTGTAACAACCAACAACGATAATAGAATAGAGATAAGTAGTAACCCATATATTTCTTTTCGATAGAGTCTCTTGATATTGTTATAATCCCAGCCAAGGATTTTAAAACGTTCGATTGCTTCCGTTTTATCGGTACTCCATATTTTAATGCGATTGATAACATAAATCATGGAAAGAACGATGAAAATAACCGCAAGCAAAAGATTGGTAATATCCCATTGTCCGACAATATCTCCAGAGGCACCTAATGTGGTCCAAGATTCTTGAACCGTTCCAACCCCTTCGACCTCTACATCAATTGTCTGTAGAGAAGAACCAGCCACTACATCAACATGCAAACCCATTTCAGTAATTTCGTCTGCAATTTTTTCAATCTTCTTCGCAGCTTCTGGAGAGTAGTCGTTAAAACCAGCTATCTTCACTCGGATTGCATCAATTGGTTTGTCTCCCTTTACAAACTCTGCCGATTCGATATTCGTTACACCTTCAGCTGGTGCTGTGACAAAGCTTCCTGCAGTAAAAGTAGGGGTAAGCGTAGTTTCTTCCCCTGATTCATCTGTATACTTAACTGGTTCTAATTGATAGATACCTAATGGACTGGATGACAAAGTTTCTTGGACTTCATCGATTTCATAATACCCTACTGCATCTGTTAGTATGTCTAGTACTTCAAAATTTTCTTCCGAATCAAAAATACTCATCCCTTTTTCTTCCATCGAATGGTAAATCGGAATCCCATTTTCTTCCCCCAATTTCTCTGCACGTAAACCATTCGCTGTTCGTTGATATTCAATTGGATCAACTAAATAGTATTTCGTGGTTTTATTCCAGCTTACAGTATAACCATAGTTTATATTCTCAGCATACTCTTCCATATCCAATAGTTCACCATTCTCCGTTACAACGATGCCTGCTGCTTTCGCATTAAAAGGTTTAAGTATTCCTGATAAATCTAAATCATGGGAAATCTCGTTCGTTTTTGGAGTGGAATGTATCTCTTCAATAAATTGCTGATTATTCGGATCACCAAAGTCCATTAACTGTATAATTTCATTTACATCGTATTTTTCTAAAAATTTGTGTGTATCCTCTTTCGTGAAAGGTAATTCTCCGATTCTAACCTTGGCTTTTACTGCTATATCACGATTCTGCAGTTGCATTACGGGAATGATATACACATTCTCGAGCAATTCAGGACCTGCTCCCGTATCACTTTGAACAATTCCTTTCTCTTCTTTACCATATTCAATACCTGTAAAACGAATTCCCGATAATTTACTCTCCTCTACTGAGTCAATCCCTACTAAATGATGATATGTAACAGGCAGAGGAAATAAAGCATGCTCATTATGTTGGAACTCAAGCAACTAAATCCTGGCTTGTAAGTCATGTAAGCATTTTGACTATAATATGTGTGACTAATCCTTATGGAGCCAGCTGTATTATTAGAATCTACAATTTTATAACTAGTATTGTTGCCAGATTTAAAAGAAACTGAATGGGCACCAGATTGATTCCAAACGAAACTCCAATTAGCGGTCGCAGTTGAACCGCGAATAGTTTGAGTTGAAGGACTTACAGATGCCGCCTCGCTCACAGATGAAAATGCTATCATAGATGTAAATAAAATAATTGCTGCTACTAGAATTTTTTCATGTTTTCACCTCCAATAATTCTGATTTATGCAAATAAATAAATTATTTACATAAATATATTTTAACATCTTTCTGATAATTGTAAAGTGAAGACTGTAGTTATCTTGTTTTATGTCAAACCTGTAAACTGTAAAAAGCAAAATCTCCAAATTGGAGATTCTGCTTTTTAATTAGCTTTTTAATTCTTCTAGACGCGCTTTGACTTTTGCTTGTTTATCCAGATAGTCTATTTCCTTTTGCTTTTCTTCTTCTACTACTGTTGCCGGGGCTTTCGCAACAAATCCTTGGTTGGAAAGCTTTTTCTGCACTCTTTCTACTTCTTTTGTCCATTTATCCAACTCTTTTTTAAGACGTGCGATTTCTTTATCAAAATCAATCAACCCTTCAAGTGGTAAAAAGACTTCTGCCCCTGTGATAACGGCAGTCATAGCTTTTTCTTTATTATCAATATGTGTTGCAATCGTTAATTCATCTGTATTACAGAAACGCTCTAGATATTCGCGTTCTTTCTCAAGCTCTTTAACGATTGCATCACTTTCTGCTTCAATAAGCATATTGATTTTCTTTGACATTGGTGTATTCACTTCCGCCCGAATATTACGTACCGTTTTAATAATCGCTACTAATCGGGTCATTTCCTTTGAAGCTGTTTCATCATGGAATGCCTCCTTTACCCCTGGCCAGCTAGCAACTGTAATCGATTCCCCTTGATGAGGCAGCTGCTGCCAGATTTCCTCCGTAATAAATGGCATAAAAGGATGAAGCAAGCGCATGGTCTGATCGAGTACATAAGCAAGAACAGCTTGTGTTGTTTTCTTCTTTGCTTCATCATCCCCATATAACGCAAGCTTCGCCATTTCAATATACCAGTCACAAAGTTCATCCCAGATAAAGTTATATAAATGACGACCCGCTTCACCAAATTCATATTTTTCTGTGTTCTTGGTAACATGTTCAATCGTGTCATTTAAACGAGTTAAGATCCACTTATCTGCTAAGGAGAGCTCTCCAGTTAAATCGATATCCTTATAAGTGAAACCTTCTAAATTCATTAGTGAGAATCTGGACGCATTCCAAATCTTGTTAGCGAAATTCCAAGTAGATTCCACCTTTTCCCAATAGAAACGCAGATCCTGCCCAGGTGTAGAACCAGTCAGCAAGAAATAACGGAGTGAATCTGCACCATATTTCTCGATAACGTCCATAGGATCAACACCGTTGCCAAGTGATTTACTCATCTTTCGGCCTTCGGAATCACGAATGAGGCCATGAATTAAAACATCACTAAATGGCTTTTCGCCAGTAAATTCCTTCGATTGGAAAATCATACGAGCTATCCAGAAAAAGATAATATCATAGCCTGTTACGAGCACATTTGTCGGGAAATAACGTTGGAAATCTTCCGCCTTTGTATCTGGCCAGCCCATTGTGGAAAACGGCCATAATGCGGAAGAAAACCATGTATCCAGCACATCTTCATCCTGCTCCCAATTTTCAATATCATCTGGAGCCTCTTTTCCAACATAGATTTCATTTGTTTCCTTGTGATACCAGGCAGGAATGCGATGTCCCCACCAAAGTTGCCGGGAAATACACCAATCTCTAATATTATCCATCCAATTAAGGTATGTCTTTTCAAAACGTTCTGGGAAGAAATGAACTTTGTCCTCGCTATTTTGCAGCTCTATCGCTTTATCGGCAAGTGGCTGCATTTTAACAAACCATTGCGTCGATAAATAAGGTTCAACCACTGCCCCACTGCGCTCTGAATGCCCAACTTGATGTATGCGCTCTTCTATATTAATTAGTACACCAAGCGCTTTTAAATCTTCTACAATTGCTTTACGGCATTCAAAGCGATCCATTCCTTCATATTTACCTGCGTTTTCATTCATCGTTCCGTCTTCATTCATGACGAGGACACGTTCAAGGTCGTGACGATTACCAATTTCAAAGTCATTTGGATCATGTGCCGGGGTTATTTTTACTGCCCCAGAACCAAGCTCGCGATCTACATATTCATCTGCTACAATTTCCATTTCTCTGCCGACGATTGGCAGAATGACAGTTTTACCAATCAAATGCTTGTAACGCTCATCCCTTGGATGAACTGCAACCGCAGTGTCTCCCAGCATGGTTTCCGGACGTGTTGTTGCGATTTCAATTACTTCATCACTATCTTTTATCGGATAGCGGAAATGATAAAACTTCCCTTGCACTTCCTCATAGATCACTTCAATATCAGATAAAGCTGTTTTTGTATCCGGATCCCAATTAATAATATACTCTCCACGGTAAATAAGCCCTTTTTCATAAAGCTTAACAAAAACCTCTTTTACTGCATTAGATAACCCTGCATCTAATGTAAAACGCTCTCTTGAATAATCTAAACTTAAACCAAGCTTTTCCCACTGAGAACGTATAAATGAAGCATATTCTTCCTTCCACTCCCAGGATTGTTCAAGAAATTTTTCTCGTCCAAGCTCATAGCGATTGGTGCCGATTTCTTTCAGTTTGGCTTCAACCTTTGCTTGCGTAGCAATGCCAGCATGGTCCATGCCTGGCAGCCAGAGCACGTCTAGGCCTTGCATCCTTTTCATTCTGGTAATCGTATCCTGCATGGTTGTATCCCACGCATGACCTAAGTGAAGTCTCCCGGTTACATTTGGTGGCGGTATAACAATCGAAAATGGCTCTTTCTCTGGATCACCCGTTGCTTCAAAAAATTTCCCATCTAACCAGAACTGATAACGTCCGGCTTCTACTTCACTAGGATTATATTTTGCAGGTAATGTTTTTGGCTTTTCTGTCATGATTCATATCCTCCTTCAATATTTAAAAAATCAAAAAAACCTTTTCTTCCTTAAATAAAGGACGAAAAGGGTTTGCTTCCGTGGTACCACCTTTGTTTACAAATGAATTGCCCATTTGTACACTTGTTTCATCATAACGGCTGTAGACCGGCATCTCTTACTCAGATTTCAGAGCTACTGTGTCAAGGGCGACCTTCCAAAATAACCTTCCTGGGAAAATCTCAGCAAATATTTCCCTTTCTGTTGGTGTTTATTTTGTACTCTTCCCTTTCATTCACAAATAAATATTTGATTATACTATATTCTATCCATTGCTGCGTAAAACGTCAACTGTTTTTGACACATGCAATATAAAATTTTCATAACATATATGAAAGGATTATTCCCTATTTACATGCTTTTATACTTTGTAAATTAAAATGAGGTGAATTTATGGCTCGGTATTATCGTTATCGGCTTCCACCCTGGGCAAGACAGTGTTTGTTTGTTATAGAAGCCGCAATGGCGCCGCTTGTCATTTATCAATTGTTAAGGACACTGCTGTTTCCAACAACATTAGATGTTTTCTTATTAGGAATCTTTATTTTAGCTTATGTTGCTTTTTATTTGGAATGGATTTAATTCTCTTCAGTCGCTTGCTCAGGCTCCAATAGCGCAATCATTTTATTGAAATGTAAACCGTATTGAATTCTTCTGTAGCATTTTTCTAATTCAATTGTTTTTTCAACCATTGACAGTCCTTGACTGCGGTAACTTCGACTTTTATCAACTAAAGATAAATACTCAGCTGAATTTAATAAATAGAGCTTAAGCATGGAAAGATCTAAATCTGTAAACGGGTTTTCTTCTAAATAAACAGGGAAACCTTCAATAAATCGCTCTGCCTGACGCTCACCATTAGCCGATTCATTTGAAAAAAAATTACTTAAATCATGAAAGGCATGCTTGTATGCTGCCTTTTCCCAATTAATTAAATTCTGTTTAAAAATATGATGTCCACGAAGATTACCATGCACCAAGCTTGTATTCCATTCTGCGGCATCTTTTGTATGAAGTATAATTTGGTCTGATAAATATTGCGATTGCTTCAATGCTAGGGCTAAGTCACGATATTGTGTTAATATTTGCAGTTCAAATGGGGAGGGAAAATGTTTTCTCTCCATTACTTCAATGATTGTAAGTAACCTTTCCTCTTCTTTTATACAATGATCTTTATAGGCAGTAAAGTTTTCCTCAATGGAGGTGGAATCTAGTTTAATTGTTTGCTTCGTCTGCAAATGCAGCCTCCCTAGTATTCTATAAAAATGTTCTAGAGCATTTTTATCAAAATGAGCGATTTCACCTTCAATCCAAGGGGAAAGATAATAAATCTCTCCAGCATCTTCAACATATAATTGTTTATCCTTCGTTAAATAAACTGGTAAAACTTCATGCAGTCCTTTCTTGCCTGCAGTGTGATAGACAGATTGCCACATTTCAAGATTATTTTCTGTTAATCTGCTTCGTTTTAATGCATATTGCTTTCCATCAGCCTTTATCTTATAAAGGCGATCCGTGACATCAATTATTGCTTGTGGATAAATTGCGTAATTCTGAAGCACTGCAGTAAGTTTTTCCATTATAAAACCTCCGAAAATCAGAATATGTAAAACCCCTTGTATTTGAAAACAAGGGGGAGAAGCTTATTTCTTCGGTATATATAATAATTGTCCCTCGCTAATATCAAAATCCTCATCTAAGTTATTTTGTTTTATCAGCTGTAATGCGCTGATTTGAAACCGTTCTGCGATAGTTTCAATCGAATCGTCTTCCTGAACGATGCATATCTTCATTCTTGTAAACGTATCTTCCTCTTCATCACGGAACATGTCCGCTAAGTAACTAATATCCTCTTTTCCATTTTCCTCCGCAGTTTGTTCAGGAATATCTTCCTCTTCTGTTTCTGCACGCTGTTCCTCTTCAATCGGCTCCAAAGTAATTTCCGGCTCAGTTCTTTCTTCAATTGCCAACAGTTCTTCGATTGACTCAGCAACCGGTTCTTTATTTTCTTCCTGTTGAACTTCTTCTGATTCCCGTAGCATTGTTTCTTCAAGCAATATTTCTTCAGCAGCAGGATCTTTTTCAAATTCCTTTTCAGGAAGCTTCATTTCAAATTCAAATGATACGTCATTTTCTGTTTGTTTATTTCGCTTTTCTTGCAGTAAATCAATTTCTCCCTTTATACCATGTACCGAAGCAATTGCAGTAATTTCGAGCTGATTATTTGTTGGCAGCTCATAATCAAAGTTTACGATATCAATTTTCACATCATCAGCTTTTTCAATACGATATGCCGGTACGGAAATATCTACTGGAAAACGATGTATAAACTCCATTTTACCGTTTTCACCTGCAACAACTTTTTCAATAAATCGTTTTGCCTGAAAATCTTCTAATTCAAGAATGGTGTCTTCCTCTTCTCCACTGCCTTTTTCATGGGCATATTCACCTTGTAATTCAATTTCACCGCGAATAGATACATACGAATCATAGGTATGAATCATAACCTCTGGATTCAGTGAAATACTAATCAATTCTTGAACTTGATAACCATCGTCAAAATACAATGTTTCATTCAGTTCAAATTGAAATTCAGTATCTGCAGAAGACAAACAAACCCCTCCCTTCCATGTTAACTATGCATAAACCTTCGTATACATTAACTATATGAATTGCAGGAAAAAGATATGCCTATTCATATCATTCCGCATATATGGGTAATTCACGATTGAACTCAAAAAAGCTACCTGCTGATTTTTTCTTCAACAGGCAGCTGGGTTTTCGACTATTCTATTTTAAATTAGCAAATACTTTTCTTACAGCTTCTACAGTCTGTTCGATATCTGCAGCTGTATGTGCAGTCGAAAGGAATAATCCTTCAAATTGTGAAGGCGGCAGGAAAATGCCTTCTTCAATCATACCACGATAATATTTTGCAAACATTTCTAAATCAGACGATTGAGCTGTTTCAAAATTAATTACTTCTTGACCTGTAAAGAAAACACCAACCATCGATCCGACTCGATTAATATGAAGAGGAATATCGTACGCCTCACTTGCCTCACGGTATCCCGCCTCCAAAAGATCTGCCATCTTATTCATTTCTTTATAAGCAGCTTGATCCATTGCACTTAAGGTTTCATAGCCCGCAGTCATTGCCAGCGGGTTTCCTGATAAAGTTCCAGCTTGATAAATATTTCCTTGTGGCGCAATATGCTCCATAATTTCACGTTTCCCGCCAAAAGCGCCAACTGGAAGACCACCACCGATTACTTTGCCTAAGCAGGTCAAATCAGGTGTTACACTATAATGTCCCTGTGCACAATGATAATCAACACGGAAGCCCGTCATTACTTCGTCAAAAATAAGCAATGCACCATTTTTTTCCGTTATCTCTCTTAGCTTCTGCAAGAAATTATCTTGTGGCGGTACAACCCCCATATTCCCGCACACTGGCTCGGTAATTACTGCAGCAATGCGATCACCATAATTATCAAAAGCAACTTTGACACTTTCGAAGTCATTATATGGTACGGTTATCGTCGTTGCAGCAATGGATTCTGGTACACCTGGACTATCAGGCAGACCTAATGTTGCAACACCTGAACCAGCTTTTATTAGCAATGAATCACCATGACCATGGTAGCTGCCGACAAATTTTATAATAATATCCCTGCCAGTATAGCCGCGTGCTAATCGAATGGCACTCATTGTCGCCTCTGTACCAGAGTTAACCATACGAATCATTTCTACGGAAGGTACACGTTCAATAACCAGCTCCGTCAGCTTATTTTCAATAAGTGTAGGGGCACCGAAACTCGTTCCTTTATCGACTACCTCTTTCAATTTAGATGTTACGCGTTCATCTGCATGGCCTAAAATAAGCGGTCCCCAGCTTAGTACATAATCAATATACGTATTCCCATCAATATCAGTAATTTTTGAGCCTTTGCCCTCAGCCATGAAGATTGGTGATAACCCAACAGATTTAAAAGCCCTTACCGGTGAATTTACCCCTCCTGGCATTAAATCAACTGCTTCTTTATAAGCATCAATGGAATGTTCGAACGTTTTCATCGCTAATTCTCCTTTGACTATTTATTTAAATAATTGCAAGCGTCTTTAGCAAAATAAGTAAGGATGATATCTGCTCCTGCACGCTTCATGGATGTAAGCATCTCAACCACCAATTTCTTTTCATCAATCCAGCCGTTTTCTGCAGCTGCTTTTACCATTGCATACTCCCCACTTACATTATATGCAACAACAGGGACATTAAAGTTATCGCGAACCTCACGAATAATATCTAAATAAGCTAAAGCAGGTTTTACCATGAGAAAGTCTGCACCTTCTTCGATATCCGATTCCGCTTCACGCAGTGCCTCCAAACGATTAGCCGGATCCATTTGATATGTTTTTCTGTCACCGAATTGTGGTGTACTGTCTGCAGCATCTCTAAATGGTCCATAAAATGATGAGGCATATTTTACTGCGTAGGACATAATTGGGATATTTTTAAAACCTGCATCATCTAAAGCTTGACGAATCACTGCAACAAAGCCGTCCATCATATTCGATGGAGCAATGATGTCTGCTCCTGCCTTTGCTTGTGAGACTGCGGTTTTGGCCAAAAGTTTTAATGATTCATCATTATCTACATCGTGATTATGAATCACTCCGCAATGACCATGTGAAGTATATTCACAAAGACAGGTATCGGCGATGACGAGCAAGTCTGGATATTGGTTTTTAGTAAGTTTCGTAGCTTCTTGAACAATTCCATTCTCTATAAAAGCACCCGTACCAATTTCATCCTTTTCAGAAACGACACCAAAAAACATGACGCCACGAATTCCTAATTCGTAAGCCTCAGCCACTTCCTCAAGCACACGATCCAACGAAAACTGATAAACCCCTGGCATGGATGGTACTTCGTTCTTCACATTCTCCCCTTCAATGACGAAAATGGGATAGATAAAATCCGCAACATGAAGATGGGTTTCTCTTACCATCGAGCGAATGGATTCGCTGCTTCTTAAACGACGATGTCTTTTAAAGTTTATATTTAGTGTCAAAATAAACAATCCTTTCTATATATGATTCCGCATTACTTCAATCATGCCCTCAATTGTAAATAACTCAGCAGTTAATATTGCAGTAAACCCATGTTTCTCTGCTGCCTTTTTTGTTGTTGTGCCAATACAGACATAAGGGACAGCTGGATAGCTGTCTGACAGCTTCACAAAGGCATCAACTGTTGAAGGACTTGTAAAGGTAATAAAATCAAGTGCTTCTTCCGCAATAACTTTTTTTAACATTGCAGCATTTTCTTTATTTACTTGTGTTTCATAAACTTCGATGCCATCAAAACTGATACCATTTTTTGCAAATTCCCTTGGTAATACATCCCGTGAGATATTTCCACGAACGAATAAAATCGATTCACCAGCCTGATATTTCTTTAAAAAAATATTTGCTAATGCATGCGCATCATAAACATCGGGTATTAAATCTGCAGATAAATGATACGCCTTCAGCGCCTCTTCTGTTTTATGGCCAACTACAGCAATCTTCATTCCCTTGACAAGTAAATGCAATTCCTTTGGGAGCTGTGCGAAAAAGTTATGCACCCCATTTGCACTTGTAAAAATAATCCAATCATAGTCAGACAGCTTCGTGAATATCCTTTCTCGATTTTGATCTTTTTTACTAGTGATTTTAAGCAGGGGCACTTCAATTGGAATGCCACCATTTGCTCTTACTTTCTCGGAAAAAGATTTCGCCTGCTTTGCTTCACGGGTAATCAAAATTCGCTTTCCTTGTAAATCAGACATCAGCTGTCTAACTCCTCTTTTACAGCAGCAATGATTTCCTTAGCTCCTCTTCGAATCAGCGCATTTGCCGCTTCTGTTCCAACTGCGACTGGATCCTCTCCTCTAGCAACTTCCTTTAAAATCGTTTTTCCATCAGGCGTACCTACTAATGCTGTGAGCACCAGCCGGTCTCCTTCAAGTTGTGCATGACCACCAATCGGAACCTGACAGCCGCCCTCCAACAGATTTAAAAATGTTCTTTCCGCAGTTACTGTTTGATTTGTCGCCTCATCATTGATTAAATCGAGAATTTCCCGAAGCTCCGTATCACCTTCACGGCATTCAATAGCCAGCGCGCCTTGTCCCACAGCAGGCACACAAACTTCCGGATCTAGATACTCTGTAATTAGAGCTTCATCCATGCCAACACGTTTCATCCCCGAAACGGCAAGAATAATTGCATCATATTCTTCTTCATTCAGCTTGCGTAATCTTGTTTCAATGTTGCCGCGAATCCATTTAATTTCAAGATCGGGACGTGCAGCAAGAATTTGTGCACCGCGGCGAAGACTGCTTGTACCGACAATTGCACCAGCAGGAAGCGCAGCAAGCTTGACATTTCCTTTTGAAATAAAAGCATCACGATAATCCTCTCGAACAGGAATAGAGCTAATTACCAGACCTTCAGGAAGAATAGCAGGCATATCCTTCATGCTATGTACTGCAAAATCTATCGTCTTATCATACATGGCCTGTTCAATTTCCTTAACAAACAAACCTTTGCCTCCAACCTTGGATAAAGTAACATCAAGTATTTGATCACCCTTTGTTACAATTTCCTTTATCTCAAAATCATTCTTAGCACCAGCATTTTTTAATTGCTCAATCACCCACTTTGTCTGCGTTAAAGCTAAATTACTTCTTCGCGAGCCAACGATTATTTTTCTCATAAAGTAAACCTCCTAAAAATGAAAATTCGAATATGAATTTGATAATAAGAAATTAATCAATAAAATAAGGAAAGCTGCAGTGTTATATGTTGCAATCGTCTTCCCTCGATAGCTATTCATTCCCCGCAAAACTAAAAAGACAATATAAATAACTAAAACAAGCAAAGACCCCAGTATCTTTATATCGTACCAGTAAAACGCAACATCTGCGACATTCGTCCAAAACAGTCCCAGAATAATGGACAATAACAAGAGCGGAACCCCAATTGAGATTGCTTTAAAACTATAAGTTTCCAATTGGTTAAGATTTCCGATCCGCCATAACCATTTTAACCCTTTTTTTCTTTTTAACAAACGATATTGTATTAAATACATAACTGAAAATATAAATGAGAACGTAAAAAAACTATAAGAAACAAATGCTAGTGAAATATGCGCAATTAACATTTCATGAGCAAATTCAATCGAACGCTGAATTGGCTGTTGTTTCAGGTCTGCCACAAAATAAAGAACCAATACAAAGAAACCAAATAAATTAACAAAAAAGACGATGAAATGAACTGGAAATAATTTATTTACAATTAAGGAAAAGGTAATTAGTATCCAGGAAAAGAAAAACAAGCTGTCAATTAATGTAGCAACTGGAAACGAAAAATCCATGAACAGGTGCTTCATAAAATAGATTATTTGCAGAAACCACACCATACTAAGTAACCAGAAAGCAATTTTATTCGCTTTCTGGTTAATTTGAATGAAATCAATGAAATATCCAGTCACACTTAATCCATATATAACGATAATTAATTCTGATAGCCATTCCCATTCATAACTCATGGAAGCATCCCTTTATACAGTATTAATCTTATTAAATCGTGTGAAAGATACTTTTTCTTTATGATTTAACTGCTTCATTGTTTTATCCTTTTCGGCTTGTTTTTCAACTTCGCCTTTTACTTCTTCCTCAATCCCAAATATATCTACAAACAGCTGTAAAGCATCCTCTGCATTGTCTGTTCCAGCTAATTCCTTTGCTTGCGTAATCGGCTCTTTTAATAGCTGATTAATAATACTTTTCGTATGCTTATTCAGGACCTTCTTTTCTCTTTCTGTTAAATCAGGCATCTTTCGTTCAATACTTTGCATTGTCTCACTTTGGATGGATAGTGCTTTCTGGCGCAATGCGGATATTACAGGCACAACACCTAATGTACAGAGCCACTCCTTAAAAATACCTATCTCTTCTCCAAGCAATACCTCAACATGATCAGCTGCTTTTCTTCTTTCTTCCAGATTCTCGTCCACTATATGCTGTAAATCATCAATATCATATAAGAATACATGGTCCAGCTCACTGATTGCAGGATCAATATCACGTGGCACTGCAATATCCAGAAGAAATAGTGGTTCGCCTTTTCTTTTCTTAAGAATCGGCTGGAGCATTTCTTTTGTTAAGATAACGTCGGCTGCTCCTGTAGAACTAATCATAATATCCGTTTTCTCTAAAATGTCCACTAAATTTTCCAGCGGTGCAGCATTTGTTTTGTACTTCGTTGCCAGTTCCTTTGCTTTGGCAAATGTTCTGTTCATCACTGTAAGCTTGCTGGCACCTGACCCTTGCAAATTCTTTACCGCGAGTTCACCCATTTTTCCAGCGCCAATAATCGTAACCCGATGATTTTCAAGCGTGCCAAAAATTTTCTTTGCTAATTCCACTGCAGTATAACTGATAGAAACAGCATGATCTCCGATTGCTGTTTCATGATGAACCCGTTTGCCAAATGTAATTGCTTGTTTAAATAGTTCATTAAAAATGGTTCCTGTTGTTTTCATTTCCTGTGATGTTAGGAAAGCATCTCTTACTTGCCCAAGAATCTGTGTTTCACCCAGCACCATAGAATCTAAACCGGTGGTTACCCGAAATAAATGCTCTATTGCATCATCATTCTCAGTAATATGCATATAGGTTGAGATTTCATCTTTGTCTATATCAAACCAGTCAGCTAAGAATGTTTTAATATAATATCTGCCTGTATGCAATTGATCAACAACCGCATAAATTTCTGTCCGATTACAGGTGGAAATAATAACATCCTCCAATATGCTTTTCCGATTTTTTAGTTCTGCCATTGCTTCTTTTAAGGCTTCCTCTGAGAATGTTAATTTTTCTCTTATTTCTACAGGTGCTGTCTTATAGTTAAACCCAACTTTTAAAATATGCACTTACCTTACCTCCAGATGCCTTCAGTCATTTTGCCCTTTATCTTTATATAACCCATAAGTATAGTATTATTATAACATAACGTATTATCCCATTTATGTCTGTTTAGTAACAGAATTTCAAACAATTATGATACAATGAATGGATAATTCGCTAGTACTTTATCACAGATTATAATAATTATCAAGTAAACGATTTTCTAAGGGGGAAAAGCGTGAAGAAACAGAATGCTTTATTTGCTTATATTTTAATTGGAATTGGCTTATTCTTCTTATTCCGCGAATTAAGATTGCCAATTTTTACGAATTTTTATTCATGGCAAACCTTTTTGATTATCATTGGTGCCGCTATCCTTATACATAGTTATCGTTCAAAAAGCTACGAAAATATATTTATCGGAGTTCTTATTTTAGGTGTAGGGATTCATTTACACGGAGTGGAAAATTACAGCTTTTGGATAGACCATTGGGCGATTTATTTTATTATCATTGGGCTGGCATTTTTATTGCGGGGAATGAAAACAAAATCTGGATTGCTGGCAGGGGTCATCTTTCTAGCCGTTGGAGGTGTGCTGATTTATTCACAAAAATTTAGTGCTTATTTCACATGGGTATACGATGTATTTGCTTTCTTAGAAAGATTTTGGCCAATTGTACTGATTATCGCCGGAATCATATTATTAAGAAAAGGCAAGTAATCTGATGTAAAAAACCATCCATCTAATTTCGATAGATGGTTTTTTACTTATAAAGTGAGACTGCGTTTAGTGGGGGTCTTACTGCCAGTTAATTCGTGATAAATACTGCCTCAAAACCTGCCATGCTTCTTCTTTGCCTTCTCCAGTTTCCGCAGAAAATGGAATGACGATATCCTTTTCATCTACTTCATAGGTTTGCTTTACTAGCTTTAATTGCTGATGACGTTTTGATTTATTCACTTTATCAAGCTTTGTTGCAATAATAATAATCGGCAGCTCAAGATATTTGATAAAGTCATACATTTGCACATCTGCATCTGTTGGTTCATGACGGAAATCACAAACAAGCACTACTGCTTGCAGTGTGTCTCTATTTTGAAAATATTCCTCCATCATTCGGCCCCATTTTTCTCTTTCCTTTTTTGAAACCTTTGCATATCCATAGCCTGGAACATCAACAAAATAAAAAGCTTCGTTTAGCTTATAAAAATTTAATGTCTGTGTCTTCCCTGGCTTCGATGAAGTTCTGGCTAAATTCTTACGATTAATTAGTGTGTTAATGAAAGATGATTTTCCCACATTAGACCGTCCTGCTAAAGCAATCTCCGGAAGTCCTTCATTCGGATATTGCGCTTCACGGACAGCGCTGATTACAATTTCCGCTTGATTAATCTTCATTTCTTTCCCCCACTAGTGCAATTTCAAGCACTTGGTCTAAATGATGCACTGGAATAAATGTTAAATTATTCTTTACACTTTCTGGAATGTCTTCAATATCCTTTTCATTTTCCTCAGGAATAATAATGGTTGTCAGACCAGCACGATGGGCGCTTAGTGATTTTTCTTTAAGACCACCAATTGGAAGCACACGACCCCTTAAAGTAATTTCACCTGTCATGCCTACTTCTTTACGAATCGCCCTTCCTGTAAGTGATGAAACAAGGGCAGTTGCAATCGTTATACCTGCAGAAGGACCATCCTTTGGTGTTGCTCCTTCCGGCACATGAATGTGAATATCATATTTCTCATGAAAATCTGCATCAATATTTAATTCCTTTGTTCGTGAACGGACATAACTAAATGCTGCCTGGGCAGACTCTTGCATTACATCCCCAAGCTTACCTGTTAAAATCAATTTACCCTTTCCAGGATAATGTGATACTTCAATTGACAGGATATCTCCACCAGCAGATGTATAAGCAAGACCTGTTGCCGCACCAACTTGGTCTTCCTGCTCCATTAAACCATAGCGGAAAAGTGCTTTTCCTAGCAGTCCCTCGATATTTTTTCCAGTAATAATAACCCGTTTCTTTTCACCTGAAATAATAATCTTTGCCGCTCTCCGGCAACTTTTTGCAATTTGTCTTTCCAAGCCACGTACACCTGCCTCTCGTGTGTACGTTCGGATAAGTTTCAAAAGTGCACTATCTCTCATTTGCAAATGAGAAGGTTTTAAACCATTTTCCGTAAGCTGCTTTGGTAAAAGATGCTCCTTCGCAATATGCAGTTTTTCCACTTCAGTATAGCCAGCAATCGTAATAAGCTCCATTCGATCAAGTAAAGGTCCAGGAATGCTGTTTACATTATTGGCTGTAGCTATAAATAATACTTTTGACAAATCATACGTTTCTTCAATGAAATGATCGCTAAAGTTACGATTCTGTTCGGGATCAAGCACCTCTAACATTGCCGAAGATGGATCACCTCTAAAATCATTTGACATTTTGTCAATCTCATCCAATAAAAATACTGGATTAATTGTTCCAGCCTTTTTCATTCCCTGAATGATTCTACCGGGCATTGCACCAATATAGGTACGGCGATGCCCTCTAATCTCTGCTTCATCACGAACACCACCTAGGGAAACTCGAACAAAGTTACGATTTACAGATCGGGAAATTGAACGGGCAAGTGAGGTTTTCCCTACCCCTGGAGGCCCTACAAGGCAAAGAATTGGCCCCTTAATTGAATTCGTTAACTTCTGTACTGCCAGATATTCAAGAATTCGTTCTTTTACTTTCTCTAAGCCATAGTGATCTGCATTTAATACTTTTTCCGCATGACGAATGTCAATTGTATCTTGAGATTGTTTCGTCCATGGCAATGCAAGCAGCCAGTCAAGGTAATTGCGAATAACAGAGCTTTCCGCAGAGTTTTGCGGAATCTTTTCATAGCGGCCAAGCTCCTTTAATGCGACTGCACGAATCGCTTTGGGCATATCCGATTCATTAATCCTGTCGTGTAAATCGCCAACTTCTCCTGTTTTTCCATCACGATCTCCAAGCTCCTTTTGGATTGCTTTAAGCTGTTCACGCAAATAATATTCCTTTTGCGTTTTCTCCATCGAGCTTTTTACACGCTGGCCAATTTTTCTTTCGATATCAAGCACTTTCTGCTCATTCGTTATTAATTTAATAATTTGATGCAAACGTTTTGTCACATTGCCTATTTCCAGCAATTCCTGCTTTTCTTTCGTTTTCACAGATAAATGTGACGCAATGATATCTGCCAGGCTGCTGGGATTTTCAATGTCTGCGACTGTTTCAAATGTCTCATTCGTTATTTTCCGTGATAATTTCGTATATTGTTCAAAATGATTTAACAAAGAACGCATTAACGCTTCTTCTTTTGTTGCATCCTCATGAACTTCTTCAAGCTGTTCTACTTCAACTAAAAATTCATTTTCTGTACTTTTAACGCTTACTATTTTATAGCGGTCAAGTCCTTCTACAAGTACACGAATCGTACCGTTAGGCAGTTTAACCATCTGTGTTATTTTTGCCAGTGTACCCACTTCATAGAGATCTTCAATTTGCGGTTCATCTATGCTTGCTTTCTTTTGACCAGTAAGAAAGACAAATTCTTCAGTCATCATTGCCTTTTCCAACGCAGCAATTGATTTAGCTCTTCCAACATCTAAATGTAAAACCATAGATGGAAATACAATGATTCCACGTAATGGCAGGAGGGGGACTTCTTTTATCTCATTAACCATCGTTACTACCTCCGATATATGTATAGCTGTATCATAGAATATGTTCTGTTTTATGTATGCAGCAATTAGTATTGCCTAATCTGGATATTTATACGAATAGAAAAGGAGACTTGCTGTTCATTATGCTCAAAGTAACACTTTACGAAGAGCATACAACAGCTGGTCTCCATTTTCATCCTAAAATGAATAAGCTAATGAAACTTACGCACTTTCCTTTGGCAGTTTTTGATTTCCTTCTATTACTGTGCCATCACGAAAAACAAGCTTCGGACTGCCGTTCTCATCTATTACTGTTTCTCTCGTAATTATACATTTCTCAATATCCTCACGGGAAGGCAGTTCAAACATTACATCGCGCATGATACTTTCAATAATGGATCTTAATCCACGCGCACCAGTCTTACGTTCAATCGCCTTTTTAGAAATTTCGAGCAACGCTTCATCTTCAATATCCAAGTCGACATCATCCATTTCAAACAATTTTTTATATTGCTTGACTAAAGCGTTTTTTGGTGTTGTTAAAATTTGGACCAATGCTTCTTCATCGAGTGGTGTCAGACTAGCAACTATCGGAATACGGCCAATGAATTCAGGAATTAATCCATAACGCAATAAATCTTCTGGAAGAATCTTCGCCAGCAATGCTCCCATATCAAGTTCATCTTCCTGTACATTCGCTCCAAACCCAATAACCTTCTTACCTAGACGGCGTTTAATTACTTGGTCAATTCCATCAAAAGCACCGCCGACAATAAATAAGATATTTGTTGTATCAATTTGAATGAATTCCTGATGCGGGTGCTTGCGCCCACCCTGGGGTGGTACACTTGCCACCGTTCCTTCAAGAATTTTTAGAAGCGCTTGTTGTACGCCTTCTCCGGACACATCTCTTGTAATCGATGGATTTTCCGACTTTCTTGCTACCTTATCAATTTCATCAATGTAGATAATTCCTTTTTCCGCCTTTTCTACATCATAATCAGCAGACTGAATGAGTTTCAAAAGAATATTTTCAACATCTTCCCCAACGTACCCCGCCTCTGTAAGTGATGTAGCATCCGCCATGGCAAATGGTACATTAATAATGCGCGCCAAAGTTTGAGCAAGCAATGTTTTTCCACTTCCGGTTGGTCCAATTAAAGCGATGTTACTCTTTGCAAGCTCTACATCATCCGTGTTTTTCGAAGAATTAATCCGTTTATAATGATTATATACCGCTACAGCTAAACTTTTCTTTGCATCATCTTGGCCAATTACATAATCATTAAGGACTTCACATATTTCCTTTGGTTTTGGAATTTCCGTAAACTCCATTGCATCTTCCGTTCCAAGTTCCTCTTCCACAATTTCAGTACAAAGTTCAATACATTCATCACATATATATACACCAGGTCCGGCAACTAGCTTACGAACCTGCTCTTGGTTTTTTCCGCAAAAGGAACATTTTAATTGTCCTTTTTCCTCATTAAATTTAAACATTTTTTCACCCCTAAATTTCATTAAGAAAATTAAATACTCGATTGATTATAGTCAATCATATCAGATACAAATTGAAAAACAAAATAATAAACCTTGTTCTGCTTGATTGCCTTCTACTCACAAGGTTTTTAATACATGAATAAGATTATATTACTTATCTATATGTCAGATAGCAAATATTAAGTCAATTTAATTATAGATTTTAAACACCCTGTATGATATGTATATGTATGAATAGATAAGAACATAGAAGCAAGGCGCGAAACATCGCACCTTGCCCTTATTCAGCAAAAATGAATGACCGTAATTATTCTGCTGCTTTACTGTTGTCGACTAATACATCGATTGATTTTCTCATTTTTAAATCTTGCTCAATTGTTTCTGTATTACCTCCAAGCATCTGTACAAGCTGTTCCACTTCTGCACCATACATAGAAGCCATCTTCTCAAGTTCTTCATTTATTTCTTCTTCAGCAGCTTCCACGTTTTCTGCTTTAGCGATTGCTTCTAATGTCAAGCTTGTCTTCACACGCTTTTCCGCATCTTCTTTCATTTGCTCTTTAAGCGCTGCTTCGTCTTGACCAGCAAACTGCGTATACATTTCTAATGTCATCCCTTGCATTTGCAGACGTTGTTCAAACTCTTGAAGCATTTGCTCCAATTCTTTTTCAACCATTACTTCCGGGACATCAACTTCAGCATTATCAGATGCTTTTTCAATTAATGCTTCACGTTTTGCATTGTCTGCTGCTTGCTCTCTTTGTTCTAGCAATTCATCTTTTTTCTTCGCTTTTAATTCTTCTAATGTTTCTACCTCATCATCGAGGTCTTTAGCGAACTCATCATCTAATTCCGGAAGCTCTTTTGCTTTCACCTCATGAATAGTAACTTTAAATACTGCATCCTTACCAGCCAAATCTTCTGCATGGTATTCTTCAGGGAAAGTAATTTCAATTTCTGTTTCCTCGCCAGATTTTTTACCAACAAGTTTCTCTTCAAAGCCAGGAATGAATTGTCCAGAGCCAATTTCAAGGTTATGATTCTCACCCTTGCCTCCTTCAAAAGCCTCTCCATCGGTAAAGCCTTCAAAGTCGATTACTACAGTGTCGCCTTCTTCAACTTCTCCTTCTTCTTTAACAACAAGCTCTGCATGCTGTTCACGAAGATGGCCTAATTCATGCTCTACGTCTTCATCAGTGACTTCTACTGTTTCTTCTTCAAACTCAAGCCCTTTATATTCACCTAGCGTTACTTCCGGCTTAACTTCTACCTCAGCAGTAAAAATAAGTGACTTTCCTTTTTCAATTTGTTCAATATCCACTTCTGGCTGATCAATTGGAAAGATATCCGCTTCTTCCACTGCTTTTGTATAAGCACCTGGAAGAACAATATCAACAGCATCTTGATAAAGTGCCTCTACGCCAAAACGTTTTTCAAATAATCCGCGTGGAATTTTACCTTTACGAAATCCAGGGACTTGAATATCTTTGGAAACCTTTTTAAAGGATTGATCCAGTGCCTTGTCGAACGCATCAGAAGAAACTTCAAAAGTGAGTACTCCTTTATTTCCTTCTTTTTTTTCCCATTTTACTGTCATTATAATTCCCTCCACAATCTATTGTTTAACAAACAATCTCTTCATTTAATTTAACATTTTCAAATTTACAACCATCTTATTATATCATAAATCATATGGCTTTCAAGCATTTCCGCCTATTCATCAATAATACTTGAGTAAAGCATATCACTTGTCTTAATTTCATTTATATAACGCTTCTGTATCTGATTATCCTTTGAGATATTTTCTCCCATTATATTTAGGTATTCATTCCCAACTGCAACTAAGGCTTCTGCAATGTATTCTGCATCAGAATCTGGCGGGATAATTGGATAGAGTACATAAAGATAATGTTTGAAAAGCTTCTCAATTAATTGAAAAAGTGATGGATTACTTTGTTCTAGGTTATTAATGAAAGAATAGACACACTTTGAAATAGAGCTTTCTTCCAGAGCTGGTGTCTCTGCGGGTATCATTTTTATATGTATACCGAATTTATGTATATCTACAGGCTTTGTTGCACGCTTTTCCTGAAGCCACAAAAATATAGACGTTTTGTTCAATGGGTGCACATGCTCATCCGCTAGTAACGAGACAACCTTTTCGCTTGGCGGCATATCCAGTCTGCTAAGTTTATTGATTAAATGCCACTGCTCCATGTGATTATCCTGATTTACAGCATCATATAGGGATTCCAGATAAGTATTCGAACGATCAATTTCTATATCAATCCGCATTTTTCCGCTCATTTCATAGAGCTGTTTAAATGGCTCAACTAAGCTTTGTGGTACTTTCCCGCTTTCCAGTTCCTCTGAAGCGATTTCCATTAATAATCCATATTGATTCGTTTGGAACAGTAAGGTTAAATAAATATGTATGTATTGATAGTAATTTTCGTTCTTCTCTAATAAAAGTGCTTCACACAACGCTTGCGCTTCTTCATATCTTTCCAATTCCATCAAGCAAATTAACTTTCCTGTATAAATTTCGTGATTTCCCACCTGGTAATTTATAAGCAAATTTAGCTTATCTAAAGCCGTCTCAAAATGCCTCTCCTTTATAGCCGCAATGCTTTCTTCTTCAAGCACCTTTTGCCATTTTGGAAACAGAATAATATTTCCAGATTTCATTATATTCGATTCACCTCACATCCTGTTATAAGTAATTTTGTTTCTTAATTTATATCTATACCCCATCTCTAATTATTAAAACATAAAATTATGTCACATGCTTCTGAAACTCTAAAATTCCTGCGTGTAACTATTTACTCTTAATATAAAAGAGAAACCTAAAAAAATAGGTTTCTCTTTGTTGTAAACGTCCCAAGTAGGATTCGAACCTACGGCCTACAGCTTAGAAGGCTGTTGCTCTATCCAGCTGAGCTATTGGGACATGGAGCGGGTGAAGGGAATCGAACCCTCATCATCAGCTTGGAAGGCTGAGGTTTTACCACTAAACTACACCCGCGAGAGATGATAATTAAATATTATTTTAATCTAGCACTGACAATACCAATATGTAGGAAAAATTTTCTTATACTAAAAGCGGACAAGATTTATTATATGCATTATCGTTAATTTTGTCAACTGCTTTTTTAAACATTGTAAGTTCTTGCTGCTTAGAAATGCAATTTTTAAGCAGCAAGAATTTACTGCTGCGCCTAAGATTACGCAAATGAAGCAGTATAATCCAACTCTTGAATGGATTCACCTGAAAGGTTATAAAATTTAACTTTAAGTTCTTTTTTATTTTCCCATTCAAGAATTGCATAAGTTTTTTCTTTTCCTCTAGGCAGAATAATACTTCCTGGATTGATGAGTAACTGATCTTCTGATTGGGATACATTTGCAGCATGTGTATGTCCATAACAAACTACTGCTGCACCTCTTTTCCTTGCTTCATTTACTAACACCATCAAGTTTTGCTTCACTTGATGTAAGTGGCCATGGACAACAAATAATTTCAGTCCATCCAATTCTAATACCTGCTCGTCAGGATAACGGGTGTCAAAATCACAATTCCCCCCGACAAGGTAAAAGTCTTTAAGTACTGGATCATCCATTTTAAGTTCTGAGTCCCCGCAATGTATCATAAAATCAGCGGCATGCCTCTCTTTGACTGTTATAAGTTCATTTGCCAGTCCATGACTATCACTTACAATTAGTATTTTTGTCAATGCACCCATCTCCTCACGTGATTTCTAGTAAACGCTAATAGAAAACTACATATCTTTTATAGTATAAGAAATTTTAAAGTTTGTGAGCTGTTATAAAGTGAAACTTCATTCAGTGGGGTTTACTGCCAGTTAATTCGGAATAACGACAAATTATACCGCGCGTCCAGCTGCAGTGCGCCTTTGTGCTTGCAGTTTTCTACTTTATATCCTTTACCCAGTTTTCCAGTTTTTTAATTGCTTGACTACGATGACTGATACGATTTTTTTCCTCAGCAGGAATTTCTGCCATTGTTTTTGTATAGCCATCTGGTACAAAAAGCGGATCATAGCCAAATCCATTACTTCCTTGAGGCATAGAAGCAATTTTCCCTTCACAAATACCTGTCTGAAACACTGTTTTTTCTTCAGGAACACAAACAGCGAGTACACAGACAAATTTTGCAGTTCGTTTTTCTTTTGGCACACTCTTTAATGCATTTAATAATTTTTCATTATTCGCATCGTCACTTTTTTCTTCACCAGCATAACGTGCAGAATAAATCCCTGGTGCACCATCCAATGCATCCACCATTAGACCTGAATCATCTGCTAAAACAGGTTTGTTTAGTAAACTGGCAATTTGCTCTGCCTTCAATGCAGCATTTTCTTCAAAGGTTGCGCCAATTTCCGCAATATCGGGAAGATTTTTGTCCAAATCAAATAATGATAGGACCTCAATGCCATAGACCTTAAAAAAATCCTTAAATTCTCGTATTTTTCCTTTATTTTTAGTTGCGATGATAATCTGTTCCATTTGTCTCACCCTCAATCGTCTTTGGGTTAATCAGCTTGTCCGCTTGATCTTCGAGAATCTCCTTTTGCATTTCAAAAATATTACTTAACCCTTCATTCGCCAAAGCTAACATTGCCATTAGCTGTTTGTTTGAGAATGTTGCTTCTTCACCAGTTCCCTGAATCTCTACAAATTCTCCACTTCCGGTCATGACAATATTCATATCCACAGCTGCTTCAGAATCTTCATCATAATTCAAATCGAGGATTTCCTGTCCACTTTGCAAAACACCAACGGAAGTAGCCGCTAAATAGTTATTAACTGGCATAACTTGAATGGTTTTATTTTTTAGCAGCTTCTCAAATGCCAATGTCATCGCAACAAATGCTCCAGTAATGGATGCTGTTCTCGTTCCGCCGTCTGCCTGGATTACATCACAATCTATCCAAACGGTCCGCTCTCCAAATTTGTCTAAATCGACTACTGATCGCAATGCTCGTCCAATCAGCCGTTGAATTTCCATTGTTCGTCCGCTTACTTTTCCTTTTGAGGATTCTCTTATATTTCTTTGCGCTGTTGCTCGCGGCAGCATGGAGTACTCTGCTGTAATCCAGCCCTTCCCCTGACCTCTCATAAACGGTGGCACACGATCCTCTATACTGGCATTACAAATTACTTTGGTATTGCCAACTTCTATCAGGACAGATCCCTCAGGATGTTTTATATAATCCTTTGTAATTTTTATTGGTCGCAATTCATTAACTGCTCTTTCATCAATTCGCATCTGACGTCCTCCTTATTTTCAAATCTTAGCTTATCATACTTTTAATAAAGAATAAAAGCAGAGTGGATGCGGTTAATCTGAAATTTATGTTATCTCCAAATTTATATTTTAAGGAAAAATGAGTAAAACCAGCAGTCTAATCATTCTGCTGGTTTTACTCTATATTTTTTAATTGTATAATAAACTTTACCGGAACGGCGCTTCCGCCTTTGTTCTAGTTGCTTACAGTTTTTCAGATGGTGTAAAAAAGTCGGCTGTTACTGGTTCCGTGTATGTTTCACCATTTTCATTATTAAGCTGCTCTTTATTTTCAACCTTGACATTTACTGCTTCTATTGGCTCGATGGTTGTTAGTGTTCGCACGATTGTTTCCATAACCTCATCTGCTATCACAGCTTCTTCAGGATTTTGTAAAATGGCTTCATTAAAAACAAGCTCTAATACACCGTCATTTAGTCTTGGTTCAGTTACAAGCGCAGCCTCCTCATTAAAAACATGAACAACATTTGTATGGTAGCCAGGCCCCTTCATTAGAGATTGGACAATAGATTCATATACATTATCATTCTCCGATGGTTCTACATATTGAGTCACTGGTACATAGTAACGATTTTCCTGATTAGTTACAGGATAATACATTGTTACAGCTTGACTGTCCAGAAAATCAATTGTATCTGTGTTCACGATGTTTATACCATTATCCTTTGAATAGCCTTTGCCTATCGGAGTGCCATCAACAGGCATTTCTTTTAAAGGATGCCCATTAACCCATAATTGCACATTTTCCACACTGTCGAATTGGGTTAATGTATGTGTAATGGATTCGATAATTTTCAGCTCATCATCTGCAGTATAGTCCTTAAACTCCTCAGACAAGTCAACAATCATTGTGCCATCTTCCTGTAAATCTACTCCTAATATCTCAGTGCCGGCAGGAATAACTGCACGGAATCCATTCGGAAGCATTTCTGTAACCGGGCCATCCTCTACTAAATACTCAAGAACTTGCGTTGCGACTTCCTTCGATTCTAGAGACGGAAGCTCCAAAATCTGCGAAGCTACCATTCCATTTGCATCAATTAAATACAACTGTCTTGCAACTGTTTCTGTTGCCTCATTTTCATTACTTTCCTCTTCATTACTTTCTTCTCCAGCTGTACTTTCTGCTGATTCATCCTCTTTTGAATCATTTACTGCTTCCGCATTTTCTGGCGGATCAATTTCAACTGAAGATTGTTCACCTTGAAAACAGGCCGTAAGCAGCAAAATAGAGCAGCATACACCAGGTAATAGTAACTTTCCAGCTTTCATGCAATAACCCCCTACGATGGTTTGTACTACTATATATACGAGCTATTGCAAGAAAATAGACCATCCTTGAGAGAAAAAAAGATGGTCTCCTTCTGGTATCCCTTAAAAGCAAGGACTGTGCTCTTCCGCTTACTCAGATTAAATTACAGCTGATTTAATTTCATACGTATTATATTTTGTTTTTTTAAAAATCATCTCAGCAATTTTATAAAAGATAGCCATATCACCTGTAGAATAAAGTTCATGTACAGCAGGCCGGTCGCTTTTCGTTTGCAAGTGTTGTAATTCCAATACTGCACTTATTTCTCTCGCTGTTTCTTCACTGGATGATATAACCGTTACTTGCTCTCCAATCACCTCTTGAATAACAGGCTTTAGTAAAGGGTAATGTGTGCAGCCAAGAATTAAAGTATCCATATGCTTATTGTTTTTAAACGGCAAAAGCGATGTCTTCACAACTTGCTTTACTTCGTCACCTGAAAATATCCCTTTTTCCACAATTGGCACGAATAAAGGACATGCTAAAGCTTGGACAAATAAATCCGGATTAATCTTTTTTAGTGCGGCTGGATACGCACCGCTTTCAACTGTTCCTTCTGTCCCAATCACACCAATCTGCTCATTTACTGTTGCATTAATTGCAGCCCGGGCTCCTGGGTTAATCACACCAATTACAGGTATTTTTAAGTGCTTTTTTAACTCGTCTATCGCAAATGCAGTTGCGGTGTTACAAGCAATGACAAGCAGCTTAATATTTCTTTTCAATAAAAAATTCACCATTTCCCAAGTAAACTTTCGCACTTCTTCTTTTGTTCTAGAACCATATGGACAACGCTTTGTATCCCCAAGATAAATCAATTGCTCTCTAGGCAGTTGTCTCATCAGCTCATGTGCTACGGTTAGACCTCCTACTCCAGAATCAATTACACCAATAGGTCTTTCCATCATTACTCCGCCTTTTTTAAAAAATTATTTCTCATTTACATATTTCATTTGTGTGTATAGAAGCTCTAACAGTTCATTTAATGCTATTGTTTCTTCGTCAGTAAATCCTTCGAGAACTTCTTGTAAATAGAGTTGTCTTTTTTCAATTACTTCATGAATAATAACTTTACCTTTCTCTAATAAATGAATTCGTACAACGCGGCGATCTTTTTGGTCACGTATTCTTTCCACTAATTCATTTTTTTCCATTCGATCAACAAGGTCAGTTGTTGTACTGAATGCTAAACTAATTTTATTCGAGAGCTCCCCAATTGTAAGATCCCCTTCTTCCAAAAGCCATTGCAGTGCAATAAATTGCGGAGAGGTAATCGGGTAGTTATGTAAAATTTTCCTTCCATTCTGTTTAATCATTCCCGAAATGTAGCGCATTCTTTTTTCAATTTTTTTAACTGACTGCTCCGTATCTTGCTTAGCCATCCTTGAACCCCCTACTATGTCCGTTACCATTAACTAAGATTTATCTTTTTGAACACGTTCCTTTAGCGAGAATCACATATTTCAAGCATCAATGACAATTTTCACAAATGTTGATGCCTCTAGCCAAGTATATCAAAAATTTTACGTTAAGATAGGATTTACATTCACTTTCATAAGTTATTGATTGTGAAGTTTTTGTGTACTTTATACAGATGTGCCTGACTGATGCTAATTTTTTAAAGCAGATGCAGGCAAGATTGGGTTTATTTTTTGGCACTAAATTGATTTCTCTTCATAAGCTATATTGACTAAATAATTCCCTTCAAACAGCAGCTCTATAAGAGCAAGGAGGGGTTATCATTTGAAGGAGAGCAACTATCAACCGAAGCAATTATTAACGAAGCGAGAAAAGGAAGTATTTGAGCTGCTAGTACAAGACATGACAACAAAAGAAATCGCCCAAAAACTTTTCATATCTGAAAAAACTGTCCGAAACCATATTTCAAATGCAATTCAGAAATTGGGTGTAAAGGGGCGTTCACAAGCAGTTGTTGAACTACTGCGTATGGGGGAACTAAAGCTTTGATACTTTTAAACAGTGCCAGTTATTTACGTACTGTTAAAGAAAAACCGACTTCTATGCAGAAGTCGGTTTTTTTCATTGCATATTAAGTGAAGCTGCGTCCAGTGGGGCTTTTCTTCCCCAATGGCTATGCTGCCCATTCCCCCCACTTAAAAATGAAAAGTGTCTCCTAATTTCTTGAGGTGGAGTCGCGCGTCCTGTTACACTGCGATAAAATTTGTGAGCTGTATATACAAGAACAGCGACGTGCAGCTGTAGCGCATTTGTGCTTTAATCCATCACTTGTTGCGTTTTTTCAATTTCACGTTCTAAAACCGCTCGCACATCTTTTGGAATGGCTTTAGCCCGTTTTTTAATTAAATCAATATAAACGATTTTTCCCCGGCCAGTGATGGTAACTTTATTCTTTTCATTAATTGCCATGTAATGCATATCAAATGAAGCATTGCCTACTTCATTTATTTTTACATAAAAATGAATCGTTTCGTTAAAGTACATCTGTTCAAGGTAATCACATTGCAAATCAGCTACAACAATACCTGCTTTCTCCTTCTCTATATCTGTGAACAATCCTAATGATTGCAAATACTCGATACGAGCCTCTTCAAAATAAACAAAAACGGATGTATTATTTACATGCCCATATAAATCCGTTTCTGAAAATCGGACCTTAATAGGTATCGAGAATGTAAAGCCCGAACGCCAACGCTCAAAGTTCTCAATGTAATCAATTGCTTTCATATTCCACTTATCCTTTTAGTTATACAAATAGTCCCCCCGTACAGGAAGGACTATTTGTCTTTTTTCTATTATTATAGTGAAAAGTCACTGCCAAAGAAACTTTTAAATGTATGAACCGTTGTTGCCCGGTTCATTGCTGCGATTGAGGTTGTTAAAGGAATCCCTTTCGGACAAACCTGTACACAGTTTTGTGAGTTACCACAGCCGCTTAAACCGCCATCTTCCATTAAGCCTTCCAGACGATCACTTGCATTCATCGCACCTGTTGGATGTGCATTAAATAAGCGCGCTTGTGAAAGTGCTGCAGGTCCAATGAAATCAGATTTATCATTCACATTCGGACAAGCTTCTAAACAAACACCACAAGTCATACATTTAGAAAGTTCGTATGCCCATTGACGCTTTTTCTCAGGCATTCTCGGTCCAGGCCCAAGATTATGTGTACCATCAATTGGAATCCATGCTTTTACTTGTTTTAATGCATCAAACATGCGTTCACGATCCACAATCAAATCACGAACTACTGGGAATGTAGTCATTGGCGCTAAACGAACTGGTTGTTCCAGCTTATCAACGAGCGCTGCACAAGATTGTCTTGCCGTTCCGTTAATAACCATGGAACATGCTCCACAAACCTCTTCCAGGCAGCTCATTTCCCACATTACAGGTGTTGTCTTCTTACCATCCGCATTGACCGGATTTCGTTGAATCTCCATTAATGCAGAAATCACGTTCATATTCTTTCGATATGGAACTTCAAACGTTTCGTCATAGGGCTCAGATTCGGGACTGTCCTGACGAGTTATGATAAATGTAACTGTACTTTGTTCAGCCATTGTTACTGTTCTCCCCCTTAATGTGTTGTTGTGTAGTCACGTTTACGAGGCTCAATTAACGACACATCAACATCTTCATAGCTAAATTCTGGTGCTTGTTCTTCGCGATTGAATGCTGCAATCGTTGTCTTCAGGAATTCTTCATCATTACGCTCTGGAAACTCCGGCTTATAATGAGCCCCGCGGCTTTCGTTGCGGTTATATGCCCCAATTGTAATAACACGTGCAAGATGCAGCATATTTTGCAATTGACGTGTAAACATGACACCTTGATTACTCCAGCGCGAGGTATCATTAATGTTAATATGTTTCCAGCGCTCTTGTAATTCTTGGATTTTTTCATCCGTCTTCAGTAATTTAGAATTTTCACGTACTACTGTTACATTATCTGTCATCCATTGTCCTAGCTCTTTATGGAGCCCATAAGCATTTTCTTCACCTTGCATATTAATAAGTGCATCAAAATCATTTTGTTGTTTTTGAACATTCTCTTCAAAAAGTGTATCGCTGATATCATCCGCGTGTTTCTCTAAGCCGTCAATGTATTCTATCGCTTTTGGTCCTGCAACAGAACCGCCAAAGATTGCAGATAATAATGAATTGGCACCGAGACGGTTCCCGCCATGCTGCGAATAATCGCACTCACCAGCAGCAAATATTCCAGGAATATTTGTCATTTGATTATTATCAACCCATAATCCACCCATTGAATAGTGAACTGCCGGGAATATCTTCATTGGCACTTTGTGCGGATCTTCACCTACAAACTTCTCATAGATTTCAATAATACCACCTAGTTTAATATCCAATTCCTTCGAATCTTTATGAGAAAGATCAAGATAAACCATGTTTTCGCCGTTAATACCAAGTTTTTGATTTACACAGACATCAAAGATTTCTCGTGTTGCAATATCACGAGGTACAAGATTTCCGTATGCTGGATATTTTTCTTCGAGGAAGTACCAAGGCTCCCCATCCTTATATGTCCAAATACGTCCACCTTCACCACGAGCCGATTCACTCATCAGACGCAGCTTATCATCCCCAGGAATTGCCGTAGGATGGATTTGAATAAATTCACCATTTGCATATTTAACGCCCTGCTGATAAAGAATACTTGCAGCAGAACCTGTATTGATCATCGAATTTGTTGATTTTCCGAAGATAATTCCTGGACCACCAGTTGCAAATATCGTCGCATCCGAACGGAAAGCACGAATCTCATGAGATTTAATACTTTGGGCAACGATTCCGCGCCCAATTCCCTCTTCATCAATCACTGCATGCAGGAATTCCCAGCCTTCATATTTTGTAACAAGTCCTTCCACTTCAAAGCGGCGCACTTGTTCATCCAATGCATATAACAATTGCTGACCTGTAGTTGCGCCAGCATACGCTGTACGGTGCATTTGCGTACCGCCAAAACGGCGGAAATCAAGAAGTCCTTCCGGTGTACGATTAAACATAACTCCCATTCGGTCAAACATATGTATAATCCCCGGAGCTGCATCACACATAGCTTTAACTTGACTTTGATTAGCCAAAAAGTCTCCACCATAAACCGTATCATCAAAATGAAGCCAAGTAGAGTCTCCCTCACCTTTTGTATTCACTGCTCCATTTATTCCGCCTTGAGCACATACAGAGTGAGAACGCTTGACAGGAACAATTGAAAATAAATCTACTTTAACACCTGCTTCTGCTGCTTTAATGACTGCCATGAGTCCTGCCAGACCACCACCAACAACAGCAACTTTACGATTACTCATTTATTTTACTCACTCCCCTGATTACTTACTTTAAACACCATATGCAAATTGAATCAATGTTCTCACACCAAGATAGCTCACAGCTAAGAAAACAAATACAACAACATATGTCATTACTTTTTGTGATTTTGGTGATTGTGTAATTCCCCATGTTACGAAGAAGCTCCATAATCCGTTAGCGAAATGGAAAACTGCAGCAACTATGCCAATAACATAGAACCAGAACATGAATGGATTAGAAAGAATTCCTTCCATAAGACTGTATTCAACTTCTGCATTGCCTAAACCAACTTGAACTCGTGTTTCCCAGACATGCCATGCAATAAATACAAGCGTTATTACACCTGTCCATCGTTGCAGCTTAAACATCCAGTTACGGAAAAAGCCATATTTCGATACATTATTTTTCGCGGTAAAAGCTATGTATACCCCTAAGATTGCATGATACAAGATTGGTAAATAGATAATGAAAATCTCCAAAAGAATGACAAAAGGAAGATTTCCCATTAAGCCAGCCGCTTTGTTAAAGCTTTCCTCTCCATACACAGCAAAATGGTTAATAACTAAATGCTGAATCAGAAAAATACCAATTGGTACTACCCCTAATAACGAATGTAATCTTCTCCAGTAGAATTCACGTTGCCCTGCCATGTTACCCCCCCTTTATAAAATTATCTTTTAAATTTCATTGACCATTTTAGATAATAAATTGCTTCTGACATTCAACATACACTTCTAAAATGAGACAAATCTGTAACATGTTTATTGTACTTCTAACTTCATAAACCGTCAAGATAACGAATTGATATTCTGCTTGAATGACTCTTCTATTATCCTATAAACTTTTAAAACGATACTTGATAAATCTCTCAGAACGATAGATAATAAGACTAGTTTTTATTTATCAACTCAACTTGTTAGCTTTGAAGTATGTGGTGATCTTATTTTTATTCATAATCAATTACTTCGTTTATGCTTTCTTTAGAGATAGGACCTGAAAGGATGAAATGAATGGCACAAAAAACAAAAAAAGTCCCCGTATCTAAGCTTGATGACCTTTATACAGCTGGTGCAGGGTTTGATATTTTGCGTTATGTGGCATTACCAGAATTTCTGGGTGATGAGGCCCCTGCACTGCTTTATTTTATGGGGAGAAATCTTGCCAGAAAATTTGAAATGCAAACGATTGAAGATATCTATTACGTATTCGAAAAATTAGGTATAGGTAAACTGGAATTTGTTAAAAAGAAAAAGCAGGAGAAAGTTTTTCATCTATTAGCAGACTCTGTTGTTTTAAGACTAAAGTCCCCTTTAAAAGCTGATTTCCGTTTAGAAGCAGGCTTTTTGGCTGAAGCAATGGAAACGATTGATGGTGTGGAATGTGAATGTATTGAAGAAATTAATCATCGAATTCATCAAGTGAAATTCTCTGTTATTTATACAAATAATATCTAGCTGATATGAAACAGCAGCACTGTTTTTCGGATTCTTCCTGTTAAACAGTGCTGTTTACTTATTATCTGACTTCTCAGATTTAGGCTTATTCAGTTCTTCGATGATTTGCTTCGCTGTATTTGAAGGTACTCCCAGCTTGGTAATATCATTTATCTGTGCATTTTTGATTTCCGTTATTGATTTAAAATGACGGAGCAATAATTTTTTTCTTTTTTCTCCTACACCCGGAATATTATCAAGAGCCGATTGAAATACACTTTTTCCTCTTAAATTTCTATGAAAGCTGATCGCAAAACGATGGACTTCATCCTGAATCCGCTGTACAAGATAAAACTCCTGAGAGCGCCGTTCTAAAGGAACGATTTCTGCAGGCATTCCATAAAGAAGCTCGCTTGTTTTATGCTTATCATCCTTTACTAATCCAGCAACTGGAATATCAAGACTCAACTCATTTTCAAGAACTTCCGTTGCTGCAGTCATTTGTCCTTTTCCTCCATCAACAATTATCAAATCTGGAAGCGGCAAATTCTCTTTTAATACGCGTGTATACCTTCTGCGTATTACTTCACGCATTGTTTCATAATCATCAGGTCCTTCTACCGTTCTGATTTTATACTTGCGATATTCCTTTTTGGCCGGAAGCCCATCAATAAACACAATCATTGCGGAAACTGGATCCGTTCCCTGAATATTAGAGTTATCAAAGGCCTCAATGCGATGAGGCGTTTCAATGTTCAATATTTCTCCTAAACGCGCGGCAGCTATTATTGTTCTTTCTTCATCACGTTCAATAAGCAGAAACTTTTCATTCAAGGCAATTTCAGCGTTTTTCATTGCTAGTTCAACAAGTTCCTTTTTCCGTCCTCTAAGCGGGGTGTGGACATTCATCCCTAACAGCTCTGCAATGAGTTCTGTATCTGATCCAATTGGAAGCAAAATCTCTTTTGGCTGTAAATGGTTCTGGTGTAAATAAAAACGCCCTATATAGCTGTTAAATGCTTCTTCAGGCTCATCATAAAATGGAAATGTCGTCACGTTTCTTTCTAATAGTTTCCCTTGGCGCATAAAGAATACTTGAATACACATCCAGCCCTTATCATAGCTGTATCCAAAAATATCACGATCTTTTCGATCACTCGTTGTCATTTTTTGCTGCTCCATCACAATTTCAATATGCTGTATCTGGTCACGTAATTCCTTCGCTCTTTCAAAATTCAATTCTTCACTTGCTTCATACATTTTTTTTGACAAATTCTCTTTAATTTCCTTAAACCCTCCATGAAGAAAAGAGGTAATTTCCTGAACAATAGCTGCATACGCTTCAGCAGACATTGGCTCCGGTCCGCAAGCTTTACATTGATTCATATGATAATAGAGACATGGTCTTCCTGGAGGATTATTACATTTCCTTAAAGGATACAGCCGATCTAATAGCTTCTTCGTTTCTCTGGCAGCAATTACGTTGGGATAAGGACCAAAATATTTTCCTTTATCTTTTTTCACTTGTCTTGTAATAAGCAAGCGCGGATGTCTTTCGAAGGTAATTTTTAAATATGGATAAGATTTATCATCCTTCAGCATGACATTATATTTTGGATCATATTTTTTTATTAGGTTCATCTCGAGTATAAGCGCTTCAATTTCCGAAGATGTTATAAAATACTCAAAATCAACAATTTCCCGGACCAGCCGCTGCGTCTTTTGATCATTTGCTCCCGTAAAATAGGAACGCACCCGATTACGCAGCTTTTTGGATTTCCCAACGTAAATAATTGTTCCTTGCTTGTCTTTCATTAGATAACAGCCTGGATTTGCCGGAAGAATTGCTAATTTTGCTTTTATATTTTCATTCATATTTACCATTCCCTATAGTTTAGAAAATCCCTTGTCACAATGCAACAAGGGATTCTGACTTCATTATTTAATTCTACACGATTTAAGCGTGTTTGTTAATTAAATTAGTTAATGCTTCTTTAGGCTGGAAGCCAATCGCTTGATCAACAACATCTCCATCTTTAATTAACAATAGGGTAGGGATGCTCATTACTCCAAACTTACTTGCAGTTTCTTGGTTTTCATCTACATCCAATTTAACGATTTTCACTTTATCGGACATTTCTCCATCAATTTCTTCTAATACTGGTGCAATCATTTTACAAGGTCCACACCATGGTGCCCAAAAATCAACAAGGACTAGGCCATCGGATGTAGTCTCAGAAAAGTTTTGATCCGTTACATGTTCTATTGCCATTCAATTTTCCTCCTTTAATGAAAAATCATCTTGCTTAAAAAGAGTATATCACCCTAATAGATGTACTTCCTAATATTTTGCTTATTTCTCCCGAATTAACTGGAAGTAAGACCTCGATTGGTTCAACTAACATTCAATGTGGGATGAAAAAAAACCACTGAAGGAAGTTTCACTTTATATCTTGTAATATTGGCTAAACAAATATCCCATCCTCAATTGGGTTGACATACGCCCTTTTTAGGAAGATGGGAGATTGTTTAGAGAAAGTATATTACCCTTTAATTGTCTTTATTTCTTCAATCAGCAATGGAATGATTTCAAATAAATCGCCAACAATGCCATAATCAGCTACATTGAAAATATTAGCTTCAGGGTCTTTGTTAATGGCAACAATAACTTTTGAATTGGACATCCCCGCCAGATGCTGTATTGCTCCTGAAATACCGACTGCAATATAGAGATCTGGTGTAACAACCTTACCTGTCTGGCCTATTTGCAAGGAATAATCACAGTATTCAGCATCGCACGCACCACGTGAAGCACCAACCGCCCCTCCTAATACATCAGCAAGCTCATATAATGGTTTAAACCCATCGGCACTCTTTACACCACGCCCACCGGCAATTACAACATTTGCTTCCGACAGATCTACTCCTTCTGAAGCCTTGCGTACAACCTCTTTAACAATTGTACGAATGTCTGCCACTTCTACTTCCTTCATGGTTACTTCCCCACTCTTTGATGCATCATAATCCAGTGGTGGAATATTATTTGGACGGATTGTCACCAAGGTAAGACCGTCTGTAATCATTTTCTTTTCGAATGCTTTACCGGAATATATTGGACGTGTATATTCTGCTCTATCATCATTCTGTTCAATTGCTACCACGTCAGATACTAGACCCGTATCTAATTTAGCTGCAAGCTTAGGTGTTAGGTCCTTCCCAATTGAAGTATGTCCCATCACAATTCCGTCAGGTGATTCATCATTGATTACCGCTAATACAGCCTGTCCATACCCTTCTGATGTATACGTTTCCAAATCATCGCTTTTTACTGCCACAACGCGTTCTGCACCATAATGGATTAATTCTTGTGCTTGCTCTTCCAATGCATCCTTTCCTAAAACGACACCAACAACTTCAGCTTCATTATTTATTGCTTTTGCAGCTGCTACTGCTTCATAAGAAACATTACGCAATGCTCCATCTCTGCCTTCAGCAATGACTAATAGTTTACTCATTTCTCTTCCCCTCTCTATCTATCCAATTAAAGTACTTTCTGTTCATTTTTTAATAAGGAAACGAGTTCCTTTACTTGATCCTGTATGTCACCTTCGAGTACTCTTCCAGCTGCCTTTTCTTCTGGTAAAAATATTTCAATTGTTTTTGTTTTTGGTTCTACATCTTCTTCATCCAAATCAAGATCATCTAATTCCAATTCTTCCAGTGGCTTCTTTTTTGCTTTCATGATCCCTGGAAGAGATGGGTAACGTGGATCATTCAAGCCTTGCTGACAAGTTACAAGTAGTGGAAGACTTGTTTCAATTATTTCTACGTCACCTTCTACATCCTTTTCAATATTAACCGTATCCCCATCCATTTTTAAACTAGTAATTGTAGTAACATATGGAATTCCTAAAGCTTCAGCCAGACGTGGTCCAACCTGTCCGCTGGCTTCGTCAATCGCTACGTTTCCAGCCAAAATCAGGTCTGCTTCCTTATCCTCAAAAAATGCTTCGAGAATCTTTGCTGTTGTAAATTGATCGCCTTCCTCCAGGTCATCATCTGTATTAATTAAAACTGCCTTATCCGCTCCCATAGCAAGTGCTGTTCTTAGCTGTTTTTCTGAGTCCTCATCCCCGACAGTTACTACGGTCACTTCCCCGCCATGGGCTTCACGCTGAATAATTGCTTCTTCAACCGCATATTCATCATATGGATTAATGATAAATTCAACACCATCATCTTCGATTTGACCGCCTGAAACATTAATTTTTTCCTCTGTATCAAATGTCTTTTTTAGCAAAACATAAATATTCATATGACTTCCTCCTATTATTTGTCCTGGAAATTTGCTTTTCTTTTTTCTAAAAATGCTTGTATGCCTTCTTTCGCATCCTCTGAACCAAATACCTCGCCAAACGCCTTCGCTTCAGCCTTCGCTCCCTCTGCCAAACGTTTCGACCTTCCATAGGACAGCAATTCCATTATAGCATGAATCGTGGGCTTGCTTTTTGCAGCAATGCTTTCTGCCATTTTTTCAGCTTCGGAAAAAAGATTTTCTTCTAATACTGCTTTATTTGCCAGTCCGTATGCTGCTGCATCCTTTCCAGAAATCGCCTCCCCTGTTAAGAGTATTTCATAAGCCTTAGCTGAACCAACATAGTATGCTAACCGCTGTGTGCCTGCAAAACCAGGTATGATTCCTAAATTCAGCTCAGGCAGACCGATTTTAGCATTCTCACTGACAAGACGGATATGACAAGACATTGCCAGTTCTAATCCCCCGCCCAATGCTGCACCATGAATTGCTGCAATAACAGGTACGTTAAAATCTTCAATTCTTTGAAAAACCTGTTGCCCATTTAAAGAAAGAGATTCGTAGTCTGCAGCCTCCTGCAGGGAAGTGAATTCTTTAATATCGGCTCCTGCTGAGAAGAATTTTCCTTCCCCTTTCAACACAATCGCCTTTACCTCTGCATTTGTCTCAATCTTGTCAAATTGAGTTTGTAAATCTTTTATAATTTGACTTGATAAAGCGTTTGCAGGCGGGCTTTGAATGGTCAAGTAAGCTACATTGTTTTTTATTTCCTGTTTTATCGTGCTCATTACTTCCCTCCTCATCCTCTACTATTTTAATCGAAAAACAAATTTTTTTAAAATATATTCTCGATTATTTAGCTAATAAATTTAAATTTTACTTCATAAAATCATAATAGTCTACTAATTTCTGGCTGTTAGTCATACTTAAGCCCTTCTGTTAAAAATTTATGAACTTCTTCAACCTGGGCACTTAAATCATACTTTTTCTCTTTCATCACCCAGTTTGTGACTACCTCATCAAGTGTTCCAAAAATCATTTGTCTGAGTAAAGCAGAATTTATATCTGCACGAAACTCTTTATTTTTTATCCCTTCTTCAATGATACCATCAATTATATCAAGATATGGCTTTAATACATTATTTATTTGCCTCCTTAATGTATAATTCGATTGTCTCAGCTCCAATTGTGTTACTACAGCTAAATAATGATTTGCTTCTAATTGAGCAAAATGCATTTGAATCAATGATTTTAATTTTTCCTTCGCATTCGGCTGTTCACTTGTCACTTTAGCAATCTTTTCAATGAATTGTCCCATTTTTTCTTCAAAAACAGAAACAAGTACATCTTCTTTATTTTTAAAGTATAGATAGATGGTACCATCTGCAACTCCAGCTTCCTTAGCAATTTTGGAAACTTGAGAAGCATAGTAGCCATTTTCCGCGATTACCTTTACTGCAGCTTCAATAATTTGTTGATATTTTGGTTTATTTGTTTTCATTATTTTCTCCTTAAACATAGAATGGGAATATGAATGAACAATCATTCATATTCCCATTCTATAAGTAAAGACTTTATCTGTCAATTCATTTACAATCAATCACCTAAGATTGTACTGTGTCATTTTGTTCTGCTTGTTTCTCTATTTTTTTATCTTCATCAATTAATTGTCTTCTTAAAATTTTTCCAACTACTGTCTTTGGCAGCTCATCACGGAATTCATAAAGACGAGGCACTTTGTATGCGGCAAGATTCTTTCGACAATATTGGTTTAGCTCCTCTTCTGTTGCTGAATGTCCCTCTTTTAAGACTATAAAAGCTTTAACTGTTTCGCCCCGATAAGGATCGGGCATGCCAACAACGACAGCTTCTTGAATGGCATCATGTTCATAAAGTATTTCTTCTACTTCACGCGGATAAATATTATATCCCCCAGCAATAATCATATCTTTTTTACGATCAACAATATAAAAGTAACCATCTTCGTCCATATAACCTATATCTCCTGTAAATAGCCACCCGTTCCGCAGTACATTATCTGTTTCTTCCTGATTGTTCCAATAGCCAACCATTACTTGGGGTCCTTTAATTGCCAATTCTCCAACCTCGCCAATTTCTGCTTCCTCTTCTGAGCCAGTAACAAATATCTTAGCATCGGTATCTGGCCATGGCAATCCGATACTTCCGTTTATACGTTTTTCCCATACCAGGTTTGCATGTGTAACTGGAGAGGTTTCTGTTAAGCCATACCCTTCTACTAGTTTGCCGCCTGTAAGCTTTTCAAATTTATCCTGCACTTCTTTTGGTAATGGTGCTGAGCCACTTATACATGCTTCAATGGATGATAAATCATATCGATTAATATCTGGATGATTGATCAAGCCAATATAAATGGTCGGTGCACCTGGAAATAGTGTCGGTTTTTGTTTATCGATTACCTTTAATACATCTTCAGCATTAAACTTAGGTATAAGAATGATTTTCGAAGCTTGTTTTACCGCAAAATTCATGATTGTCGTCATTCCATAAACATGAAAAAAAGGTAAAACCGCTAAGATTGTTTCTTCACCATTTTTTGTATGATAAAGCCAGGATTCGCACATTTGCAGATTGGATACCAAATTATAATGCGTGAGCATAACCCCTTTTGGATGTCCAGTAGTTCCACCCGTATATTGCAGTAGAGCAAGATCCGTCTTGGGATTAATTTCTGCCTCTTGGAAACTTGGTTCGCTCGTTTTCATGATGTTTTGCCATAGATGTGTATCATTACTCTCCTCAGCTTTGACAACCATATTATATTCGCGTTTTTGAATAAATGGATAGATCAAATTTTTGGGGAACGGTAAATAATCTTTGATGCCTGTCACAATCTTATGTTTAATATCTGTTTTTCCTTGTACTTTTGTCACTCGCGGCAGTAAAACATCCAGACAGATAATAACTTTTGTCTCTGAATCCCGTACTTGATATTCTAATTCCCTTTCCGTGTAAAGCGGATTCGTTTGAACCACAATTCCTCCTGCCATTAATATCCCGTAATAGCTAATTACTGACTGGGGGCAGTTAGGCAGCATAATTGCAACCTTGTCATTCTTTTCTAAACCAATTGACTGTAAATAGTTTGCAAATTGCTTTGCCTGATTGAATAGCTCCTCATAATCCATCTCCTTCCCCATAAAATAAAGCGCTTTCTTTTTTGGGAACTTAGAAGCGCTTTCTTCAAGGTATGAATACAAGGGCTTCTCATCATAATCAATGCTTTTCGGTATTTCATCCGGGTAATGCACATGCCATCTTTTGATTGCTTCCATATAATCTTCCTCCCTTTTTATATACTATAACAATTATAACGATTAATTTCTATTTTTAGAAATTTTATTAAGGAAAGTTTTCTAAAATAGAACAGGCTTCCGCATCTAAAGTTAATTAAAGCAAGTCTCCACTAAACCCCCAAGCCCGTTCACACTTTGCTTTCCGTGGACGGCTGGTGAGCCCGCTCACATCGCACAGTAGGCATCGGGTGAACAGGCTTCACAGTGCTGATAAGTTTATTTAACGCTTTAATTACTTTGATAAAATAAGAGTAGTAACGATATATAGAGTACTCTACTGAAAAATGTGGCGTGTGTAGAATAAAAAGCAATTTTTGAAAATTAACATGCATACCTTCTCCCATCATTCAATGAAATAACGATTCATTTTACCAGGGAGCAGTCCGAATACCTCGAGACTCCTGCAGGAGGAAAGGCCTGGTTGAGACCACGAAGTGCGTAGCACAAGGGGGCTCAACAGCCGCCTGCGGAAAGCGAGAGGTATTCGGACTGCGGACTTCCAGTGGAGAAATTCAGCTCCAGTATGAAAATTAAAGCTGCTCTTAATGAAAGTTGGGTGGATTATTTTAGAATATAATAAATCCCAACCAATAGGAATATACCTGCCACTGCAAATAAAATTTTTGCGATTCTGTCAAAAATCATGCTGCCTTCCCCCTTTAGCTTACTATATTCGCCCCAATTACGAAGGAAATTCCAATGGAAAACGTCATTGATAAAAATCCAACTGCCACATTACCTTTGCCAATTTCTTCGTCTACTTTAATTGCTGGCAATAAGAATTCGAAAATAAAATATCCTAATAACAAGAGAATAAATCCGTAAGTGCCCCATCCTATAAGCTGTAATAATGAATCATTATGCTCGATTGAATAGCGGAAAATGGTAGCAATACCAAAAACTTTTCCGCCCGTTGCCATTGCTACTGCAAAGTTTCCCTTTTTTATTTCTTCCCAATTTTTATAGGATGTTACTAGTTCAAAAACGGCTAAAAATAAAACTGTACAAAGAACAACAACACTATATCTCGCTGCTGTAACTACGAGGATATTTTCCCAAAATCCATTCATTTTAACATCCTTCCATCTTCTTGAATTTTATTTTAATTCGAGAACTGTTACTCCACTGCCACCTTCACCACTTGAACCTGCTCTTGCTGAAGCTATCGCTGGATGTGATTTAACATAATCCTGAACCCCCGTGCGCAATGCTCCCGTTCCTTTTCCATGAATAACAGAAACCTTCGAATAACCCGCAAGCAGTGCGTCATCAATGTATTTTTCTAATCTATAAAGGGCATCCTCAAATCGCTCTCCTCTTAAATCTAACTCTGTTCGCACATGGTACTGTGAACCTTTAATCGTTGCCACAGTTTTTTCGGGGGATAGCTTTTGTTTTCCAATATATTGCAAGTCCTTGCGTTTTGCTTTTACCTTCATCATTCCAACTTGGATTAAAAATTCATTATCACTTGTTTTTTCAAGGACAACACCTTGCTGATTTACAGTAAGCAGCTTGATTTCATCACCAGGTGTGAGGGTATGCTGCACCGTCTCAGATGCAGTCGTTTGTTTATTTGGTCCTTTTTTGGACAATTTAGGCTGCGCTTCTTCAAGCAGCTTTCTGGCTTCAATCCACTCATGTTCTTTTAACTCTGCATTCGTCTTCATATTACGAATTTCAGCAACAATGATTTCTGCTTCTTCTCTGGCCTTATTTAATGCTTTTTCTGCCTTGTCTTCTGCTTTTTTATAAAGCTGTTCTTTCTTCTGTTCAAGAGCATGCCATTCTTTTTCTATTTCTGCTCGAAGCTGTTCACTCTTAAGGAGTAATTGATGTGCTTCCTCATACTCTTTCTCTGCATCAAGCTGTGACTTTTCCAGTGAAGCAATCATGTTCTCAACATTTTTTGAATCCACACCGATTAAGCCTTTCGCTTGCTCAATAATGGCTGCATTTAAGCCAAGGCGCTTTGAAATTTCAAAAGCATTACTGCGGCCTGGGACACCGATTAGAAGCCGATACGTAGGCTGTAATGATTCTACATCGAACTCAACCGATGCATTTACAACATTTTTTCGATTATAGCCATAAGCTTTAAGTTCTGGATAATGCGTTGTTGCAATTACTCTTGCATTTCGTGACACAACCTCATCAAGGATAGCCATTGCTAGTGCCGCCCCCTCTCCAGGGTCCGTACCAGAGCCAAGTTCGTCAAAAAGAACAAGAGAATCGTCATCCACCTGCTCAATCATTCCGACTATATTTTTCATATGCGAGGAGAAAGTACTTAAATTTTGTTCAATCGATTGCTCATCACCAATATCTGCAAAGACCTCTTTAAATACAGCTAACTCACATTCATCAAATGCAGGAATTTGTAAACCAGACTGCGCCATTATCGTGCAGAGACCAATCATTTTCAAGGTAACGGTTTTGCCCCCAGTATTCGGTCCAGTGATAACGATAGAAGTAAAGTTTTTACCAATTTCAATATCATTTGGCACGACTTCATCCATAGCAATCAGCGGATGTCTTGCTTGCTTCATTTTGATAATGCCCTTATCATTCATAATCGGTTTTGCAGCTTTCATTTCTCTGCTTAATTTTGCCCGAGCAGAAATAAAATCAATTTTAGCTAAAACTTCCAGATTCACTAAAAGTGTATCCGCTTCATCAGCAATCGCAGCAGACAGCTCAGCCAAAATTCTATCAATTTCCTGTTTTTCCTTTAATAAAGCTTCATGCAACTGATTATTTAAGTCAACGACAGCTTTTGGCTCCATAAATAATGTTTGCCCTGAGGATGACTGATCATGGACAATACCACCAATTTGTGAACGATATTCCTGTTTCACTGGCAATACATAGCGATCATTTCTAATTGTAACGATTGCATCTGAAAGCATATTGCTGTGTGATCGCGTGTAGTTCTCCAGCTTTTCCCTTACTCGTGCTTCATAGGTTCGAATAGATGAACGAATCCCCCGCAATTTCGCTGAAGCATAATCTAAAATCTCTCCATGGTCATCTATACAAGCTTTAATTTCTTGCTCAAGCTCTTTTAGAGGAGTAATCATTGCTGTTAAATCTTGTAAAATGGGAAATGGCTCCTCCAATGCTTCAATGAAATGCTTCGTTTGTCTTCCACCATACAATGTGTTGGCAACATCAAGGCATTCTAAAGCGGATAATCCGCCACCAATACTGCTTCGTTTTAAACTCGGTCGAATATCCCGGATTCCTCCTAAAGGAATTGTTTTATTTAATCTTAAAATCTGCACTGCTTCATCTGTTTCCGATTGCAAAACGTTTGCTGCAGAAAGCTTTGCTACAGGCTTTAGCCTTGCAGTTAGCTCCTTACCTAATGAAGTTTCTGCATGCTTTGTTAATCGGTCAATAATTTTATCGAATTCCAGTACTTTTAGTACGCGTTGGTTCATATAGATACACCTCTATTTATTGCGATTAAAATACTCCATCAGTTTGTCTTTCGACCATGTGTTCATTATCGTGTCTTTATTAATCCAGCCTTTTTTAGCAATACTTACACCATATTTCATATGCTCCAGCATTTGATAACTATGTGCATCTGTATTAATCGCGAGCTTTACCCCTGCTTCCTGGGCAAGTTTTAGCCATTTAGCAGACAAATCCAGACGATTTGGATTGGCATTAAGCTCTAACGCTGTATTCGTTTCTCCCGCTTTTTCGATTAATTTTTCCACATTTACTTTATAGCCGTCTCTGCGCCCGATTAATCTTCCGGTTGGATGGGCAACTAAAGAGACATATGGATTTTCAAGTGCATGATATAATCTCGTCATTATTTTTTCTTCACTTTGATTAAAGCTTGAATGAATTGCTCCAATTACAAAGTCCATTTCCTTTAAAAATGCATCCGAAAAGTCTAATGTTCCATCAGGTAAAATATCCATCTCTACGCCTGCAAAAATATGAATATCATCATATTTTTCATTTAGGGAAGCTATTTCTTCACGCTGCTTCCGCAGTCGATCCTCGTTCAATCCGTTTGCAACTCGAAGGAATTTAGAATGATCGGTAATGGCAATAAATTCATAGGCTTTTTCCCGCGCCTTGTTCACCATTTCTTCTAATGACTGGGCACCATCACTCCATGTCGTATGCATATGCAAATCTCCACGGATATCTTCTGGTTTAATAAACGCTTTTACTTCTGATTTTGCAAACCATTCTATCTCTCCGTTAGCCTCCCGCATTTCTGGAGGAATAAACTGTAAGCCAAAATGCCTGAAGAAATCCTTTTCATTTTGAAAAGTAAATACCTCCCCAGTTTCCATGTTTTCAATACCATATTCACTTATTTTTTCTCCACGGGATTTTGCCAGCTGACGCATAGCAATATTATGATCCTTTGATCCTGTAAAATGATGAAGTGTCGTGATAAACTCCTCATCCTTGACAATTCGAAAGTCTACATTAATATCAAATGCTTCTTCAATTGTAACAGATACCTTCGTATCTCCTTTGGCGATGACTTCTTTGATGCCTGGCATCTTTAATAATTCATCCTTTATATCTGCAGGGTTTTCTGTTGATATGATAAAATCAAGATCTCGAATCGTTTCCCGCATCCGGCGCAAACTTCCTGCTCTGGAGAAACGTATTATTCGATCAACTGAGCTTAAGTATGCTTCGATTCTGTCGGCAATTGGCAGCATTATTGCAACAGATATACGCTCTGGACGCTTTCCTGCTTCTTCGAGTGCAGTTAAAATATTCTTCACTGTTTTCTTTCCAAAACCAGAGAGTTTCTCCAGCTCCCCATTTTCACATACGAGTTTCAAACTATCTGCATCAACTACATTTAATTCTTTATAAAGCCGGGACAGCTTCTTGCCTCCTAAGCCTGGCAAATCCAATAGCGGAATAAGACCCGGAGGCGTCTCCTTCTGTAAATTCTGTAGCTCTGTTGATTTTCCTTCTTGTATATATTCTAGAATGACAGTGCCAGTTCCTTTTCCTATACCTTTTATTTTAGTAAAGTCATCTATTTCTTCTAATGAACGATTATCCCTTTCTAGAGCTTGTGCTGCTTTTCGGTATGCAGATATTTTAAAGGGATTCTCCCCTTTTAATTCTAAGTAAACAGCAATTTTCTCTAGCAAGTTTAGCACATCTTTTTTGTTTATTTGCATATCAAATACTCCCCTGTTCCTTTTATACGATAATTAAATCAGAGCTAAACAGAAAACGAAGACCTCTTCCGTCTAGTTACATACATTCTACATTGAACGCAAAAGTATTACTAATACGACGAATTGGTCTTCTTTTTATAAGCCGGCATTTATTAATTTGAAACATAGGATTGAATCATTTCAAATACTTTTCCTGAAAAGTAAGGGGTTTTCTCCAGCATCAATAAGCAAATAGAAGAATTATTGATTGCCGTTTGAATCCCTTCAACGGGGGTTAATGCAAGGACAAAGAGAATAATAAAAGCAACTAGATAAACTTCCAAAAATCCTAAAACCGCACCTAATAGTTTATTTACCATATTAATTAGTGGAATGGAAGCAACAAAATCAAGCATATTTGCAATGATTTGCAAGGCAATTTTTACAGCAAAGAAAATAATGGCAAATGAAACAATACTATAAAAAGCCATCTCTAAGGGCAATGCTTTCAAAAATTCAGGCCAGGCATTATTTGTAATTTCTTTATATGGTAACCACAGTTCTAATTTATCAGCTAAATCATCATAATAAATAGCCGCTACAACAAATGCTGTTATAAAGCCAATTAAATGTAATAACTGCAAGATAAATCCTCTCGTCATCCCAATAAATAGACCAAATAATAATAAAAGAATTAAAATGATATCAAGCATAGATTATTTTTCCTCTTTCCTGTGGATAGACCCCAACAATGCTGCATAATCCTCTTTCAGTTTTAAATAGTCATTCATTGTGTTGACTGCTGTGAGTACTGCAAGCTTTGACGAATCTAAGTGTTTGTTCTGGCGATGGATTTCATTCATTTTCTGGTCAACAAGACTCGCTACCAGTTCGACATGGTGATCCGATTCAGTTCCAATAATCGTATATGTTTTATTAAAAATTTCCACAGTAATTTTATTTTTTTCATGTTCTGTCATGGTGATCCCCCCGCCAAAAATACTACAATTTATAATAACATTATTTCCTTATAAAGTGAAACTCCATTCAGTGGTTTTTTCATCTCCCCCTGAATGTTAGCCTAAACCAATCGGGGATTTACTGGCAATTGTTTACCATTCTCGTTTTCACCACGAATTCTCGAAGTGGGAGTCTTACTGCCAGTTAACTCGGGATAATAAGAAGTATTTTAAAAATGCGGGACATAGGGTGTGTCCTCTCCGTCCCTATGTCCCGCTATTTTTTAAGATCTTACATAACCGTGAAATTTATCTGCAGCTGCTTTTACTATTTTTTGATAGGATGCTTCGACTTCTTCATCCTTTAATGTTTTCTTAGTATCCTGATAAATGATATGATAAGCAATTGACTTCTTGCCTTCTTCTAAATGCTCACCTTGATAGAAATCGAAAATATGAACCTGCTTCACTAAAGGTGCCCCAATTTCTTGAATCAAGCTTTGGACATCCCCGGCTGGAATGTCTTCGTCTAAAATAAATGCAATATCACGAGAGATTGCTGGATATTTTGGAATTTCCGTAAAGCTTGGCACGTTTTCATATGCATTTAGCACAGTATCAAGATTAAGATCGAATACATATGTTTCTTTTAAATCTGCTTCTTTAGCGACTAATGGGTGTAACTGTCCCACGAAACCAATTATATGGTCATCAAGTTTCATCACAGCGGTTCTTCCCGGATGCATATCCTTGATTTTTGCTTGCTCAAAGGTAATGGAAAGCCTAAGCAGATTAAAAAGTCCTTCCATTATTCCTTTTACTACATAAAAGTCAACAGGTTTTACCTCACCCTGCCACGTATTATCAATCCAATTACCTGTAACAGCTCCTGCTGCACGTAAAATTTCAATTGGCTGCTTTATTATCTTTTCTTCCTGGGAAACGAAAACGGATCCTGTTTCATAATAAGCGACATCATTTTGATTTCTAGCTAAATTATAAGTTAAAGCATGAATAAGATCTGGTAACAGGCTTAAACGCAAATATTTATGATCCTCACTCATTGGACGTGCTAAAGCAACTGGAACTGGAGACTGGGCTCGAATTTCTGGACTTATTAATTTTTTAATATCTTGATGATTTGTTAAAGAATACGTGCGGTTTTCCATTAAACCGGCACTTTGGAAATAAGATTTTATTTCTCTTCTTAGACGCTGCTTTTCACTCAACGCTCCTGTCTGCCCCTCACCCGCTGGTAATGTAAACGGCAAACGGTCATAACCATAAATTCTTCCAATTTCCTCAAGCATATCCTCGAAAATAGCAACATCCTGCCTTCTTGTTGGAATCGTAATTGTAAATGCTTTATCATGCTGCTCAAAGGAGAACTGCAATCGGTCTAAAATAGATGCAATTTCCGCTGCATGCATCGCTGAACCAAGTTTTTGATTTACTTTATCCGTATGGACTTCAACGATCTTCTCTGAATAGTCTAATGCATCATATTCACTTACCCCTTGCAGCACAGTCCCGTCAGCATACTTTTCCAATAAGTGACAAGCTCTTAAACCAGCTCTTTTCACCCGCTTTGGATCAACACCTTTTTCAAAACGTGTACTCGCTTCACTGCGCAGTCCCGTTTCTTTTACCGTTTTTCTCACAGAAATAGCATCAAAGTATGCTGCTTCCAAAAGAATTGTTTTTGTTTGAGCAGTGACCTCCGAATCAGCTCCACCCATTACTCCTGCAAGAGCAGTTGGCACTGCACCATTCGTAATAAGCAGATTTTCAGCAGTAAGCTTACGTGTTTCACCATCTAATGTTATAATTTCTTCACCATCTTCTGCCTGGCGAACGAATACCTTATCAGAGTTAAATTTTTCAAAGTCAAAAGCATGTAGTGGCTGCCCATATTCTAATAAGACAAAGTTTGTAATATCAACAACATTATTAATTGGGCGAATACCCGCTGCCAATAAATCGTTCTGCATCCAAGTTGGCGACGGTTTAATGACAACATCTTTAATAATAAACGCACCATAATATGGGTTTAAATCCTCTGCTTCTACTTCAACGGACACTAAATCTGCAGCTTGTTCTTTTGAGTTACTCGTAACTTCTTCATTTGGTAAAGAAACTGGTTTTTCTAAAATTGCTCCTACCTCATAAGCAACCCCTAACATACTTAGCGCATCTGCACGGTTTGCTAATACATCAAGCTCAAGGACAATATCCTTCAGATTTAAATGAGTATCAACTGGTTCACCTATCACAGTTTCATCAGAAAACACATAAATACCATCTGCAAATTCAACTGGAATAAACTTTTCTTTTACACCAAGCTCTTGTAGCGAGCAAATCATTCCATTTGATTCAACACCACGGAGCTTTACTTTTTTTATTTTAAAATTTCCTGGTAAAACAGCGCCAGGTTTTGCAACTGCAACTTTCTGTCCTTCCGCAACATTAGGAGCACCACAAATGATTTGTAAATGTTCTGTCCCCACATCAACCTGACAAAGATGAAGCTTATCAGCATCAGGATGTTTTTCACAAGAAACAACATGACCGACTACAACATCAGTCGCCCTCTCAGAAGCAATATATTCTACACCATCTACCTCAATCCCGGAATTTGTAATTTTTTCTGCAAGCTCTTCAGGAGAAATTCCTCCTAAATCAACATAACGATTCAACCAATTATATGATACGTACAATGAAAACTACCTCCTTATGCATGATGATACTGTTTTAAAAATCTAATATCGTTTGTATAGAAACTGCGAATGTCGGTTACACCATATTTCAGCATGGCAATCCGCTCTGGTCCCATGCCGAATGCAAATCCTGAATATTTATTCGGATCGTATCCACCCATTTCCAATACTTTTGGATGCACCATTCCACCGCCTAGAATTTCAATCCAGCCTGTGTTTTTACATACACTACAGCCGGTGCCATGACATACTTTACATGAAATATCCATTTCAACTGACGGCTCTGTAAATGGGAAAAAGCTTGGGCGCATACGAATATCGCGATCCTCACCAAACATTTTCTTGGCAAACGTATTTAATGTTCCTTTCAAGTCACTCATGCGCACATTTTTATCAATAAGCAAACCTTCAATTTGTGTAAATTGATGGGAGTGTGTCGCATCATCATTGTCACGACGGTATACCTTCCCAGGGCAAACCATCTTAAATGGCTTTTCCCCCTTATATTCCTGCATTGTTCTTGCTTGAACTGGTGAAGTGTGCGTGCGAAGCAATAATTCATTTGTTATATAGAAAGAATCCTGCATATCTCGTGCTGGGTGGTTCTTTGGCAGATTTAATGCTTCAAAATTAAAATAATCTGTTTCTACCTCTGGTCCTTCTTTCACCTCATAACCCATTCCAATAAATAAATCTTCAATTTCATCAATAATGCTTGTTAACAGATGGGGACCGCCAGTCTTGACCTTGCGACCCGGCAATGTAACATCAATCGCTTCAGCCTCCAGCTGTTTATTCAATGCAATTTCTTCAAGCTTTTGTGTTTTTTCTTCCATTGCCTCTGTTATGGTCTGACGTACCTTATTAGCAATTTCGCCAATAATTGGCCGTTCTTCAGGAGATAACTTACCCATTCCTTTCAATACACTGGTGATGGAGCCTTTTTTTCCTAAATAAGCAACACGGATATCTTGAAGCACTTTCAATTCCTTAACTGCAGAAATTTGTTCTAATGCTTCCTGCTGCAGCGTCTCTAATTGCTCTTTCATATATATTTCCTCCCTTTTACAATTAAAAAAGCCCCTTCCCTAAAAAGGGACGAGGCTATTATTTCGCGGTACCACCCTTGTTAACAGCATAAATATACTGTTCAACTTTACTTTGATAACGGATGTTCATCCGGATACACCTTTACTTGTGTTGTAACAAGGTCCAAGTGCCAGCTCCAGAGTGAAATGATAATATCCAAACAATAGAAATGCTTCCAGTCCTGGCATTCCCTCCCTGAATTGCTTTAGTGAATATTATTTAGCTCTTTCAATGCTTTTCTTATTTGAATCATTTATTATGAATAATATTCATTATAGATAATTTACCATCACCTTGCAACTCTAACTTTTTAAATGATACATCAGAATAGCCGCGGCAATCCCAACATTCAATGATTCTGCCTTTCCGTATATAGGGATAACTACTCGCTTATCAGCTGTTTCAATTAGCGTTTTATCAATGCCCGCCCCTTCATTTCCAAGAATAATCGCAACTTTTTCAGAGACTTTTACTTTATTGTATGCTTCCGCTTCTTCTAATGCAGTAGCCCATATTTCAAACCCGGATTTTTTTAAAGCGGTAATTTCTTCTATTAAATCGGCTTCATATACTGGAATATGGAAAAGCGATCCTTGTGTAGCTCGAATTACTTTATCATTATATAAGTCAACCGTCCCTTTTCCCAAGACTACGGCATCCATGCCTGCCGCATCAGCAGAACGAATAATCGTGCCCAAATTACCTGGATCCTGGACTGCATCGATTAAGATAATATGTTTTTCCGCTATATTTTTAACATCTTTCATTGCGACAATGGCGGCAATTCCTTGCGGTGTTGCTGTTTGTGTTATTTGTTGAAAAACCTGTTCTGTAACTATTTCCACTGGATAAGCTTTGCTCCAGTATGGCGGTTCAACTGTATCCTGAACAATTACTTCAATAATTTCCTCCTTGCTATTCCATGCCTCTTCAATCAGATGATAGCCTTCAATTAAGAAAGCTTTTGCCTCTTTCCTGCCTTTACGTTTATGAAGTTTACGCCAAAATTTTACTTTTTCATTTTTTATAGATGTAATCAAATTATTCATCCTCTGTTCTTTTTCTTCTCTCATATCATACATATTTTTATATGCTTTGGTCAAACTAACTTTAACTGCTTATATTAGGAGGAATGAATAATGGACTTAAATTTACGAAAAGCGATTCTTAGCAATATATCTGATAATGACAATTCACAATTAGAAGCAACGATTGTGGATGCAATTCAAAATGGTGAGGAAAAAATGCTGCCTGGTCTGGGTGTGCTCTTTGAATTAATCTGGAAGCAATCTGATGAAGATGAAAAGCAGGAAATGGTGGAAAATCTGGCAGCTGGTGTAAAAATGGCCTAAGCGGAAATATCCTTTCATTTGAGAGACAATCATTTAAATCTTTTTTTTCACATGGTAAACTGAAATTATCAAAATAATGAAAGAGGTTATTCCATGTATAGAAAAGTAGATGATTTCATTAATGACTGGGAAAATGCACGTGCAGGAACAATCAAGGCGCTTGAAGCAATGACAGATGAAAAGCTTGAACAGGCGATTGTGGAAGGTCATAATACACTGGGATGGCTTGGCTGGCATATCACAACTTCCCAAGAATACTTCGCTGGACTGCTTGGTTTAACAGTTACAATGCCAAATGATGTACGTACGGTACCGAAAAATGCAGAAAAAATTATTGAGACGTATAAAGCAGTCAGTAAGGAATTGGCTGATAAGGTAAGCACATCATTTACTGACAATAGCTTAGCGGAAGATGTCGATCAGCATGGAACACCAACTCCTCGGGGTGAAATTTTACGTACACTAATCAACCACCAGACGCATCATGTCGGTCAAATCACTGTTCTGTTGCGTCAAGCAGGCTTAAAAGTTCCAGGAGTAATGGGACCAACAAGAGAAGATCAGCAATAATAGTCTCTTAAACCTGAACAAGCTTTACGGATTTTCTAACCCGTAAAGCTTGTTTTTACCAAGGTGACCTTCTAGTCTCTAATTCTATTCCAATTAAATTACAAATCTATCACAAATCTTAAAATGGCACATATTTTTTCTATGACTTCATAATTATATTTAGAGTATAAAGTTTCAAATTGCTGAAAAGTAATTGACGAGGACAAGTATAAGTGATATAAACACTTTAGATACTAAGTCCTCATACATAAAGTGAAACTGCGTTCAGTGGGGTTTTCTTTTCATCCCCCACTGAAACAACCATGACTATGCTTTGCCATCAATTACAATGAAAATGCTTGAACCAATCGGGGATTTACGGGCAGTTGTCCTCTACTTAGCCTTCTCGTTTTTACCTCGAATTCTTGAAATGGGGGTCTTAGTCTTACTGCCAGTTCATTCTGGATAAATAAAGAAAATAATAAAATTACAAAGGTATCTATGGGAGGAGCAATATAATGAGTGATGCAAACCAAACGGAAAAGAAGAAATCTCCTAAAGGACTCATAGCAATTATCGTTGCGATTGCAGTTCTTGTTGGCGGAGCCGCTGTTGCGATGTCAATGATATCTTCATCCCTCAAAGTATCTTACTTTAAAGCTGAAAAAGATTCTTATGATTTTATTGCAGAGCAATTAAAGGAAAAATATGCCCCTGAGCTTGAATGGTATAATAAAACAAAAGAAAATGCCATCGAATCAAAAATTGATATTTCAGCAAATTATAATTCACCAGTACAAGAGGCAATGGTAATGGATCCAGCACAAATTATAAATAATTCCACATTAACTGTTCTTACACAAACAGATATGGAAAATAAAGAAATTTCTGCAGAGTTATCTGCGAATGTAGCTGGAATATCTATCGAAGGCTTAAATCTATTTATAACAGCAGACGATTTACTATTGCAAACACCTTTTATCAATGAATTATTGCAACTCAAAGACGAGGATATTGGTTCATTATTAAATGAATTAGATCCCGACAGTTTTGATGATGAACCATCGATAGATTTTGCTGAAATTTTTGAAAGGCAAGGAGTATTTCTTAATGCAGAGGAAAAAGATTATTTGAAAAAAGAATATTTAGACTTGCTCTATGATGAAATCTCTGAGGAGTCCTTCATAAGTACAAACGAAACAATTGAAGTGAACGGACAATCTGTTAAAACAGAAAAAGTAGAAATGGCATTAACCGAAGAAGAAATGAAAGAGCTGCTTGCACTTACGTTCGATAAAATGAAGGATGACAAACGTGTAAAAGAAATAATTAAAAATCAGCTTTTATATGGACAAATTGGTGGCAGTTTGCTAGAAACAGAGATAGAAGAAGCGCTAGACGAGCTTGAAAGTGGTTTAAATCAAGCAAAGCAGGGAGTTGCGAATTTACACATACCTGATGGATTACATTCCACTGTATGGATTCATGATGGACTAATTGTTCAGCGTGATTTTTCATTAGAAATCGGACCAAGTGAAGAAGAGCTAATCAAACTCTCATTAACGGGAAGTCAGCTGCTTTCAACTGCTTCTCAATGGTTTGATTATGACTTCGCGTTTGCTGACCAGTATGATGAAGGCAGTCTGCAGTTAGCAGGAGAACTTACCTGGGAGGATAATAAAGCAAATGATAAAGTCACACTGACTGCAGCAGATACAGTAATAACCTATGAAGGAACAGAAACACTGGAAGATGACAGTAGCGATTTTGAACGTAGGCTCCTCTTTAATGAGGGAGGGGAGAATGTTGAAATACAATGGAATGGAGCTTCCAATTATGATAAAGATCAAATGGATGCTGAACATACGTTTAAGCTGGGAACGGCTGATCTTCCAATCGATACAGTTGGCTTACAATTAAATATTGAAGGAAAAGTGATTGACAGTGTGGAAATACCCGAAAATGAAAACTTCATAGATCTTGGCATCATGTCTATTGAAGAATTAAATCATTATTTCGAAACGGAATTCTACCCGTCCTTTGAAGAATGGATGTATGGTCTGTTAATGGGGGGAGCAGCAGGATTCTAACTTTAGCGAAAGAAATGGAGTGCTTTTATGCATTTTATAAAGCATATTCTACTTTTTATAAAAAAATATTATATACAAATCTGGAGGAAGTGGCTTTCACTTCCTTTTCTTTTATTACTTCCAATCATTGCAATGGTACTTATCGCCTTTATGCTTGTTTCTTTCTTCCATCAGGAGGAGCAGCAGCCGCTGCAAATTGGAGTTGTAGACTTTGACCAATCTGACGAAACACAGCTCCTCAGTGCATTGATAGAAGAATCATCACAATTAAGCTCATTCATGCAAATCCATACGATGTCCGAACAAGAAGCTAAGCAAAAAATTAGCGCTGATGAATTAGGAGCGTATCTCATCTTTCCTGATGGATTTACTGATGGACTGTATACTGGTGAACCGGTCAATCTATCGATTATCGGCAATCCTCAAAAGCCTGGGGAAAGCGTCATGATCTCGGAACTTATAAATAGTGTCATCAGACAAATTCGTGACTCACAAGCAAATATTCTTACATTAAATCATTATGCAAAAGAAGCTGGTATGGCAGATGATAAAAGAAATGATTTCGTATTTGAACAATTTACAGAACATATTTTTCTTACACTCGGCCGGGAAACGATGATTTATGATCGAGAGATAGTAAACCAAACGACCTCCTCTCCCTTGCATTATTTTAGTATTGGAGGCTGGTTCATCCTTACTGCATTATGGCTTTTAATTATTTATCTGTTCCTAACAAAGAAAGAACAGAGATTAATAAGCAAAAGAATAAAATTATATGGCGTAACAGAATTACAGCAAATTACAGCAAAATTATTTGTCGTTATTACTTTTGTTTTACCTTTATCTTTATTGAGCTTTTTTGGTGTTTATCATTTTCTGGAACTGGATCTGGCAACAGAAAATAGCATTCGTCTAGGAATCATTATTCTATTACATAGTCTTGCCTTTCTTGTTTTTTTAGCTATTATTGAAGTTGCCGTTTTACAAGAAAAACTGCGAATGCTCATTCAAGCGGCATTCACTTTGGGCTTATTGCTAGTCAGTGGCGCTGTTATTCCAACAATCTATTTTCCCATTTGGATGGAAGAAAATATCCAATATCTTTTTTCAGCGGAAGCATTTAGCTGGGTAACCGAGATCGTTTTAAACGAGCGTTTCTATGCGGACTACATACCATTAATTTTAATGAATGCAGCTTTAATATTTGTGTTAATTGCTGTATCAATGATAAAGGAGCGTGTAAATGAATGAAAGCTATCTTAAAGACGCGCCTTATCCTTTGGAAAAAAACTTGGGTTTCACAGCTCTTTTGGCTCTTGCTTCCTATCATCCTTACCATTGGATCACTATCTATTGCTCATCTTATTCAAGAGGACAGCAAGATACCAGTGGGTATTGTTAGCGAAGAAAAAACAGCCTTAACAAACAATTTAATTACAGAGCTAAAAAACTCTCCCTTGCTTCAAGTTATTGAAACCACTGAAAATGAAGCAAAACGATCAGTAGAAAGTCACGAGCTCGATAGCGCTTTTGTCATTAAACAAGGTTATGAAAATAATATCAAGGCTGGTAATCGGAATAAGCTAATGACGGGCTATGCATCCGATTTGTCTTTTGCCTATCCCGTCATTAGAGAAACCATTCTGTCACTGGTTCAAAAAGACAGCAGCCGCGCAAAAACGGTTGAAACGGTTTATTCTGTTTCGTCTGCAGAGGGAATGAATTGGTCTGAAGAAGAAATTGTCGACCGAATCATTGAAACGGAGAAAAATCAGGACTTGCTAAATAGCAATTTTACTTTTGCAAGTAACACTGCTGCAGAAACAGACATAAACGTATTCTTTAACAATCCTTGGTCAATCTGGGCTATTTTCAGCTTGCTTTCTGCACTCTTATTATTCGATTGGCTTATTAAAGAAAAACATGCTCGCACAATGACGCGCCTGGCATTTTCAAGGTTTTCGATGAAAGGCTATTTGCTATTCAATACATTATTATATCTATGTGTCTTTCTTATTATTGACTGCATAACTATGTTCATTTTTAAGCAAATCTATGATACCGGCATAAACGTCGGTCTATTGCTGCAAGTATTTTGTTTTCATTTAACAATAACAGCATTCGCATTTTTACTTGCTCTATGCTTCCGTAAAGTGACACGCTATTATGCAATAAGCTTTATTATTACTTTATTTATTGCGATTACCAGTGGTGCGCTCCTCCCAATAGATGGGCTGAACGTTCGTTTTGAATGGGTTGAACTGCTGAATCCCATTCAGCCATTCTTAACGGGAAAGCTTTGGAGCCCTTGGATTCTTGTATTTCTTTGTTTTGTTAGCATTTGGTTTATTAAAGGAGAGAAACTGCATGCTTAAAATTAGCCAAATCTCTAAATCATATGGAAAAAAGACGATTTTAGATCAAATAGAATTTACAGTAGAACCGGGAAAAATTATTGGTCTTGTTGGCGAAAATGGAGCAGGTAAATCAACTTTATTGTCGATATTAGCCACTTTACAGAAACCAACAAGCGGCGAGATTCATTTATTTAATCTAAATTATAAAAAAAACAGCAAAGAAATTCGCAGACAAATTGGATTTGTTCCTCAGGATATCGCTGTCTGGGAGGATCTTTCTGTAAAAGATAATATGAAATTTTTTGAAGAATTATCGTGGGTAAAAAAGTCTGAGCAGGAATTAAAACAGCTTTGTCTTGATATGAAACTGGAAAAATGGTATGAGCCCGTCAAAACATTATCTGGCGGAATGAAGCGTAAATTAAATCTGGCCATTAGCTTTATACATGATCCAGCACTGCTGCTTCTTGATGAGCCAACTGCCGGAATAGACTTAAAGTCACGCACAGAAATCGGCGAGTATTTAAAAATACAGGCAAAAGAAAAACAAAAAATGATTATTTATACCTCCCATGATATGGAGGAAATTCGCACACTTTGTGATACGGTCGTATGTATTGGAAATGATCCTTTTTATAAAAATTTTTTACTTAATGATAAAAAACCACTCATTTCCTTTTAATAATTGATTTAATCCTTATGAACTAGTAAAATAGTAGTCAATAGTAAAGGCAGGGATGATTAAATGGAGATTAGTAATTTACAGCAAATGATTCAGATGCAGGCATTATCTGCAATGACTTCAGGAACTTCAGCTTCAACAGATGATGCTTCGCTTGCTGACGTTTCTTTTAAACAAATGCTCCAGGAAAAAATCAATCAAGCGGTAAAAATGAATCAGTCGAATTTCAATCAGATAATGGGGAGTAATACCCCACCTTCTCTATCACAGACTTTTGCCCAACCGATTTATCCTGGTTCATCAAATAGTCATTCAAATCATTCTAAAGTCTATGATGCTTATATTACTGAGGCAAGTAATATGTTTCAAGTGGATGAAACACTTATCCGCTCCGTTATCAATGCAGAATCAAGCTATAATCCAAATGCCACTAGTACTTCAGGCGCCCAAGGGCTGATGCAGCTAATGCCAGGCACTGCCCGCGGACTTGGGGTTGTTAATGCTTATGACCCTCGTGAAAATATACTTGGCGGTACAAAATACTTAAGACAAATGCTTGATAAATATAATCAAAACACAGAGCTTGCACTCGCCGCATATAATGCGGGGCCAGGTAATATGGATAAATATCAAGGAATACCACCATTCACTGAAACAAGAAATTATGTAAGCAAAATAATGAATAGCTATTTCGCCTAAAACAGAAACAGCAAGGTATACGCACCTTGCTGTTTCTGTTTTATTCCCTATTTCTAAATTTAAACTAAAATTAACTCTTTCACTGTATCGGCATCAAGCTTTTTAATTACTTCAACAATCAGTTTCACTGCATTGTCAAAATCATCACGATGGAGTATACCGGCATGTGAATGGATATAGCGTGTTGCAATCGTAATAGATAATGAAGGTACACCATTAGCCGTCAAATGAATCGAACCTGAGTCAGTTCCCCCGCCAGCAATAGAAGTATATTGATATGGGATTTTGTTTTCATCCGCAGTTTCTACAACTAAATCACGCAGGCCCTTATGCGAAACCATGGAAGCATCATAAAGCACAATTTGTGGTCCCTGACCAAGCTTGCTGTCTGCTTCATGTGCTGCAATCCCCGGAGTGTCTCCAGCAATACCTACATCAACACCAAAGCCAATATCTGGCTTAATTTTATGGGCTGACGTTTTTGCACCCCGTAAGCCAACTTCCTCTTGAATCGTTCCAACACCATATACAATGTTTGGATGATTTACATCTTTCAATTGTTTGAGCACTTCAATTGCGATAGCTAGTCCTATACGATTATCCCAAGCTTTGGCTAACAGCATTTTTTCATTTTTTAACTGTGTAAATTCAAAATAAGGTACAATCGATTGACCTGGACGTACCCCAAACGATTCTGCTTCCTTTTTGCTGGAAGCGCCAATATCAATAAACATATCTTTTACAGCATATGGCTTTTTACGTGCTTCAGCAGATAAAACATGTGGTGGCTTGGAGCCAATTACTCCAGTTACATCACCTTCTAAGCCCATAATAGTGACACGCTGCGCCAGCATAACCTGATTCCACCAGCCGCCAACAGTTTGAAAATATACAAAGCCCTTATCATCAACACGAGTTACCATAAAGCCAATTTCATCTAAATGACCTGCAATCATTACTTTAGGACCATTTTTATCTCCAATTTTACGAGCAATCGAACTTCCTAAATGATCTGTCGTTACTTCATCTGCATATGGAGAAATATATTTTTCAAATACTTCTCTCACTTCTCTTTCATTTCCAGGAATACCTTTAGCGTCTGTCAGCTCTTTAAACATTCTTAATGTATCATCCATTTTCGTCATTATATCCATCTCCTCTAAATACATATCTCATAGTATAAGCGTTTGAAGTCCAGATTTCAAAGAAAAAAATGATTCATATCCTAAATCTTATGTTTTCGCTCCTTTGCTTTTATTAGATAGTAACATGTTTTTTTATTAAATGTGAAACCTTATGAAGAATCGATTCGTACGTATAGTACATAACCAGCAAGGAGACGATGGAAAATGATTGTATTTTTATTTCGTATACTTATTCTGCTTGCAATTATTATTCTTGTGTATACATGGATTGAATATTTAAGAAGCCCGGAAAGAAAAATGCGGATTGCGAAAGATTTAAAAACTTTTTATTTTGCGGATGAACCAGATAACAGCAAGAAAAATATTCAATTTGTATATCGCGGATGTCTTTTTGAAGGTGAAAAGTATTTAGGTGCCACAGACACCTCTTTTGAGGTCTTAAATATACATGTAACTGTCCGTAACCCTATTGAATTAAGCGGAATTACACGGGACGATATTTATTATCTTGAGAGTGAATTATTATCGCGCTACCCATATGCAAAAATTGAATGGAAGCATCCAATTAGTCAGTTAGTTTTAACCCCTGTAGAATAACACGAAACACACACCTTAAAGCTAAGATGTGTGTTTCGTATCACCAGCAATCGGAAAGAAGTCCTGCCAGCTAATGATAATTTCTTTTTTTCTTAATAAATACAATAAGCATAGCAGGAGTAGCATGATCAAAGTGACGGAAACTGGTGACAGGCTGGAAATAGTGCCACCAATTGAGGTGTAAACAAACGCCAGGGGCATATTTGAAAGCAAAGAGGCCTTCGCATAATCCTTAAATCCTGAGGAGATCTCGATGAGACAAAGTGATAGTAAATGAAAATGAATAAAAGGTATAAGCCGCAAAAGTACGATTTGCGATTTTGTGAGCTCTGTATTCTCTCCCAATAATTTTTGTTTAATCCGTGATACTCGATGAATTGTATTTGGCAATGTACAATAAATCCCATAAAATAGCAGACTGGATAGTGTAATTCCGATTAAAGAATATAAGCTCCCTGCAATCGGTCCGAACATAATTCCACCTGATATACATATAAAAACGACCGGAATAAAGAAGAATGGTCTGAGTAAATGAAAGCAAATAAATAATAATGGTGCGAACAATCCGCTAAGTTCAATATACATGATAAGATTCGCTCCTAATGCTTCCATATCCCTCCCCTTTCTTTAACAAAACCATATCATTAAAAGCTGGAAAAAAATGCAGAATAGCAAGTGCTTTGGATTTTCCACATGATTTTCCAGCTCTCTAATGTATATGAAAGATAACTTGTCTCTTATGCCATATTGGTGGATGCATATAAAGTGAAACTTCTTTTGGTAGTTTTTTCATCCCCTAGCGAAACAAATGTTAATTGAACCAATCGGGAATATACTGGCAGTTGTCCCCCACTTACCATTCTCGTTTTCACCTCGAATTCTTGAATGGAGGTCTTACTTCCAGTTAATTCGGGATAAGACCATTTTCCCTTAATCACGCTAAAAGACCACTTCGCCTTCTTTCATTCAGCGTATAAAAAAGCTCCCTCTATAGCAACCAGAGAATTTTTATGATTTCTCTTTCCGCTATATTGGGAGCATATCACATTACGTGATGGATTTGATTTTTCTATTATTTACTCAAAGCTTCTTTAGCTTTATCAGTTAATTGCGTGAAAGCTGCAGCATCATTAATTGCAAGATCTGAAAGCATTTTACGATTAATGTCGATACCAGCTACTTTTAAACCATGCATTAACTTGCTATATGAAATATCGTTCAAACGAGCAGCAGCATTAATACGTGCAATCCATAGTTTACGGAAATCACGTTTTTTCTGTCTGCGGTCGCGATATGCATATTGACCTGATTTCATTACTTGCTGTTTTGCTGTTTTAAATAAATTACCTTTTGAACCATAGTAACCTTTAGCTAGTTTAAGAACACGTTTACGTCGCTGACGAGTTACTGTTCCACCTTTAACACGTGCCATGTTAATTCCCTCCTAGTACGATTTCTTTCCAAATGAATAGCTTGTGTTTTCTCTGCTTATTTCGGAAGCATAGAATGGATGCGTTTGTAATCTCCAGAAGAGACGATTGCACCTTTACGTAATTTACGTTTTTGTTTTTGAGATTTATTTGCGAACATATGACTTGTATATGCATGAGATCTTTTTAATTTCCCAGATCCAGTTCTCTTAAAACGTTTTTGTGACCCTTTATGGGTTTTCATTTTTGGCATCAAATTTCCTCCTCAAATAAATTAAAGCAATATTTAGTGCTAAGAAAGTTTTATTATTTACTTTCGGCTAATGGAGCGACCATCATAAACATATTACGACCTTCCATCTTAGGCTTTTGTTCGATTGTTGCAATATCCTTCACTTCTTCAGCGAAACGCTCTAATACTTCCCGACCAAGTTCTTTATGCGTAATTGCACGGCCGCGAAAGCGTACAGCAACCTTCACCTTGTCACCTTTTTCCAAGAATTTTCTTGCGTTCTTCAATTTTGTTTCAAAATCATGATCGCCAATACCTGGTGTAAAACGTACTTCCTTCACATTAATAACTTTTTGTTTCTTGCGTGCTTCTTTTTCTTTCTTCTGCATCTCGAAGCGGTATTTCCCATAGTCCATGATACGAGCAACTGGTGGTTTCGCATTAGGCGCTACTAATACTAAATCTAAATTTCTTGTTCTTGCAATTTTCATTGCTTCCTGATGTGATTTCACACCGAGCTGATCACCATTTGAATCGATAAGACGTACTTCTCTAGCACGAATCTTCTCATTGACATTCATATTATCTTTGCTAATCTCGAGCCACCTCCGAATTTTTTGTGTTGCTGATCTTTTTGACAGGTTATTTAGTAAAATTTTAAAAAAGCGTCGGTACACACTGCACCCACACGTCTCCCATAATCTTTAAAAATCATCAGGAACCAGTCAACTGCTTTTAGCGTCGAACAGGTGAGAAGCGGGTGCTTCTACTTGTCTTTTAGATCATATAAATTTGTACAACTACTATAGGATAGCATCCTCTTGTACGATTGTCAATACCTTCGTTTTTTTGCAGAGGAAGATTATCAAACAACTTAAATATCGTAACATATTCTATTTCCTGCTGCAATCATTAAATTGAAAAAGTTTCATCTTTGAATAACTCATAAATTTACTATATACTATTATTGGTTAAATAAATTAGGGGTGCTGTTATGAAAAAAATGGATTGGCCATTTTTATTGCTGGCAATCTTAGTAGTAGCAATGTTTGTGGCAGTTGGATATGCCGTAGCCTTACGCAATATCTGGCTAATTATTTTATTTATCGTTTTAGGAATTATTCTTATGGGTTATGGTCTTTCTTTAAAGCGAAAACGAAAGTGACTGTTGTAGTGCAGTCACTTTTTTGCTATATCGATGAATTCAAGCAGACGCTCTTTTATTACGGGATTACAAGCAAGAATGGAGTTTACTTCAAGCATGTTTAAATGGTTTCCGAATAAATTCGCGGTATGTCCGCCAACCTCATTTACAAGAATAATACCTGCAGCAATATCCCACGGTGCGAGTCTCATAGATAGATAAGCATCAATAATGCCTTCAGCAACATACGCGAATTCCAAAGCGGCAGAACCATAAGTACGCGTTCCACGAACCTCGCGAACTAATTGCTGCATTGTTTTTTCATTCACTAATCTGTTCTCACATAAAAAATAATGATTCATCGCTAAGACGGCCTCTTGAAATTTTAAATTGGGTTTCAGTTGTACTAAAGGCTGTTCATTCCTGAATGCTCCTTCCGATCGTTTTGCATGATATAACTTGTCAGCCATCACATCATAAATGAGACCAATCTCTCCAATACCATCCTGATAGATCCCAATCGAAATCGCAAAGTTCCTTTTTTGATGAACAAAATTCATCGTCCCGTCAATTGGGTCGATGATCCAAACTATTCCATCTAATGTTTCCAGCTCATCTCCAAAACCCTCTTCTCCTATTATGAAATGATCAGGATAAACTTCCTTTATTTTTGAAATAAAAAAAACTTCTGTTTGTTTGTCCATTTCGGTTACAAGATCATTCGGATTCGATTTCGTTGTAATTATACGCGGTTCATTTATTTTATTCCTAATATGCTCACCTGCAACCAATATCCATTGCTTTGCATAATTGTATATCTCGTCACGAAGTAAGTTATTCATTTTCATTCCCCTCATCCATGTGCATCTTTATTTATTGTATCAAAGTACAGAGAATAATGTTAATTAAAAGGACTTCGAATTTATTGGGTCATCGCGTATGATGCCCCAATAAATTCGAAGTCCTGATTTTTATGCATCCTCATCCAAGATTTCAGTTAATTGCTTCTGTAAAGCAATCAGTCTTTCTTTAATAATAATCATTTCCACTTTATCTTCAGCTTGCATCGCATCATAAAGATTCATTAGCTCATAATCTATTTCCATTCTAAGAACTGGCAGCTTTTGTTTTGCTTCCTGTCTTTCTATAGCTTGCATAAGATATTTCACTTCAATCACACCTCTCTAAATGATGTTTATGATTTCGGCTTTAATTTAGCTTATGAATTATTTTTCAGGAAGTTCTTTTATTTTAAAGCAGATAACATCTTTAACTTCTTTAGAATCATTTTTCCCAAATTCAATTAGATTTAAACATCAAAAAAACTCCATTGCCTTCTTGAGCAGCTGTTCATTGACAAAATATGCATTGTACTTAATAATAATTATTATAAAGTGAAACTGCGTTCAGTGGGGGATTCTTTTCTTCCCCCATTGAACGTTAGTTGAACCAATCGGGCCGTTACTGGCTGTTGGATCTCCCACTTAGAATTAAAAGGGCATCCTTATTTTTGAAGTGGGAGTCTTACAGCCAGTTACACTGCGATAAAGTGAAACTGCATTCAGTGGAGTTTTTGTCCCCCGGGATTACTGCCATTGAATTTCAATATTTTATATGCTGGAAAGGATGAAAAAAATGGGTTTTACAGGTTTTCAAAAAACAGACTTTGATACATTTTTAATTGATGGACTTGAGGCTCGGATGGAAGCAATTCAGACGCGAATCCAGCCTAAATTTCAAGAAATTGGTGCAGAACTTGCCGAAGATCTATCATTGAAGCTTGGCAATGAAATGTATTTACATATTGCTAAACACGCAAGAAGGACGGTTAATCCTCCAAACGATACTTGGCTGGCTATTTGTGATAATAAACGCGGCTATAAGAAACATCCACATTTTCAAGTAGGTTTGTTCGATGACCATCTGTTTATTTGGCTCGCACTCATTTACGAGCTCCCAAATAAACAGAATATCGCCAAAGCTTTTCTTGAGAATTTTAATCAAATCAAAGAGCTTCCAGATGACTTCGTTGTCTCACTTGATCATATGAATAAAGCTTCCATTTCTCTTCCTGATTTAGAAGAAGCGCATCTTCAGCGTTTTTATAATGTGAAAAAAGCAGAGTTTCTTATCGGCAAACACTACGAAATGAATGATCCAATCATTAAAAATGGGGACAATCTTGTAGATGCAATTAAAGCGGCCTACGAAAGGCTGATACCATTATATAAATTAGCAAAATTGAACAGTTAAAATAGAAGGAAGCACAAAGAGCGTGCTTCCTTTTCTTACATTCTAATAATCTTTTGCTCCGATTCTTTTGTTTTTTTAATAACCGAATATGGTGCATAACCCGACGAATCCTTAAATGCAGCAAACAATTGTTTTTCTTCACTCTTGGCTGGAACAATTTCTTTAAAGCGCCGGTATAAAACAATTACATCATCACGAAGCACTTGATTTTCATATGCTTTCTCAATAAGTGTAAAAAATTGTACGACATCAATCATTTCTTCTTTTGACCATGTATCATTTAATGGATACGAATAACCCATCCCATCACCTCATTCTCCCCATTTTTTCTGTATTTCATTTGCTTGCCGTATGATTGATGCGATTAGGTCGTGAACAGATGGTATGTCATTAATTCTCGCTGCGGATTGTCCAGCCCAGCCAAACCCTTTAGAATGATCACCTTCTAAAATATATTGATTATTTACCTTTCCACTTATGTAGTCCTTCAAGGCTTCATATCCCAGATTTTTCTGCTCCATTTCAAGGATTTTTTCAGTCCAGGGGCTATTTAACGCTCGGGCAGGTGCGCCAATTGTCCGTTTAATAACTACGGTATCATTTTCATCAGCATCAAGAATAGCCTGTTTATAATTTTGATGTGCATGACTTTCCTTTGTTGCAATAAATCTTGTTCCCATTTCAATTCCTTCCGCACCTAAACTGAGAGCAGCCATAAGTCCTCGTCCATCGGTAATGCCGCCGGACGCGATAACAGGAATAGAGATATTGTCAACAACCTGCGGCGTAAGCACCAAGGTACCCGCATCACTTCGCCCTAAATGACCGCCTCCCTCCTGTCCAACCACCATTACAGCATCTGCTCCAAGCTCTTCTGCTTTTTCTGCTTGACGTCTGGCTGCAACAAGAACCATTCTCTTTATATCATGTCCTTTTAGCATATCTAATACACTTTTAGGATTACCGCCAGTAACAGAAACAACTGGGACCCTCTCTTCAATAGCTACTTTTACCATATCCTCAAACGGTCTGCCATGCTGACCGATTGCGTAATTCACACCAAAAGGCTTATCTGTCATTTCCTTTACTTTTCTGATTTCTTCCCGCAATGCATCAGGACTTCCTAGAGTCATTGCAGTAATTTGCCCCAGCCCTCCTGCATTTGATACAGCTGCGGCTAAATTAGCATAGGCAAGGTAGGCGAGACCTCCTTGAATGATTGGATATTCAATATTTAACAGCTTTGTAATTCTTGTTTTAAATGTCATAAAAAGTTCTCCTTTCCTTTTATGTTTAGTTTACCATTCATATTTACTTTCTGATAATTTAATCCTGTCAAAAAGTATAATTGGATTTAAAAAAGAATACAGCATTTCAACTGTATCCTCATTGTATCATCATTAACTGCTAATTCTCAGAAAATGAATCAATTGTTTCTAGTAGAGTCGGATCAACGATTTCATAACCGCTATCACGAAGACCCTTCACAATTTCAGCTAATGCTTCATTTGTCCAGTCACGATCATGCATTAATAAATTCGCTCCCGACTTTAATAAAGAGTATGCCACATCTACCTCTGGTCCTTCTCCTGTAACCATTGCTTCTGTAAGCTTTTTAGCATCCATATAGGGCTCAAAATAGTCATAGCCATACGTCCAGTTCATGAGTACCATTTCCTCTTCCTCGACCAATTTCTCTGAGAAGTCGGTATTCATACCATTTGGTGCACGGAAAAATTTCGGACGTTCGCCAATAATCGTTTCTACACGGTCGTTCAAACCAACAATTTCCTCACGCTGCTCCTCTTCGGTGAGTTCTGTCAATAATTCATGATGATATGTATGGTTTCCAATTAAAAAGCCCATTTCGTGAAGCTGTTTTAATGTTTCTTCCCCTTCCGATGTATCCAGAAAATGCCCATTTACAAAGAAAATCGCTCTCGCATCCAGCTCTTTTAATGTTTCTGCCATCTCAAGTGCATTTTTGTCTGGTGCATCATCAATTGTAAGCAGAACAACATTTTCATCAATACCTTCTTCAAGCGGGATTACAGAAGAGTCTTCATCAATGTAGTATTGCGCTTCTGCTGTTTCCTGTTCTTGTACTTCTTCCATGGCACTTTCTTCCTCTTCCTCATTAACACTATCATCGTCGTTTTCATTTGAAGCATTTTCTTCCGTATCTGGCGCCTCGTTCCCATTTTCTTGCTCTTCTCTGGTATTGTCACTATTTTCTGCACAAGCCACAGTAAACAAGAGCATAAATAATAAAACAATACTTAACTTCTTCATTCCTAATCCCCCTTGATGTCCGTATGGATTTGATTATAACTAGTAAACTATTTGATTACAAACTTGAATTTGTAAAAAATCTATGCTTAACTATAACCTAAAATCTCGTAATCTAATCATTATATGAAACTTCAATTTTAAAAAATGCAAAAAGCGGCAGCTCAGATATTGGCTGCCGCTTTTTATAATAAAATACTTTATTTCATCATATGAACTGGGGTTCCAAGAGCAACCTCTGCTGCTTCCATGGTAATTTCCCCTAAGGTTGGATGTGCATGAATCGTAAGCGCAATATCTTCTGCAGTCATACCGGCTTCAACAGCCAGTCCGATTTCAGAAATCATATCACTCGCATTAGGTCCGGCAATTTGACCGCCTAATACAAGTCCATCCTCTTCACGAGTAATTAATTTCAAGAAGCCATCACTGTTATTCAGTGACAGTGCACGACCATTTGCCCCAAATGGGAACTTACCAACTTTAACATTATAACCTTTATCTTTTGCTTCTTTCTCTGTTAAACCTACTGTCGCAAGTTCAGGATCGGTAAATGCAACTGCAGGCATACCAATATAATCAACTTCTGACTTTTCACCGCTAATTGCTTCCGCAGCAATTTTTCCTTCATAAGAAGCTTTATGTGCAAGCGGGAGACCTTCCGTAATATCACCAATCGCATAGATATTATCAATATTTGTTCGGCATTGTTTATCTGTCTTAACCAAGCCTCTTTCAGTAAGCTCTATACCAACTGCTTCCAAACCAATTTCTTTCGTATTTGGCGAACGTCCAACTGTAACCATTACATAATCCGCTTCAACAATTTCTTCTTTCCCTTTCGCTTCATATGTTACTTTAACCCCAGTTTCCGTTTCTTCAACACCTTTAGCCATTGCTTCCGTTATAATTGTAGCACCTTTGTTTTTCAGGCGTTTTTTAACAAGCTGTGTCATTTGCTTTTCAAAGCCGCTTAGGATATCCTTTGCACCTTCTAAAAAGAAAACTTCTGTACCAAAATTAGTGTAAACAGAGCCTAATTCAGTCCCAACATAACCCGCACCGATTACGACAAGTTTTTTAGGGATTTCTGGAAGATTTAATCCCCCAGTTGAATCTAATACACGCTTAGAAAATTTAAAGCTGGGTATTTCAATTGGTGATGAACCAGTAGCGATAATACAGTTATTAAATTTATACGTTTGTGAGTTTTTCTCATCCATAATTTTCGCCGTATTCTTATCTACAAAATAGACCTCACCTTTAACAATATCTACTTTATTGCCCTTAAGTAAGCTTTCAACACCGGAAGTAAGTTTATTTACGATAGAACTCTTCCAATCCTGCACTTTAGAAAAGTCAATCGAAACATTTTCTGCCTTAATACCAAGTTCGTCAACTCCATGAGCATCTGCAGCCTTATGACCTGCTGAAATTAATGCTTTAGAAGGGATACAGCCAACGTTTAAACAAACTCCACCAAGAGTTCCTTTATCGGCGATTGTTACCTTTTGACCTAATTGAGCGGCACGGATTGCAGCGACATATCCTCCTGGCCCGGCCCCTACAACTAATGTGTCTACTTCTACTGGAAAATCTCCTACTACCATTTTCTTACGCCTCCATCATAATTAATTGTGGATCATTCAGTACCCGTTTAACTTGATTCATCGCTAATTGTGCAGTCGCACCATCAACGATACGATGATCAAAGCTTAATGATAAGGCAAGTACCGGAGCAATTACAACTTCTCCATTCCGTACGATTGGCTTATCAGCAATTCGGCCAATTCCTAAAATGACTGCTTCTGGATAATTAAGAATTGGTGTAAACCATTGTCCACCTGCAGATCCGATATTAGAAATTGTGTTTGAAGCTCCTGACATCTCATCAGGTTTCAGTTTACCATCTCTTGCTTTTTCTGCCAAGACGTTGATTTCCTGCGATATTTCGAAAATAGATTTTCTATCTGCATCTTTTACAACTGGTACTAACAATCCTCGGTCCGTATCAGCTGCAATACCGATATTGTAATAGTGCTTTTGAACAATTTCATCTGTCTTTTCGTCAATCATTGAGTTGATAACAGGAAATTTCTTAGATGCTGAAATTAATGCTTTTACCACATACGGCAAGAATGTCAATTTAACATTTTGTTCAGCTGCCATTTCTTTGAATTTCTTTCGATGTGCAACTAACTCAGTAACATCGACTTCATCCATAAGTGTTACATGTGGAGCTTTTCTCTTTGAGTCAACCATTGCATTCGCAATCGATTTACGGATGCTTGTCATCTTCTCACGTGTTTCTGGATATGTTCCAGTCAGATCTTTTGCAGTGTTTTCTGATGCTGCTTCTGTTTTCGCAACAGTTTCAGCTGCTTCTGTATCTGCTTTTGGTGCATCGCCACTTAAGAAGGCATCAATATCCTCTTTGAGTATTCGACCATTCTTGCCAGTTCCAGTTACTTTTTTAATATTTACTTCTTGTTCTCGAGCATATTTACGCACAGAAGGCATTGCAATTACGATAGATGTGTCATCTTCTTTTTCAGCTGCTTTTTCATTTGCAGCTTTTTCTTCAGTTTGTTCCTTAGCTGTTTCTTGTTCTGGAGTTTCTTTCGATCCTTCTTCTGCACTGTCATCTGATTCATAGCCTTCAGCATCAAATGTAATGAAGATATCACCTACTTGAGCCATTTCACCCTCGTTTATAAATATCTTCTTAACTGTTCCATCAATTGGAGCAGGAATTTCTACTACAGCTTTATCATTTTGTACTTCACATAGGACATCATCTTCCGTAATTTCATCGCCTTCTTTAACAAACCATTTTACAATCTCACCTTCAGCGATTCCTTCACCAATGTCCGGGAATTTAAATTCAAATGCCATCGTCCTTTACCTCCTATCTAAAATTTAGAAGTTGATTACTTGATTTACTTTTTCGATTACATCCTTATGATTCGGTAACCAAACTTCTTCTGCTTCTGAAAATGGATATACGGTATCTGGAGCAGTTACGCGCAATACAGGAGCTTCTAAATGCAGAATGGCTCTCTCTTGTATTTCTGCAGCAACATTTGCTGCAACACCAGCTTGCCGTTGCGCTTCTTGAACAACGATTGCCCGATTTGTCTTTTCAACTGATTTCAAAATGGTTTCATAGTCGATTGGTGATACAGTACGTAAATCAATTACTTCCGCATCTACTCCACTTTTTTCCAATTGTTCCGCTGCTTTCAAGCAAGTATGAACCATAGCTCCATAAGCAACTAATGTCACATCCTTACCTTCACGCTTTACAGCTGCTTTTCCAATTTCAACGGTATATTCTTCTTCTGGCACCTCTTCACGGAATGAACGATACAACTTCATATGCTCTAAGAAAATAACCGGATCATTATCACGAATTGCTGATATTAATAATCCTTTTGCCTCATATGGAGTGGAAGGAATAACTACTTTTAAACCAGGCTGCTGTGCAACTAGACCTTCCAGAGAGTCAGCATGCAGCTCAGGGGTATGAACCCCACCTCCAAATGGTGCACGAACGGTAATTGGCGCATGATAATGAGCACCAGAGCGATAACGAATACGAGCCATTTGTCCACTAATTGAATCCATGACTTCATATAAAAACCCGAAAAACTGAATTTCCGGTACAGGTCGGAATCCTTGCAATGCAAGCCCGATAGCCAGGCCTCCAATACCCGATTCTGCTAGTGGCGTGTCAAAAACACGTTCTTCTCCGAATTCAGCTTGTAATCCTTCAGTAGCACGGAAAACACCGCCATTTTGCCCAACATCTTCTCCAAATACAAGCACATTCTCATTATTTTTAAGCTCATTGCGCATAGCATCAGTAATTGCTTGAATCATTGTCATTTGTGCCATGATTTACTTCGACTCCTTTGCTTCGTATTCTTCCAGCTGTACCTGTAAGTTGACAGGAAGCTCTTCAAACATATGATGAATCAAGTCAGTTACTTTTTGTTTTGGATATTGATCTGCTTTCTTAATCGCTTCTTTAATATCCCCTTTTGCTTCCTCGATTACTTTAGTCTCATCTTCTTCCGTCCAAAGCTCCTTGTTCTCAAGAAATTTGCGGAAACGAACGAGTGGATCTTTCTTTTCCCATTCTTTATCCAATTCTTCTGTACGATAGCGTGTTGGATCGTCACCAGACATTGTATGTGGTCCAAAGCGATACGTAAGTGTTTCAATCAATGTTGGTCCTTCACCATTCACTGCACGTTCACGCGCATCTTTTGTAGCAGCATAAACCGCCAGCACGTCCATTCCATCAACTTGTATGCCTTCAATTCCAGCAGCTACAGCTTTTTGTGCTAATGTTTTAGCGGCTGTTTGCTTTTCTACCGGTACAGAAATGGCAAATCGATTATTTTGAACAATAAAAATCGCTGGAGCCTGGTATGCACCTGCAAAGTTAATTCCTTCATAGAAATCTCCTTGAGATGTACCGCCATCTCCCGTATAAGTAATCGCCACATTTTTCTTCCCGCGTTTTTTCATTCCTAATGCGACACCAGCAGTTTGCACATACTGTGCACCAATAATAATTTGTGGAGCTAATGCTTTTAAATCATCTGGGAACTGATTTCCATGAAAATGTCCTTTTGAGAAAAGGAATGCTTGATACAGTGGAAGACCCTGCCAAATAAGCTGTGGAACATCACGGTATCCTGGCAAAATGAAATCTTCTTTTTCAATTGCAAAATGACTTCCTAATTGAGATGCTTCCTGACCTGCTGTCGGAGCATAAAAGCCAAGTCTTCCTTGACGGTTTAACGCAATCGAACGCTGATCTAGAATTCTTGTATAAACCATTCGGCGCATTAATTCTTTTAAATCATCATCAGATAAGTCTGGCATATCCTTCTCGTTTACAACGTTTCCATCCTCATCTAAAATCTGGAACATCTCAAATTTGCTTTCAACACTTTCTAATACATGTTTCAAGATGGTCACTCTCCTTTTTAATATGTAATATAATAATCTTATTCATTATATCGATAAGACCCGATTGCACCGCCTTATTCTAATAAGCATGAAGTTTATCTGTTATAATCGTTTTAAAATAAATACTGGTACAAAGTCTTTCCAAATTAAATATTAGCTTATAAACTATATTTGGTCAAACACTTTGATTATCCGATACCTTTTTGCATGTAAGCCTTATCAGCTTGACAAGGTTAATGTATAAAACAAAGAACATTCTGTGCTACCACAGTATCTTTCCTGTAGTATTACAGTGCCGCGGATGCTGATTTTTCCTTTTTTCATCATGTTTATAGAACTTACAGGAACGATTAAATTATTCCTGTAAGATAAGAACACAAAAAAAGATGCTAAGCAGCAGTCTTTTTTTATTATATCTCACTCGTTTATCCATCGTCCAAGGCATCTTTCCCAACCCCTTCCTTTAGAATAATTATTCCCAAAAAGGGTGTATTGAAACCTCTATTTGTAATGTGAATATAAATAATGCAATGTCACAGCCAGTTATGCGATGAACAAAAGCGCAAGCGCCCGTTCAGCAACGTACAAACTGGAGTGCTTCGCAAT
>DAMDKS010000003.1:0-208199 GCA_032085455.1 Oceanobacillus sp.
CGTTATAATCAAAAAGTTGTGGATGGTGGTTTTCCAGAGAAGAAAATGCCGTATCTTGTTATCGTCATTGATGAACTTGCTGATTTAATGATGATGTCCCCACAAGATGTTGAGAATTCGATTAGCAGGATTGCTCAAAAAGCAAGAGCTTGTGGCATCCATTTATTACTAGCTACGCAACGCCCATCTGTTGACGTAATTACAGGATTGATAAAAGCAAATATCCCAACGAGGATTGCTTTTAGTGTGTCTTCGCAGGTGGATTCTCGGACAATTTTAGATGCAAGTGGAGCGGAGAAACTTCTGGGTAAAGGAGATATGCTCTTCATGGAAAACGGTACAGGAAAAAGTGTCCGTCTTCAGGGCCCATTTGTTTCTGATAATGAAATTGAAAGAGTTACTGCATTTGCACGTGAAATGGCAGAACCTGAATATTTATTTGAACAAGAACAGCTGCTTGAGCAAATGCACATGGATGAGGATGAAGACGAATTACTTGATGAAGCAGTCCAATTTGTCATTCATCAACGGAGTGCAAGTACATCCATGTTGCAGCGTCATTTAAAAGTGGGATATAATCGTGCAGCAAGATTAATTGATACAATGGAAGCAAGGGGAATTATTTCTGGACAAAATGGCAGCAAGCCTAGAGATGTTCTAGTTACAGAATCAATGGTAGAATAGTGTAAAAGATTTATTTTATTACACAAATAAAACGTACATTATAAGGAGAACAGGGTATGAAGGAAATAGAACAAAAGCTGTCCGGGAAGATTGAAAGGTTAACAAATAAAACCTTTAAATTTGATGAAAGAATACGCGATGGCTGGTTTTCAGCAGTATATTTTTTAAAAACAAAAAAAATCGCTGAGGAAAAGCTTCCCAATAATCATGTTACCATGCAATTTTTTCAAAAAGAAAATGCAGTTTTATGTGGAACCGATGAGGTAATCGCATTATTACATACCTTCGCTGAGAAGCCGGAAACGCTAGAGATTAAATCTTTAAAAGATGGGGATAAAATCAGTCCATATGAGACAGTATTAACTATATCCGGATCATATCAGCAATTTGGGTACCTAGAGGGAATTATTGATGGAATTTTAGCTAGAAGAACATCTGTGGCAACGAATGTATACAATGTGGTAAAAGCTGCAAGAACGAATGGTAAACAAAAGCCTGTTATATTCATGGGTGATAGAGACGATCACTACACTACTCAAGCTGGAGACGGCTATGCTGCATTTATTGGCGGCTCTACAGCTCAGGCGACACATGCGATGAATGAATGGTGGGGTAAAGAAGGAATGGGCACGATGCCGCACGCACTGATTCAAATGTTTCGCGGAGATGTTGTGGCGGCAGCTGAAGCATACCATGAGATGTTCCCAGACGATGAATTAGCAGCACTTGTGGATTATAATAATGATGTTATTACGGATTCTTTAAAAGTAGCTAAAAAGTTTGGAGATAAATTGAAATCTGTTCGCCTTGATACATCACGGACATTGGTTGACAAGTACTTCTTAAGAAATCACCATTTAATGGGGACCTTTGACCCTAGAGGTGTAAATCCTGAATTATTATTTGCTTTAAGAAAAGCTTTGGATGATGAAGGCTTCCAGCATGTTAAAATAATGGTCACAGGCGGGTTTACGGAAGAACGTATAACCGTATTTGAAAAAGCTCATGTACCAGTAGATATGTATGGTGTTGGAAGAAGTTTGCTTCGGTTAAATATTGGTTTTACAGGAGATCTTGTATTATTGAATGGCTCATTAGAAGCGAAGGAAGGGCGAAGATATCGTCCAAATCCACTTCTGAAAATAGTGGAATATAGCGAGTAGCATGAATAATATAGGATGAAAGAAGTATTTTCATGTGATAGATTTTTTGCTATAATGAATCATTGTGTGATAATCTATCACACATAGTAAGTAAAATCCTTTTTATGAACATTTGGAGGTTCTTTTATGACAACTTACCATCTAATTGGTATAAAGGGAACTGGGATGAGTGCACTTGCCCAAATTCTTTTTGATTCTGGGGAAAAGGTTCAAGGCTCTGATGTAGAAAAACATTTTTTCACTGAGGAAGCGCTTTTAGAAAAAAACATTCCAATTCTTCCATTCACAGCGGATAATATTAAAGAAGAATATACAATCATTGCAGGAAATGCATTTTCTGATGAACATGAAGAAATTAAAGAGGCAAACCGACTGGGCTGTTCTTTTTATAGATACCATGACTTTCTTGGAGAGTTAGCAAAACAATATACAAGTATTGCAGTAACTGGCTCACATGGAAAGACTTCTACAACGGGTTTGCTTGCGCATGTGTTAAATGAAGCTTATCCTATTTCCCATTTAATTGGAGATGGAACGGGAAAAGGAAATATTGACAGCGAATACTTTGTATTTGAGGCATGCGAATATCGCAGGCATTTTCTGAGCTATGAGCCAGATTATGCAATCATGACAAATATTGATTTTGATCATCCAGATTATTTTACAAGTGTTGAAGATGTATTTAGTGCTTTCCAGGCAATGGCAGATTGTGTGCGAAAAGGAATTATTGCTTGTGGGGATGATGAATATCTTCAGAGAATTACAGCAAAAGTTCCCGTAGTTTATTATGGCTTTGAACCAGGCAATGACTTTCAAGCGCAAAATATTCAAAACACAGCAGAAGGAACTTCATTCGATGTATTTGTGAGAAATACCTTCTACGACACATTCACGATTCCTATGTACGGAGATCATCATATACTTAATGCTTTATCTGTCATTGCTCTATGTCACTATGAAGGTATGCCAGCCGACGATATTAAGAAGTTAAGTACTTTTCGTGGAGTTAAACGACGTTTTAGTGAAAAGAAAGTCGGTAAGCAAATCATTATTGATGATTATGCACACCATCCACGTGAAATAATGGCGACAATCGAATCAGTGAGGAAGAAGTATCCATCGAAACATATTGTTGCTATTTTTCAGCCGCATACGTTTACTAGAACAAAAACCTTCTTACAGGAATTTGCAGACAGTCTTTCTGGAGCGGATGATATTTTTCTATGCGATATATTTGGCTCTGCCCGAGAAGAATCTGGTAAGCTAACCATTGCTGATCTACAAGCGTTAATTAACGATTGTAAAGTGCTTGATATTCACCATACAGAAGTGCTTGAACAGTATGGGGATAGTGTACTGCTTTTCATGGGAGCGGGAGATATACAGAAGTTTATTGAGGCATATAGACCAGGTGTACATGATAAAATTATGAATAAGTAAAAAGCTGCCTGTCAGGAAGGAAACCCAAAACTAATGTTTCATTGCTTTGGAAGAATAACCTTACAGGCTTTTTCTTTTATCCCGAATTAACTGGAAGTAAGCCCCCCCATTTCAAGAAATAAGGAGATACTTTTAATTCTAAATGGCAGAACGGGCAGCCAGTAACGGTCCGATTGGTTCGACTAACATTTCAGTGGGGATGAAAAAACCACACTGAATGAAGTTGTTTCACTTTATATACATCATATTGTTCGAAAATAATGTAATAAAGATATATACTTAAATTATTAGTTGTTCGTTAATTTTTAGTGAAATAAATGTTTAGTTATAAAGAGTTGGGGTATATTTAATTAAGTACCGCTAACTTTTTTAAAGATGTATATATAATTTTTTATTTTTAATGAAGGAGCTGTTCTAGAATATGGAAATCATTCTTTATATTGCTATAATCATCGCACTTATAGCTCTTGTGGTACTAACAGTTTACATTGTGAATACTTTAAAGATTACAAAAGAATTTATGAAGGAAGTTACTTCTACTTTAGATGGTGTGGAAACGCAAATGAAAGGAATTACTAGTGAGGCGACAGAATTATTAACAAAAACGAATCGCTTATCAGATGATGTTGAACAAAAATCTGCGAAACTGGATGGGTTACTGAATGGAGCCAAAGGAATTGGACAAACAATAAATGAATTTGATCGTTCATTGCAACAGCTTACAAATAGTATTTCCCGTGCTTCCAGAGAGGAGCAGGAAAAGACTTCTCAAGCAGTAAAATGGGGAACCTCTATTTTAGAATATGTATTTAAAAAGAAAAATAGCAACCAATAAAACAATTTAATATATCAATGGAGGGAACAGAAATGACGGAACAGAATAATTCAAGGGATTTTGCAGTTGGTGTAGTTTTAGGTGTAGTGATTGGAGCGTCAGCAGCACTACTATTTGCACCAAAATCTGGTAAAGAAACACGCAGTGACTTAAATAAAGGTGCCCAGCAGATTAAATATCGTGCCGAGGAGTTTAAAGACCTGGCAGTGGAAAAAGGGTCCGATTGGAAGGACAAAGCCTATACAACTGGAACTGAAATTAAAAAGAAGGCAATGAGCACTTCAGAAGATCTTACAAATAAATCAAAGGAATTAACGAAATCAGCAGTTGATAAAGTACAGGAAGTCTCAAAAACGATAACGGAAAAAACACAGGACTTATCTGAGAAAGCTGCTGAAAAAGCAGAGGAAGCAGCGGAGAAATCCGAAAAAGCTGTAGAAACTGCGAAAGAAAAAATAAATGAAAAGGCCGAAGATCTAGCAGAAAAAGCTGTTGATAAGACAGAAAAGGCAGCAGAAAAAGCTGCTAAAAAAACAAAAAAAACAGCAGAAAAAGTGGAAGATAAATAAACCAATAAAGCTACAGCAAACCTGCTGTAGCTTTATTAATAGGAAATTATAAAATTTGTGAGTTGTGTATAACTAATCATACCGGAACAGCTACATCCAGCTACAGCGCTAAAGCCAATCAAGCTTTACATTATGAAGAAAAAGAAGACTTGCCGAATAAAATTTAAAGTGGACTCCATGTCAAGGACAATTTTCAGGATTTTGCTGATATATGTCCGTGATAACGTCTCTCACGGACGATTTTCTAGAATACGCCCATTTTTGTCCGTGAGAATGCCTCTCACGATTATATTTCTTGTTTTACAATTGTCAAAAGAAGAGGGGGGAAGTCCAATTAGGACCGCCACATCACGTGGCGACATCGAATCCTCTCATGTCCTATGAATCGCAGCAGCTTATACGTTACTAAACGGACACTCCAGCCTTTATTTTTTCAAGAGAATAATTATTTATCCCAGATAATCGCTAGTTTATCCTCGGAATGAATAATTGTATCAAAGCTTGCTTTTTTATCATTACAAAAAATATGAAATTTTCCGGATGCATGGGTTAAATCAATAGCGACTTCTCGAAAGACATCCTGAAAAATAAATGGTGCAGGTTTTTTTTCAGTTATTTTAATTTGTTCATTTTTTTCGAGGAGACTTTGAAAATCCAGGATAGCTTCTTTTCGCTGAATTAGATAGGCTGGCTGTTTCAGCGTTACTTTTTCATCATTAAACGTAATCGGAATGGAATGCCAATAAGGTCTGTCCAGCTCTGTAAAAAGGTCTGATACTGTCGGTTTATCAGCTGGTATGAGACGAAGCTGGTCTTTATGATGTAATCGGTCATTTGGAGATACTGCTCTTCCATTTAAAAGTATTACTGTATTTGCGCATATAAGATTCATTTGTTTGTGATTAACGATAACAGGATAATCTTTTGTTAATTGTCTTCCAGGAAAATAATGATCAAAGAAATCTGCTATTTTTTCCAGCCTTCTCCATTGAATGGTATCTTTATCTTGAACAATATAATCCTTTGATACAGTATGTGCATTCACAGTGTATGTATTTCCCATTTGATATGCCTGTTCTTCAAAATAAACTTCCATTTGAACTGTATCATCAATTAATTCTGCGAGGGTAATATGGGCTGGATCTCCATCATTTCCTTTTTCTATTCGAATGCAATCCCCATTTTGAATTGGTTGATTTACGGTTGTTTTCCTTTCATTTAAAAATATCTCTGGTGCTCCCCCGAATTCTCCTGGAATCGTAACTTCCTGTCCATTGACAGTTAAGATTTTAGCAATCCCTGGTCTTCCATATAGTCGACTAAGCTCATAGCCTGCTTGCACGAGACTGTCACCAACAGTTAATCGGTTCATCTCAAATAAACGTAAGGCTTGACCGTTTACTTGGACGCTGACATATTGAACTGGTCGTTCCTTGGCTGCGATAGCAATTCCGACAGGTGTGACAAACATTGGACCTGCAGGCAAGTTTTCTGTTTTCGTGATTTGTGAAATTACTTCCGAGCCTCTTACAGCAACACGGTTATGTGGCAGTCCTAATTTTGCTGCCAGTATTTCTGTTATTTGTGGTGTAAGACTTCCACCGCCAACAAGCATCACTGCTCGTGGAGCTTTCATGTTGAGTTGAAGGATTTCATTTGCGATTACCTCTGTCAGGGAATCAACTGGCTTTTTGATGTTTTCTATTAATTCTTCATAAGAGACCTCTGTCATAAAACCAAGTATATCTTCAATTTCTGCTCTGCCCTCTTTAACAATTTGTCGTTTTACTCGCTCTGCTTCAGGAAAGTCAAGAAGATATTGATCACTGACTGCTTCTGTAATTTCATCACCAGCAACAGGAACCATGCCATAAGAGACAACTGTTCCCTTATCCGTTATTGCAATATCACTGGTTCCTGCACCAATATCAATTAGGACAACATTTAATCTGCGCATGGATTCTGGAATTAGTACGTGCAGCGCAGCAATTGGCTCTAATGTCATTGCTTCCATTTCCAGTCCGGCTTTTGTAATAGCGGTCAGTAAGGACTCAACAACAATCTTCGGGAGGAAAGTAGCGATAATATCCGCACTTGCTTCATTCCCTTTTTGCTCGATAAGTGAACCGATTCTTTCATTATCCAATTTATAATAGAGAAGAGAATAGCCCACACAATAGTAATTACTGTAGCTGTCAAGCTGATGTTCATTTGTAAGTTTTTCCTGTGCTGCCTGTAATGCCGATAATTCGAGATGTTTAACATCCTCTGCAGTATAGATCGGATGTGTTTGTAAATCCATTGCTGCAGTAGCTTCGATTGTCTTTAATGCCCGACCTGCAGCTGCTACACAAACTTTATGTAAGGAATAGCCGATGCGCTTTTCCAATGTCTCTTTTACTGTTCTAATAATCTGTGCTACCGCTATTACGTCATGAATTTGACCATCACGCATAGAACGCTCATCATGTTCTTTTGTATAGTAATCTATCATTTCGAATGCATCATTGTTTTTTTTGACAATCATTCCGGTTACAGAACGTGTTCCAATGTCCAAGGCAAAAATCGCATTACCCAAAATAAATTTCTCCTTTCTAGTAAAGATTAGCTTATAGAAATAGCTTTATAGATATATTATAAACTTATTCGTGACAAAAGGTCGATTTTTGGCTATAATTGTTTCTAATTATTAAAATCATTACAGGAGGCGTATGGGATGAATAGCAATAAAGTAGAGCAGCTTAGAAATCAGCTGGATGAAGTAAACTTAGAGATTTTAAATTTAATCAATCGCCGAGCGGAATTGGTGCAGGAGATTGGCGAGGTAAAGAGTAAACAAAGTATGTATCGTTTTGATCCTATACGTGAAAGAGAGATGCTGGATTTAATTAAGAAGCATAATAATGGTCCATTTGAAAATGCAACAATCGATCATATTTTTAAAGAAATTTTCAAAGCGGGACTTGAACTGCAACAGGACGATGGAAAAAAAGATTTACTCGTTTCTCGTAAAAAACAAGCCGAAAATACGGTGATTGAAATTAACGGGGCAACAATAGGAAATGGCAATACAAATTATGTTTTTGGACCATGTGCTGTGGAAAGCTATGAACAAGTTGCCCAAGTAGCAGAAGCAATAAAAGCAAAGGGCCTAAAGTTATTGCGTGGGGGTGCATTTAAACCACGTACTTCTCCATATGACTTCCAAGGTCTTGGAGTAGAAGGCTTGCAAATACTTAAGCGTGTTGCTGATGAATATGGGCTTGCGGTAATCAGTGAAATTGTTAATCCGGCGCATATTGAACAGGCCGTTGACTATATTGATGTCATTCAAATTGGTGCACGTAATATGCAGAACTTCGAATTGTTAAAAGCAGCTGGAGATGTAAATAAACCAGTATTGCTTAAACGCGGGTTATCTGCAACAATTTCTGAATTTATTAATGCAGCTGAGTATATTATTTCACGAGGTAACGCCAATATTATTCTTTGTGAACGCGGAATCAGAACCTATGAAACTGCCACAAGAAATACATTGGATATTTCTGCCGTACCAGTTTTGAAGAAGGAAACGCATTTACCGATTATGGTAGATGTGACACATTCTACAGGAAGAAGAGATTTACTGCTTCCTACGGCTAAAGCGGCACTTGCAATTGGGGCAGATGGTGTGATGGCAGAGGTGCATCCAGATCCAGCTGTTGCGTTATCAGATTCAGCACAGCAAATGGATATTCCAACCTTTGATCGTTTCTTTGAGGAAATTACTAATTTGGAACAACGTTTGAAATAATTGATTGTGCTTTCTAAATAAAGTGGTGGAAAAAAGGCATTTGTTCCTTCATGGGGCAAATGTCTTTTTTTGGGTTGACTATTATTTAGAAATCCTGTAAGCTTGTAACAGTAAAGTGAATTTTACCTCGTTAGGTAAGGCTCCTGCGTTGGAGATATGCTACTGCCCAGAAACGTCTAAAGACGCCAACGGGTTAACAGAAACTATCGACATAAGGTGGTTTTTAATGTAGCTGGATGGATTATCCTATGCCACACAGTGCTAAAGCTCGACGATTAGAGGGAATTTGATAGGCTTTTTAATTATGTCCATTGTTTGTGAACATTTATTACCAATGCTATTTTCAAAACACCTTCTATTTGTGGAAGGTGTTTTTTAATTTTCAGAAAGGATGTGAGGGTAGATATGGGGAAAAGTCCCGATCCCGATGTGGATTCGTATGATTATATTATACAGAAAAAGGTGAAATGTGTTGGGAGTCTATTCTCACAAGAAAGATGAAAGCAGATTGACTCCTAAAAGGAGGAAAAGGAATGGTTAAATTAAACAAAATTACACGTGCACAATACACTAAAACGGTTCTAACCGCCTTACATGCAGGTGAGAAAGAATCATTTCGTAAATCATTTTTAGATTTACATCCATCTGATCAATTGGATATTTTCATTACTTTAAATATAGAAAGTCGCAGTCGTGTTTATTCATATTTAGCTCCCAAAGAGTTTGCAGAAATTTTTAGTGGACTGGAACTTAGTAATCAAAAATTATTCTTTTTAGAGTTAGATGAAAATTATGCTTTTGCGATGTTTAATTACATGTTTACAGATGAAGTTGTTAATTTTTTAACGGAAATAAACAGTGAGCGTGCGGAAGATATTTTAATAAGAATGGATAGCAATAAGGCGCAGAAAGTAAGAACTTTATTAGGGTATGCACCTAAAACGGCTGGGTCCATTATGACAAAAGAGTTAATTAGTATTTCGTCTTCAGATCTTGTAGAAGATGTTCTAAAAAAGTTAAGAATGGATGCCCCCGATGCAGAAATTATATATTATCTTTATGTTGTTGATAATGAGAATCAGCTTGTAGGTGTCGTTTCGCTGCGAGATCTAATTATTGCTGCACCTGATGAAATAATCGAAAATGTAATGAGTACACAAGTTGTATCTGTAGTAGAAGACATGAATCAGGAAGATGTAGGTAGAATTATTAAAAAATATGATTTCTTAGCCGCTCCTGTAGTTTCAAAACAAAATCGTTTACTTGGGATTGTCACCGTTGACGATATAATGGATATTCTTGAAGAAGAGACTACGGAGGACTTTGGTGAGGTTTTAGCTGCAAAAGGGGCCACAGATTTAACGTTAAGTCCTTTTACAGCAGCCAAGAAACGTTCACCGTGGATTATCATCCTAATGCTCTTTGGTTTAGTAACTGGAGGAGTCATTGGAAGGTTTGAGGATACGCTAGAAGCTGTTGTTGTTTTAGCAGTTTTTATTCCAATGATTATGGGATCCGCTGGGAATATTGGCACACAATCTCTAGCCGTTTCTGTTCGCGGACTTGCATTAGAAACGATTGAAGAAGGCGGCTTTTTTAAAATGGTTCGCCGTGAATTTAGTACAGGTTTTCTAATTGGAATTTTTTGTATGATTTTAATTACCATTATGATTACAATTATTTATGGTAATTGGGTATTAGCTTTAATTGTTGGTGTTTCTATTCTTTGTACGTTTAGTATTTCCGCAGTAATTGGATCTACCGTTCCATTAATCATTAATAAATTAAAGCTTGATCCAGCAATCGCATCTGGTCCATTCATTACAACAGTAAATGACATTGTAGGCTTACTCATTTATTTCTCAATTGCCACTTCGTTAATGGAGTTCTTATGAGACGATCATGAAGAAGCTCAAGTTAACTGCTTTCTGAATAAGGAAGCAGTTTCTTAGTGTTTAATTTAAAAGAAAAGTGGGAATCCTTTAAAAGAGTGTGAAATTAATTTTTCTGTCAAAAAGTATTAATAAAAAGCTGGAAAAGCTCTTGTTTATTTTGAAATAATTTTCATGGTAGCGTATGATATAAAAAAGGAGTACGAATTTACTGGAGGTATTTTGATGACAATAACAATTTATGATGTAGCTCGAGAAGCGAATGTATCAATGGCTACAGTCTCACGTGTTGTAAATGGCAATCCGAATGTGAAACCAACCACAAGAAAGAAAGTTTTAGCGACTATTGAACGCCTGGGCTATCGTCCAAATGCTGTGGCACGAGGACTTGCAAGTAAAAAAACGACAACAGTCGGAGCAATTATACCGGATATTTCTAATATTTTCTTTTCTGAGCTAGCGCGTGGTATTGAGGATATTGCAACCATGTATAAATACAATATTATTCTTAGTAATTCAGATTCGAATAAAGAAAAGGAACTGCAGCTCATTAATACAATGCTGGAAAAGCAAGTAGATGGAATTTTATTTATGGGTGGTAATATAACCGAAGAACATATCCAGCAATTTAAATCAGCATCTGTTCCAGTAGTGCTTGCAGCGACTTATGATTCTACAGATGTTATCCCATCTGTGAATATTGATTATGAACTGGCAGCTTATGAAGCAACAAAAGAATTGATTGCCAGCAATAATGAACAACCCGCATTAGTAGCTAGTACTGCTGAAACGATGGTAAATAACTTGAAATACGAAGGCTATCTCCGTGCTTTAAAAGAAGCAAATATCGAAGTGGATGAAGCTTTTATTATTAAAGGTGAATACTCCTATAACGGGGGACTCTTAGCAGTCGATAAAATGTTAGAATTAGATAAATTGCCTTCATCCGTATTTGTTACCTTTGATGAAATTGCGATTGGTGTAATTCATGGCTTCCAGGATCACGGCTATAAAATTCCAGAAGATGTACAAGTATTTGGTTTTGATAATACAAAACTGGCAAAAATGGTACGTCCAACACTTTCCACGGTTGTACAGCCAATGTATGATATTGGTGCCGTAGCAATGCGCTTACTGACAAAGCATATGAATAAGGAAGAAGTGACAGATAAAAATGTTGTGCTGCCACACCGTTTAGAAAAGAGAAACTCGACATTAAATTAAAGATAATGTTCAAAGTGTATGCAAAAAAAACAGAAATGAGATAGCTTCTCTCATTTCTATTTTTTTAGCGCCTCGCTTAGTATCAAGTTTTAGCTAATATTCAAGCGTAAGTACAATCTAAAAGGTGAGCGTTTGTATTGCGTCCAGAACGATGGTCTTCTCAGAAAAGTCAATAGATTGATTACCAATGACCTGCGTATTTTCGTGTCCTTTACCGGCTAGAAGGATAAAGTCATTTTTTTCGCTTATTTCGATTGCATGGCGTATTGCTTTTTCACGATCGTTAATTTGAATATAGTTTCCATGGTATTTTTCGATGGCGTCGGTCGTTTCCGCCATGATTTGGTCAATATCATGATTTTTTGGATTATCTAAAGTAACGATGGAGAAGCCGGCATTTTCTGCAGCAACTCGTCCCATGCCATAGCGTTTTTTTGTGCCACTTTCTGACATATCTGCATAAACACCGAAAACAAGAATAATCCTTCCTTTGACAAAGGGTTTGAGGATATCGATTGTCTTCTTAAGCGCATCCTCCGTGTGAGCAAAATCGATAATTACTTTAAAATCCTCTTTCTCATAGACAACTTCCAATCTGCCAGAAATGTTTTTGACATTTTCTAAACCAGCTTTAATATTTTCAAGGCTTATACTATGGCAATAGGCAGCAGCAATTGCCGCAAGACTATTTAAAACGTAAATTTCACCGGTTTGATGAATGGTGACTTCAGTCGTTTCGTTTGGCGTATGGAGCGTATAGGTGGTTTTATTAAAATTATAATGGATATCTGTTGCATAAAAATCTGCTTTTTCATGGATACCATAGGTAATTGTTTTTACCGTTTTGTTGTTTGTTTGTTCAATTAATCTCCGTCCATATAAATCATCTGCATTAATGATATTGAAGTCTTCTGTCATTTGGAAAAGCTTTGCTTTTGCTTGAAAGTAGTCTTCCATTGATTTATGCAGTTCTAAATGGTCTGGACTTAAATTTGTGAAAATCCCTGTCTTAAATTTTGTAGCAGCAACCCGGTCTAATTGCAGGGCATGTGAAGAAACCTCTATTAAACAATAATCGATGTCATCCTGATGCATTTCTGCAAAGAACTCCTGTAAATTCAAGGATTCCGGTGTTGTATTATTATTTACAACTGATTTTCCATTGATATTTGTTCCAAGTGTTCCGATTACACCAACTGATTGCTGTGCTGTTTCCAGGATGGATTTAATATAATAGGTAATTGATGTTTTTCCATTCGTACCAGTTACCCCAATCATCTTTAATTTTTCAGAAGGCTGATGGTAGAAGTTAGCACTAATTTGTGCAAGTGCCTTCCTGGCATTTTTAACTACAAATTGCGGGATATCTACATGTTCTTGTATTTCTTCTACTACTGCAATCATTGCACCACGTTTTGCTGCATCTTCCAAGTATTTATGTCCATCTGTTTGGTAACCGCGAATACATACGAATAGATAATTCTCAGCTACGTTCAATGAATGATAGGACACGCCAGCAATATCAATATCCTGCATATCTATAATTGGATTGTTTTCTAGTTCAACAGTCTTTAATAGTTCATTTAATCTCATGTATAAAATCCTTTCTGCTACCTTCCATTTCAATTTGTCTCTTTAAAAGAAAACTTCTCTCGACTACAGGAATGTTTTCTTAAGTAATTATATCTTTATTCATAATTAAAGTCTATTGCAGAAAAGAACTTATTTTAACGATGAGATTGTTTTGTATATTTTAGCATACTTTGTAATAATTTATTATTTCTCTCTTCAATTTCAGGCTTTCTCGGAATGTGAGGGAATGCTTCTTCTTTATCATGCCAGGTCGAAGGGAGGGTTACTGGTGCCTCTGGCTGCCATTTATTTAACCAGTCTGCTGGTATATCTCCTTCGATGACTTGATTGTATTTCATGACACTCCACAGCTGAGACCAAGCTCTTGGGACAACGCGCCAAATGTCGTAACCGCCTCCACCAGTTGCAATCCATTTGCCATCACAGTATTGATGTGCCAGTTCATGAGCAAGGAGAGGAATCTTTTCGTAAATGGACATTGTACCGCATAAATGTGTAAGTGGATCATAGACATGCGCATCTGCACCATTTTGCGTTAAAATGACATCGGGCTTAAAGTATTCCGCAATTTCTTTGAATGCGGTTTCATATAATTCCAGAAATGACTCATCTTGAGTGAATGCATCGATAGGCAGATTAAAGGAATAGCCATGTCCTTCTTTGATTCCGCGTTCATTGACATATCCTGTACCAGGAAAGAGATATCTTCCAGTTTCATGAATTGAAAAAGTACATACATTTGGATCGTCATAAAAAGCTAATTGCACTCCATCGCCATGATGGGCATCTGTATCAATGTAAAGAACCTTTAAATTATACTTTTCTCGGATATATTTAATGGCAATTGCACCATCATTATAAATACAAAAACCAGCTGCTTGCTGCTGAAAACCGTGGTGCAGACCGCCACCAAGATTTAGTGCATGTAATGAATCACCATTTAAAACAGCATCAACTGCTGTCAATGTACCACCTACTAATAGGCTTGCTGCTTCGTGCATATCGGGAAACATTGGCGTATCTTCAGTTCCTAATCCGAAAGTGATACCTTCTGATTCGTTTAGTTTATTTTTCCCGGCCCTTTTTACTGCTTCAATGTATTGTACGTCATGAAAAAGTGTTAATTCTTCATCTGAAGCTTTCCTTGGTGGAATAATGTCACTGGACTCAAGTAAATGCATATCTTCCAGTAAATCCTTTGTAAGTAAAACGCGCTTCTGATTAAAGGGATGCTCTGGTTTAAAATGATAGGTTAAGAATTCATCTGAAAATATAAACTTTGCATGCTGCATCATAATTTAGGCTCCATAATATTATTTGGCCAGAGCAATGAAAAACCAGCATCCCGAATGTCCTTTATAATTGGCATTGGATTCATCGTCTGCACGCGAAAAACAAGCACTTTATACTGTGGGTCATCATTATAAGGGTAAATAAGAATGGAAGCAATGTTCACATTATGATTGCCGAAGATCTGTGCGACCTCTGGCAGGATTCCCGGCCGATGTGGAACTTTTACCTCGATCTGTGACCCTTTTACATGTGTGCCAGTTAATTGAATCAATGTATATAGCATATGTTTTTCCGTAACTACACCGACAAGCTTGTTATTACTTACGACAGGGAGGCAGGCAAATTCTTTATCATAAAAGGTTTTTGCTATTTCCTCAACAAAATCCATTGGGTGAATCGTCACAACCGGATGACTCATAATCGTTTGAATTTCGTTCTGAAGCTCTTTACCTTCCCCATCTTTAATAAAAATAGAGGGGCTGGCATCTCTGACATCCCTGTCAGAAACAATGCCAATCACTCGATTTTCTCCATCTACAATTGGGATATGTCTAATCCGATGTACGTTTAACAGTTTTAAAGCCTCTTCAATCGTTGCTGTTGGTGGAAGGGTGACGACGTCTGTGTTCATAATCGTTTCTACTCTCATTTATAATCCCTCTTTCACTTTTCTTTGATTATGTCTTGTTAAAAATCGAAGCTGATTAAATCGTTCTATGGATTCTTTTGGTACATTTTTTCCAATTCGCACCATTAAACAATTTGCCGGATGCGAGATGATTTCCGGATCATCTGTAGGGGCAGGTGTTAAGCCTCCAGCAGCCATCATCTTCTCCATGATTTTACGGTAATTCCAAATACTAAGCTTGGTTCCTTCAAGATCCCAATGCCAATAATATTCTGTTGAGATAATGATATAATTTTCCATAAATGGGTCCATCATTGAGACCTTTAATAGATTAGATGCTACACGCTCTCCACGGTATTTAGGAATCATTTCAATTGCACCCAGGACGATTAAATCCTCCATATTGTATTCTGACCACCGTTCTAAAGGATCAGCGTAAAGATACGTAACATACCCGACAATCGTATCTTTTGTACGGGCAACAATAATTCTGCCTTCCGGACAATCAGCGATACTTGTGATAGCCTCAAACTGTTTAGCGGCTGGACGAAAGGCTGTCAGATGCTCATGGAAATTGTATTTTTTTAATTCTTCAGATCGGAGAGGACCTTCAATGATAATTGAACCTTTTGATGTTTCGTAGGTTATCGAATGATACTTTTTCTTATGCTTCACTCTATCACCACCTGAATTTTTTAATGCGCTTACATTCAGTATACAGTATTTATAGTTAATTTTTCAGAAAGATAATAAAGTTTCACAATTTTTTACTGTATGAATGTGAAATACTTGTGATAATGACGTTTAGCACAAAAAAAGTTCTAAACATATGATGAAATATGCTTAGAACTTTTAAAGTTGTCTATTGGTTTAGGTATTTATTATTCTTTTTTATCGTCAGACTTGTCTTTATCGTCAGAGTCTGGATTTGATACAGTTTCTGTCTCTTTACTGTCATCTTTAGCTTTATTGTCTTTCTTATCGGCAGTTTCTTTTTCTTTTGATTCTTCCTTATCTTTATCTTCGACCTTATCTTTTGCCTTCTTTTTTGCTTTATCTTCGCTCTTGTCTTTTTCTTTCTTTTTTGTTTTATCCTCTGTTTTTTCATTTTCCTTTGGAACATTTCCTACGACTACGGTAGTGGATTCTTTAGATTCTTTCCCAAAATAATTGACTGCTTTTACAAAATAAGCTGCATTCTTTTGACCGATTGTATATTCTGTAGAAGTGGTGCTTCCAACACGAGCAAATGAATCTCCTGACTTTTTCGCTTCATAGATTCTATACCCTGCAACATTGTTACTTCCCGAAGTATTCCATGTTAATTTATTACCGGAAGCTTTAAAGGAAGTCGGTGGCGATGGTGCTTCATTATCGTTTGGAATACTATTTTCTACAGAGCCACTGGGTATGCCAATACTCTCCCATTTGCTGCGGTCTCCATTGGCCGGCAGCAAAAGTGCGGGATTGCTGAGCTTATCAAGCCCAAATTTCTGTAAATATTCCGGTGTAAACATTAAGCCATTTCCGTTTGTGAATTCGCTTGGAGTATCTGGTCCAGCTGGAACAGATCGTCCATTGATCTTAACATGCGAACCTGTTGTTAAACTATTATCTCTTTCAGTGGGTACAAATTTGGCATTAAATAACCCCGTTTTTACTAATCCAGCTTTTTCACATAAGTCACTTGGGAGTAATCCAGAGAGAGCGCAATAGCTTTTCGAAACAATACCATCTGGCTGCTGAAACGCATCAGGTGGTGCAACAAGATCAGGATTAATATCGCTTGCAGCATTCACTAATTCTGCCCATAACTTCATATTTCTATTGCTATGGTATAAATCACAGTATTTGCATTCTAAAGAATCTGGATGCTCATAACCAAGCCATGTTCCCATTGTAATACTCGGATTGCTTCCGATAAAGTGAACATTTTCTACGTTTTGCGAGGTTCCCGTTTTGCCTGCCCAATCAACATTACGATATTTAAGCTGTGAATTTAAATAAGTTCCTGTACCTTTAGAGATGACATCACGCATCATATCAATGAGCAGATAGCTCGTTTGAGGTGAGAAGACCTCGACGGGCTCTGCCTTATGTTCATAAATTGTTTCACCATCTTTAGCAGTGATTTTTTCAATGATATATGCATCAGCAAATTCGCCGTTATTTGCAATTGTTGAGAAAGCATTTGTCATTTCTTCTAAGCTAATCCCATTTGTTGTACCGCCAATTGCTAGAGACGGATTTGCATATTCATTATCTTCAATCGTAGTAACTCCCATTTTATTTAAATATTTATCAACCGGATTTTGATCGTTCATTCTTAAATAGGTTCGAACTGCCGGTACGTTATATGAAAATGCTAGATGCTCGCGAGCAGACATAAGTCCATGATGGCTTAAATCGACGTTTCTGATTTCCTTGGAGCCACTGCCATCTTTAACATAAAAGGGAACATCAGCGATCGGTGTTCCAGGATGAATTAAGCCTTCTTCCAGTGCTGGTCCATAGACAAGGAGTGGTTTGATAGTACTTCCAGGTGATCTTGTTCGTACCGTATAATTTAATTGGTCTTCTAGACTATAATCCCGACTGCCAAGGAAACTAATAATTCTTCCGGTAGAGTTTTCAATCATTACTCCCGCCGCCTGAACGTATTGTTCTTTTTCAATTTCTCCCTTAGCGGTTTTCAGCTTCGTAATCGTATTTGGACCATAATACTGATAATCTTTTGCTACCTCTTGGAAAGCGTCATATACTTCTTTATCGATGGTGGAATGAATTTCATAGCCATTCATTCGCAATGCTCTAGATGCCCTGCTTTGATATTCTTCCTTTAATTCCGGTCTTGCTTTTATGTCCTGTGCCGTGTAGCCGTCTTCTTTAACAAAATAGTCAAAAAGAATCTTCTGAGCACGTTCTTCAATTTCAGCTGTTAAAATTGGATAACGTTCAAACGGTGATTCCTCTTTTTCTTTAAAATCTGCAACAAGGTCATAATTTAGTGCCTTATCATATTGTTTCTTCGTAATGTATTCCATGTCATACATCCGATTTAAAACAGTTTTCATCCTATTTAGCCCTGGCTGAATTCCATCCTCATCCTTTAAGCCGCCACCGCTGGCGAAAGGAGTATAGCTAGATGGACTTTGGGGCAGTCCTGCTATATATGCAGCTTGTGCGAGATTGACTTCACTAGCGTTAATACCAAAGATTCCATTAGCAGCCGTTTGCACACCGGCAATATTTCTGCCAGAAGCATCTCTTCCGTAAGGTACAATATTTAAGTAAGCTTCTAAAATTTCATCTTTATCGAAGAAACGCTCTAATCGAAGTGCAAGGAGAATTTCCTTTGCTTTTCTTTTAAATGAAACCTCATTTGTAAGAATTTGATTTTTAATCAATTGCTGTGTCAGCGTACTTCCTCCGGTTTGCGTAGCGGAACTTGATACTTCCTGATAGACGGCACGCAAGATGGCTTTCGGAACAACACCATGATGTTCATTAAAATGTTCGTCCTCTGTAGCGATAACTGCTTTAAGAAGTAATGGATCGATTTGATCAAGCGTTGTTTCATCACGATGAATATCAGCGTTTACTTCGCCGAAATAAACATCATTTGCAAAGTACATGGTAGATGAATCAGCGTAGTCATAAATATCTTGAGCCATTGTTTCATAATCCAGGATTTCTTCATCTTTTACGAGGGATGCAAAATACCCTGCACCAATTCCTCCAACGAAAAATGAGCCAATAAATCCAACGATGATAAAGAATAAAGTAATATTCCAAATTACTCCGTATGTAATACGTGCAGTTCGTTGGATTTTACCGGTTTTCCAAATGGTTTTAAATTTATGAAGAGCATTTTTCATTTTTTCTTTCATTTGAAACCCTCCTAAAATTCCTATATAATTATACCATATCTATTATTTTTCATGAATTGTTTTTTAAATTTTCTATTGCACCTAATCGTTTGTTGTGCTAATAATAGATATTAACTTTACATAGCCTTTTGCGAAGAAGGAGCTTAGTAGCCGAGTGAATCCCTATTTTCAGAGAGTTGGCGGAGGTGCAAGCCAATATAAATTTACTGGTGAATTACAATCTGGAGCATTTCTTTTGGAATAAGGGGAGCATCCTCTATTAATCCAAAGGAACGGTGGAGACATCGTTAACAATCCCAAGTGGCAATTTTTTGCAACAAGGGTGGTACCGCGTGTTTAAGCTCGTCCCTTTTTTTTGAGGGTGGGCTTTTTATTTTGTAAAAAAGGAGAAGAAAGAAATGAATATTTTAGAAGAATTGGAATGGCGAGGTTTAATTAATCAAGTGACAGATAGAGAAGGGCTGGAAAAGCGTTTAAATGAACAGCCGATTACATTATATTGTGGATTCGATCCGACTGCAGACAGTCTTCATATTGGACACCTTGTTCCAATTGTAATGCTGAAAAGGTTTCAGAAGGCAGGCCATAAGCCAATCGCTTTAGTTGGCGGTGGTACGGGGATGATTGGTGACCCAAGTGGTCGTTCAACTGAGCGTTCACTTAACAGCGAAGAAGTCGTAATGGGGTTTGCAAATAGCATCCAGGAGCAAATTGGCAAATTAGTAAAATTTGAAGAAGGAGAAAATCCTGTTGTTTCCCGGAATAATCACGATTGGTTAAGCAGTATGACATTTATTGAAATTCTTCGAGATGCAGGAAAACATTTCAGCATTAATTATATGCTTGCAAAAGAATCGGTATCCAGCCGGATTGAACAGGGGATTACTTATACGGAGTTCAGTTACATGCTTTTGCAGTCGATTGACTTTATGAAGCTTTTTGAAGAAGAGAATTGTCAGTTGCAAATTGGAGGCAGTGATCAATGGGGCAATATTACAGCGGGTATGGAGTTAATCCGTCGCACTAGAGAAAATCCAGAAGAAGAAATTAATGTGTTTGGTCTAACTGTTCCGTTAATTACAAAAGCCGATGGAACAAAATTCGGAAAAACTGCAGGAAATGCCATTTGGCTAGACCCTGAAAAAACAACACCATATGAATTTTATCAGTTCTGGATTAATTCTGATGACCGGGATGTTATCAAATTTTTACGCTACTTTACTTTCTTATCGAAGGAAGAAATAGAAGCACTTGCTGATGAAGTGGAAAACCACCCTGAAAAACGTGCTGCCCAGAAGCGTCTTGCAGAGGAAATGACAAAAATGGTGCATGGTAAAGCAGCATTAGAGCAAGCAATTAAAATTTCCGAGGCATTATTCAGTGGCAATCTAAAAGAGTTATCTGTAAATGAAATTGAGCAAGGGTTTAAGGATGTACCTACACATGTGCTGGAAAAAGCAGATATAGGATTGGTTGATTTATTAGTGAACGCAAAAATTTCACCATCAAAACGTCAAGCAAGGGAAGATATTCAAAATGGTGCAATCTACATGAATGGAGAAAGACAGCAGGATACGTACTATGAGGTAACAGAAAAAGATCGGCTTGCCGATAAGTTTACAATTATTAGACGTGGGAAGAAGAAATATACTTTAATTGATTTCAGCTAAATAAAGCAATGGTTTGAACAGCTTAAATGGATAGGTTTTCTCCATTTAGGCTGTTTTTAGTTGGCGGATGAGAAAGTATAAAACTTTGTTCTCTGCATAAGTCTAAGGTTGTAATCTTTAGGCAGGGTGACAACAAATAAAGATTTCTAACAAAGTTCACATATTTTTCATTCTTTTGAGCATGAAAACAGTATATTGGATTGAATCAATAGAAATTGCAATGGTGATTGTATAAAATCAAAATATATGGAGGGATAACAAATGAAAAAAGTATTCGGATTTGTAATTGTTCTTATGTTGGGAATGTTGGTTGCTTGCGGAAGTGATGCAGAGAAGGAAGAGGAAGGTCAAACGGATGAATTAGCAATGCTTGATGTGGAGTTCATTGTACCTGAAACAGCTGAACCAGGTGAGCAAATAACATTGGAAGCTATTGTCACATATGGAGAAGCGTATGTAGAGGACGCTGACGAGGTTATGTTTGAATATTGGTTAAAAGGACATGAGGATGATAGTGCAAAAGTGGAGGGTGTGCATCAAGAGAACGGAAAATATACAGCTGACGTGACTTTTGAAGAAGATGGCATTTACGAAATGTATGCCCACACCACTGCAGAAGGATTGCATACGATGCCGCTAACCTCTATTACTATTGGTGAAGGCGGGGAGGCAGAGCATGATGAGGGACATGGTGACGATCATGAACATCATAATCATGGTGAGCATGCAGAAGGTTTTAACTTACATTTCATGAAACCTGATAAAGTTGCTGTAAACGAAGAGACTGAATTAGTTGTACATTTACAAATAGATGGTGATGCTTTAGATGATGCAGATGTACGCTATGAGATTGTGCCTGAAGGAGAGGAGGAAGACACGGTATGGATTGATGCGGAAGAAACAGCTGCAGGTGAATATGCAGGTGTCCATTCCTTTACAGAAGCTGCTGCTTATTCGATTGTCATTCATGTAGAAGATGATTCAGGACTTCATGAACATGATGCGTATACGATTGAAGTGGAGAATTAATATAGTTGCTTTTATAAAGGCAGTTGCAAGCAAGGCGACTGTTGCTTCGCTTTTATCCCGTTCATTTATTTTATGTATTTTTGATAAAAAATGAACTTATTTAAATTATGGATTCAAGTTTCTCTCTTTTTTGCCGATATAATTATAGAAGTGTTTTCTTGGTAAATTAGAACTGATATGAGGAGAACTGTAATTATGAGAAAAAGAGATTTGCTTACCCCAATTGGCATAACAATAGGTTTTATTATGATCATGCTTGCGATTGTATCAGATAGCGGGACAGAGGGCTTTGGTTCCTTTCTGGATATTGCCAGTATTTTTATTGTAATTGGTGGGGTAATTGGTTCTATGCTGATTACCTTCAAATGGGATCAAATGAAATTAGCTGGTAAGATTATTAAAGAAACGATGTATAAAAACGATATACATTTGCCTGAGCTCATTCGTCTTTTCGTACGTCTTTCGGAGGTAGCAAGACGAGAAGGGATTCTGGCTTTGGAAAATGAATTGGATGAAATAGATGATCCATACATTAAAAAAGGTGTCTTGCTTCTCGTTGATGGCATTGAACCTGATGTAATTAAGGACATTATGGAAGCAGAGATTACAGCCATGGAAGACAGGCATTATCAAGGAAGATTTTTATTAGAGAAAGCTGGGGAATATGCCCCTGCATGGGGAATGATTGGTACTTTAGTTGGTCTGATCCTTATGTTAAATAAACTGTCAGATCCAGGAACGCTTGGTCCGAGTATGGCGGTTGCGCTGATTACAACATTATATGGAACAGTACTCGCCAATTTGGTTTTTCTCCCGATGGCAAGTAAGCTGGAAGGAAAGACGGAAGAAGAAATTTTCATGAAGCAGATTATTATCGAAGGAATTGTTGGGGTACAATCTGGCCAGAACCCTCGATTGCTGGAAGAAAAGCTAAGTGCCTTTCTATCTAATGATTCGAAAGTAAAATTGGAGAATAACGATGCAAAAACGAAGGAAAAGGCTAATTTCATAGGAGAGAGTGTTAATGAAGCGTAAAAGAGTAAGAAAATCTAAAAATACTGGTGCGCCAAGATGGATGGTTACCTATTCCGATATGGTTACGCTTATTTTAGTATTCTTTATTTTGCTTTTCTCCATGTCACAAATTAGTCAGAATAAATTTGACTTAGTTTCACAATCCTTTCAAAATCGTGGTATTTTTGATTTTTCACCGTCTATCGCACCTTTAGAAAATCCTGACAACGGCTCTGGCGAAGATGGTAAAGATTATCTTTTGCAAAAACAAGAGGATACTGAAGAAGATAAATTAAATTCCTTAACAGAAGAAGTAGAGCAGTTTTTAGACGAGCATAATTTACATGAGTTTATTTCTGCGAACCGTACTGCTCAAGGGCTGGAATTAGTACTGCAGGATAGCGTTCTTTTTAATCCTGGTGAAGCCAAAATTTTAGATGAAGGATTTCCATTTCTTGAAAAGGTAGGAAATATAATAGCAGGTATAGAGAATGAGGTTAGAGTTGAAGGGCATACAGACAGTCGTCCAATGCACAGTTATCGCTACCCTTCAAACTGGGAGCTTTCGGGGGCTCGTGCAAGCATTATTGTTCGCTACCTTGTGGACGAGCAGGGTATTGATGAGGCGCGTTTCTCGATAGCGGGATATGGTGAAACACGGCCGATTGCCCCAAATGATACATCAGAAAATATGAAGAAGAATAGGCGAGTGGAAATTGTAATTTTAGAAGAGAGTGAGCAATGATTGCAAAAAAACGTTGAGTACAAAATTTTTAGTGTAAAACAATCTTTTCTTAAAAAATGAGGGAAGGTTGTTTTTATTTTCCAAAATCTGCTTTATGCGTTTTTGTAAAGCTCATAAAATATCCTGCGAGGATATTCAATGCTGTATTTTACGGTATCCTGGAGTATCGCAGGCATATTATGTTGAATTTATGGAGGAAAGGTAAAAATTTGTGGTAGAAATTAATCGAGATACCCTATATAATAGTATAGATTAGTATGCAATTACTAGTAAACTTAAAAAATGAATATTGTAGAATATTGTATAATTTAGGAGTAGATGAGATGAAAAATAAAGCAGTTATTCTAGGGAATAACTATTATATAGGTCTTAGTACTATAAGGTGTTTGGGATCTAAAGGGATTCAAACTGTGGCAGCAGATTATTCGGATGAAGAGCGGGTAGGTGTTAAATCTAAATATTGCAGTGAACAAATAATCGTGCCACATTATAAAAAAGAAAAGAAAGCGTTTATCACTGCACTGATTGATTTCGCTAAAAAACAAGATGAAATGCCAGTCCTCATTCCTTGCCATGATAATTATGTAGAAGTAATTGATGAACATTTAGATAGATTAAAAGAATATTATCTTATTCCCCAAGAAAAGCAAGGATTATATAGTGAAGTAATGAATAAAGATTTGTTACAAAAATTAGCTAAGATTCATGGAATGAATGTTCCAGAGACTTTAAATATTGATGATGAGAATTTAGAGGAAAAAGTAAAGTCAACCATTCAATTCCCTTGTCTTGTAAAACCAGTTGATTCACCTGCATTTGTTCATGTATTTCGCAAGAAGCTGTTCAAAGTATATAATATGGAAGAGTTGAATGAGGCTGTAAAAAAATCAGTTGCTGCAGGATTAGAGGTAATCATTCAGCGAATTATTCCTGGATTTGATGATCATATGTATACCTTTGATGCTTATCTTAATCAAGAATCAAAAGTGACGAATTGGGTGACTTGCCAAAAGTTTCGACAATATCCTATTAACTTTGGCGCTTCTGTGTATACTGTACAGAGATATGTTCCTGAGCTGTATGAAATTGGTGCTAAATTTCTGGAAGCAATTGGCTATAAGGGTTTTGCAGAAATTGAATTTAAAAAAGATGCAGATACTGGTGAATTTTATTTAATTGAAATAAATACAAGAATAACAAATTTTAACCACATGTTATATAAGGTTGGAATGAATGTTCCTTATATTACGTATATGGAGCTAACAGGAAATCCTGTTGCACCTAAAGGCTTAACAGAAACTACAAACCGTGCATTTTGGTGTTTCTATGAAGATGCACTCGCAATAAAAGGCTATTTAAAAACGAAACAGCTCTCATTAAGAGAGATTATAGGCTCATTTATTCGGCCAAAAACAGGTGCATATTGGGATTTCAGAGATCCGAAACCTGGAATTTATTTTATGAAAACAATGGGTACCAAAGCCATTAAAAAAGTCAGCAAACGATAGAAGGACGAATATTCATTCAAAAGTAGTGGTGGTATTTTAATGAAATCAAAAAAATTAGGTGTTATTGGCGGGATGGGACCAATGGCAACGTCAATGTTTTTAGAGAAACTAATCTTAAATACTGTGGCCGACCGAGATCAGGATCATGTTGATACCGTGATTTTAAATCATGCTTCCATTCCCGATCGAACAGAAGCAATTCTAAATCATACAGGACAGGATTTTTTAAAAGAAATAGATAAGGATATAAAGATATTAGAATACGCTGGAGTAGAAAATATTGCAATCCCTTGTAACACTTCACATTATTTTTATAATGATATGCAGGCGATGACAGATATCCCAATTATTAATATGGTAGAAAAAACAGTCGAGCATATTTATCAAACGTTTGGGAAGGACTGTAAAGTAGCGATTTTAGCTACGAAGGGCACGATAAAAAGCGAAATCTATACGGAAGCATGTCAACAGTTTAATCTTGAAGCATATATTCCTGAGGAATCCTTGCAGGAAATCATAATGGATGTCATTTATCAATATAAAATGGGGATATCCTGCGAAGAAAAATTAGAAAAAGTAATTGACTATTGCCTTTCAAATGAAAAAGTGACATGTGTTATCCTAGGCTGTACAGAATTATCCTGTATAAATATTCCTGCCGAACAGAAGAAATCTTGTATTGATCCGATGGATATTTTAGTAGAACAATCTATTCGTTTATCCGGGAAAGAGGTTGTACGATCCTTGCCTAGATATAAATAAATTATTTAAAAAAGCCTTAGAACTTGAATGAACAAGTAATCTAAGGCTTTTTGCTGGAACAGAATTATCTTGAGTAGAACTCAACAATTAATGCTTCGTTAATTTCAGCTGGCAGTTCGGAACGCTCAGGATAGCGAGAGTAAGAACCTTCTAGCTTGTTTTCATCAAATGTTGTGTATTCAGGTACAAAGCTGTTTGCTTCACGTGCTTCTTTTACGATTTCAAGATTTTGAGATCTTTCACGTAGGCCGATTGTTTGTCCTGGAGTAACCGTGTAAGATGGAATATCGACACGACGGCCATCAACTAAAATATGACCATGGTTTACTAGCTGACGAGCTTGTTTGCGCGTACGAGCTAAACCTAAGCGGTAAACAAGGTTATCAAGACGAGATTCAAGTAAAACCATGAAGTTCTCACCATGGATTCCTTTCATTTTACCAGCTTTATTGAATAGGTTACGGAATTGGCGTTCATTTAATCCGTACATGTAGCGTAATTTTTGCTTCTCTTGCTGTTGTAAGCCATATTCAGAAATTTTCTTTCTTTGGTTCGGTCCATGTTGACCAGGAGAGTAAGGGCGTTTATCTAATTCCTTACCAGTTCCAGTTAATGAAATGCCAAAACGTCGAGATTTTTTCCATACAGGGCCTGTATAGCGTGACATAGACATTTCCTCCTTTGATTTTAATTTTTGTATAAAAATAAATCACCGCGTCAATTCTGTTGTCTAGTTTATTTTCATGTACCATCGCTCCAGCAGCAGAGAGTTACACGATACACCTTTAAGCCATGTTTAAGCTTAAGGAACAAACTAGGTGCAATAGACCGACACCCAAGGCTACCTTTAAATTTACACAAAGTATAGTATATATTTTTTTATACAAAAAGTCAATGATCCTTTGTTTTTAATAAGAAAGAAATTAAATTGTAGGTATTATTATCCATTTAAAAATCGTTATAATGCATTTTTCTTTTTTTTTATAGGCAAACGGAACTATGTGTTGTATAATAAAAATCAATCAGATAGTTAGTTATGAATAACAAAAAGGTGATTAATATGGATGGATCTAAAAAACTGCAGCTGATATTCTATGAGATAATAGCAATGATTTATAACAAGCCTGATTCTGAAGAAATGTACCAGGTGTTTTTATGGCGAATATCCGAATATTTAGAACTAGATTATACTGCAATCTATATGCACTATGAAAGAACTGCAATATATCAATTATTTCATTCCGTTTCAAATGACACAACACTTACGCCAGTAAATACAATAGCAGAAACAACAGATATGAGTGCACGAGCATGCTTTAGCAATAAAGAAATCATTCATCACTTGCATTTAATACCAGTGCAATTAGCGACTGGAAAGGCATTCATTATTATTGCTGTCAAAAAGCAGAAGCATACTTTACTGCAAACCATCAACAAACAATTAGAATTAGAGTTAGAAAGGTTTCTTGTAATTATTCACTCCATGCACGTAAACAGCCTGCAAAATCGAAATAAAACATTTTTATTAGAAGTCGGTACAAATCTATTAAAATCACATGATAAGAAAATTATTCTCGAAGAAATTATTGCCTCTCTTACAAAAGTCTACCCTGAGTATACTTATTGTTTAATCCTGACTCAGGAATATGATACTGCTCAAGACTTGCCAATTAGAATTATGGAATATAATAAACAAGAGAGTTTAAATCAAACAAGTATACAGGTCTTTATGAATGCGGAGCTGCAAGTTGAAAGATTAATAAACGAAGGGAAAAAAGCAGTTTATGCCCCGTTAATTGGTGAACAAAGTGTTTATGGGGTTCTTGAAATAAAAACACCAATTAATTGTTATTTCAGCACACTGGAATTAGAATTCATTGAAGAATTTGCTGTATTAGCAGGTAAGGCTTTGGAAAAATCCATTTTATATGAAGATTCACTTATGCAAGTGAGTAATTTGACCTTACTAAATGATATTATTCATGAGTTGAATTCGTCCGAAAAGCTTTCTGAAATTACAGGGCTTATTAAAGACAAAATCAAAGCACTGACGTCAGCTTCTCAAGTAGGCTTCATTTATTTTAATGAAGAAAATCATGGTTTTAATATCTTAACCGGGAGTAGTGATCTATTTAAAAAAAGGCTAGGACATCAGCTTATCAAGAAAATCAGAAATAAAATAGATAAGAATCCAGATCCTATTTTTTGTGTTCATAACTCAGAGATTGCTGCTTATGGTTTTCATTCAGTAATGGTTATACCGATGATATACTCTGGTATTCGAATGGGATTTGCAATTGTTCTGCACGAGAATAAATATCAATTCACTTTTGAAACGTTTAAATTAATTGAATCATTAATTCAACATTCTTCTTTAGCAATCTCCAATACGATTTTAAAAGAAAAACTGCAAGAAACAGTAATTACAGACTTTTTAACACATTTATATTCACGAAGTTATCTTGAGGATACCATTAGTCAGCATATCAATAATGGTAATACTGGTGTGCTGCTGTTCTTTGATATTGATAATTTTAAACAAGTAAATGACCGATATGGACATCATGTGGGAGATATTGTGCTAAAACAAGTTGCGCATATCATCGATATTGAGATTGGTGACACTGGTGTTACAGCCAGATGGGGTGGAGAAGAGTTAGCTGTATACCTGCCAGAAGTTACGCTGGTTAAAGGCAGCGACATTGCGGATAAAATACGTATAACCATAGAAAATGTTACCGACCCTGTTATAACCGTTTCTTGTGGGCTTTCTACTTGGCAGAAGGAAAATAAGGATACTGTAAAAACCTTATTTTTAAGGGCGGATGAGGCACTATATAAGGCAAAATCGAACGGAAAAAATTGTGTATTTTCGTTAACATAAAAAATGGGCAGCTGTTTTAGCAAGCTGCCTACTTTTTACAGATATCTCTTTAATACTTCAATATATTTTTCAAGGTACACTTCATCTGTTTCGTCAAAACGGTTTTTAATCGGGCTGTCAATATCTAATACTCCAAAGGTTTCTCCGTTGATTATGATGGGAACAACAATTTCGGATTGGCTGGCAGCGTCACAGGGAATATGACCTGGAAAAGCTTGAACATCTTGAACACGCTGTGTTTTTTGTTCTTTAATAGCTGTCCCGCAAACGCCTCTGCCGTATGGAATTCTTATACAAGCTGGTAAGCCCTGGAATGGTCCTAATACCAGTTCATCCTCTTTCCAAATATAAAATCCGACCCAATTGACTTCATTTAAAAACTGATTGAGCAGGCTGGAGGCATTGGACAACAGTGCAATTTGGTCATGTTCATCCTCTGATAGAGCTTGAAGCTGTTTAATTAATAATTTATAATCCTTGATGCGATCTTTTGAATAGGCAACTTGCTGAAACATAAAATATTCTCCTTCATTTAATCAAGTAATTAGGCTTTCATGCATATATGGCTTAATATAGAAATAAGTGTCTTTAGTTTGTACAATTATTCGACAATCTCATGAATATTGTCGAGAAATAAATACAGGAAATGAAGGCGGCTTGTCGAATTGAACAGGTAAGGAGTTGAATTAAAAAATGAAAAAAAATCCATCAAAGCAAAAAGTTATCGATGCCGCTTCTTTATTGTTTTTTCAAAAAGGCTTTCACGGTACTTCAGTTAGAGATATCGCGGAGAAAGCTGCGGTCAATGTTTCTTCTGTCAGTTACTACTTTAAGGGAAAACAAGGGCTTTTAGAACATGCTGTAACGAATTACTATGAAGAATATCTAAACACCATTGAACAGGCGATACTTGATACTTCAAATCAATCTGCACTTGAACGGCTAAATGCATTAATTTTTACAATTATACAATACAAACAATCAAAACTGCAATTGACCTGTTTTATTCAGCGCGAGCTTTCACTGGATTCTGTATTTGTAAGAGAAATGGCTGTGACCTATCTTGCAAAAGAAAATTATTATATTCGTTCCATTTTTTCAGAAGCATTAGCTGAAAAGAAATTTGAAGGTGACAGGAAGGAATATCTGCTTATGCAGTTTAAAGGGATGCTGATTACACCTTATATTTTACATAATGAGTGGAAGGATCAAGTGATAGGGGAGTATTCCCATGAAATGTTTGTAAATAAATATGTAGATATTATTCAAAAATGGGTTAATTTTATTGTCGAAAATTAGTGGTTTCTGCAAAAAACTCTAAAAGTTTGACAAAATATTGTTTTTCTTAGCCAAAATTACTGTTTACATGCTATTATAAGATATATATTAATATTTTTACAGTACAAGATTATAAAGAAAAGGTTATTAAAATTAAACAGTAATTTTTTTACTGACATCGAAAGTATAAATCCTCTTATAGAAATGGGGCTAGGAGGTACGCTATGGAACTTTTTATAGGAATTATTTTGGGTATCATCGCACTGATTATTATCGGTCTTATACTGAGAAAACGGGTTTACGATTATGTGGACCGTCTCGAGGCCTGGAAGCTTGATATTATGGGAAGAAATGTTGCCGCTCAATTAGGCAAGATAAAGAATTTAAATCTGTCTGGAGAAACGCAGACTAAATTCGAATCCTGGAAAGAGAGATGGGACTACATAGTCAGTAAAGAGCTTACAAATATTGAGGAACATTTATTAGATGCGGAAGATGCTGCAGACCGTTTTATGGTAATGAAGGCTAAAAAAACACTCAAGAATACAGAAGAAATTTTACAATCTATCGAGAGCCGTATTGCGGATATTTTGCAGGAACTAGACGACCTGTTAGAGTCGGAAAAAACAAGCAGAATTGAAGTAGAAGCTGTTGAGCCAGTTATTAAAGATCTAAAGAGAAAAATCTCGCAGAGCAGATATCAATTTGGCAAAGCGGACAGTTACTATGACTCCAAACTAAGTGAACTTGAGACAAGTCTTGCTGCTTACCATCAGGAAACAGAAGATGGCAACTATATAGAGGCGAAACAGCTTGTCGATGGGATAAAGGAAGAACTCGACTTTTTGGCTGAGCAAATAGAAGCATTTCCCGATATTTATAAAAAAGCAAAACATGACTTGCCATCACAGTTTGAAAATATTATTTCCGGTATGAAAGATATGGAAACAGATGGCTATTATATTGACCATCTTGATTTTAAAGTAGAACTACGTACATATCAAGAAAGAGTAACGGATATTATGGAAGCACTGGAACAAGGTAATTTGGAAGATGCAAGTGTAAGCCTTCATGAAATAGAGGAGAGGCTTTCGGAAATGTATGAAGCACTGGAAGAGGAAGCTTTGGCGAAAAGCTATATAGAAAAACATGTTTCGTCTTATCAAGATGCAGTCACCGCATTAAATACTTCTGTGGAAGCAACCAAGACTGAAGTTGAGAAATTAAAAAAAGCTTATTATGTTGAAGATAATGAGCTGGATATTTTCCTCTCTGTCGGCAAAAAAGCAGAGGAACTGAAAAAACAATTAAATTTCGTGACAGATAAACTGGAGGAAAATAACACAGCTCATACAGAATTGAAAGAATTAATTGAAACAGGCTTGACTCAAATAGAAGAGTTGGAAGCAAAGCATAAAATTTTTAAAGAAAATATTCAAACACTAAGAAAAGATGAGCTTTTGGCAAAAGATAAGCTTGCTGAAATGCACGATGAAATTACAGCATTAAGCCGACGTTTGAAGAAAAGTAATATACCAGGGGTTCCAACGTTTATTTGGACAAGTCTTGAAGAAACGCAGGATAAAAATGTTAAAGTAATGAAAGCATTAGAACAGCAGCCATTAGATACAGCTGCTGTACACCGTGCATTATCAGAAGCAGAAAGTGCCATAGAACAAACAACAGAAAAAATCGATATGATGCTTGATCAAGCAGTTCTTACAGAGCAGGTTATTCAATATGCTAATCGTTACCGCAGCCGCAATCCCATTCTGGCTGGGAAGCTGGCAGAGGCAGAACGCTTATTCAGGTCTTATGAATATGAGCTGTCCCTTGAAATAGCTGCAAAAGCTATTGAAGAGATAGAACCGGGAGCACTAAAACGAATTGAAGAAACGAGAGTAGCAATAAAGTGAAACTTCGTGCAGTGGGGATATTTTTCATCCTCACTTCATGTTAGTTGAACCAATCGGAGATATACTGGCAGTTGTCCCACACTTACCATTCGCATTTTCACCTTGAATTTTTGAAGGGGGGGTCTTACTGCCAGTTCATTCGGGATAAATGATTAAATGCAAGCTAAGGCTGTTAAAAAAGGATAATCCTTTTTGTAACAGCCTTTCTTTTTGACAGATAAGTATGACATGTTTCTGTTTGCATAAGTGCAGTCACTAAAAGGGCTTGGTAGCAATCAAGTTTTATCATGCAAAGGACTTGTATTTTTGCAAATAATAAAGTAAGATGCATAAGGAATTATTGCTATATGTTAAACGTTAAAAGAGGAGGATGAAGGATGATTTATCTTGATAATAGTGCTACTACGATGCCTGATCAGGCAGTCGTAGAAAGCTTTCGAAAAACAACAGAGCAATTTTTTGCAAATCCATCCTCGATTCATCAATTAGGAGCAGTATCGGAAAAACTTCTCCATACAGCGAAAAAGCAAGCAGCCCAGCTTCTTCAGGTTGGTGCTGATGAAATTATTTTTACTTCAGGTGGAACAGAAGGGAATAATATTGCTGTGAAAGGTATTGCGCTTCGGCATCATCATCGTGGAAAGCACATTATTACATCTGCAGTTGAGCACCCTTCCATAGATGAAGCCTGCGCAAGTCTGGAAAAACTAGGTTTTGAAATAACAGTTCTTCCTGTAGACGACAAAGGGATTGTCCATGTTCAGGATGTAGAGAATGCAATACGTGAGGATACTATTTTAATTAGTATCATGCATGTGAATAACGAGCTTGGTTCCATTCAGCCGGTTATAGAAATCGGTGAAGTTGCCAAACGTTTTCCCAAGCTATTTTTCCATGTGGATGCAGTACAGGGACTTGGTAAAATTCCATTAAAGCTAAAAGATTCAGGTATTGATCTATGTACATTTTCCGGTCATAAAATTCATGGTTTAAAGGGTACAGGTATTATATATATAAAGAATACGACAACGATTTTCCCGCTTTTTCACGGTGGCGGACAAGAATATGGCTTACGCTCTGGAACAGAAAACCTTGCAGGCACTGTTGCAATGGTAAAGGCCTTACGACTAATAAAAGAAAAAGAAGCACATCAATCCTCTCATTTGTTTAAATTAGCGAAGTATTTAAGAGAAGAATTGACAAAGATGGATGGTGTTAGAATAAATAGCCCTGAAGAGGGTGCGCCTCATATTATGAATATTTCCATCCCTGGTGTTAAGCCGGAAGTGATTATTCACATGCTTGGGGAAAAGGATATCTATATTTCAACAAAGTCTGCTTGCTCTTCTAAACAAAAAGAGGAGAGTAAAATCTTACAAGCTTGTGGATTGAAGCGGGAAGAAGCAATTTCCGGTTTAAGAATTAGCTTGTCTTATGGAAATACGATGGAAGAAATTACTAAGCTTATCAGCGCTTTAAACGAGGCAGTGAATGAATTTAAGAAAGTATTGAGGTAGATAACGATGCAGTATGATCATATATTAATCCGCTATGGAGAGATGGCGCTAAAAGGAAAGAATTTTCGCAGTTTCCTTCTTAAATTACAGGAGAATCTGCAGGCTAAGCTCAAAGATTTTCCTGAGGTAAAAGTAAAACGAACACAAGGCAGAATGTTTATTTTATTAAACGGACATCAGCCTGATCCGATCATTGCTATTTGTCAAAAAGTCTTTGGTATTCAAAGTTTAAGCCTGGCAATTAAAGTAGAAAATGATGTGGAAAAAATAAAAGAAGCAGCATTATTTGCATTAAAACAGGATGATGAAATGAATACATTTAAAATGACCGTTAGAAGAATTAATAAAGCGTTTCCCTATGGTTCACAGGAAATGAACCAGATTTTGGGCAGGCATTTATTAGTAAATACTGAAGGAATTACTGTTGATGTACATCAGCCAGATATGGAAATTAAAGTAGAGATTCGATCAGAAGCAACATACATTACATCACAAAATTTGCCTGGCGCTGGTGGATTGCCAGTAGGAACAGCTGGGAAATCGCTTTTGCTGCTTTCCGGGGGGATTGATAGCCCGGTTGCCGGGTGTTTGGCAATGAAACGTGGTGTTCAGCTTGAAGCAATCCATTTTCATTCTCCGCCCTATACAAGTGAACGGGCGAAACAAAAAGTCCTCGATCTTGCAAAGAGGTTAACGGATTATGGTAAATCAATTACCGTGCATATTGTACCATTTACAAAGCTCCAGCAAGAAATATTTCGTGAAATGCCTGATAGCTATGCAATGACAATTATGCGGCGAATGATGTTTCGAATTGCGGAGTCCGTTTGTGAAAAAGAACGTATCCTCTCTTTAACAACAGGTGAAAATCTTGGACAGGTCGCTAGTCAGACGATGGAGAGCATGCACACGATTAATGAAGTTACCAATTACCCAATTCTAAGACCACTGATTTCTATGGATAAACAGGAAGTTATCGATATTTCACAAAGAATAGGAACTTACGATATTTCCATTTTGCCTTATGAAGATTGTTGTACAATTTTTGTTCCGAAAGCGCCAAAAACCAAACCGCGCAGAGATAAAGTGCATTATTATGAATCGACATATGATTTTGACGCAACAATGGAAGAAGCAATTGCAGGCATTGAAACAATTAAAATAACGCCAAAATCAAATGAAACGAGTTTTGAAGATCTATTTTAACAGATGTTCAAAAAGAAGCCCGGTAAAAATAATTCTTATTATCTTCCTTTAGCACACGCTGTTAAGTGAATATTTTTCCAGCTTTCTAACTGATTTACCAATAAATACTATTCATATTGATACATGAAACTTCTTTAGGTAACACATGCTATAGTTACCAAGGAGGTGAGCTAACAATGGCTAATAATAATTCAAATCAATTAGTAGTCCCTGGTGCAGAACAAGCTTTGAACCAAATGAAATATGAGATTGCTCAGGAATTTGGAGTTCAGCTAGGTGCTGATACTACGTCCCGTGGAAATGGATCTGTAGGTGGAGAAATAACAAAACGTCTAGTAACGATGGCGCAACAACAAATGGGTGGACAATAAGTACATGTTCGCATTAATAAGAGCTATTCCATGTCTAGTGGAATAGCTCTTTAAATTGCTCATAGAAAAGTTCGTTTTACTCGATCCCAATAAGAGTTATTCTTTAACTTCACTGTTTTAATAACCGTGTCATCCATCTCAACTTTGACATTATAAATTCGGCGAATTGGGAAAGCCTCATTATCAAGACTGATGATGGGATGGTCATTTCCCAGCTGTAAAATATTGAGACATAATTTTCTCCCTTTATTTAAAATGAAAGATGAACCTAGAGTGCGATATTGATTATTATTTAAGGAAGCGACTTCAGAAACCTGATAACAAGCTGTTAACGGATCAATCACTGCTCCGTTAGCTGATTTACTATAGCCAGTGCTTCCTGTTGGCGTGGAAACGATTAAGCCATCCCCGCGAAAAGTTTCAAATTGCTGGTCATCGATATGGACATCAATCACAATTGTTTTTACGATGGTAGAACGCACGCTTATTTCATTTAGACAATAATATGTCGTTCCATCGTTAATTTGCGCCTTTATCACTGGAAACCGTCTAACTTCAAGCTCTTCATGTATTAAAGAATGCAGCATATCATCAAAATTATCGATATTAAAGTCACAATAAAGTCCAGATTCACCTTCACGTGTTATTCCAATATAAAGGCAATCCTGACGGAAATAGCTTTTCCTTACTGCTTGCAGAAATGTTCCATCACCGCCAACACTTGCGATAATATTTGCCTCGTTATCACTGTCAACAATGGTAAAACCATTCTCTTCTGCTATTTTGATTAGCTTTGAAATCTTTTCATTTGTTACTACATCTTCATGATAGTAGAAAAATAATTTATTGCGATTTGGCAAATTAAGCCCCTCCAATCTAACCGTATAGGTTTATCATACCATTTGGAATACATTTATCCAATCAATCTTCTTTGAGCAAAAAGCTTAAAATTATCCAATTATAATATATAATGAGTGTAGCTAAGGCTTGTATATCCGTTCACAAAAAGTTCGGGGATTAAATATGCGAAAAGGTTGGACAAGAGGCACACATTTATTCATAATGAAAGAAAGATTAGATTATAGATATGGGAGGAATGGTGTAAATGAAGAAAATTACGTTTCATCAAGAACCAGTTACAATATTGGGAAATGAAGTAAGGGCAGGCGATAAGGCGCAAGACTTTACTGTCTTATCTAATGATCTAAACGAAGTAACTTTAGAAGATTACAAAGGAAAAGTGAAGCTGATTAGTGTGGTTCCGTCACTTGATACAGGAGTTTGTTCAGAACAAACAAGACGTTTCAATGAAGAAGCGGATAAGCTAAACAATGTTCATGTTTTAACAATCAGTATGGATTTGCCATTCGCTCAAAAACGCTGGTGTGCCGCAGAAGGAATTGAAAAAGTGGCAACTTTGTCTGATCACCGCAATGCAGATTTTGGAGAAAAATATGGTGTCCTAATTAAAGAGCTTCGCTTATTAACAAGAGCGATTTTTGTAGTCGATTCAAATAATCAAGTAACTTATGTTGAATATGTTGACGAGGTAACAAGCCATCCTGATTATCAAGCTGCTTTAGAGGCAGTGAAACAAGCAAAGTGAAGTTCTAAAGGAATGTTGGGAGATAATGAATGGAAAAATCAACAGTAGAAATTTTATTTGAATGGTTAGATAAGACAACAGCACAGATTCAGCAGCATATGAATGAACCTTATTTAAACAGTCTAGTGGAAACAATGGAAACCATATTTTATGATGACTTGGCAGAGGACCTCGATGATATTCTTAAGAAAAAGCTAAAGTCTGCTTTAGAAGAGCTGCATAAAGTGAATTATACGAATGAAGATATGCGAAAAGCGATTCAGCTTGCGATTCTAAAAGGAATGAAAGATGCCACTCAGGAACAGCATTTAATGACACCAGAATCCATTGGGTTAATTGTTGGCTATTTAGCCGATAAGCTGGTGGGAGATAAACAGAATATACGAATATTCGATCCGGCAAGCGGAACGGGTAACCTGCTTACAACAGTAATGGAACGTATATCACAACAGAAGACTGTCTATGCAAGTGAAGTAGACCCTACGTTAATTCGGCTTTCTGTACTAAATGCAAATCTCCAGAAAAAAGAAATTGAATTTTTTCATCAGGATAGTTTAGGTCCCTTATTCATTGATCCAGTCGACTTAATTGTGGCAGATCTGCCAGTTGGTTATTATCCTGACGATAGAAGGGCAAGTGAATATGAGCTGCATGCAGACAAAGGGCATGCTTATGCACATCATTTATTTATCGAACAAAGCTTGCGATACGCTAAGGATGCTGGCTACCTTATTTTCGTTATACCAGATTTTCTATTTGATAGTGATCAATCAGAGAAGTTAAACCATTATTTACGGGAAAATGCACATATTGTTGGTGTACTTCGTTTACCTGAAAATGCATTCAAGTCAAAACGAAACGTAAAAAGCATTTTGGTACTTCAGAAAAAAGGGGATAATACGAAGGCGCCGAAGCAGCCACTTCTTGTTCAAATACCTTCATTGACAAATGAGAATGCCATGGCAGATATATTAGCACAAATGAATGGTTGGTTCAGCACTTACAATAGTAATTAAAACTATTTGATGTTGGAGTGATTGAATGAATAATGTATTAGCGATTAATGCAGGCAGTTCATCATTGAAATTTCAATTGATTCAAATGCCAGAAGAGACTGTCTCTGCGAAAGGTCTAGTCGAGAGAATCGGTTTAAAGGACTCGGTTTTCCAGATTGAAGTGAATGGTAAAAAAGATAAAAAAACAATTGCTATTTCCAATCATGCGGAAGCAGTAAAAGAGCTTCTGGATGCACTCTTACAATCTGGTGTAATTGTTTCTTTTGATGAAATTGATGCAGTTGGTCATCGTGTCGTGCACGGTGGCGAATATTTTAGTGATTCTGTATTCATTACAGAAGAGGTTATGGAGAAAATTGAAGCAGTTTCAGAGCTGGCTCCACTTCATAATCCTGCTAACCTGACAGGCATTCATGCATTTAAGGAAATTCTACCCAAGGTGCCAATGGTTGCAGTGTTTGATACTGCATTCCACCAAACAATGCCAAAATCATCTTTTTTATATAGCTTGCCGCAAGAATATTATACCAAATATAGAATTCGAAAATATGGTTTCCATGGCACCTCCCATAAGTATGTATCACAACGTGCAGCTGAATTGATTGGAGCACCTATAGAAGACTTGCGGTTAATTTCCTGTCATATTGGAAATGGAGCAAGTGTAGCGGCAATTGAAGCAGGAAAGTCGATTGATACGTCGATGGGTTTTACACCGCTTGCAGGAGTAACAATGGGGACAAGATCAGGGGATGTGGATCCAGCATTAATTCCTTATATCATGGATAAAACCGGTAAAAATGCGGATGAAGTCATTCATGTTTTGAATAAAGAAAGCGGAATGCTTGCACTATCTGGCTTTTCCAGTGATCTCCGGGATATTGAGGGGCAGGCTGCGACCAACGAACGTGCAGAATTAGCGCTGACGGTTTTTGCAGAAAAGATCCATCAATATATTGGTTCTTATGCAGCGAAAATGTCTGGTGTTGATGCAATTATTTTTACAGCTGGTATAGGTGAAAATAGTGATATTGTAAGAGAAAAGATTCTTACTGGTCTAGAATTTATGGGTGTATATTGGGATCAGAAATTAAATGACGTCCGCGGGAAAGAGCGTTTTATAAATTATCCGCATTCGCCTGTAAAAGTAATTATAATCCCCACAAATGAAGAAATAATGATTGCAAGAGATACACTGCGTTTAAGTCAGTTAAAATAGCTTAAAAAGCACAAAGGCGGAAGCATCCGTTCAGCAACGTACAAGCTGCGCCTCAGGACGTGGCTGTTTCGGTATAATTTGTTATACAGTTCATAAATTTTGTGATTTCCTGAAATAAAAAAAGAGCCTAACGTTAGGCTCTTTTTTTATTTTTAACGAGTAACTAATACATCACAATTTGCGTGTCTTGCAATGCTTTCAGAAACACTTCCGATTAGGAAACGTTCTACTGCGTTCATACCAGTAGCACCGCAAATAATCAAATCAGCATCAAAATTTTCTGCGATATCTCTAGGTACTTTAACCTTAGGTGATCCATACTCAATGCATCTTACTAAATCTGTTAATCCTTCATTTCTAGCATTTTTAATATATGTGTCCAGTAATTCTTTTGCATATTGTTCTGCACGTTCAGATAATGTGCGGTCATATGCTTCAGCAGTAGCAAAGGTGCGAGAATCGATAACATGCGCAATGATTAATCGGGCATTATTTCTTTTTGCTATGGAAACTGATTTTTTAAATGCCTTTTCAGCAGCTTCAGATCCATCTACAGCGACTACAATATGTTTATAATCCATGCTTATCTCCCCTTTCATATTCATTATATACCCTATTTGAAAACGCTACAATCAAAAATTTAAAAAAACAATCACAACATTGTTACAAACATTGGGCATACTAAAAAATGGAGGTGATAAAGTTGGAAAAACAGGAGAAAAATAAGCGATCCACTGAATTAAAAGGGATGGAAGAAATTAAAAAGCAGCTCAATGAAAGTTACCAAAGTGGTGTGGTAGAAGATCAGCTGGAGAACAATCGGGGGATCCATCATTTCAATAATAAAAGCAGATAAGCTTTAATTAGATTAAGGAAGCAGGAAGCAGCATTATTTGTTCCTGCTTTCCTATTTTTTTTCATAAAGTAAACGTTACACACTGCGATAAAACGAAATATCATAAATTATTAAATCATTCAAACTTAATGCTTTTTAATGTTCTTTTTGTTACAATTATTAATGCAATAATTATTTGTAAATACAGGGAGGAATGGGCGATGAGAATAGGTATTCCGAAAGAGATATTAAATAACGAAAAAAGAGTAGCGATGGCACCTTCTGGCGTTTATTCTTTAGCGCACGCTGGACACGAGATATTTGTACAGTCAGGTGCCGGTCTTGGTTCAAGTTTTTCTGATGAAGCATACGAAGCAGCTGGGGCGAAGATTGTTAAGACTGCAAAAGAGGCTTGGGAGCAAGAAATGGTTCTTAAAGTAAAAGAACCAAAAAAAGAAGAATTTCAATTTTTTCGTGAAGATTTGATTGTATTTACATATTTGCATTTAGCAAATGAATCCACGTTAACTCAGGCATTGATTGATCAGAAGGTAGTTGGGCTTGCTTATGAAACCGTGCAGCTTCCCAATCGTTCATTGCCGTTATTAACACCAATGAGTGAAGTTGCTGGAAGAATGGTAACGCAAGTAGGAGTACAATTTTTGGAGCAGCCTAAAGGTGGAAAAGGAATTCTGCTTTCGGGAATACCTGGCGTACCAAGAGGAAAAGTAACCATTATTGGCGGAGGAGTCGTAGGAACGAACGCAGCCAAAATTGCAGTCGGTTTAGGTGCAAAGGTTACGATTATTGATTTGAATCCAGACAGATTAAGACAGCTGGATGATATTTTTGGAAATTCGATTAGTACGTTGATTTCTAACCCACATAATATCCGGGAATCAGTAATGGATTCTGATTTGGTAATCGGTTCCGTGCTGATACCAGGCGCAAAGGCACCTGTTCTAGTTACAGAAGAAATGGTAAAAGAGATGACACCTGGTTCCGTGATGGTAGACGTGGCGATAGACCAAGGTGGTAACTTTGAAACGAGTGACCGGATTACAACCCATGACAATCCGATTTTCGTAAAGCATGGTGTCGTGCACTATACTGTAGCAAATATGCCTGGGGCTGTGCCGCAAACATCTACCATTGGGTTAACCAATGCAACACTCCCTTATGTCTTGCAAATTGCTAACAAAGGCTATAAACAAGCTGCCTTAGATAATGAAGCTATTCTAAAAGGGATCAACACTTTAGATGGATTTGTAACATATAAAGCGGTTGCTGAGGCACACGGCAATACGTATGAAGATGTAAAAGTTTTATTAAGCAAATAAAAATGAAGAAGCACTGATTTCCAAAATCAGTGCTTCTTTATTTTTAATCTATTATCTGTAATTCTTTAGGATAGGCTGTAAGAATTTCGGCTCCGTTTTTTGTCATGAAAACCATATCTTCAATTCTTACTCCGCCTGTACCTGGGATATAGATTCCTGGTTCGACTGTAAAGGACATTCCTTCTTTTAGCGGAAGTGCATTATCGCTGCTCATTGACGGGTATTCATGTGTTTCAATTCCTAAACCATGACCAATTCGATGATTGAAATATTTTCCGTATCCAGCTTCTTCGATATATTGACGTGCTGCTGAATCAATTTTGTTTACTGGTGTTCCAGTAACTGAAGCCTCGATTCCTTTTAGATTTGCACCAAGAACCGTATTATAAACTTTTTCTTGCTCTTCGGTGATTGATTTAAATGCCACTGTTCTCGTAATATCAGAACAATATCCTTCAAAAATCACCCCAAGATCAAATAAGACCATATCACCCGCAGTAATTTCTTTCATTCCAGGTGTTCCGTGTGGAGAAGCCGTCTTCGTGCCAGCTAAACACATCGTTGTAAAAGACATCTCCTGAATACCTTGTTTCTTAAGTTCATATTCAATTTTTGCAATTACTTCAAGCTCTGTTATGCCTTCTTGAATAGCTTTTACACCTGTCTCAACACCGAAATCAGCCAGCTGAGCTGCTTGCTTTAATAATGTATATTCTTTGTTACTTTTAATTACGCGAAGATCCGCTAATGTATTTTCTAAGTCAACAAGCTGCACATTTGTAAAATTATCTTTTAGCAGCTGGTAACGTTCCAGCGTAAAATGATTATGTTCGATTGCAAGTGTCTTCGGCAGTTTATTATTTTCTTTTAAATAATCTCCCAAAAGCTTCCATGGATTTTCATGATCATGATAGCTGATTATTTTATCCTGCCAGCCAGCCGCTTTTGCATCTTCCGTTTCCATTGCAGGAATAACAATAATCGGATCAATATCCGCACTTAAATAAATAGCAATTACGCGCTCATGCGGTTCTGTGTAGTAATTGCTTAAGTAGTAAAAGTTTGCTGTAGAAGTAACAAGCGCACTATCCAGGCTTCTCTTTTTCAATTCTGCTAATAAATTTTCTAGCCGAGTGTTCATTGATGTTCACCTCATTTAAATATATTATAATTAAGTATAGCATTAGAAAAATAATTTAGCATTTTATAGATTTCCTGAAACCTTTTTTATTATTCAATCGTATTAGATAGAGAACAAAGAAATCACCCTTGTTTCAGGTAGGGTTAACATGTATGAAAATGTGAGTAAGTAATCAATTTTATATAAAAATATTGAGGAGGAGATTAGATGTTTAAATTTTTTAAAAGAATGAAAACCGTGGTCAGCTCAGAATTAAATGCGATGATTGATAAAGCGGAGGACCCAGTGAAAATGCTTGATCAATTTTTACGTGATATGAGTGAGGATATTCGTGATGCTGAAGCGGCTATTGCCAAGCAAATTGCAAACGAAAAAATGTTGAAGCGCAAAGCGAATGATGCTCAAGCAATGATTGATAAAAGACAAGAGCAAGCTGAAAAAGCTGTGGCAGCTGGCGATGATGATCTGGCGCGCCGTGCACTTCAGGATAAAAAGGATCATGAAGCAAATGCCGCTCAATTAAATGAGTCTTGGGATCGTGCAAAGGAAGATGTAGAATCTCTGCGTTCGAAGCTTGATGAGATGAAAAGTGAATATCATGAAATGAATATGAAAAAAGATTCATTGAAAGCACGTGCAGAATCTGCAAAAGCAAGAACAAAGATGAATCGTACCATGTCGTCCATTAATGGGGATGATTCTCGCCAAGGGTTTCAGCGCATGGAAGAGAAAGTATTGCGTTTCGAAGCAGAGGCTGAAACTTCAGAGGACATTTCGCAAGCAAGCCGTACATTAGACGATGAATTTAAAGATCTCGTTACAAATAATGTAGATGATGAGTTGGCAGCTTTAAAACAAAAAATCGAAAAAAATGAAGAAGAATAATTTTGTAGGAGCGGATATTCCGCTCCTTTTTATTTTGCCTAACATCTGCATTTATGTTTTAATTTGAATAGAAAGATATTTTTGAGAAAGGGAGAGATTTAAATGAAAGTATCGTATCATGGACATTCAGTAGTAAAAGTTGAAACAGACAGTCATACTATTTTAATTGATCCGTTTATTACAGGGAATGACGCATGTGATCTTGATCCCAATACAATTAAGGCAGATGTTATTTTACTTACACACGGACATAATGATCATGTGGGCGACACGTTTGAAATTGCTAAACGTAATGAATCGTTAGTAGTAGCCCCTAATGAATTAGCTATATATTTAGGGAATAAGGGATTAAATACACACCCAATGCATATTGGCGGGTCCCATAAATTTCCTTTTGGTACAGTGAAGTATACCCAAGCTTTCCACGGTTCATCTTACGAAGAGGAAGATGGGACAACGGTTTATTGTGGTATGCCAGGAGGAATACTTCTGACAATTAATGATAAGATCCTTTATCATGTAGGGGATACTGCTTTATTTACAGATTTAAAAATGTATGGTGAAATGAATGATATTGAAGTTGCTTTTATTCCGATTGGTGATAACTTTACGATGGGACCAGAAGACGCCCTTATTGCAGCAGACTGGATAAAAGCGAAAGTTTCCGTTCCAGTTCACTATAACACGTTCCCTGTTATTGAACAGGATGCAAATGCCTGGGCAAGCAAGGTAAAAGCAGGTGAGGGACGTGCTATGGAAATTGGTGAAGTGATAGAAATATAGTAAAAACGTGGGCTTTATTAGCTCACGTTTTACCTGCTTGCCTCTATAAAGATATAACCCCGAAGTTTCTAAGCGTATTACCCACCTTTAAGAATTCCATCCTGGAAAATAATTGCTATTCATTTCAACTTGAGATTATACTAGTTCCGTTACTAAAAAATTTAATAAGGAGTTACATATGGATCAGCTACTGTTTGTACTTTTATTTTTTCTTGGTATTTTATTAGGTTCGTTTTATAATGTCGTTGGTCTTCGGTTACCAAACAATCAATCGTTTATTAAAATGGATGATCGCTCGTATTGTCCCAATTGTATGAAAGCATTAGTGTGGTATGAACTTATTCCCATTCTATCCTATTTGATTCAAGGCAGAAAGTGCCGAGGATGCAAGAAGAAAATTTCGGTTGTTTATCCAATTGGTGAATTATTAACAGGAATATTTTTTGCATTAAGTTTTCTTCAATTTGGTTTACAAGTAGAGTTAATCGTCGCTTTATTCTTTGTATCCATGCTCATGATTATTTTTATCAGCGATATCAGCTATATGGTTATTCCCAACAAAATCCTGCTTTTCTTCTTGCCGATATTTATCATACTGCGAATTATTGCACCGCTTGATCCTTGGTGGAATTCAATCATAGGGGCACTGACTGGATTTGTCTTAATTTTTATCATTATTCTTGTCTCACGCGGCGGGATGGGAGCAGGTGATATGAAGCTTTTTGGATTGTTGGGAATTATATTAGGTTTTGAAAAAGTACTTCTAACCTTCTTCTTTGCTTGTCTCATTGGAGCAGTCACTGGAATGATACTTATGCTATTAAAAATTGTTAAACGAAAGCAGCCAGTTCCATTTGGACCATTTATTGTTATCGCCGCACTTTTGTCTTATTTTTATGGAGATGCAATGATACAGTGGTATCTTAGTTTGTTATAATGAATTCACAAAAAGTTAACTAAAGATGGGAAAGCTGTTTGCTCTAATTGAGCATGTGTGGTTTAGATGAGGGGCAGCCACAAAAGTGGAGTTATGGCTGGAGAATTTATTACAACGTTTTTTCTGTCAATTCTTCAAATCCCTAATTATCTCCTCCACTTCCCCCCCTGGTAAGTCCAGTAAATCTAGCTATTCGATTTATATCGAATCCTTCATTCAATAAGTTACGGACTACTTCCACACTTTTCTCTTTTATACCTTTCTCTATACCTTCTTCTCTTAAAATATAAGCTAAGCTCATCAACTCTTCACTCCTTTCGGGGTAAGTATATTCAATTCTTTTTTTTATTTCGTTAAGATCTTTTTTGGACAGTGTTCTACTTGCGCTGAACAAATAAATCATCATTGTCATAAAAAATTCTTGTTCTGTTTGTTCGTCAGTAATTTCTGATAATTATCTTACTTGCACATTCAATCGTATCCCATAAATTTCTACAACGATATAAAAGTAAAAAGTTAACATTTGCAGACTTTACAAGTAAACTATTATATCTTAAAATTTTTAAAAAAGAGAATCCATCAACAGCTTGTTCTTTACACTGCACTACACTCATAAACTATAAAGTGAAGTTCATTCAGTGGAGTAGTTAAACCAATTGTGGATTTACTGACAGTTGTCCCCACTTCCCATTCTCATTTTATGGGGGTCTTACTGGCAGTTAATTCGGGAAAAATAGCAGGGAGGTATTGATTTGAAAAATTATCCTATTCTAAGAATATTGTTGGCAGCTGTGATGATTTATTTCGCGTGGCCGTTGATTCCACTTGCAAGTACTGCATTAGAACTCACTTTCTGGGGGCTGTGGCTTTTCTTCTTTTTGTTAATTATCGGAGCGAATCTGGCAAACCTTTTACAGATGATCCCGCCACCAGTAATAGAACAGGAATATAAAAAAGTGAAACAAAGTGTTAATCGTTGAGATATACTTTCTGAATCTGTATAATAAAAATTGAATGGTGATATAGTACAGATGTAGGAAGGTGTTAGCGATGGCAACGAAGCATGAATTGATTTTACAGCATATTCTATCCTTAGAAGTGGGACAAAAAATTTCTGTACGCCAGATTGCAAAGGATTTGCGAGTGAGTGATGGAACAGCCTATCGGGCAATAAAAGAAGCGGAGAATCAAGGACTTGTAAGTTCAATTGAACGCGTTGGAACGATTCGAATTGAGAAGAAGAAAAAGGAAAACTTTGAGCGATTGACCTTTGCCGAAGTTGTTAAAATAATTGATGGACAGGTACTGGGCGGGCGTGATGGGCTTCATAAAACATTGAGCAAGTTTTTAATTGGCGCAATGAAATTAGATGCTATGATGCGGTATACTGAAGCGGGTTCTTTACTTATTGTTGGAAACCGTGTAAAAGCCCATGAACTTGCTTTACAAGCCGGAGCGGCTGTTTTAATTACTGGTGGCTTTGATACAGAAGAGAAGAATAAGCGTTTAGCAGATGAAAAAGAGCTTCCGATTATAACAACGAGCTATGATTCTTTTACAGTGGCTTCAATGATTAACAGGGCAATTTATGATCAGCTTATTAAAAAGGAAATCGTCTTTGTTGGAGATATTGCAACACCTTTTTCAGAAACCTTTTATTTGAATGGGAGCGATCAGATCAAACGCTGGTATGAGTTAAATGAAAAATCTGCACATACTCGTTTTCCAGTAATTGATAGTAAAAAGCGGGTAATTGGCATGGTTTCTTCAAAGGATATTGTTGGGCGTGATGAAACAATGCCAATTGCTAAAGTGATGAGCCACAAGCCACATTTTGTTCAGTCAAAAACATCCCTTGCTTCTGCCTCCCATACAATGGTTTGGGAAGGGATTGAGCTTCTCCCGGTTGTTGATGAATCAAAAAGTTTAGTTGGAGTCGTTTCAAGGCAGGATGTCCTAAAGGCAATGCAGCAAATGCAAAGACAGCCGCAGGTCGGTGAAACAATTAGTGATATCATTAATCAAAATCTGAATGCTTCAGGGGATGAGCCAGGTATTTTTATAGCAAAGATTATCCCTCAGATGACAAACCATCTTGGTACACTGGGACATGGGGTGTTTACCTCCTTAATTATTGAAGCAAGCAGCCGTTTATTAATGGAGGAAAGAAAAGCAGATATTTCCATTGAAAATATTACTGTTTACTTCAATAAGCCAGTACAAATTGACAATAAGCTAAGGATTAAACCAACAATTCTTGATGCTGGCCGACTCTATGCAAAGATAGATGTTGAAGTTTTTAATGAGAAGGCATTAATTGGGAAGGGATTAATTATGGCACAATTAATCAGCAGATAGGGATAAACAAAAATGCATCTCCATAAAAATAAAGAGATGCATTTTTTATCCCGAAAAAAACCCGAATGAAGTTTCACTTTATGAGAACTATTTAAAAATGTTATTCAGCAGGATTCAGTTTGCGCCATTCATTGCGATAGTGCCTGGCTTCCTTGTAGCCGCGAATTAACTGCATCATGCCAAGCAATGCGAAAATAATCCCGATAAACAAAGAGAGTCCACTTTCATAGAAAAAGTATTGGTTGACACCAAAAAATAGAATGAACAAACCTAAGCAAATTCGAGACTTTCCATTAAAGTACTTTTGTGTGAGGATATCTTTGCTTTTCACAATCGCAACTTTATAATAAACATATAATGTAATTGAAATAACAATAACAATGGGGAAAATAATCATACCATCTCTCCTAAAATATTTATAATAGATAAAAGTTTACTGATAAATACCACTTTCTATTGTAACGCGTTTTTATTTATATTGCTAGAATAGATTGTACTTTATAGAAAAGAAGGAGTATATTCATGGAAAAAGATAAAATTATAGCATTAATTAAACAATTTGATACCATAATCATTCATCGTCATGTCCGGCCAGATCCAGATGCACTGGGATCGCAGGCTGGACTAAAGGAATTAATAAAAACTTCCTTTCCTGATAAAAAAGTTTATATTGTTGGTGTAAATGACCCTGAATTTACGTATTTAGTAAAGATGGATACAATAGCGGATGAAGTTTATCAAGGGGCACTGGTTATTGCTTGTGATACGGCAAACACTCCGCGAATTGATGATTCGCGTTATCTGCTTGGGGAGAGATTGGTAAAAATTGACCATCATCCGAATGTTGATTCATATGGTGATGTGCAATGGGTAAATACAGATGCCAGCTCAACAAGTGAGATGGTTTTCGAATTATTTAATCATGGGGAAAATGAAGGATTTAAACTAAATGATGCAGGTGCAAGACTGCTTTATGCTGGAGTTGTTGGAGATACAGGCAGATTTCTATTTCCAAGTACAACAAAGCGTACCTTTCAGATTGCAGCTGAGCTGGTTGCTTATAATTTTGATCGTCCAGCTCTACATTGGGATTTATATAGTGTTGAGACACATATATTACGATTAAGCGGCTACATTTTACAAGAATTTAAAATGTTTAAATCGGGGCTTTCTGCGGTTAAATTAACAAAGGAATTGCTGGAGAAGTTTGGCGTCACGCCTAATGAGACAGGGCAGCTGGTTAATGTGCTTGGGGATGTGAAAGACATTAAAGCATGGGTGATTTTTGTGGAGGAGGATGAAATGATTCGTGTTCGTCTCCGTTCAAAAGGACCAGTTATTAATGAAGTCGCGGCTAAGTATAATGGCGGCGGACATCCGCTTGCTTCAGGTGCAACTGTTTATAGCTGGGAAGAAGCAGAGCATGTTATTGCTGATTTGGAAGCACTTTGCCAAAAATATTAAATGTTAACCCAGACTTTTTGAGTCTGGGTTAGTTAATGTATTATTTCCTTTTCTTTCTCCTCTTTAATTGGAGTAATCCAGCATCCAGCAGGCGTTCTGTCAAATAATACTTCCAGGTTTTCTTCAGCAACTGCTTTTTCGATTCTGTTGATTAGCTTCTCTGACTCTGCGAAAGCATTTTGTCCTTTTTTTAGACTTGCAATTTTTTGATTACATAATTCTCTTTCTGAAATAATCATGAAATTTGCCTCCTTCACTATTTTATCCAACTGCCAGTAAGACCGAGAATTGTAAGTAGGGGATAACTGCCAGTAAATCTCCAATTGGTTCAACTAGCGCTCAAATGAGGATGGAAGAATCACCCACTAAGCGAAGTTTCACTTTATCGTATGGAACTAATTAAAAAAGGTGTTTAAAATACTGTGTTTAATTTGACTATTTTATCTCGAATTAACTGGAAGTAAGACCCCACTTCAAGAATTAGAAGTGAAAACGAGAATTATAAGTGGGGGATAACTGCCAGTAAATCCCCGATTGGTTCAACTAACGTTCACTGAACGCAGCTTCACTTTATTATTTTTATTTTACAACGTAAATTCATATTTTAAAATAGTGAAGGGGTTTATTCACAAAATGTTCAATTTAATTTAACAATTTTGTTTCAACTGTTATTTTAAGTTTTGGCTGGATAATTAATCGAGTAATTGTGAATTGGTAGGTAACATCGTCAATTTTAAAGTTTTTATTCTCGATTGAAGAATATAATAATGCTTCACTTTCATACAAAGTGGTTAATTCCATGCCGATCAAATGATTAATTTCTTCCTTTATCAAACTTTTTAATTGTGAATCAAGTAAGCGGTCAATTTTGAAGTCTTCTCTATCTGCTATAACTATTTCAATTTCCTGGACAAAAAATAATGTATTCTCCAGATTATTCTGATCTTCCAATAAGGCTTCATTTTGCTTTTCTATGTCTGAAACCTTTTCTTGAATTTCAAGGTTTTCTTTAATTAAATCCTCATACATCGATCCATACATATAGAGCAAGGTAAAATAGGCAATAATTCCACCAAAGAACATTCCGGAAATAAAATACTGCCAGGACTTTTTCTTATGATATGGTGGGATATGCATTAGGAAAAACCTCTCTGAGTCAGCCATTCAATGAGTGTAATGCCCACTTTAACCCCGCCCATGGCAGATAAGATGAGAAGTGCTTGTTTTAATAAATCAAATGGAGTTCCATCAAATAATCCTCTTTCTACATTAGCAATTGCATCAAATGTTCCTCCAATGGCGGCGACGATAGCCCATATTCGTAATCTGTCTGCAATTCTTACCATGGAGGATAATGGACCATCTCCAGTTGCGAAATCACCAAGACTGCCGATGATAGAACCGCCAATAATTACACCAAGGGCAATAAAAAAGCAATGAATAAATGCTGCAAAGAAGCGTTCTTCCATACGTGGCGCGCCCCCCTTTTTTGTGGCATGTTTTCTGTACATTATATGTAACAAAAATTTATTATATGAACGAGCTGTTTTGTTTAGTCCAGCAATATTTTAGGCTTTCCGTATGCATGTTCTGATTTCCTTGTTATAATAAAATCAGGAGAAAGAGGTGGAGTTGTATGTCTTACACACATTTACGCGTGAGAAGTGGATTTAGCTTAATGAATAGTACGATTACTATCGAAAAGTTAATCGCTAAGGCAAAGGAATTACAATTTTCCGCACTTGCATTAACAGATGAACAAGTTCTTTATGGTGTGATCCCCTTTTATAAAGCATGTTTACAGGCAAACATGAAACCCATCATTGGGATAACGATGACTATCACGCATGGTGAAGATGCAGATGAAAGTCAGCTTGTACTTCTTGCGAAAAATTATCAAGGCTATCAGAATTTAATTAAACTTAGCTCGACAATTCAAATAGAAGGAAGTAAAAGTATATCACTGGAAGATTTAGGAACCTATACAAATGAGCTTATCGGTATTCTTCCTGTTAAAGATGCTAACTTTGAGAAAGCACTTGAAATGGATACTTTCCAGCATGTAAAAAATTACTTAAATGATTATGAAAGCATTTTTTCAGAAAATGATTTCTACATTGGAATTGAAGAGCAAAATCGTATAACCAATGTTTTAAAAAGCTATATTAAGACTTATCCTGCACGAGTTACTGCAATTGGTGATGTGCATTATTTAGAGGAAAAAGATGTATACAGCTATGACTGCTTGCAAGCGATGAGAAATGGTGAAAAATGGGGAATGCAATTAACAAATGCCCAGTATCGTAATAAACATTTAAAAACAGAACGCGAAATGCGGCAGGGTTTAGATGATTTCTGGCCTGATGCACTAGCTGAAAATGAAAGGATTGTAAATAAATGCAATGTTCATTTTGACTTTTCCAAAAGGCTGCTTCCAACCTTTCCGCTAAAAAGCGGACAGGATGCCTATGGTTATTTAGAGGAGAGGTGCTGGGAAAAAATTGAAGAGAAATATGAGACAGTAACGTCACATATGAAAGAGCGTTTGCAGTATGAATTAAAAACAATCCAAACAATGAAATTTAGTGATTACTTTTTAATTATTGCAGATATTATTGCTTTTGCTAAAAAATCAGGTATTATTGTTGGACCTGGCCGCGGTTCTTCTGCGGGCTCACTTGTTGCTTATGTTTTAGGGATTACTGCTGTTGATCCAATAAAATACAATCTATTATTTGAGCGATTTTTAAATCCGGAAAGACAGACAATGCCCGATATTGATATTGATTTCTCTGATGAACGTCGTGATGAAGTAATTGAATATGTTCGGGGGAAATATGGAGCAGAGCATGTTGCGCAAATTATCACGTTTGGAACATTTGCAACTCGTTCGCTTATCCGTGAATTGATAAAAACCTTTGCGATAGATCGGCAAGATGCACAATTTATTTTAAAAGAAATTCCGTTACAGTCAGGGCAAACGATTGTAGAAATGCTCGGCCATTCACCTGAACTCACGGAGTATATAAAGCAGTCGCGAAAGTTAAAGCTGCTATTTTCGATTGCAATTCGGTTAGAGGGAATTCCACGGCATATTTCGACGCATGCTGCTGGTGTAGTTATTAGTGAAAAGCCATTAATAGAGCATGTGCCCCTGACAGCTGGCATGGGTGAAACCTATTTAACGCAATATGCAATGAATGACCTGGAAGCGGTCGGACTTTTGAAAATGGATTTTCTTGGCTTGAGGAATTTATCCTTAATGGAGAGGGTGCTGCGGTCGATTCATTATTCAAGAGAAAAACCGCTGCAGCTGGAATCCATTCCAATCGATGATGAAAAAACATTTGCTATGCTCAAGAAAGGGAGAACAAATGGTGTTTTTCAATTGGAATCTCAAGGGATGAAGCGTGTACTTAAAGAACTGAAGCCAACCACTTTCGAGGATATCATTGCAGTGAACGCATTATATCGTCCAGGACCAATGGATTTTATTCCTAACTATATTGCACGAAAGCATCATAAAGAAAAAGTAATTTATCCGCATGATGATTTACAGCCAATTTTAGAAAAAACATACGGTGTTTTGGTTTATCAGGAACAAATTATGGAGATTGCTAAAAAAATTGCAGGTTTCACTTTAGGTAAGGCAGATATTTTGCGGCGTGCTGTAAGCAAGAAGAAGCAGCAGGTGATGGCGGATGAGCGCCAGCACTTTATTAGAGGGTGTACTCAAAATGGGTATGATGAAAAGGTAGCGGAGGAGATATTTAGCTGGATTGTTCGTTTTTCCAATTATGGTTTCCCACGCAGCCATGCTGTTGCTTATAGTAAAATTTCCTATCAGTTAAGCTATTTGAAAGCTCATTATCCAGCCAACTTTTTTGCGGAAATATTAAGTGCTGCCAGAAATCAGCATGATAAAGTGAATCTCTATATCAAAGAAATGAATGAGATAGGTTTGGAATTGCTGCCCCCGTCCTTTAATAAGAGCTACGGCAGATATACGGTTGAAAATGGTAAAATCCGTATGGGGCTGAATGCGATTAAAGGAATTGGACAGGATGCAATCAGGGAGATTATTGAGGTTCGAAAACAGGGATACTTTAAAAATTTGTTTGATTTCTGTTTAAGAGTTTCAAACAACATCATCAAGCGCGGGACGATAGAAAATTTAATTTTAGCTGGTGCACTTGATGAAATTCAAAAAAACCGCGCGAGTCTTTTAGCATCAATTGACCAGGCATTGGAGCAGGGTGAGCTGTTTAAAGAGTTTAGCGACCAGCCAAGCTTTTTTCAAAACCAAATTGAGCTAGAGGAAAATAATCCAGCTATTGAAGATTTCACGATTGCTAAAAAGCTAGGGTATGAAAAAGAGTTATTGGGAATATATGTATCCAATCACCCGCTAAAAAATTACCGCAATAAGCTTCGGGAAAACGGTTTTGTATCGCTTGCTGATACCGAACAATTAATAGGAAGAAAAAATATAAAAGGTGCCGTTATCGTACAGGAAATAAAACAAATTCGCACAAAACGCGGGGATCAAATGGCATTTCTGACAATTTCGGATGAAAATATGACAATGGATGCGGTGCTGTTCCCTGAGCGTTATCGCGAAGCCAAGCGCTGGCTTGAAGAGGAAATGATTATTGTATTGACTGGAAGGATAGAGGAAAGAAATGCTCGATTACAATGGGTGATTGATTCTATTCATGCCTTTTCAGAGGATGAATTATTTGATAAACCAGAAAAAGTTCTATTTATTAAATCAACAAAAGAAACGAATAAAGATGCACTGCAGGTGCTGCATTCCATTGCGAGCAATTATCCGGGGAGTACACCGATTATTTTATACGATGAGGAAACAAGGCAATCCTATAAGCTTGCAGCAAGTTATTTTTTAACGCTAACTGGAGAAGCAAGAAAACAATTAAACAATTATTTCTCAAAGGAAAATGTTGTGGTGAGAAAACATAATTAGTTGCTATGCTTTACAGATAAATAACTTTTGTTATAATATAGAAGTCATTAGTGGTCAGACCACTTATAATATCAGCATTCCGTCAGTAAAGCGTGTGCTAAGTAAAGGGGAGAGAGTAAATCAATGGCAAACCTTAGAGATGAAGCATTACATATGCACAAAGTTAACCAGGGGAAATTGACAATTCAGTCGAAGGTTCCGATGAGGGATGCAAAAGATTTGAGTTTGGCCTATTCACCAGGAGTAGCTGAACCATGCAAAGAGATTCATGACCGCACTTCACGCGTATATGACTACACAATGAAGGGGAATATGGTTGCGGTAGTAAGTGATGGATCTGCTGTACTAGGATTGGGCAATATTGGTCCTGACGCAGCACTGCCGGTTATGGAAGGAAAAGCAGTTCTTTTCAAAAGCTTCGCAGGGGTAGATGCGTTTCCAATTTGTTTAGCTACAAATGACATTGATGAGATAGTAAATACTGTGAAATTAATGGAGCCAACATTTGGTGGAGTGAATCTTGAAGACATTGCTGCACCAAACTGTTTTATTATTGAAGAACGATTAAAAGATGAAACAAACATTCCAATTTTTCATGATGATCAGCATGGAACAGCAATTGTCACAGTTGCTGGGCTTATTAATTCCTTGAAATTAGTTGGCAAAGAATTTAAGGATATAAAAGTAGTGCTGAATGGTGCTGGAGCGGCAGGTATTGCAATTACACGTTTACTTGACAGCTTTGGCGTACGTAATATGATTATGTGTGATTCCCGAGGAGCAATTTTTGAAAATCGTCCATATGGAATGAATGAAGTAAAGGAAATGGTTGCTAAATTCACAAATTTAGATAAAGAAGAAGGTTCTTTAGACGATGTATTAACGAATGCAGATGTGTTTATCGGTGTTTCTGTAGCTGGTGCATTAACAAAAGAAATGGTAGCCAAAATGAATGATCATCCAATTATTTTTGCTATGGCAAATCCCAGCCCGGAAATTATGCCTGAGGATGCAAAGGAAGCAGGGGCAAAAATTATCGGTACTGGCCGTTCTGATTTTCCTAACCAAGTAAATAACGTTCTTGCTTTTCCTGGAATTTTCCGGGGAGCGTTAGAAATGCGTGCAACAAGAATCAATGAAAAAATGAAAGTGGCAGCTGCCGAAGCGATAGCTTCACTTATCTCAGATGAAGAATTGAATGAAGATTATGTTATTCCTGCGCCATTTGATTCCAGAGTAGCTCCAATTGTTGCTAAAAGTGTTGCAAAAGCTGCAATGGATTCTGGTGTGGCAAGGATTAAGATGGATCCAGAAGAAGTAGCGGAAAAGACAAGGCAACTAACAAAAAAATAATGGAATAATACGTAATTGAGTGATGATAGAAGGGATAGATTTGAAACGTGCTGGGTAAAACGAAGCCAAAAGTATATTATGGTGTTCTAGAAGATCTGCGAAATTATATTCGAGAAAATCATCTATCCCCAGGTGATAAGCTCCCTTCTGAAAGAGAACTTGCTGAAAGGCTAGGAAGGGGGAGATCATCTGTCCGTGAGGCATTGCGTGCATTAGAATTATTAGGTTTAATTGAAACACGTCATGGAGAAGGAACTTACTTGCGAAGCTATCAATCTTTACAATCTGTGGAATTATTATCATCTTTTATTTTATTAGAAGGCGGAACAAGAAAAGAACTGCTCCAAACAAAATGGATAATTGAGAAAGAAATTACAAAGCTTGCTTTTCAGTATCTGGATGATAACTCTACTACCGAATTGCAATTACTGCTTGAACAGGAAGAGAATTCAGAAGAAAAACATGCATTGTTTTATAATTATCTTTTAGCAAAAACTAACAATCAATTATTACTTAAAATTTGGACGTTAATGGAAGAATTTTCACGCTCTATTTATCAACCGTATTATAAAGCAGCATTTTATGAAGGACTTGTTGAGATTTTTTCAAAACGGGATTTCTCTGCAATAGAAGCATGGTATGAAAGTCAACGGCCTCCATTAATTAAAGAATAATTTTTTTCATTGACTTATTTTGACAGATTTTTTGCGAGAGATAGGTTATGATGGATTAATGGTGTTGACAAAGTATTTTTTTGTATGCTGCTGAAGAAGGAGGTATTATCTTGCTAAAAGATATATTTGGCAAGCGTAAGCGATATGCATCGGTACCAAGTGAACAAGGAAAGCTCGATGTTCCGGAAGGACTCATGCAAAAATGTGCAGGTTGTAATAAAATATTTTATAGAAAAGAAATGAAAAAAACATTAAATGTTTGTACGAACTGCGGCTATCATCACCCACTTACTGCGTGGGAGCGAATTGACAGTTTATTTGACGAAGGAACATTTACAGAGTGGGATGAAAACATTATTTCAGCAAACCCATTAAACTTTCCCGATTATGAGGAAAAAATAGAAAAGGACCGCAAAAAAACTGGTCTGAATGAGGGTGTTGTTACAGGAAAAGGTTTAATGGATGGACAAGCTGCTGCCTTTGCTGTAATGGATTCTTCTTTTCGAATGGGAAGTATGGGTTCTGCAATGGGAGAGAAGATTGCACGTGCGATTGAAAAAGCACGCAAAGAATCCCTTCCTTTTATTATATTTACTGCCTCTGGTGGAGCTAGAATGCAGGAAGGTGTGTTAAGCCTCATGCAAATGGCGAAAACGTCAATTGCAGTTAAACGCTTTAGTGACGCGGGCGGCTTAATGATTTCTGTTATGACACATCCAACAACTGGAGGGGTGTCAGCAAGCTTCGCCTCGATCGGAGATTATAATTTCGCTGAGCCAGGAGCGTTAATTGGCTTTGCAGGCAGAAGAATTATTGAACAAACGATTCGTGAAAAACTGCCGAATGATTTCCAAACAGCAGAATTTCAGTTGAAGCATGGTCAGTTGGATAAAGTAATTCCTCGTAATGAAATGAAAAAGATGCTTTCATCTTTACTTAAGTTTCATGAGAAGGGCGGGGAAATAAAAGAATGAAACATATACTAGAATTTGAGAAACCAGTAGTGAATTTAAGGGAAAAGATTGCTGAGCTGAAAAAGTTTACACATGATAGTGAAATAGACTTAACAGAAGAAATACAAACACTAGAAGAACGTTTGAAAGTCTTAGAAGATGATATTTATGGTAATTTAAAGCCATGGGATCGAGTGCAGATGGCCAGACATCCTGAACGTCCTGCAACGCTTGACTATATCGAAAGAATTTTCACAGGCTTTATTGAATTTCATGGGGACCGCTTTTTTGGTGATGATGAGGCAATAGTAACTGGAATTGCTTACTATAAGGATAAGCCGGTAACTGTTATAGGTCATCAGCGCGGAAAGGACACAAAGGAAAATATTCGGCGGAATTTTGGAATGCCACATCCTGAAGGGTATCGTAAAGCTTTGCGTCACATGAAACAGGCTGAAAAATTTAACCGGCCAATTATTTGTTTTATTGATACAAAAGGTGCCTATCCTGGAAAGGCAGCGGAAGAACGCGGTCAAAGTGAAGCAATTGCTAAAAATCTTATGGAAATGGCAGGTTTAACTGTTCCAATCGTTTGTATTGTTATTGGTGAAGGCGGAAGTGGCGGCGCCCTTGCGCTAGGTGTGGGTGACCATATTCACATGCTTGAAAACGCTACATACTCTGTTATTTCACCAGAAGGAGCAGCGGCACTTTTATGGAAGGATGCAGGTTTAGCAAAGCGTGCAGCCGAATCAATGGCAATCACGTCCTATGAATTAAAAAAACTGCAAATAATTGAAGAAATCATTCCAGAGCCACATGGAGGAGCACACCGGGATATTGATGAACAGGCGAAATTTATCGATAAAGTGTTATCTCAATCCTTGCTCACTTTATCAGCGTTTGATAAAGAAACATTACTTGAAAAACGCTGGGAAAAGTATAAATTAATAGGTGATTTTAATCTGTTATAATAGAAAAGAAAAAATTTCCAGTGCTGCTGTTCTAGTGTAGAAAGTAAATTGAAGTAATAAATATATATATATAGATAAAAAAGGACTAATAATGCTTTCATTATTAGTCCTTTTTTAAAATTTATGTAGAATTAATTGCTATTTTGGAGATTTTTATTTATCTTTAATATAAGGGATAAAAAGTGAAACAGTGTATGAAAAAAGATTAGTACAGTTTTTTTCGTGGTTAGAGTAAAGGAAACTGTAGATAAAGAAAATGTAAAATTGAGGTGAAGCAAATGAAACGAATTGGAGTGCTCACTAGTGGTGGAGATGCACCCGGTATGAATGCCGCAATAAGAGCTGTTGTCAGGAAAGGAATTTATAGCGAACTCGAAATGTATGGTATTAAATATGGATTTCAAGGTTTAATGCAGGGAAATATAGAGAAAATGGATATTGGTTCTGTAGGAGATATTATTCAACGTGGCGGAACAATTCTTTTTTCTGCTAGAAGTGACGATTTTAAGACAGAAGCAGGTCAGCAAAAAGCAATCGAGCAATTAAGGAAATTTGATATCGATGGTTTGGTGATTATTGGAGGGGATGGAAGCTTCCGTGGTGCACAGGCATTAACTGCACAAGGTTTTCCATGTATTTGCATTCCTGGAACAATTGATAATGATATAAATGGAACCGATTTTACAATTGGCTTTGATACAGCACTGAATACAATTATTGAAGCAATTGATAAAATTCGTGATACTGCAACTTCCCATGAAAGAACATATATTATTGAGGTTATGGGAAGAGATGCAGGCGACCTTGCACTATGGGCAGGTCTTGCGGGAGGAGCTGAAAGTATTCTTATCCCTGAAAAGGAGGAGAACTTCGACAATATTGTGAGCCGTTTGAAGCGCGGACATGAGCGTGGGAAGAAGCATAGTATCATCCTGCTTGCGGAAGGAGTCGGCAGCGGATTTGATTATGGCGAGCGCATCCAAAAGGAAACAATGCTTGAAACGCGTGTTACTGTATTGGGACATATTCAGCGCGGAGGTTCGCCAACTGCAACAGACCGAGTCCTTGCCAGCCGATTAGGTGCCAGAGCAATTGAACTTCTTGTGGAAGGAAAAGCTGGAATGATGGTTGGGATTGAACATAACCAGCTTGTCAATTATCCAATAAGTGAAATACTGATAAAAGAAAATATAGTTAACGATGAGATGTATCGTTTATCAAAAGAGTTATCTATCTAAAAGTGAATTGAAGGAGGAAAATACCTTGAGAAATACAAAAATAGTTTGTACGATTGGACCTGCTTCTGAATCAGTAGAGACCTTAGAGAAATTGATTGAAGCGGGAATGAATGTTGCACGGCTTAATTTTTCCCATGGAGATTATGAGGAGCATGGTGCCCGAATTGAAAATATTCGTCAAGCAGCAGTAAATAAAAATAAGGATATTGCCATTCTTTTAGATACAAAGGGTCCCGAAATTAGAACAGGTAACTTTACAGAGGGACAGGCAGAAATTCTCGCAGGAAGTAAAGTGTATATTTCAATGGATGAAGTTGCAGGGACAGCAGAACGCTTTTCGGTAACGTATCCTGGTCTGATTGATGATGTAACAGTCGGTTCAAAAATCCTTCTCGATGACGGTTTAATCGAGCTGGAAGTAGCAGAGATTAATAAAGAAAACAATGAGATACAAACAAAGGCACTTAACTCCGGGCAGATTAAAAATAAAAAAGGGGTAAACGTCCCTAATGTATTTTTAAATCTCCCAGGCATGACGGAGAAAGACAGAAATGATATTATTTTTGGGATTGAAAACAATGTAGATTTTATTGCACCTTCATTTATTCGCCGAGCTTCAGATGTATTAGAGATTCGTGAGGTACTGGAGAAAAACGAAGGAAATAAAATTCAAATCATACCAAAGATTGAAAACCAGGAGGGCGTTGATCGCATTGAGGAAATTCTTGAAGTGAGTGATGGCCTCATGGTTGCTCGTGGAGATCTTGGCGTTGAAATCCCCGCTGAAGATGTTCCGCTTGTACAAAAGGATTTAATTAAAAAGTGTAATATTGTAGGGAAACCTGTTATTACTGCAACACAAATGCTGGACTCTATGCAAAGAAACCCTCGTCCAACAAGAGCGGAAGCATCAGATGTGGCGAACGCTATATTTGATGGCACAGATGCAATCATGCTTTCTGGCGAGACTGCTGCTGGCTTGTATCCTGTGGAATCAGTACAAACAATGGGGAATATTGCCCTTAAGACAGAATCAGCACTGCATCATAAGAATATTTTAAATGAACGTTCAAAAAATGTGTCCATGACAATTACCGAAGCAATTAGCCAGTCTGTAACACATACGGCGATGAATCTTGCTGTAGATACGATTATTACACCAACTGAAAGCGGGCATACTGCCAGAATGATATCGAAATATCGTCCAAAAGCTACGATATTAGCTGTTACTTTTGATGACCTTGTAAATCGTCAGCTAGCACTTGTATGGGGTGTACATCCTGTAAAGGGACAAAAAACGGATACCACTGATGAAATGCTCGATGTTGCGATCGAACGTGGTTTGGCATCTGGTATTTGCAAGCATGGCAGCAGAGTAATTATTACTGCAGGAGTGCCTGTTGGAGAAAGCGGTACGACTAACCTTATGAAAGTACACATCATTGGTGATATTATTGCGAATGGCCAAGGGATTGGAAGATCAAGTGCCTATGGCGGAGTTGTTATTGCGAATAATGGTGAAGAAGCAATTAGTAAGCTGCAAAAAGGTGATATTCTCGTCACACAGGGAACAGATCGGGATATGATGCCTGCAATTGAAAAAGCAGGTGGAATTATTACGGTTGAAGGCGGGTTAACTTCTCATGCTGCAGTAGTTGGTCTTAGCGTTGGTATTCCGGTTATTGTAGGAGTAGACAATGCGTTAGAGCTGCTAAAGGATGGACAGGATGTTACGATAGATGGCTCTAAAGGAGATATTTATAATGGGCATGCAAGTGTGCTATAGCAATGCATGGCATTACCCGGTTAAAAATAATAATGGTGCAGCTTAATAAAAATGATAAGCTGCACCCATTCTATTGGTGAAATCCTTTCTGCATCTAGCTGTTAATATAGCGGAATAGGGAATGGAAAACTCCAGCATGATATAATGCTTTTATAGAAACGATAAAAAATGGGGTAATGAAGAGACCAACAATGCCCCAAATTTTAAGGCCAATAAAGATGGCAACCAACCATGTGAGCGGATGAACACCAATATTTACAGAAAGTACTTTTGGCTCAATAAACTGTCGGACTAAAAGCGCTGTAGCATAAATGACCGCTAAGCCAATCGTTAAGGAGTAATCTCCAGTAAAAAAGGTATAAAGCATCCAAGGAATAAAAACAATGCCTGTCCCAATATATGGGATTAAATCAATAAGGATTAATAGTAATGCAATTGTTAGGGCGTGTTCAATTTTTAACAGCAAAAATCCTAAAAGTATGATTTGAAATGAAATAGCAACAAGAATAAACTGTGCCTTCATATAACCGAATACGGATTGCTTTAGATAATGAATAATACGTTTTGCCGATTGATATATTTTTTCTGGAGTATACTGTATGACAGATTGTTTTATTCTTGGAAAATCAGCTGAGAGTAATATGCTCCCCAGAAAGATAAAAAGCGAAATGGTAAATGATTCCGGGATAATCGTTAATACTCCTGGAATAGATAGCAGCAGATTTTGAAAAAAAATCCCGGCTTGTTCGGCAAAGTAACCAAATAGATTTTGTATATTCTCCTGAAAAAGTAAGGATTCACCATTACCCAATCGATTGAATAAGGAGAGAAGAGAATCATAGAAGGGCAGGATTGTTGAGTGAAAATATTTTTCAGCAATCATTCCAAGCGTTTGCAAATGCATAGGAAGCTGGACAGCTAAATAGGCCATCCCCTCATATAATTCAGTAAGCATGAAAAATAGTAAGCCAATGATAAGAATAATAAGTAATATAAGAACTATAATACTTGCAAATAGACGCGGAAGCTTCAAGGTTTTCTCTAATACCGCAATACCTGGTTCCATTATGATAGCAATGAGGACTGCAGCAAAAATCGGAACAAGAAGCGAGAGGGAAATAGAGATTAGAAAATAACCAATTGTACAGCAGGCTAAAATGATGGAGATTTTTATTAGCTTATTTAAAATGGAGTTGGACATTTGATCACCCAGATTTCCCCTTTTATTATCTTATATATGACAAAAAGAAGAGAATTAGACTCAAATTCTATCATTTTAACAGTAATTTTTAGTATTTAAACAGTTTCAATTCACTTTACAGCAATAATATCTTATAATGGTCTATGGGGATGACAATATTATAGACTACTAAATAACATCAATAAATAGAAAATTTAGTGAATGAAAGTCGTTTAATAATAATGCTATTGTTATATGTATAGAAAATCTTTAAGTAAGGCTTAGGGAATTCATAATAGGGAATTTCGTTTTCTCAGCTTTTTTGAACGAATTCTATAATATTGTTGAAATATAATTCGCTTTAGATAGTGAAAAGAATATCTTGAAAAGGAGAGGGTTAGTTATGGCGAATACTAAAGGGTTAGAAGGGGTAGTGGCAGCACAGTCATCTGTAAGTTCCATCATCGATGACCAACTAACATATGTTGGGGTGACAATTGATGATTTAGCAGAAAATGCTAGCTTTGAGGAAGTTATTTACCTGTTATGGCATCAAAAACTTCCAAATAGAGAAGAATTAGATACCTTACGTAAAGATCTTGCAGAAAATATGAAGGTTACTGATAATTTATTAAATCACTTTAAATCATATGATTTGCAATCCGTACACCCTATGGCAGCACTTCGTACAGCGGTTTCATTTATTGGTTTATCCGACCCAGAGCCAGAAGCAACGAGTAAAGAAGCAAATCTTCATCGAGCGGTTCGTATTCAGGCACAGATTGCTACAATTGTGACAGCGTTTGCAAGAATTCGTAAGGGAGAGGAACCTGTTCAGCCAAAAGCTGATTTTGGCTTCGCCGAGAACTTCTTATATATGCTAAATGGTAAAGAGCCAGAAGCGATTGAAGTGGAAGCGATTAATAAAGCACTTGTTATTCATGCTGACCATGAGCTGAATGCTTCTACATTCACAGCAAGGGTTTGCGTTGCAACATTATCTGATATGTATTCAGGAATTACTGCGGCAATTGGAGCACTTAAAGGACCGCTTCATGGTGGAGCAAATGAAGCTGTAATGAAGATGCTTACAGAGATTGGCGAGGTAGATAACGCAATTCCATACATTGAAGAGAAGTTAGCTAATAAAGAAAAAATTATGGGTATGGGTCATCGTGTGTATAAAACGGGTGATCCGCGTGCCAAGTTTTTAAAGCAAATGTCATATGAACTTACAAAATTAGCAAATGAAGAAAAATGGTATAAAATGTCTGTAACGATTGAAGATTATATAACTGATAAAAAAGGGTTAATTGCTAATGTTGACTTTTATAGTGCTTCTGTATATCATAGTTTAGGCATTGATCATGATCTGTTTACTCCGATTTTTGCTGTAAGCCGTACATCTGGATGGCTTGCGCATATTCTCGAACAGTTTGAAAATAATCGTTTAATACGTCCGCGCGCAGATTATATTGGACCAAAGCACGTAGAATATGTTCCGCTTGAAAATCGAGCGTAATTAAGATATAGATAGGATAGTAGGGGTAGCTGGATTTTTTTCCGGCTATTCTTAATGAATACAAATAGGAGGTCGTTTTTTATGACTCAGGGAGAAAAAATTGTAGTAGAAAATGGGAAGATGAATGTTCCGAATCAACCAGTTATCCCATTTATTGAAGGGGATGGAACTGGTCCAGATATTTGGGCTGCTGCACGTCGTGTCATTGAAGCAGCAGTTGAAAAAGCATATGATGGTGAAAAGAAAATTGAGTGGCTCGAGGTCTATGCTGGAGAAAAAGCATTCAATAAAACAGGTGAGTGGCTGCCACAAGATACCTTAGATAAAATTGATGAATATAAAATCGCAATTAAAGGTCCATTAACTACACCGATTGGTGGCGGATTCCGTTCTTTAAACGTAGCATTGCGTCAAGAGCTTGATTTATTTACATGCTTGCGTCCCGTACGTTACTTCGAAGGTGTGCCTTCACCAGTAAAACGTCCAGAGGATGTAGATATGGCAATTTTCCGTGAGAATACGGAAGATATTTATGCTGGAATTGAATGGCAACAAGGTACAGATGATGTTAAGAAAGTAATTGATTTCTTAACAAATGAAATGAAGGTAGATAAAATTCGTTTCCCGGAAACATCTGGAATTGGTATCAAGCCGGTATCAGAGGATGGAACGAAGCGTTTAGTACGTGCTGCTATTAAATATGCTTTAGCAGAAAAACGCAAGAATGTTACATTAGTACATAAAGGTAACATCATGAAATATACAGAAGGTGCATTTAAACAATGGGGCTATGAGGTTGCTGAAGAAGAATTCAGTGATAAAGTATTCACATGGGCTGAATATGATCGGATTGTAGAGGCAGAAGGAAAAGAGGCTGCTGATAAAGCACAAGACGAGGCACTAGCATCAGGAAAGATTCTTGTAAAAGATGCAATTGCAGATATTTTCCTGCAACAAATTCTTACTCGTCCAAAAGAGTTTGATGTTGTTGCTACAATGAACTTAAATGGTGATTATATTTCTGATGCGCTTGCTGCACAAGTAGGTGGAATTGGTATTGCGCCAGGAGCTAACATTAATTACGATACAGGACATGCTATCTTTGAGGCTACGCATGGCACTGCACCTAAGTATGCAGGATTAGATAAGGTGAATCCATCTTCCGTTATTCTATCAGCTGTATTAATGCTTGAGCACCTTAACTGGAGAGAAGCTGGTGACTTAATCACGGCTTCAATGGATAAAACAATTGCGTCGAAAGTTGTCACATATGACTTTGCGCGTTTAATGGATGGCGCTGCAGAAGTAAAATGTTCTGAGTTTGCCGATGAGCTAATCAAAAATCTATAAGTTATAAACTTTTCCCCCTATTCCTATGTCTCATAGAAATAGGGGTTTTTTATCTCGAATTAACTGGCAGTAAGACCCCCCATTTCAAAAATTCACGGTGAAAACGAGAATTGTCAGTAAATTCCTGATTGGTTTGACTAACATTCAGCGGGGGATGAAAAGAAAAACCCCCACTGAATGAAGTTTCACTTTATACTCTCCATTCAAAAGCGAAAGGAACAAGCTGAGGACTAGCTGGCAATAGGTATATTTAATTAATTTGTTACTTATAATATAATGTAAAGTGTGTAAAGATTTTTTAATAATTTGTTATTTATTATACGTTAACTTGTTTTCAATGGTAGTATAAAGATGTGTTCAAGAATTTGCTGGAAGAGGGGATGAGGATTTAAAATGAGTCAGAAAATATTGATCGTAGATGATGAGAAACCAATCGTAACTTTACTAAAATATAATTTGGAAAACGCCGGCTTTTCTGCAGAGGGCGCTTATGATGGCTTAGAAGCGTTAAAAAAAGCTGAATCAAATAGCTATGCTTTAATCATTCTTGATTTAATGCTTCCTAAATTAGACGGTATCGAGGTTTGTAAGCAGCTTAGAAATAATAAAATTGAAACCCCCATTTTAATGCTGACTGCAAAAGATGAAGAACTTGATAAGATATTGGGCTTAGAGCTGGGAGCAGATGATTATTTAACCAAACCTTTCAGTCCAAAAGAAGTAATTGCTAGGATTAAGGCAATATTAAGAAGAACAAAAAACTTGAATCAAAATAATCTTCATTCATTAAAAATTGGTGAATTAACAATCTATCCTGAAAGGTATGAAGCAGAAATGGATTCGGAGAGCGTAGCATTTACTCGCAAAGAATTTGAATTATTATACTACCTTGCTAAGAATAAAGGAAAGGTTATTTCAAGAGATCAATTATTAAGTGGTGTATGGGACTATGATTTTGTAGGTGATACAAGAATTGTAGATGTTCATATCAGTCATTTGCGTGACAAAATTGAACCCGATACAAAGAAACCTATTTATATAAAAACGATTCGGGGACTGGGCTATAAGTTAGAGGAGCCTGTCCTATGAGGAGTTTTATACCAAAACCAATTGTCTCCTATACAGTATGCCTGGCACTTATTTTAATAATTTTCGGCTTTATTATGTCTTCAATTGTAGATAATATCATTTTTCTGGTCGCTGTATTTATTATACTTTTTGTGTTCATCAGTATTTTATTTAAGCTGCTCTATATGGAATACATCAGACCAATTAATAAAGCATCAAAAACAATAGAAAAAATAATAGAAGGAAATTATCAAGCTAGATTTCATGCAGCGAATAATCAAACGCTCGGCCAGCTAAGTGATCATATTAATCGACTAGCTCGATATTTAGCGGATCTCTCTCTTCAGGAACAAATACAATCAGAGCAGCTTTCAACATTGATTGATAATACGGAGAGTGGGCTCGTATTATTGGATGAGAAGGGCTATATACATCTTGTTAATCCAAAGTTTATCCATTTATTTGGGAAAACGGAAAAAGATTATATCGATTCTCTATATTATTCTGTCTTGAATAATGAAGCATTACAGCAAACGATTCAAAATGTTTTTCTATACGAGAAGAAAATCAGGAAAACATTTGAACATTATATTGGAATAGAAAAGCTTTATTTAGAAATTTCTGGCGCACCTATTATAAATGAAAGAAATATGTTGAAGGGTGCAGTTCTTGTATTGTATGACATTACGGAATTAAAAAAACTCGAAAACATGCGTAAAGATTTTGTTGCGAATGTTTCGCATGAACTGCGCACACCAATTACCTCTATTAAAGGTTTTTCAGAGACATTATTAGATGGTGATATGCAGGATACAGAAGCATTAAAAGAGTTTTTGCAGATTATATACAATGAAAGCTATCGTTTACAGCTGTTAATTGAGGATTTACTGGCATTATCTCGATTGGAAGAGGATGACTATCAGCTTGTTTTAAACAAAGTAAATATAAGAGAGCATATTGAAGATATCTTACCTGCTCTTTATTACAAAGCAGAGCAGAAAGGCATCACACTGGAAACAGATATTGCTACTATCGAAATCAAAGCGGATAAGGAACAAATTAATCAGGTAATAATCAATTTAGTTGATAATGCAATTAGTTATACGCCTGAGAACGGGCATGTGACCCTTAATATTTACGAGAATAATCAGCATGCGTGTATTCGTGTTTCAGACACAGGCATTGGTATTTCCAAAGAGGATCTGCCACGTGTTTTTGAACGGTTTTACCGTGTTGACAAAGCTCGTACACGTGACTCTGGAGGAACAGGCTTAGGTTTGGCAATTGTTAAGCATATCGTCGAAGTTCACCATGGAGACATTAAAGTCGACAGTGAGCTGAACAAAGGAACCTCCATTACTGTTTATTTACCAAAATAAATAGTACAGTACTAAATTGTCTCAGTATAATAGAAACGACGAGTGGCTTTAATTGATAGCAGCTCCGATTTTATTTTTGCTGCTTCTAAACTGGAGAAGATGTGATGCAAGTAATATGTTAGAAAAGCAGAGGAAATCTTTCTTTCTCTGCATTATTTTTTTCTTTTAAGTACAGACAGTGATAGAATATGTTTAAGCAGAAAGTATATTGGAGGAATCCGGATGTCGAATAAATTAGTTTTAATTGATGGGAATAGTATTATTTATCGGGCGTTTTTTGCATTACCCTTATTAAATAATGATAAAGGAGTCTATACAAATGCGGTATACGGTTTTACAACCATGTTATTGCGCATTCTTGAGGAAGAAAAACCGACACATATGTTAGTCGCCTTTGACGCTGGTAAAACAACTTTTCGTCATGCAACGTATCAAGCATATAAGGGCGGCCGGCAAAAGACGCCACCTGAGTTATCAGAGCAATTTCCGCTAGTGAAGGAACTGCTTGATGCATTTCAAATTAAACATTATGAATTACCCCAGTTTGAAGCGGATGATATTATTGGGACCCTCTCCAAAGAAGGAAATAAGGAGAATTGGGATGTAACCGTCATTTCTGGTGACAAGGATATGCTGCAGCTCATATCAGATAAAGTAACAGTAAGTGTAACGAAAAAGGGAATCAGCGAGGTTGAAAGATATACTCCAGCCCATTTGCAGGAAAAAATGGAACTAACACCTGAGCAGATTATTGATTTGAAGGCACTGATGGGAGATAGTTCGGATAATATCCCTGGTGTTCCTGGAGTTGGGGAAAAGACGGCAATTAAATTATTAAAACAATATCCCACATTAGAAGAGGTATATGAGCATGTGGATGAAATCAGCGGGAAGAAATTAAAGGAAAATCTAACGAATTATAAAGATGATGCATTTATGAGCAAGGAGCTTGTAACGATTAACAGGCAATCACCAATTGAAGTTTCTTTGCAAGATATTCAATATAATGGCTATGAACAAAGTCTGGTAAGCAGTATTTTTAAAGATTTAGGATTTGCTTCTTTATTGAATAAAATTTCTGGTTCAGAAGACAGCACAGCTGAAAATAGTGCACTAATGAATGCAATTGATTTTGAAATTGTTTCTGAAGTAAAAGAAGAGATATTTGCTGAGGAGAATGCTATTGTCATAGAAATGGTTGAGGAAAATTACCATACAGCACGCATCATTGGTTTTGGACTAGTAAATGAAAAAAATCAGGTTTTTATCCCAACGGATGTAGCAATTTCATCACCGCTCTTTAAAAAGTGGGCAGAGGACGCCGAAAAGAAAAAAATAGTATTTGATGCAAAGAAAAGCCTAGTTGCCTTGCTGCGCAATGATATCCAAATTAATGGTATTCACTTTGATATGTTCTTAGCTTCGTATCTTTTAAATCCATCTGAAAATAATCATGATATACCAGCAATTGGAAACCGCTTAGGTTATACAGATGTACTTTTCGATGAAGAAGTGTATGGTAAAGGTGCAAAGTTGCAAGTTCCTGAAGAAAGTGTATTGGCGGAGCATGTTGTCCGAAAAACAAAAGCATTATATGTTTTATTTGAGGAGATGAAAGAGCAGCTGAAGCAAAATGAACAGTATGCGCTCTTGACTGATTTAGAAATGCCGCTTGCTTTGATTCTCGGAGAAATGGAGCATCAGGGAGTGCTTGTTAATAAATCCCGTCTCGAAGAAATGGGTGTTGATTTAAAGGAAAGGCTGGATACATTAGTTCATGAAATATATGAGCTGGCAGGTGAGGAATTTAATATCAATTCGCCAAAGCAGCTTGGACCAATCTTATTTGAAACATTAGGGCTTCCAGTGATTAAGAAAACAAAAACAGGCTATTCTACAGCTGCTGATGTGCTGGAACAGCTGGAACACGAGCATGAGATTATCCCGAAAATATTATTATACCGCCAGCTGGGCAAGCTGCAATCAACATATATTGAAGGATTATTAAAGGTTGTAGACCCCAAAACAAGCAAAATTCATACAAGATTCAATCAAGCATTGACACAAACAGGCAGATTAAGCTCTGTTGACCCAAACTTGCAAAATATTCCAATTCGCTTAGAAGAAGGAAGAAAGATACGTCGTGCTTTTGTGCCAGCTAAAGAGGACTGGGTGATGTTTGCAGCCGATTATTCACAAATTGAGCTTCGTGTGCTTGCACATATCGCTAATGATGATAAATTAGTGGATGCATTTAATCATGATATGGATATTCACACAAGAACAGCAATGGATGTTTTTCATGTGGAAAAAGAAGAAGTCACATCAAACATGCGTCGTCAAGCCAAAGCGGTTAACTTTGGAATCGTTTATGGGATTAGTGATTATGGTCTATCCCAAAACCTTGGCATTACCAGAAAGGAAGCGAAACAATTTATTGACCGCTATTTTGTTAGCTTTCCGGGGGTCAAGGATTATATGAAAGAGATTGTGCAAATTGCAAAACAACAAGGATATGTAACAACACTTATGAATCGCAGAAGGTATTTACCAGAGATTACTAGCCGAAACTTCAATCGCCGAAGCTTTGCAGAGCGCACAGCGATGAATACGCCAATTCAAGGCAGCGCAGCAGATATTATCAAACAAGCGATGATTGATTTGGATAAGAAAATAAAAGAAGAAAAACTAAAGGCTCGAATTTTACTTCAAGTACATGACGAATTAATCTTAGAGGCGCCGAAAACGGAGCTTGATCAATTAATTGATATCGTACCGGCAACGATGGAAAATACCGTAAAATTAACTGTCCCATTAAAGGTTGATTATGAATATGGTGACAGCTGGTTTGATGCAAAATAAGGAGATAGAATGAAATGCCAGAATTACCAGAGGTAGAAACAATAAGAAGAACATTGGAGCAATACGTATTAAATAAAACAATTGCTGCTGTTCATGTTCATTGGGGAAAAATCATAAAAGAACCAGATGATGTAGAAAAATTTAAAAATTTACTGATTGGCCAAACGATTCAAAAATTAGATCGCAGAGGAAAGTTCCTTCTTTTTTATTTCGATGACTATGTGCTCATCTCCCATTTGCGGATGGAAGGGAAATATAGTGTCCATTCATTGCAGGATGAGTTAATTAAGCATACACATATCGTATTTACTTTTACGAATGGAGAAGAACTTCGGTATAATGATGTTCGCAAGTTTGGGACCATGCATCTTTATCCAATCGGAAGAGAGCTGCATGAAGCGCCGCTAAAAAAATTAGGTCCAGAGCCTTTTGATGCTGCATTTAGCTTTCGTTACTTTAAAGAGAAACTGCAAAAAACGGAGCGGCTGATTAAAGCAGTCTTACTTGATCAATCAGTCGTTACGGGTCTCGGAAATATATATGTGGATGAAACGTTATTTAAAGCAGGTATCCATCCAATGCGCCGGGCAAATACATTGCATGACTCAGAGATAAAAAGCCTCCAAAAATCCGCAGTTGCAACCCTTGCAGATGCCGTAGAGCTTGGTGGGACGACCATTCGCTCATATGTTAATTCTCAAGGGGAGATGGGGATGTTTCAACAGGAGCTCTTTGTCTATGGGCAGGATGGACAAGCTTGCAAGCAATGTGGGAAGGAAATTATTAAATTAAAGGTTGCTGGTCGAGGAACGCATATTTGCAGCAGCTGCCAGCATCTTTAAGGAGAGAGATTAATTATGACTTTAGTAATTGGCTTAACAGGGAGTATTGCAAGTGGGAAAAGCACTGTCTCCCTCATGTTTGATGATTTTAACATCCCAGTTATTGATGCAGATAAATTAGCAAGAGAAGTAGTTTATCCAGGTGAAGAGGCGTATGAAGAAGTAGTGCGCACCTTTGGCAAGGAAGTGCTTCGTGAGGATAACACATTAGACAGAAAACACTTAGGTGAAATTGTATTTGCGGACGAAACAAAAAGAAAACAGCTTAACGAAATTTTGCACCCCGCAATCAGAAAAAGAATGATTGAGAAAAGAGATACATTAATAGCTGGTGGCGCTAAGTGTGTTGTACTTGATATTCCTTTATTGTTTGAAAGTAAGTTAGAACACTTTGTTGATAAAACTTTAGTCGTTTATGTTGATCAAGCGATACAATTAAAACGCTTGATGGAGAGAAATAACTTTACTGAAGAAGAGGCATTGCAGCGCATCTATTCACAAATACCTGTAAAAGAAAAAGCGAAACTTGCAGATGCAGTGATTGATAATAATGGATCAAAATTTGCATCGCTTGAACAGCTTGAGAAAATACTTTTAAAATGGAAAGTTTAAAGGGTTACACTAATTAGTCGTCTGAGGGATATTACTTCTTTTTAGACGACTTTTTTTGATGTCAGGTAAAGTGTTTAGATTCTCAAAATTAAAACATAATTAATATCATTAAAATGTACACACACAATTCTTTGAATGTGTTATACTAATTATAGAAAAACGAAAATTGGTATAACGTTAATGGGAGGAATGGGGTAAACATGGATAAAATACGTATTGCTATTAATGGGTTTGGACGAATTGGCAGAATGGTGTTTCGCCAAGCTATTATAGACAATAATATTGAAGTGGTAGCAGTCAATGCAAGCTATCCCCCTGAAACACTTGTACATTTAATTAAATATGACAGCGTACATGGAATCTTCGATGCGGAAGTAAATGCGGATGAAAACGGCATTCAGGTAAATAATCGAATCGTGCAGGTTGTGAATTCACGTGACCCGCAAAAGTTGCCTTGGAATGAGCTTGATATTGATGTGGTGATTGAAGCGACTGGCAAGTTTACTACAAATGAAACTGCTGGTTTACATTTGGATGCTGGGGCAAAAAAGGTTGTGATTACAGCGCCTGGAAAAGCAGTAGATAAGACGATTGTAATCGGTGTGAATGAAGATGAATACGATGGTGACATACACCATGTGATATCCAATGCTTCTTGTACAACCAATTGTTTAGCACCAGTTGTAAAGGTGCTTGATGATCATTTTAAAATAGTAAATGGATTAATGACGACGGTGCATGCATTCACTAATGATCAGAAGAATTTAGATAATCCGCATAAAGACTTACGTCGTGCACGCGGCTGTACACAGTCTATTATTCCAACCTCAACTGGAGCAGCGAAAGCGCTCGGCGAAGTGCTTCCGCATTTAAATGGAAAACTCCACGGAATGGCTTTGCGCGTACCGACTCCAGATGTTTCACTTGTTGATTTAGTTGTTGACGTCGAAGAATCTGTATCGGTTGAAGCCGTAAATCATGCATTAAAAGAAGCTGCTAAAAATGAATACAAAGGGATTATTTCATATACAGAAGATCCATTGGTATCCATTGATTTTACAACAACGGAGTATTCATCGATTATTGATGGTTTATCTACAATTGTAATGGAGGAAAATAAAATTAAAGTTCTTGCCTGGTATGATAACGAATGGGGTTATTCTGCACGTGTCCTTGATTTGACAAAATTAGTGGGGAAGTCATTAAAAAGTAAAGAACCAGTAAACATTTAATTTAAAGGGATCCTAAATTTTGCCCGTAATTTATTCAAAAAATGAATAGCAGTAATGAAACAAATCCGTCTGTATCCATGCAGGCGGATTTTAGTTTCACATAGATGTATTCGCTAAAACGTGTTAAAATATACTGTATACTTATTATTGATGGAGTGTGGAGAATGTCGATACGCAGCAATATGAAAAAGTATTTTGATAATCATGCCGAAACAAGTGAAAATCATGATGATGTAAAGCTTCGGACGCATTATTATAAAATTTCTAAAGATAAAGGAATTACCCTAATCGAGACAATCATTCAGAACTCACAGAAATATAAACTGAATTCCATTTCTAAAGAGTATGGCGAATTAAGCGTAAATGTTAAAAAGGGGAAAAAAGCATTTATTGTAATTGCTGTAATTATGACAAAGCCATATCATACAGCTATTGATATCTCGGTGACAACAGAGGCACTACTTCCATTTGATTTTGGTTACAGTAATAAAATTATTGCAGAGCTATATGAACAGTTTAATAAAGAAATGCCATTAATAAAAACCGACTAGCTTTGTATCAGTGAACAAAGAGGTGAAAAAATATGCGATGTACAAATTGCCATTACAAAAACACAAAGGTTACGGATTCACGACCAATAGAAGATGGAAAAGCAATTCGGCGCCGCAGAGAATGTGAAAAATGCGGGCAAAGATTTACAACTTTTGAACGCATGGAAGAAGTACCATTAATCGTAGTGAAAAAAGATGGAATGAGGCAGGAATTCTCAAGAGAGAAACTGACACGAGGATTGATTCGGGCATGTGAGAAACGGCCAGTGCCCGTTGAAAAAATTGAAGAAATAGCACTTGAAGTTGAAAAAGAGCTTCGCGGTTTGGGCGCATCTGAAGTCGATTCCAAGGTTATTGGCGAAATGGTTATGGAGAGGCTTTCCAAGGTCGATGAAGTAGCTTATGTTCGTTTTGCATCTGTTTATCGCCAATTTAAAGATGTTACTGTGTTTTTAGATGAACTGAAAGAATTAATCAATACAGATAAGAAAGAGAAATAATGGTTACGGATATAGAGAAAAAGGGTGTGTAAATGTTGAAAATTATCGGTCAGCTATTGCCGGTTGACGGCTATTTTGTTGTTTTAAAAAAACCATTGCCAGAAAATTATTTACAGTCGTTAACACATTTATATCAACCGCTTGTTGGTCCGGAAGCGCTTATGCTTTACCAAACACTGTTAAATGATATGAAACTTCAAGAAGATAAGGCTCCACAAACACATCATACCCTGATGAATTATATGACGATGCCTCTTGATAAAATATATAGAGCAAGAATCAAATTAGAAGGATTGGGCCTTCTAAAGTCGTTTAAGAAAGTGAATCAAGATATAACGATTTATACGTATGAGCTGCAGCGTCCGTTTGATCCAAAAAGCTTCTTTCAGGAAGCGATGTTTACGACTTTACTCTATCACCATGTAGGCGAGCAGCGATTTCATAAGCTAAAAAGTTTCTTTTTATCAGAGGAAAGAGAAGCCACTGGTGAAAATATTACGGCAAATTTCCAGGACGTTTTTCAAACATTTACTCCAGATCCAAATACAGCTCAGCATATAGCAGTTCAAGAAGAGACGCAAAGGAATCATTTGCAGGAGGAATTTCAATGGCTGGAGCATTCACTTAAGCAGCGATTGATTCCTGTAAATCGGGTACTAACAAAAGAGAATCGTAATTTAATCTCACAAATGTATAAGATTTATGATTTGGAAAGCTTTGAAATTGATAAAGCGGTTCTATGGGCATTAACCGATGAAAATTATCTTGATACGGAAGAGTTTAAACGTGCATGCCATGACTTCTTTAAAGCAAAAAATAATAATAAGCCCATTCGTTTAATCGAAAAAAGCGTACAAAAACAAACAGAGACGCAAAATAATAAACCTCAAACCAAAGAAGCGCTTCTCATTCAGCGATTAGAAAGAATTTCGCCAAAGGAGTTATTGGAAGATCTATCAAGCGGGAACATTGCTTCTGAACAGGATATGAAGTTAATAAGCAAGGTAATGACAACACAAGGACTTCCTGCTCCTGTAATGAATGTTTTAATCCACTATGTTTTGCTCCAAACGAATATGAAATTGTCAAAAGCATATTTAGAAAAGATTGCGAGCCATTGGTCGCGGGCAAAGCTCCAAACAGCAAGCGAAGCGATGGAATTTGCTAAAATAGAAAAGGCGAGTTACCAGCAAGCGAAACAAAAACGTTCTGCAAACTATCAGAAGCAAAAGGCAAAGGATATTGTTCCAGATTGGTTTAAAGAAGGAAAACATTTACAAAAGAGACCGCAAACATCAAAGCAGGATGCAACAACAGCAGAGCAGCAGAGACTAGCCAACTTAATGAAATTATATTCAGAAGGAAACTAAAACCAATCATTTAAAGGATGATTTAAATGAAACCAATCCAATCGAGCCTAAATTCATGGATGGCTCGCAGCGAAAGCTTTAAAGAAAATTATACAAAAATGAAAAAAGAACTGCTTGAGGACGAAGAAATCAAAGAATTTCTTTTGCGCCATCCAACGCTTTCCCAAGAAGAAATTAATAAAAGCCTGATTAAGCTTTATGAGTATAAAACACAGTCTAAACAATGTGATCACTGTGCTTCTCTTGGGGAATGCAAGAATATGATTCAAGGCTATTCTCCGATTCTGCAGGTTGAGAATAATGAAATTCATATTCGTTATGAGAAATGCCATACACGACTGATGTATGAAAAGGAACAGGAACAGCAAAAGCTCATACGCAGTCTGTATATGCCGAAAGAAATACTTGAAGCAAAGCTAAGTGATATTGAAAAGGATAATGAGCGGACCAATGCACTTGTCAAAATTTATGAATTTCTCAATCAGGCTAAAACTTCCTTGCCTAATAAAGGACTTTATTTACATGGAATTTTCGGAGTTGGAAAGACTTTCCTCCTTGGAGCCTTAGCCAATGAACTGAAGAAATTTAATATCTCCTCTACGATTATTTATATGCCTGAATTTGTCAGAGAGATTAAAGCTTCTCTTAAAGATGATTCTGTAAATGAAAAAATAGAATTCTTTAAGAAAGCAGATATTCTTATGCTGGATGATATAGGCGCCGAATTGCAATCTGCCTGGTTCCGAGATGAAATTCTCAGCTCTATTCTACAATACCGTATGATGGAAGGTCTTCCAGTATTCTTTACTTCAAACCTGAGCTTGCAGCAATTGGAAGAGCATTTAGCTGCAACGAGAAGCGGAACAGAGAAATTGAAAGCGGGTAGAATCATTCAGCGCATCCAGCAAGTAAGTGATATTGTGCATGTAGCAGGATATAATAGAAGAAAATAAGAAAGTAAAAACTGCGTTCAGTGGGGAGACTTACTGCAGTTAATTCGGGATAAAAACTTCTAGGCTTCACCTGAGCTTAGAAGTTTTTTAAATTTAATTCACTAGATTAAACAGTTTTATCATTTTTCTCAACTGTATTCCATATAATGTAACAGTTTGGTTGTAGATGAGGGTGATGGTATTGCTGGATATTTTCTTTGAGTCAGATAAGGAGGTTATCAGTTTTTGTGAAAGTTTATTTCAACAAAACAAACAGATTGAACTGCAGTGGAAGGTTAATGAAAAATGGGGGAATCAGATTCGGTTAGAAGGCTTACCGTTAAGTGAATTCAATTTCCAGTTAATTGCTAAATCGATGGTCCATGTTTATCTCACGAATCGTTTAGGGAGTGTGATTAATGAAATTATAAAAGAGAAATATTATTTTACGAATCACCATGAGATTGAACAAATTCATGAAATAACAGAGTGGATTGTGACTGGACAAGACTCCGATTGTAAAATGGTTCGGAAAAACAAGCATCCGGTTCAGCTCTTAAAAGCAATTTTTTTGATGCATGTTAGAAATACAAAGATAGTCAGTTTTGATTCAATTGTACAATTTGGCATGAAGGTTTTTAAACAGGATCTTATCGATTATGTTGGATTAGCAATTGACGAATTCAAAAGGGAGGAAGAGCATCAGTCATTTATTCATTCTTTAAGAGAGTATGTTTTAAAAAAAGAATCCATTATTTCGCCTGTCCATGTTCTTGAAGGCTCTCCTTTTCATTATTATGATGAGCAAGGCAAATTACTTACGAAAGATGAATTACGGCATTGTATTACCGAGCAGCCCCTATATCTGATTGGGTTTCCACAGGATGAGTGGAATTTAGCTCCGCTTGTTGCCATGGCTCCCGAGGATATTATTATGTATGTTCAAGATGCATCAGACCCGAAGGTACAAACGGTTATTAATGTGTTTCAGGAGAGGGTGACAATTAAAGGATTTCGTGATTTTCCTTTTTCAATGCGATTGAGATCAAAGCAGGCATCTTCTGGTAAGCATAAAGAAAATTAAGATGAAGGATTTGCTTTTCTAAAGTTAAAGCGTTATAATACAATTATTCATTAATCAGAGAAGAGTAATGAGAAGGACAAGATTATTTGAGTAACTGTATAGAAAAGAGAGGAAAGTCACCGGCTGAAAGCTTTCCATATGCAGTCGAATAATTACCGCCTTTGAACTCTGCTATTGAAATAGCAGCGTGTTATCTGCGTTAAAGATGGAGCCGATTTATTCGGAAATTAGGGTGGAACCACGTTATAGAAATATGCCGTCCCTTTGCAGTGATGCAAAGGGACGGCTTTTAAATTTTTATCCCGAATTAACTGGCAGTAAGACCCCCACTCCAAGAATTTGAAATGAAAACGTGAAGGCTAAGTGGGGGATAACTGCCAGTAAATCCCCGATTGGTTCAACTAACGTTCAGTAGGGGATGAAAAGAAAACCCTACTGAACGCAGTTTCACTTTATTAGGATTAAGCAAAGCAGCCTAATCGCAAAAAATAAAATAGAACAAGGAGTTGTCATTCAATGTCAGCAGAACTTACATTTATTTTTCCTGATGGAGCAGAAAAAAACTTCCCTGAAGGTGTAACTGGTGAAGATATCGCTGCATCCATCTCCTCAGGTTTAAAAAAACAAGCTTTAGCAATTAAACTGGATGGAGAGCAGATTGATTTACGCCGCAAACTGCAAAAAGGCGGCAAGATTGAGATTATCACCTATCGTGACGATGAAGGAATCGATATCATGCGGCACTCAACCGCACATTTACTGGCACAGGCAGTAAAACGTCTTTTTAAAAATGTGAAGTTTGGTGTTGGACCAGTTATTGAAGAAGGCTTTTATTATGACATGGATATGGAGTATGCTTTAACTCCAGAGGATCTTCCGAAAATTGAAAAGGAAATGCAGCGGATTATTGATGAAAATCTGGAAATAGAAAGAACAGAAGTATCGCGTGAGGAAGCGAAAGCACGTTTTGCAGCAATCGGTGATGATTTGAAGCTGGAATTAATTGATGCCATTCCAGAAAATGAACAAGTAACGATTTATGAGCAAGGGGAATTTTTCGACCTCTGCAGAGGAATTCATGTACCAGCTACAAGTAAAATTAAAGCCTTTAAGCTATTAAGCATTTCAGGAGCATACTGGCGAGGAGACAGCAATAACAAGCAACTGCAACGTATTTATGGGACAGCTTTTGAAAAAAAATCGCAGCTGGATGCACATCTTAAAATTTTGGAAGAAAGAAAAGAAAGAGATCATCGTAAACTTGGTAAGGAACTGGATTTATTTACTGTATCGCAAAAGGTTGGGCAGGGTTTACCGCTTTGGCTGCCAAAAGGAGCAACAATACGTCGTATCATTGAAAGATATATTGTAGATTTAGAAGAAAAACTTGGCTATGATCATGTATATACGCCAGTACTTGGGAGCAAGGATTTATATCAGACAAGTGGTCACTGGGATCATTACCAGGAGGATATGTTCCCGCCTATGGAAATGGATAATGAAACCTTAGTACTTCGTCCAATGAACTGTCCACATCATATGATGGTATTTAAAAATAATTTATGGAGCTATCGTCAGCTGCCAGTTCGTATTGCAGAGCTGGGAACCATGCATCGTTATGAAATGAGTGGTGCCTTAGCTGGTCTGCAAAGGGTACGGGGAATGACACTAAACGATGCTCACATTTTTGCAAGACCAGACCAGCTGAAAGAAGAGTTCATTCGAGTAGTGGAATTGATTCAGCATGTTTATAATGATTTTGGAATTGAAGATTATCGTTTCCGTCTTTCCTATCGTGATCCAGACGATAAAGAAAAATATATTGATGATGACGCCATGTGGGAAATGACACAAAGGCAGCTGAAAGAAACAATGGAAGAAATGAATGTGGCGTATGTTGAGGCTGAAGGGGAAGCTGCATTCTACGGCCCTAAGCTGGATATCCAGGTAAAGACAGCGCTAGGAAAAGAAGAAACGCTATCGACTGTACAGCTCGATGTGCTGCTGCCAGAGCGTTTTGACTTAACATATGTTGGCGAAGACGGGAAAGAGCATCGTCCCGTTGTTATTCACCGTGGAGTTGTCTCCACAATGGAGCGCTTTGTTGCTTTTCTTATTGAAGAATATAAAGGAGCTTTCCCAACTTGGTTAGCGCCAGTTCAAGTGAAAGTGATTCCTGTATCTCCTCAAGCACATCTTGATTATGCAAAAAAGATTGTGGACGAGCTTCGCTTAGAAGGTATTCGGGTTGAACTGGATGAACGTGATGAGAAAATCGGCTATAAAATTCGTCAGGCACAAACTGAAAAGATTCCATTTGCACTCGTCCTTGGTGATAAGGAAATCGAGGAAAATGCTGTGAACTATCGTCGTTATGGTGAAAAGGCAACAACTACCATTTCAGCAGACGATTTTAAACAATTTTTGAAAGAAGAAGTAGAAAAGAAATCGAAAAAGCAATAAATAAACCTTAAGCGACAACAGCAGCTATTCTGTTGTCGTTTATTTTTGATTAAAGGAATGACAATCTGTTGTTTTTTCTAGCATGAAAAGGAAAGATTTAGTATGATAGTAGAAGGAATGATTATTGGGGGATAAACGACTATGACTGGAACGTTTAGTTTTGTTTTAGATTTTGTCATCGAAAATTTTGGTGTAGAAAATGTTTTCTGGATAATGTATATTATTAACCTGATACTTTCAGCTATCGCATATAAGCTTGGCTTTGCTAGAAAACTTAGTATCGGAAAAAATATAATTGTTTACTTTATGCTTGCAGTTGGCACTTTTATCACGACCATATTTAGTATTATGATGCTGCCAATGACGGAAAGCTTAATTATTATTTCGATTGTGCTTGCTATCTATCGGACACGTCTGCATTTTCAAAGAAAAGCAAAAAGCGCCTCTTAATAGGCGCTTTTTGTTTTTTTTGCAGGCATATACAATAGCTTTAGAATCTTAAATATATTCTTCTTCATTTTTCTTCTCTTCGTAGAGTTTAAATTGTCCTGTTGCTTGACGAGCCTTGGTCTTTATGGTAATTCTTTTATAGCATGTGTCACAAAGATACATATATGTACGGCGATTTCTAAGCCGTTTTGCTTGGAAGGAGTTATCTTTTAAGTTATTTACTTTATCGCAAATTGTACATTTTACTTGCATTACGTCACCTCTTATCGCTTTCAAATATAGTACTTAGTATACCATAATATAAAACTAGGGACATTGGAGTTTAAAAAATCAGGTTTGGGTATGTTTGATTCTTTATCTTCAGGGAATGATAATGGTAAATCCTCATGAAAGGAAGATTTAGATGAAAAAGCGAAATATTGTAGCTGCAGTTGGTGCGGGTGTTATTGGAGCTGGTGCGGCAAGCTATTTCTTATTAAATAATGAGCAAAAAATGAAATTAAAAGGAAAAATGAACCGTATTGTAAATATATTTGAAAGTAAACCAGCCTCTACTTTTGAGAAGGCAGGGCATCCTGATCAGGTTCGGGCAAAAGATGAAGCAGATTTAGAAAATGCTAAAATGGTTTCAGAAGGCTCTCAATTTGGTGTTCAATATTATAACGAAAAAAGACAAGAACAGGAAGTTCATTAAATGGTACAGAAAGCAACCCTTATAGTCGAAAGGATTGCTTTTCTGTCTTTTAAAAAGGGGCGAGTGAAGGTTAATCCGATTTTCTGTCATTTGATTGTTCTTTTTCAATATCCTCGAGTTGCTCTTTCTCATCTTCGGGCAGCATTTCCTTGTTATCGTCTGGCTCGATTGGCTGATCATCCTTTACAGGGAATTCCGGCATGTATCTACTGACAATAGCGGCAAGCTCATCCACGACCCCTTGCATGGGATGACCTTGTTGAATTTTATCATTCATGCCCTGTATTCTTGTCATAATATCACCATCAGCGATTACTACTGCTGTTTTTCCGTATGGATCATGATAGAGAGCTTCGGATACAGTATATTTAATGGAACCAACTCTGGAACGATCAATATCCTTATTCACATCGATCGCAATGACCGTGTAGGGGCCAGCTACTAGTGCGGATGCCTGATTTACCTCTGGAACACGACTGGCTACATCTGCAAGATGTGTAGCAATTTCACTGTTACTCCGTTTTTCTTCTACATTAGGGTTTGCATAATTTGTCTGATAGTAACGATCATTTTCATCCTGTTTACCTTGCTCAATCTTCTCATTATCTCCTTGCTGACAAGCACCAAGAATTAAAATGAGTATAATAAAAAAGCCAATTTTTCGTATATTCATCTGATACTCCTCCTAAAATCAAGCTATGTTACTTATTTTTAGCAGGAAAAGATTAAATATGCATTGGCCACTGTTTAAAAATATAATGAACCAACGAAGAACCCACAAAAAAAGCTTAACCACCTCTATTTTAAAAAGAATGACGATTACTTTGATTTTAGTTTCTAATTTCTCCACTGGAAGTCCGCAATCCAAATCCCCCTCGCTTTCCGCAAGTGGCTGTTGAATTGAGCTCCCTTCGTGCTACGCATGCAGTGATCTCAACTAGGTCTTTCCTCCTAATGGAGTCTCGGGGTATTTGGATTGCTCCCTGGTAAAAATGAGTAGATATTTCATTGAATGATGTGAGAAGATATGCACGTTTATCATTCTAAAATTGTTTTTTTCTACACCCTACATGTTCCCTGTAGAAGCTCAAGATTTCGTTACTATTCTTATTTTATCGCAGTGTAACAAGACGCGCGACTCCCACTTCAAGAAATAAGGAGACACTTTTAATTCTAAGTGAAGAAGAAAAGAAAACCCCCATTGAACACGGTTTTATTTTATCAAAATAATTAGAGCGCTAAATAAACTTATCAGTACGGAGCGACCCGTTCACACGAAGACTCCTGTGGGATGAGAGCGGACGGTTGAGACGGTGGTATGCGTAGCATACCGCTGAGCTCACCAGCCGCCCACGGAAAGTGAAGTATGAACGGGCTGCGGGTTTCAGTGGAAAGACCTGCTCTTAATCAAAGTTATCCGTAGCTTTTCTTGATTGAAGCATTAATTAATGATTATTTTACTTACATATTTAATTGGGTTATCTTTATTCGAACCATCAGTAAAATAAAGATGTACCGGACCATCTTCTGTTAACTGTTTTCCTTTCCAGGAAAACAGTAAATAGGTATGCATTAGTTGTTCTATTGTTAAGTTTTGCTGATTTCCGTTTGTTTGAACAATTGTCGCATCAACAGTATTTTCACTTATTTCCGCTGCTTTTAAGAAAGGTTCAAGCAGCATAACATAAGAGTTTTGTAAGATCTCCTTCTCTTCTGCCTTTGAAATAGGACGATTATCATTTGTAGCTTGGAAAATTTCTCGATCAAAACGATCTGCCGAGCTAAAAATAAACTCTTTTTCTGCTGGCATTTCAATATCTGATTTAAAAGCATCTTCAAATTTAACTTTTCTATCATCAAAGATCCACACACTTGGATCTAATGTAATGGAAAAATTCACATTTCCCGTAATGGGGACGATCATAGCTTTCACTCTCCAATTTTACTGATTTTCCGTTATGATTTGGAAGTAATCTGGCATCTTTTCAATTCATTTATGTATGAACTGTGCATATACATCATAGCAAACCTAATAATTAATTTCATCTAAACTGTAAAAACTATGATTCAAAGCTTTAAAAAAATTTAGGAATCTCTTTTTTTTATTTGCAATTTTATAGAGGTAACGCTAATATAGAAGAAAGAGTCTTTTTAGTGGAGGGGATACATTTGATTCCTGAGGTGACTGTTAATCATCGCGAAAGAGCCCACGCCCTTCTTAAGGCTGACGCTGATAAAATTTTGCGGCTTATCGAGGTTCAAATTGAGAATTTAACAATGCCACAATGTCCAGTATATGAAGATGTATTGGATACACAAATGTTTGGTCTCTCTCGAGAGATTGACTTTGCTGTGCGCTTGAACTTAATCAGCGAAAATGAAGGTAAAGCACTTCTAGATAATTTGGAGAAGAAGCTTAATATATTGCATGAAGCTTCTCAAAATCCATTGTGAAAAGTTTTTCATGCATCGATCATGTAGCAAAAACTTTGCCTATGTAATTTTGGCAAGGTTTTTTTGTTTTATCATTAGCTAAAGTATAACGGATAGGGTAAAAAACTTTTTAATATGCTATACTATTTTAAAAAATGTGTTATACTTATAAAAAGTTTTATATATCCATCCTCATTAAACATATTTGGGGAGAAGAAGGATGCTAAAAAAATTAAAACACTATGATTATACGTTAATCATCACACCTTTATTTTTAAGTGCGTTTGGACTAGTCATGATTTATAGTGCCAGCATGGTTACAGCTGTTGTAGACGGCTTAGAAAGTACATATTTTTTAAAACGTCAGTCTATGTGGTTTGGGATAGGTCTTGCTGGTTTTGTATTTACCAGTATCTTTCCTTATCAATTCTATCAAAAATATATAAAAGTCATTTTAATTGTTACCTTACTTTTTCTTATTGGTGTGGATCTTTTTGGTACAGAAGTAAATAATGCAAAATCCTGGCTAAGTATTGGTCCTTTTCGTTTTCAGCCAGCTGAAATTGCAAAGATAGGCTTAATTCTATATCTTGCTTCTGTCTATTCGAAAAAACAGGACTATCTAAATGATTTTATAAAAGGGGTGCTGCCGCCATTAGTTATGACAGGTATTGTTATCGGCTTTATCGTATTACAGCCGGATATCGGTACCTCGGTTATTATTTTTTTAATTGCTTGTTCCATTATTTTCAGCTCAGGCATACGTTTTAAACATTTGTCTATCTTGATTGCGGTTGGTCTCTTGCTAATCGCATTGGCGGTACCATATATGGTTACTGAGGAAAGGATTTCCCGTTTTACTGGTGCATACCAGCCATTTATAACTCCAGACTCAGACGGCTATCAGCTTATTCAGTCCTATGTTGCAATCGGAGTTGGTGGTTTAACAGGAGAAGGGCTAGGTCAAAGCGTACAAAAACTGGGATATCTTACACAGGCGCATACGGATTTTATCATGGCAATTGTAGCGGAGGAACTGGGATTTATTGGTGTTTTTATTGTCATCGGTCTACTTGCTGTTATTGTGCTGAGAGGTATCTTTATTTCAAGAAAATGTCAGGACAGTTTTGGTGCTTTATTAGCAATTGGGATTTCTTCCATGGTTGGCATTCAAGCCTTCGTAAATTTAGGAGCGATAAGCGGTTTGCTTCCAATAACGGGCGTTACCTTGCCATTTATAAGCTATGGAGGGACTTCATTACTTGTTCTGCTTATCTCAATGGGAATACTAAATAATATTGCAAAAACAGTTCGAAAGAGGGAATATGAAACAGCCCATACGCAAGATACAGATTCAAACAATCCTAAAAAATATATAAGAGGTGGAAGTTATGGCAGAATTAAATCGAATTAAGAAAGTCTTAGTTGCAAACCGTGGAGAGATAGCAATACGTGTGTTCCGTGCGTGTACTGAATTGAATATTCGTACGGTAGCAGTTTATTCTAAAGAAGATTCTAGTGCATTTCACCGTTTCAAAGCAGACGAAGCATATTTAATTGGGGAAGGTAAAAAGCCAATTGATGCTTATTTGGATATTGAAGGTATGATTGAGCTTGCGAAGGATAAAAATATTGATGCTATTCATCCGGGTTATGGTTTTTTATCAGAAAATATTGATTTTGCTAAACGATGTGAAGAAGAAGGAATTATTTTTATAGGTCCTAACAGTGCGCATTTAAATATGTTTGGCGATAAAGTAAAGGCTCGCGAACAGGCGCTTAAAGCTAATATTCCTGTTATTCCAGGAAGTGGTACAATTCATAATGCAGAAGAAGTGCTCGCATTTGGTGACGAACACGGTTATCCAATAATAATCAAAGCTACTTTAGGTGGCGGTGGTCGCGGAATGCGGATTGTTAATAAGAAGGATGAAGTTGCTGAAGCCTATAATCGGGCTAAATCGGAAGCGAAAGCAGCATTTGGTGATGATGAAATTTATGTAGAAAAACTTATACAGAATCCAAAGCATATTGAAGTGCAGATCCTTGGAGATAAAAAAGGAAATATTGTTCATCTTTATGAAAGAGATTGTTCTGTACAGCGTCGTCATCAGAAATTAATCGAGGTAGCACCTAGTTTGTCTTTAACTGAAGAACTGCGTAATGAAATATGTGAGGCTGCTGTGCATTTAATGAAGCATGTAAATTATGTCAACGCAGGAACAGTTGAATTTCTTGTTTCAGAAAATAAATATTATTTTATAGAAGTCAATCCGCGTATACAAGTTGAGCATACAATAACAGAAATGATTACTGGTATTGATATCGTCCATACACAAATTTTAGTTGCGGAAGGCTATAACCTTCACGATCATGCCATTCAGATTCCAGAGCAAGAACAAATACCATTAGACGGTTATGCCATTCAATCTCGTGTAACAACGGAGGACCCGCTGAATGATTTCATGCCTGATACTGGAAAAATAGTTGCCTACCGTACTGGTGGAGGGTTTGGAGTAAGGTTAGATGCTGGAAATGGCTTTCAGGGTGCTGTAATTACACCGCATTATGATTCTTTGCTTGTTAAGATATCGACTTGGGGCCGCACCTATGAACTAGCAATGCGTAAAATGATTCGTAACCTAAAGGAATTTAGAATACGCGGGATAAAGACGAATGTTCATTTTCTTGAAAATGTTATTCGGCATAATAAATTTGTTTCAGGAGAATACAATACAAACTTTATAGATAAAACTCCTGACCTGTTCGTATTTCCGAAAAGTAAAGACCGTGGAACGAAGATGCTTACTTATATAGGGGATGTCACTGTTAATGGCGTAGAAGGTGCACGTAAAAAGGATAAACCGTATTTTTCAAGCCTGCAAATTCCAGAAATCGATCCCCATGTACCAATGCCAGCGGGAACAAAGCAGATTTTAGATGAGCGGGGTCCTGAAGGTTTAGCAAACTGGGTAAAGAAACAGGAGCGCGTACTATTGACAGATACAACTTTTCGCGATGCGCATCAGTCTTTACTGGCAACAAGGATACGGTCAAAGGATTTAGTTGAAATTGCTGAACCTACTGCTAGACTGCAGCCAGATCTTTTCTCAGTGGAGATGTGGGGAGGAGCCACCTTTGATGTTGCTTATCGTTTCCTTAAGGAGGATCCTTGGATAAGACTTGAAAAATTACGTAAAAAAATGCCTAACATCCTTTTTCAAATGCTCCTTCGAGCAAGTAATGCAGTGGGATATAAAAATTATCCAGATAATTTAATTCATGAATTCGTTAAGAAAAGCGCCGATACTGGAATTGATGTCTTTCGAATTTTTGATAGTTTAAATTGGTTTGAAGGCATGACACTGGCAATTGATGCTGTTCGTAATAATAATAAGATTGCAGAAGCAGCAATGTGCTATACCGGAAATATGTTAGATAAGGGAAGAGGGAAATATGACCTTGACTATTATCTCAATCTAGCAAAACAGCTTGAAGAAGCAGGGGCACATATTCTTGCAATTAAAGATATGGCAGGTTTATTAAAACCGGAAGCGGCGTATCAATTAATCTCTAGTTTGAAGGAAACTGTAAATATACCGGTGCATTTACATACTCATGATACGAGTGGTAATGGTACGTATATGTATGCCCGAGCGATTGAAGCTGGAGTAGACATTGTGGATATTGCCAACAGTCCTCTAGCAGGAATGACTTCTCAACCTAGTGGACAAACATTATATCATGCTTTAGAAGGAACAAATCGCCAACCGAAGATGGACATACAAGCTGTGGAAGGACTTTCGCATTATTGGCAGGGGATTAGGGAATATTACCAGGACTTTGAAAGTGGAATGATTTCTCCCCATACTGAGATTTATCAACATGAAATGCCTGGAGGTCAATATAGTAATCTACAGCAGCAAGCAAAAGCAGTAGGACTTGGTGAGCGCTGGAACGAAGTGAAACGTACCTTCCGTCTAGTTAATGATATGTTTGGTGATATTGTTAAAGTAACTCCATCCTCTAAAATTGTTGGGGATATGGCTTTATTTATGGTACAAAATGAGCTAACTGAAGAAGATGTCTTAGAAAATGGTCATAAAATTGACTTCCCGGAATCTGTAATTGAATTTGCAGAAGGGTATATTGGGCAACCTTATCAAGGATTTCCAGAAAAGCTGCAAAAAGCTATTCTTAAAGGCCGAAAACCAATCACAGTTCGACCCGGAGAACTGTTAGAGCCAATTGATTTTGAGGCGATACGAACAGATCTGTTTAAAGAGATGGAAGAGCCTGTAACTGATTTTGATGTCATTGCATATGCTCTCTATCCCAAAGTATTTCTCGAGTATCAAGCGTTTTGTAACCGATTTGGCGACATGTCTGTATTGGATACACCGACATTCTTTTATGGCATGAGGTTAGGAGAAGAAATTGAGGTGGTTATTGAAAAAGGGAAAACCTTAATTGTCAGATTGCTTTCCATCTCAGAGCCAAAGCCGGACGGTACAAGAGTCGTTTATTTCGAATTGAATGGACAATCCCGTGAGATTGTGATTAAAGACAAGAATATCCGTTCATCCGTTGCATTCAGACCGAAGATTGAAAAAGGCAATGAAAAACATATTGGCGCAACCATGCCGGGAACTGTCTTAAGTGTGAATTGCAAAAAAGGAGATGCAGTGAAAAAAGGGGATCATCTATTAACAACAGAAGCAATGAAGATGGAAACATCTATTCAAGCTCCTTTTGACGGAGTAATTAAAGACATTCATGTAAAAGATGGCTCACTCATTGAAGTGGACGATATACTACTGGAATTTGCATAAAAATAAGCAGGTGCCTCATGCAGCACCTGCTTATTTTTAACTAATTTTATTATTATTTGTTTTGTCAAGCAGTCCATGCTTTTCTTTGTAAGCACTTCGGTATGTTAATAGCAGAAAATAACTCAGCATTCCGAAATAGCAAGAAATAACAAAGGCATGCATTAAAGCAACAAACAGGTTTAACATGGTAAAAATAATTAATGCCCCAAACATAACCTGTAAAGTAATTAAACCGAGAGTAATCAGCCAGCCGTTGGTCATGACCTTCGATTCTTTATAGTTTTTAATTATCTTAATTGTTAATGCAATTGTCCAGATAAATAAAATACCTGCTGCTAAACGATGTCCCATTTGGATCCACTGTTCAAAACTATAAGTCGCAAAGCTTAGCGGTTCACTATTTGTGCAGAATGGCCAATCGCTGCAAACAAGGTTCGAGTCAGTATGGCGAACGAGTGCCCCAGTATAGACAACCATTAATGTATAAATAAATAATGCAATAATTTCAATGCGATGCTTCTTTCGAATAAATAATGATTCGGTATGCAGCTTTTTGTCAGTCTCAAAGATAATTAGCATTAATATAAACACAGTTGCAAAAGAGATAAGTGAAATGCCGAAATGTGCTGCAAGTATGAAATCGGATTGCCCCCACATAACAGCGGCAGCGCCAATCAAAGCCTGTAATAGCAGTACGGATACAGATGCCACCGCAAGAAATTTCACTTCACGGACTGTACTCCCAAGCTGTTTCCATGTTAAAGTTGCCAATGCAACAACGGCAATACTTACTACTCCTGAAACAAGACGATGGCTAAATTCAATTACCATTTCGAAGTTAAATTCAGAAGGAATAATTTCCCCTTCACATAGCGGCCAGCTGTCTCCACAGCCCTCAGCTGAACCTGTCTTTGTAACAAGTGCTCCCCCCAGCAATATGAACAGCATTCCAATTGTCGAAACAACGGATAACCATTTTAAAGATTTGCTCATTTTTGATAGCCTCACTTTATGATATGTAAATAAATCGTTTGATGCCCAATAGTCTTATAATAATATTAAACGCAGGAAATATGCAAAGAATTATAACTAAAAAAGTCATTTAGTCACACAATTGTAATAGTATTGTGTATATCTACGGTTTTCACTATGTTTAAAGTAAAAAATGCTTGCATTGTTTCACGTTGTTTGCTAGAACTAATATAGAGACAGCTCTATTGTGACTGGAAATGGATTGTGATACATGGATGTGTTTTTTCTGCATGGGTATCTAATTATAGTTATTTTATTGTAAATAATTGTTATTACGTGTATTAGAATATTCCTTCATTCCATGTTACAATATAAAGGCAATTATCGGATATTTATTGAATGAATGTCGCTAAATATCAATAAAAATAAAGCGCTTGTCTTTTTTGCTTGGTAAAGGGGGGAAATAAAATGAATAAAGTGGAAACGCCACATACAAAAATAGTTGGTGACTCCACAACAATACCAACCCAAAAAAAAGTCTCTATATTTTTAAATGCGGTAAAGGCATTAATAAAAATTGGAATTATTAATTCTAACTTAATTACAGTCATTGCAGGCTTTTGGTTGGCTATTTATTTTGCCAATGCCTCCATTATGGATCATTTGGGAACTTTATTACTAACCGTATCAGGAAGTGGGTTAGTAATTGCAGGTGGAGCTATAATGAATAATTGGTATGATGTTGATATTGATCCAAAAATGAAAAGAACGAAGACAAGACCTACAGTAACTGGACTATTTTCACTTAAGTCAGTGTTAACGGCTGGTATTTTGTCAACGGTGGCTGGTTTGGTGTTGCTTCTTTTCACTACAGTATACGCAGCCTTATTTGCTTTTATAGGCTGGTTTGTTTATGTCGTACTGTATACAATGTGGTCAAAACGAAGATATACATTAAATACTGTCATTGGTTGTTTTTCAGGGGCAATGCCACCACTTATCGGCTGGTTTGCAATTATCCCGGAATGGCATATTGTTCCTGTAGGATTATTTTTAATCATGTTTATTTGGCAAACCCCGCACTTCCTTGCGCTCGCTATGAAGAAAACAAAAGAATATAAGGAAGCGGGAGTTCCAATGCTACCGGTGATATACGGTTTTGAAATTACGAAAAGACAAATCATTATTTATGTTGCATGTCTTCTGCCGTTGCCGTTTTTGCTTTCATCACTTGGTACAACATTCGTTGTAATTGCAACAGCATTAAATGTTGGGTGGCTAGTTTTAGCCTTTACAGGACTTTTTACTAAAAATGATTTAAAATGGGCGAATAGGATTTTCATCTATTCATTAAACTACTTAGTAATACTCTTTCCTTTAATGGTTATCGTTACATTGCCGATATTTAATTAATTCAGTCCTTAAAAAAATATAAATATATTAAGGAATTAACAACAAGAAAGAGAGGTATGAACACATGAAAGGTTGGATGGGCAAATTTAAAGCTATGATGCTTTTAGGTTTTACAGCTATCCTATTATCAGGTTGTGGTAAAGAGAATTTAACTGCACTTGTACCAAAAGGGTATGGCGCACAAAGTTCAATGGATCTTATTATTTTAACTACCCTGATTATGTTGGGCGTATTTTTGATTGTAATGGTCATTTATACAATTGTGCTAATCCGCTTCCGTCAGAAAAAGGGCGAAGAAAATGTTATTCCTGAGCAAGTAGAGGGAAATAAGTTGTTAGAAACGGTTTGGACTGTGATACCAATTTTGCTAGTTCTAATAATGGGTATTCCAACAGTAATCTATACGTTTGACTTAGCTGATACTTCTGAAGCAAGTAAATCAATTAATATTGATGTAACAGGAAATCAATATTGGTGGCATTTTGAATATCCAGATGAAGAGGTTGTAACAAGCCAGGACTTATATATTCCAGCAGGTGAAAAAGTCTTCTTAAATATGCTATCTTCAGATGTTATTCACTCGTTCTGGGTGCCAAGTATTACAGGGAAAATGGACGCAAACCCAGAGAACGTTAACACAATGTATATTGAGGCACATGAAGAAGGGGTATACTGGGGTAAATGTGCGGAGCTCTGTGGACCATCGCATTCCTTGATGGACTTTAAAGTAATTGCGGTTAGCCCGGAAGAGTATGAACAATGGATTGCAGATATGCAAAGCGTTGACGCAGAGGCAGTTCCAGAGGATGCAGTTGCTCAGGAAGGTCAGGAATTATTCCAAAACAACTGTATGGGCTGTCATGCAATTGGTTCATCTCCAGCGGCAACAGGACCGAATTTAACAAACTTTGGAGATCGCACGCGTATAGCCGGTATCCTTGAACCTACAAAAGAAAATTTAGTAGATTGGATTAAAGATCCAGAATCCATTAAGCCAGGTAATAATATGACTGGTGCTTATCAGGTCACGGAAGATGAGGCTGATAAAATTGCGGAATACTTACTTCAGCTGAAACCTTCTGAGGTTACTCCAGAAAGTGCTGGAGGAATTAAATAATATACTATTTGGGATGGAAGATACAAAAGGGAGGTTAATGCTTTGAGTATAGCAACTACTCAAAAGAGAGGCTTCGGAGCTGTACTGTGGGATTATATGACTACCGTAGACCATAAAAAGATTGGTACGCTTTATTTACTCGGTGGTGGTTTTTTCTTCCTGCTAGGCGGTTTAGAAGCTGTCATTATTCGTATTCAGTTAATCAAGCCGGAAAACGATTTTATTTCTGCTGGCTTGTACAATGAAATGATTACCATGCATGGGACAACAATGATATTCTTCGCAGCAACCCCATTGCTGCTTGGATTGATGAACTATGTCATGCCACTGCAAATTGGTGCACGTGATGTGGCATTTCCGTTCTTAAATTCACTAGGTTTTTGGTTATTCTTTATGGGTGGAATTTTAATGAACTGCAGCTGGTTCCTTGGCGGAGCACCAGATGCAGGCTGGACAAATTATGCTCCCCTTTCACTGCAGTCACCGGGACATGGTATTGACTTCTATGTAATGGGTCTGCAGATGTCGGGTGCGGGGACATTGATGAGTGGTATTAACTTTATCGTTACAGTTATCTTAATGCGCGGTCCAGGTATGACATATATGAGAATGCCTTTATTCTCATGGACGACATTTGTAACAAGTATCTTAATTCTATTCGCATTCCCTGCTTTGACAGTTGGATTGTTCTTAATGCAGTTTGACCGGATGTTTGGTTCTGCATTCTTTGATGTTGCTCTTGGAGGAAACTCGATATTATGGCAGCATTTATTCTGGATATTTGGACACCCAGAGGTTTACGTCCTTATACTTCCGGCGTTTGGGGTATTTAGTGAAATTTTCCCGACATTCTCTAGGAAAAGATTATTTGGATATACAGCAATGGTTTTTGCAACTTTCCTTATCGCATTCTTAGGGTTCATGGTTTGGGCACACCATATGTTTACAGTTGGATTAGGACCTGTTGCTAACGCAATCTTTGCGATTGGTACAATGGCGATAGCGGTTCCAACTGGAATTAAAATCTTTAACTGGCTGCTCACCATGTGGGGCGGTAAGATTAGAATCACAGCAGCAATGCTTTGGGCTCTAGGCTTTATACCTTCATTTACAATTGGTGGTATGACTGGGGTTATGCTTGGTTCAACAGTTGCTGACTTTCAGTATCATGACACGTATTTCGTAATTGCTCACTTCCACTATGTTATCGTTGGCGGTGTTGTATTCGGTATACTTGCAGGATTGCAATACTGGTGGCCACTTATGTTCCATCGCGTTCTCAACGAAGCAATGGGTAAAGCGGCATTCTGGCTATTCTTTATTGGTTTCCATTTAACATTCTTTATTCAGCATTTCCTAGGTTTAATGGGTATGCCTCGCCGTTACTGGGTATTTCTTGAAGGGCAAGGGCTGGATTTCGGAAACTGGATTAGTACGATTGGTGCCTTCTTTATGACTGCAGGGGTACTAGTGTTTGCTTATAATATTGTTCATTCCCACATTAAAGGTGAAAAGGCTCCTCGAGATCCGTGGGATGCCAGAACTTTAGAATGGTCAATGCCTACGCCAGCACCATTCTATAACTTTAAGCAATTGCCATTAGTGCGTGGACTTGATCCACTATGGATTGAAAAAACAGAAGGCGATGGAAAAATGAAACCTGCTGAGCCTTTGAGTGACATCCATATGCCAAATGGTTCGATACTTCCATTTTTGATGACAATTGGTTTTACTTTCGCTTCCTTTGGTTTTATTTACCAGCTGGATGGTCCAATCGGAAGAATTATTATTTATATCGGTATGGCCTTTGCAATTGGCTGTATGGTAGTACGTTCTCTTAAAGATGACCATGGCTTCCATGTTACCAAAGAAGAACTTGAAAAGGAGGAGGATTAATATGAGTCACGAACACTCCATTGATCCAGCAAATCTGTCAAAAGATCCTTCGCGAGTTACGATGGAAGGAAAGCATAAACATCTTGGACTCTGGATTTTCCTTGGTGGTGAGACGGTCCTCTTTGCATGTTTGTTCGGAACATATTTTGCGTTAAGAAATTCTACTGCAGGCGGACCTACAACACAAGATTTATACGGACTTGAACTTGTATTTTTGATGACATTACTTCTCCTTACTAGTTCATTAACTAGTGTATATGCTATATATCATATGAAGAATAATGATTTCAAGAAAATGCAGCTTTGGTTTGGAATTACAGCATTATTGGGATTGGGCTTCCTAGGGTGTGAAATTTACGAGTTTGCGCATTATATTACTGATTACGGATTTACTTTCCGTTCATCAGCATTTGGTTCAGCATTCTATACACTCGTTGGTTTCCACGGAGGGCACGTTATTTTCGGCCTAAGCTGGTTAATGGCACTCATGGCTCGTAATGCAAAACGTGGTCTATCCACATATAATGCACCAAAGTATAATACGTTTGCACTGTACTGGCATTTTATCGATGTTGTATGGGTATTTATCTTTACGGTTGTATATCTAATGGGGATGGTGAGTTAATTTATGACGGAAAATACTACTTCGAATAAAATTAATTCGTACCAAAAGCAAGAGAATAAGGAAGAAATGAAAAAACAGGTTATCAGCTTTGGATTAATGATATTGTTTACCGTTATTGCGTTTGCTGCAGTTGGAACAGGTTTTATTGATTCAATTTTTCTTGTCCCGCTGATACTCCTGATGGCTGTAGTACAGGTTATTTTCCAATTTTTCTATTTTATGCATATGAAAGATAAAGGACATGAAGAAATTTCCTTCGTTATGTATGGCGGCTTTTGGGTAACGTTCTTAGTTATGATGGCGCTGGGTGTAATTACTTGGTGGTAAGTAATGAAAAAGATCGGGTGGTTTCCCGATCTTTTTTGCTAGCAAGAAAAGTTACTTAAATATATTATTTGTAATAATCTCCTGCATCCGGTCATTTAGCGATGTTCCTAATATTGTCATATAATTTTAGTTTGTACACATGATTTTGCTATATAATAGAAAGATAATCCGATTTTCCTGGAGTGGTTTTTAATGTGGCTAGAATTACAAATCTTTGGATTTAGAGCACTTTGGAGTCCTTATTTCCTTACTTTTTGTATTGTTTTGGGAATTTTATATTATTTAGTAACAGGTCCCTATCGTCATAAATTTGGCGAAGTTGATAAGCCGACCGTAAAACAATATTTCTTTACTTATACGGCTTTATTTTTACTGTATTTTGTGAAGGGTGGACCAGTTGACTTATTATCGCATATTATGCTGACTGCACATATGATACAAATGGCTGTCTACTTGCTGATTTTCCCTATTTTAATGATTAAAGGAATCCCAATATGGATTTGGGAAAAAGTTATTCACGCACCGATACTTGAACCAATTATTAAATTATTGACGAAACCGCTTATTTCCCTATTATTATTTAACGGTTTATTTTCAATTTATCATATACCGGCTGTATTTGATTTTTCTAAGTCAGCTCCCGTGTGGCATTTTACTATTCACGGCATTCTTTTATTGGCTGCTTTTATTGTTTTCATGCCACTGCTTTTACCGCTTAAAGAGATTAATACCATGTCGCCATTAATGAAAATTGGTTATATCTTTGCTAATGGTGTTTTAATTACGCCAGCCTGTGTACTTATTATCTTTGCGAATGTCCCTATATATTCGGCGTATATGGAGGGAGGCGCATGGCTTGATGCTTTGGCACTTTGTGTGCCGAATGATGTGCTGTCAGGAATCTCTGTTCCATTATCAGGTCCTGAAATGTTTTCACCATTAAGTACGTTATTAGATCAGCAGCTGGGTGGAATCATTATGAAGATTATACAAGAAATCACTTATTTGACTTTACTGGGAAGAATATTTTTTAGTTGGTTTGACTCGAAAAGCAGGGAAGTTGATCCAGTTACATTGCAATAAAGAGAAACTTCATTCAGTGGGTATTTTTTTCATCCTCACTGAATGTTAGTTGAACCAATCGGGGATTTATTGGCAGTTGTCCCCCACTTACCATCCTCGTTTTTACCTTGAGTTCTTAAAGTGGGGGTCTTACTGCCAGTTAATTCGGGATAAAGAGAAACTTCATTCAGTGGGTATTTTTTTCATCCTCACTGAATGTTAGTTGAACCAATCGGGGATTTATTGGCAGTTGTCCCCCACTTACCATCCTCGTTTTTACCTTGAGTTCTTAAAGTGGGGGTCTTACTGCCAGTTAATTCGGGATAAATTAAATGCATAGTTTATAATAGAGAGAAATTGAAAGGGAGATATGAGAATGCCTTTTTTACCAACATTAAGTACTGGTTTTATCGTACTTAGCGCAATTTTAGTAGCGATAGGCTGGCGATTTATTATTAAAGGTAAGGAAAAAGCACATAAGAAAACAATGATTTCTGCTGCAATTAGTGCGCTTTTATTCTTTATCATTTATGCATCTCGTACCATTTTTGTTGGAAATACGAGTTTTGGCGGACCAGATGAGTTAAAAATCTATTATACGGTGTTTTTAGTGTTTCACATTACACTAGCAACAATAGGAGCAGTCTTTGGGATCGTCACGCTGACTCTAGCCTTTAAGCGCAATATTAGGAAGCACCGAAAAATTGGGCCAGTAACTAGTGTAATCTGGTTTTTCACTGCAATAACAGGTGTAGCAGTATATTTGCTGCTTTATATTTTATATAGTGGTGGAGAGACAACAAGTATGATTAAAGCAATTTTAGGGTTTTAAATCCCGAAGGCGGAAGCGCCCAGGACGCTTCCGCCAGATGTAGCTGTTCTAACCACAGCTTAAAAAGTGAAACTAACGTTCAGTGGAGGTTTTCTTTTCATCCCCCACTGAAACGTTAGTTGAAGTAATCGGATCGCTACTGGCTGCCGTTCTCCCGCTTAGAATTAAAAGTGTCTCCTTATTTCTTGAGGTGGGAGTCTCGCGTCTTGTTATACTGCGACAAATTTTAAAATTTTCTATACTTCAAGAAAAACCGGGCAATGAAGGAAGCCCGGTTTTTCTTGTTATTTAGCATGTTGTTTTAATTCGTCTGCTAAGCTTGTGAGTAGTGTGTTTGCTCGTTCTACTAGTGATTCCGGGAAGTTTTCTTCTTCACCGTATTCTACCCCATGCGGATAGTAATGTTTACCTAGTAAAGGTGTCAACAGCTTGATGACAGCATTTCCTCGGTCAACATCTCCAGTTGTGGCATAGCCTTGAACACGAATATAATATGTAATATTTTTCTCTTTTGAACCAATTCTATAATCATATGTTACGCGTTCATAGTCCCACTGTCCTGCACGAATAAATGCATGCTGGCCAGTAACTCGATCAAGCGGTTTTAAATCAATTTCTAACTCATCAATACCTGTGTTTTCAATTCTCATTTTTTTCACCCCTAGAATTTGTACTCGTAACTTAATCATAGTATGAAAAACAATAATTTGCAATTATAATCTTATCTATTATATGCTGCACAAAATAATGTATACTTTTAATAAAAAGTTAAATATATGTGAAAATAGGGAATCAATGAATGTAATATATTATTTATCATAGAATAAATATAGGTTAATGAAGGGGGTGCTAGTGTGCGTAAAATACGTAACATCATTTTTATAGTATTAATAGCAGGAATTGGATTATACATTTGGGGACAATTGGAGCCAGATTTTAATGAAACAGTGAAACATGAAGTAGTAGAAAAAATGAATGTACTTCAATCAAAAAAGCCACCCGACGAATTAATGGCAAATTTCCCTTTAGAAGGCGATTTATATTCCTGGGTAGGTAAAACAGAGAGTGAGCTTGTTGAAGCGATGGGTGAGCCTGAACGGAAAGATTTAAGTGCTTATAATTATAAATGGTGGATTTATACTGATCATGAATCGCATTATGTCCAATTCGGGATAGAGGATTCAATGATTAAGACTGTTTATACTGTAGGTGAAGGCTTACCGATTGAGCCAATAGAAATTGGCCATGCATATGAAGAATTAAATGAGGAATTTTCATTTAGTGATGAGGTTAATTATACGGAAGGAATTGCCTCCTATACTTTTAAAATGACTGCTGAGGATATTGCAGCCAGACCTTTAGTAAAAATGACAGATAATGTGTTTCTGCAATTGTATTTTGATACATTTACAAATGAATTATCTTCTCTTCGCATTACGGATGCTGATGTACTCTTGAGACAGCGCCCATATGAAGTAACCTATCGCGGGACACTGCCAAAAGAACCGGATCTTACTGATGCTGAGTGGAGACAGGTAGAGGCAGGGATGGAACAGCAGATTTTCGATATCAGCAATGTCTTGCGAAATAGATTTGATAAAGCACCACTGGAGTGGGAGGATACGGTAAGCGAAGTAGCTTTTGACCACAGCAAGGATATGTTTGAACAAAACTATTTTTCGCACTATAGTTTAAATGGTGACGGTTTAAAAGAGAGATTGGATGTTACTGGATTATTTTACATTGCAGCTGGTGAAAATATTGCTGCCCAGTATCCTGATGCCCCTGCTGCGGTGGAAGGATGGCTGAATAGCGAGGGACATCGTGAAGCATTATTAACTGATGAGTATACACATTTAGGTGTAGGTGTCTATCGCTTGTATTATACACAAAACTTTTTAGCAAAGCCGATGTAATATCGGCTTTGCTAAATTTCTGACTGGAAGGATTAAATATAGGTAACGCAGCAGCTGATTAATTCGTATGTTGCTAAATAAGTAGTATTTATACTTTGCTAAAACTTTTTGAACAGTTATGGGACATTCGCATAGTTTAATACTAGGTAAACTGTAAAAAGAGGTGAAGCAAAGTGACAGAAAGTAATTTAAATCCAGAAATTATACGATTCAGGAATTTTATTAATAAATATCCAAAATTAATTAAAGAAGTAAGAAAAGATGGGAGAGGCTGGCAGGAAATTTATGAGCAGTGGGTGCTGTTAGGTGAAGAAGATGAATATTGGGGGCAATTTAAGGAAAAACAAGAAGATACGCAAGTAAATAATGAAAAAAAACCAGTAAAATTAGATATGAAGTCTGATGTAGTAAAACAAATATTAAAATATACGGAAACAATTGATATGAATAAGCTTCAAGAGCAAGTTCAACAGTTAAGTAAAACACTATCTACCGTACAAGAGGTTGTTTCGCAATATCAGCAATCAAGTAAAAACAAATTGACTGCTCCGCGAAGAAATTTTAACTGGTTCCATGATTGAGGGGAAGGATAATGGATCGGACTACTTATCTTTATCTTAAACAGCAGCCGAAACTAGTGGAATTTGTAAGGCAAAGACCAATCTGGTATCGTTATTTATCCAGGGATGGCGCAACTCGTATTTCCGAATTAGAAAAGGAAGCTAAAATCTTTTACGGTCAAACATTGTCTCAGCGTTTAAATCGAATGAATGACCAAGTAGAGATGGCTTCTACACTAATAAACCTAGCAAATTTATTAAAAGATTGATGCCGAATTATTTTCATTATTACTTTTAAATGATAGTATGATAGTGGAGGTGTTAAAATGATTGCTAATATGGAATATGTAGCCATTCTTGATTATTCTGAACAGCTTGGTCAAATGGTCCTCCAATCTGAAGTAATGGAAGACTATCAGCAAAAGAAAACTGCCTTAGCACAAGATGAAGCAGCACAACAGCTGATTAAGGCTTTTATAAATATAAAAGATCATTATGATGATGTTGAGCGTTTTGGACGCTATCATCCTGATTATCAAGAAATTATGAAACAAGTACGTCAAACAAAAAGAGCAATGGATATGCATGAATCCGTGGCAGCATATAAAATTGCAGAGCGAAATCTGCAGACTCTTTTAGATGAAATCAGCGAATATATTGCCTTAAGTGTTAGCGATCAGATTAAAGCGCCTAAAGATGGTGCAGCACTTAGTGACAGCGGCTGCAGCTGTGGCAGTGGCGGCGGCTGTGGTTGTGCTTCATAAAGTAAATCTTTAATTAGCAGGTTCACAAACCCTGCTAATTAAAGATTCAAATAGATGTAAGTATAGCTTGTATGCTAAAATTTAAATCAGCTAATAATAGGAGTAACATAAGGATGGTGCGCATAATTGATTGTAAAGCGGCAAGGACTTATCGTTTGGTTTCAGCATATGAAAAATATGAAGCATATTAAACGCTATGGCAATTTAATATATGTTTCCCGGAAGCTTAAATATGCGGTTGTTTATGTGAATCAAGAGGATATTGATGGAGTTGAAAAAAAATTACTAAAGCATTCTTTCGTTTCTAAGGTAGAACGTTCCTTTAAACCATTTATCCGTACTGATTTTGAAAATGCCAAACCTGACGAAGCAAAAAAATATGATTATAAAATGGGTATATAAAAACTCCTATAGATAAATTTTATCTATAGGAGTTTTTACCAACTACCCAACTTTCATATTTGATGAAAACTGAAACTGCTGATAACTTTAATGAAGAGTATATCTCTACTAATACTGGCCGCCCTCATCCCACAGGAGTCTTCGTGTGAACGGGGCTGCTCAGTATTGATAAGTTTATTTAGCGCTCTAATTATTTCGAAATACTAAAATCAAAGCTGCTCTTCATTAAAGTTATCAGCAGTTTTTATCGGATATTATGCGTAGTTGAGGTTATAAAAGTGAATTATGAAAAGCTGAGGAGTCGGAATAAAAAGAGAAAACCTGCAGAATTTATTCTGCAGGTTCTTTTTGTTTCCTTCACTTGAAAACAAAAAGACAAAGGGAGAGGAGAAACCAGAGTAAAACCTATGGGGAAGAATAAGTATACTCTGCTTTGAATCAACCAAGCTAACGATTAGTTGAATCATTATGCTATTATGTACAAAGATATAAAGAAATATACCAAATAGCAAAAAGATCGTATTAGACAAATGTTTTATAATTTATTGATATGTGGTAGCATAATGACGAACCGTGTAAATTGAGGTGATTAGGTGCGAGTAATAGCTGGAGACAAAAAAGGAAAAAGCCTAAAAGCAGTTCCAGGAACAGCTACCAGGCCAACTGCTGATAAGATAAAGGAAGCAGTATTTCAAGTGATTGGCCCGTATTTTGATGGCGGAAACGTGCTGGACTTATTTGCCGGAAGTGGTTCTTTGGGAATTGAGGCATTAAGTAGGGGAATGGATACGGCAGTATTCGTTGATAAACAATCAAAAGCAGTACATACAATGAAGGAAAACTTGAAAACAGTTCAATTTGAGGAAAGAGCAGAGGTATTTCGGACAGATGCTTTTCGTGCTTTAAAAGCAGCGGCAAAAAGGGGATTAGAATTTGATCTGGTTCTTCTTGATCCTCCCTATAAGAAAATGAACTATCAAGAGCTATTCACTGAAATACTTGAAAATCGATTAATCAAACAAGACGGGATTATTTATTGTGAACACGACCCAGCTGAATTGTTACCTGAGGAAACAGAAAAGTATTCAATCATTAAAAAAGAAAACTACAGCAATACGATTGCAATAACAATTTATCATGTACATTAGAGGGGGAAGATAGTGATGTCTAATTTAGTAATTGTACCGGGAAGCTTTGACCCGTTTACAAATGGTCATCTTGATATTGTAGAAAGAGGGGCGAAGATTTTTAGTGACGTTGTGGTAACCGTCTTTAATAACCAGTCAAAGTCACCATTATTTTCAGTTGAGGAGCGTGTTGAGCTTATTGAGGAATCAACCAAACACTTGCCTAATGTTTCCGTAGATTCTTCTGATATTCTTGTAATGGACTATGCGAGAGATAAAAAGGCGAAAGCTGTGTTAAGGGGTTTACGAGCTGTAACTGACTTTGAATATGAAATGCAGATTACCTCAATGAACCGCAAGCTCAATAAAGATGTGGAAACGTTCTTTATTATGACCAATAATCAATACTCATTCCTGAGCTCAAGTATGATTAAAGAAATCGCGGAATTTAATGGGGATATTTCTGGTCTTGTACCGGAAGTAGTAGAAGTTGCATTAAAGCGGAAATTCAATTATTTATAAAAGAAAGAAAAGAGCTGGTCTATTAACCACCTCTTTTCTTTTTAGTTATAAGTAAAAGAAAGCATAGAGCTAAGAAGAATATGGTAATGTAAGGTCCATTCTGAAAGAGAATATCATAGGCTTTTTCCCAGAAATGATTTTCATTTACAACTGGAATCGCTGTTTGCTTTGAGTGCTGCCTGCTTAAGTATAGAGGATGATAAAGCACGATTGTTAACATACTAGCGATTATTCCGTGAAGAAATCTAGCAAAGAAATAGGGTGTAAATCGGATGTCTGTTTTTGCTAAAATACTCGCAACCTGTGCTTGAATAGAAAAACCATTAAAGCCAAGAATAAAACTGATTAAAATTGCTTTATGCAGCAAAAAATCAGTTTCAAATTGAGAAATTAGCGTTACTCCTAATGTGATTTCGAATAAACCTGAGAAAAAGGCTTCTCCAAAATGAACAGGTATACCGATAATATAAAATAAACCAGAAAAAATATTTCCAATAATTACTGAAAAATGAACGAGATGAAGTAATTGAATAATTACGGAAAAAAGAATGATAAAGCCGCCAACCATGATAAGTGTTTTAATGGATTGAAGAACGGAATCACCTAGAATTTCACCAACCGCTCTTCCGTCCTTCAGTCTAGTCCGATGCATGCTTTTGAGAGCAGCGGTAATGCTTGGCTTATGAGAAACTTTTGCTGCCTGTTTTATTTTTTTTGATGTTTCTGTTTTCCGTCCGTGAAAACGCATGAGGATACCAACAATCATATTGCTTAAATAATGACAAACAGCGAGCAGCAAACCTAGTTTAGCATCATGAAAAAATCCAACAGAAACAGCACCAAAAATAAAGAGGGGGCTTGAGTTATTTGTAAAAGATACAAGTCTTTCTGCTTCAAGCTTTGTAAGCTGTTTTTCGTCTCTTAAGCGTGCAGCAATCTTTGCTCCGGTAGGATAACCGCTGGCCATTCCCATAATCCAACCGAAACTTCCATCACCTGGCACATTAAATAAAGGGCGCATAATTGGTTCAAATAAGACCCCGAGAAATTTTACAACACCAAAAGCAAGCAATAGCTCGGCAGTAATGAAGAACGGCAATAAAGAAGGAAAGACAACCTCTGCCCACATTTTTAAACCACGGAGGCTAGCTGTAAGTGCTGCATCTGGAAAATAAATTAACAGTATGGTTAGGAGAATTGTTATACTGGATAAAAGTATCGTTTTTAAGTATGGATTCAATCGAAAGCCCCCTAATTTTAAGCCATGTTCTGTACAAGTGATTTTGTTGCGTGTAAAATAATGCTAGTTATTATTTTCTCTCTCTATCACTATACGCAGACAAGCCTGTAAATTATGCCAACTAGATGTGCGATAAAGTGAAACTGCGTTCAGTGGGGATCTTACTGCCAGTTAATTCTGGATAAAAAGCATTGTTGAAGAAAGGGAAAGGAGTCAGGCGTGGAATGAAATTTACAAAGAAAAAACTTGTTCTATATGTATTCATTATCGTTATTGCTTACTTTTTATCTGCATATCAATTACCATACTATATCCAAAAGCCTGGCCGAACAGAACCGCTAAACCCAATCGTCGAAGTCGCTAATGGATATGATAGTTCAGGGGAAATGCATCTAGTAACTGTAAGTGGATTACAAGCTACACCAATCCAATATTTGCTGGCAAAGATACTGCCGCATAATCAAATTTCTCCATTGGATGAGGTGTTTCCTGAAGGGATTTCACAGGATGATTATATGCATGCGCAGCTTCAGGTGATGGAGAGCTCGCAGGAGGCTTCATTAGTTGTCGCATATGAAGCTGCAGGAGAGGATATTCAAATCGATTATGTCGGGGTTTATGTAGTTAGCGTTGTAAATGATATGCCAGCTTATGGGAAGCTGGAAACAGGGGATAGAATTATCAAAATTGATGGTACAAAAGTTAAAGAAGCAAATGATTTGATTGAGCTGGTTGAAAGTAAAGAAGCTGGCAAAACAGTTATGGTAGAGTTCATCAGAGATGACCAGGTAGAGAAAGCGGAAATAGGTTTGAAACAATTTGAAGAAGAACCTGATAAAGTTGGTATCGGGATTAGTTTAGTAACGGATCGTGAAGTGACAGTTGATCCTGAGGTGAGCTTTTCCAGTGGGAATATTGGAGGACCCAGTGCGGGATTAATGTTTTCTCTCGAGATATACGATCAGCTGACAGAAGAAGATATAACAAAAGGTTACCAGATTGCTGGAACTGGTGAAGTTGATTATGAAGGCAATGTTTATCGTATCGGCGGAATTGATAAGAAAGTTGTCTCCTCCGATCGCAAAGGAATTGATATCTTCTTTGCTCCAAATGAAGGCGGAAAGGAAGACTCAAATTATAGGATAGCGAAGCAGGTAGCGGAGGAAATTGGCTCTGATATGGAAATTGTTCCTGTAGATACATTTTATGATGCATTAGATTACTTGGAAGAACTTTCGGAAAAAGAGTAAAATCGAGGGGTGAAGGCAAATAAGCAGGCTTTCATCCCCCTCGATGTTTGCACGTTCCTGCAATTAGCAAATGACAGGCTGTGTTAACTCCTGTTCAGCTAATTTTTTCCTTGAAGAAGGATTGAGGATGCTGTAATATGCAGCTGCTGCCTTTTCCTCCAGCTGAAGCATGGGATGCATCGAACGGCTTAAAGCAGTAATGACAGGAATATCTAAATCTTTTTTTATGCCATTCAAATACTGCTGCCCGGTTTTTGTCATTCCGAGCAGTCGGATGTATGGGATGTTTTCAGGTGAATGAAGGAAGGGCTCTACATCTGTCTTTTTTGTATTTGTTAATATATGGACAAACATACGCTGGATTCTCGTCCAGGTATAGCGTCTGGTTTTGATTTGTTCTATCCATGTCTGCATATTTTCTGCAGTTTTTGCTGTTTTCTTCACACGATGCTCTAATCCCTCCGTAACACCATGAATACTTTGCAGTTCTTCTGCAGACATTGTTTGTACGCGATAATTTAGTAAGGGGAAATAATATTCCCAGTTATGCCAGTGACCTGTCTGCTCTTTATATTTACGTAATTGTTCGATGGATGCCTCAGGAAGGGCAGATTGAGCTTCTGTTGAAATTTCCTCTTTTTTGCTGAATAGTTCTTTGCGAATACTAGTAGCACTTGCAATGTGACTTGTAACTTCCTGCTGATGATAATGATTATTATGCCGCTCAATCGTAAGTGGCTCGATATCAAGATCTTGGTTTAGGATTGCCTTAACATAACTGTATCCCAGGATATTATTAGGCTGTGAGAGATCAAACTGGGAAGTTGTCAGCCCAATTGCTCTATAAGCATGCATACTTGCTTCAGGAAAGGAAAAACCTCCATCCAGCCATTGCTTTAAAGTTGTTTCGTAAATAGCAGCTTTTTCCTGGAAAGTGTGGTAGCTGTTTATAAAATGCTTTATTTCCCCTGATTCACTGCCGAAACAAATGCTTGATACGCCAATCGCATGGAGTGTTTGGACAGCACCATTGGCAAAATGATCACTGTTTTGGACGGCGTATGCATACGGCAGCTCTAAAACAATGTCAGCTCCTGACATAAGCGCTGCCTTTGCTCGAGAGAATTTATCCATGATGGCAGGTTCTCCGCGCTGTAAAAAATTTCCGCTCATTATTGTGATGATACAGTCTGCATTTGATGTTTTTTTAGCTTGTTGGATATGATAATAATGTCCATTATGAAATGGATTATATTCGACAATTAAGCCACATGCTTTCATTTATTTCAGCTCCTAGCAATAATGTGGTATTATTGTATCAAATAATAGAAGCAGATGTACAATATCCATTCATTTTATTTCATTACATGAATAGAAGAAGGAGAGAAAAGAATATTCGTTTGTAAAGAAAAGATGTTGACAAAAATGCAAATTTCTTTTAAAATTACTCTTGTTGCCTAGAGGTGATAATGATGAAGTTAACGGTTGGACAAATCCAAAATTCAAGCTTCAATGAACCATTGGCAGTTGAAGATATTGTCGATGTTTCGGAATTAGAAACAATGAACAATGATATTCGCCGCATTGAACCTGCACAAGTACATGTAACTTTCGTGGTAGAAGGTGAAGAGATTATTGCTTCCATGAAAATTAAAGGTGAAATGATTTTACCTTGTGCAAGAACGTTGGTAGATGTTCCCTATCCTTACGAAATTGAGGAAAGTGAAGTATTCACAACATCACCATACTATACATCAGAGCATGAGGAAAACGAAGTCCAATTCCTGCAGGGAGAAATTCTTGATTTAAAACCTTATATTATGGAGCATATTTTATTGGCGGTTCCTTTTCGCGTATTTACTGATGAAGTTAATCCTGAAGGTGCAGCTCCAACAGAAGGTGATGGCTGGCAGTTTGTTCAAGAAGAAATAAAAGAAAAGACGATTGATCCACGTTTAAAGAAATTGGAGTCTTTACTTGAAAATAAGAAGGAAGAAAACGAGTAATGCTTGTCAAGTTTTTCTTTTCATTTGAAGGAGGTGTAGGTCATGGCAGTACCTAAACGCAAAACATCTAAAAAAGTTAAAAACCAACGTCGTACACATAAAAAATTACAAGTGCCTGGCATGGTAGAGTGTTCAAATTGTGGTGAGTTAACAAAACAGCATCATGTATGTAAATCATGTGGACACTACGATGGAAAAGAAGTAGTAAACAACTAATTTTCCTAAAAGTGAGGAGCAGATCACAATTCGTGGTCTGTTTTTATTTATAATGTTTAAACTTATAGGCATTATAACTTTCTGGAGGCGGTATTTGGTCCATTTTGAGAAGACACTCGGTATACTCACCTAATTTGGGTGAGCTGAGATCGTGCCCGTGGAAAGCATCCGCCCGCAGCGAATCTGGACGGCGAGAGAACTTGCGCAATCTTCCAGTTTGAACACGTTCTTTAAGAAAATGGTGTGAGAGTCGAGTGATTAAAAATAGACAAAAGGGATGGATGGGGAATGGAGAAATTTGTTACATATGAGGAGAAAAGTGCAGGATACGGCTTATTATGTTTAAATCGTCCCCAAAAAAGAAATGCAATTTCAATGGAGATGGCGATTGAACTGAAAAGATGTATAGAAAAGGCAAACACAAAAAACATTAAATTTCTTGTTATTACAGGGGCAGAAGGAAGAATGTTTTCTGCTGGAGGGGATTTAAGCCACCTGCATGGGGAGCTTTCGACAGAAGAAGCAATCCAACGTTTATCACCAATGATGGAAGTTCTTAACTCAATTGTTCATTTTCCGGTACCGGTTATAGCTTTGTTGAATGGCGATGCTATAGGCGGAGGATGTGAGCTAGCTACAGCCTGCGATATTCGTATTGCGAAAAAGGGTACGAGCTTTGGTTTTGTGCAAAGCAATATAGGGATATTACCTGGATGGGGCGGTGGGGCTATCCTCTATAAAAAGGTACATCCCAGTTTTGCATTAGATTGGCTGACGAGTGGAAGAAGCTATCGTGCAGCGGAGCTCTTAGATAAGGGGTGGATTCATCAAATGATTGATGAATCGGTTTGGGAACGAAAGGAAACGATTTTTGAGGATTATATTCGGAAATCTGTGAAACAAATGCATCTGTTAAAACAACAATTTAAAACAAGCATCGGTGCGAATGAACTTTCTGAGCAAATGTTTAAAGAACTTAAAAATACTGCAACCCTATGGGAGACACCAGAACATAAGAGAGCAGTTCAAAAGTTTTTTGATAGAAATAAATAATCTCTATTCTACCACCCCTCTTTACTGCATACATTGGTAGCAAAGTAATGAGGAGGAGTGCCATGAAGGAAACGAGACAAGATGCTTGGACAAAAGAAGAAGATGATTTATTAGCAGAGACGGTTTTGCAATATATTAAGAATGGTAAGACACAATTAGAAGCTTTTAAGATTGTTGCCAGTAAGTTAGCAAGAACACCAGCAGCCTGTGGATTCAGATGGAATGCAACCATTCGCAAGCAATATGAGGCAGCAATCCAAGCGGCGAAGGAAGATAGGAAAAAAGCGAGCAGCGAGGCCCTGCAAGAACTTCATACAGATCATGCCGGTGATAAACGAATGATTGAATCAGTCATTCAGATATTAGAGAAAATTAAACATAAGGATTTAGAAGAGGAAGTAGAAAACTATCAGATTCAAGCTGAAAAGCTCCATCATCTCCAAGAAGAAAATCATGTACTTCATCAGCAGGTAGAAAGATATAAAAATGCATGGCAGGAAATGGAGAAGCTTTGGAGCTGGGTTCAATCAGACAAAGTGAATTAATAAATTATTGGCCATACTACATGAAAGAAATCCCCATCTAAGCAAATTAAAAGCTTTAGATGGGGGCTATTTCAATCATTTTTCTGTTGGATGGGATCCTTTTCTTTCACTCCCTCTGGTAACCAGATGAGTGGGTTTTCTCCGAGGTCACGTTCCATTTCGTAATGTGCCTTCTCAAAGCCCATTTTTTCCCAGAATCCATGTGAATTAATTCTAGGATTTGTTTTAATTGGCAATTTAAAGTTTTTAGCAAAGTCCACCATTATTTTCCCGTACCCTTTTCCTTGGTAGTCTGGAAGGACTTCCAGCTTCCATATTGCTAAGTAATCTTGTGGAGGCTCAAAATAGGAGTCATATTTCTTATTCACTTCATAAAGACTCATTCTTGCAACCAGATTTTCTCCAATATAAATCCCGTAGAACGGCGATTTACTATTATTTTCGATAAACCTGTTTTGCAAATCTTCATACATAGATAATTCCTGGTTCCCGTATTCCTTGAAGCGTTTGAATTTTTCCAGTGTTTTATAATTGATTAATAAGTTTTCTACTTTCACACCATTCATTTTACATCCCCCTTGTATTTACGCTAAAATAGAAGGCTCTTTCTTTAAAGGTGAATTACAAAAGAAGTGTGCCTTATTTATATTTTCATCCTTTTCAATTATAACCTAATCGGATACTTTTTTAAATCTTGATGTTATCCAAAAATATTAGGAGCGAAAGTTGCATGAATTTGGTACAATAAATGCTATAGAAATGATCTGATTGGATTACGAAGCAATGATATGGGGATTGTCAATGCTTAATTAAAATAGAAGGGGAAAGCTTTTATGCTTGATATCATTATTTACATCATATCTTTTTTTGTAACCATACCTATTATTGCAAGTTTGCTGGTTTATATCATCAGTATGATTGTGGAAAGAAATAAGCTGAAAGCTATCCATAATATGGTTGCCTGGACAACCTGTTTTTATATTATTGCAGTAGCAATCATGCTGACACTGATACTTGACAGGAGCTTTGTCGGAGTTATATTAATATTCTTCCTTGTATTGCTATCATTAATCGTTTTTATTCAATGGAAAACAAAGCGGGATATTGAATTGAAACGAGCGGTAAAATTATTATGGAGAATTTCGTTTCTGTTATTTTTCTTCCTTTATGGATGTTTTTTGATTATGGGAATTATTAAGCAATTGGCAGTTTAATAATCCTCCTAAACAGATTGTGTGAAATTAATTAAAAAATTATGTACAATACTACATGGACTGAATGAATTTTAAAGGAGAAGAACTGCATGCGAATCGACGCGATAAATATAAATAAGGAAGGTCAGTTGATCGCTGATTATAGGGAGAATAAGCATGAAATTATGCAATTCTTTGATTACCATCCCAGCCGTGCTTTTGATGAAAGAGTGTCTGAACTGCAGCAGCGAAGCTTCAAGCGGGAAGAATTATCAGCTCAATTAAAAAAGCTAAATCGTGCATGGGGTGCCCCGAAAGCGACGTTTGATAGTATTGAAAAATTAAAAGAACAAGAAACGCTAGCAGTAATTGGCGGGCAGCAAGCAGGCTTATTAACTGGCCCACTCTACTCGCTAAACAAAGTGATTTCGATTATTCAACTAGCCAGACAGCAAGAACAAGCCTTGGGTATACCTATCATTCCAGTGTTTTGGATTGCTGGCGAGGATCATGATTATGAAGAAATTAACCATGTATACATGCCAGAAGGTACTGTTTTAAAGAAATGTAAATTAAATCAGTCCCTTTATAAAAAAACTTCTGTTTCAGATGTTAAGCTTGATAAGGTAATCTGTCAGAAATGGATAGATGAATTGTTTTCAATGCTGCAGGAAACAACATATACAAAAGAATTATATATAATGCTGCTGGATGCCTTGGAAGAATCAAATAACTTTACTGATTTCTTTGCAAGCCTGCTATACAAGCTGTTTCCTGATGAAGGACTGGTGCTTGTTGATGCAGCAGCTGAAGAAATTCGTGGTTTAGAAAGCGATTATTTTGTGCAGCTTATTGAACAGCAAAGTAAAATTAGTCAAGGTGTTTATGAAACGGTTGAAGCTCTGTCAAATCATCATTATGCACGAAGTCTCGAAGTTACACCTGTGGACGGCCATTTATTTTATCACATGGATGAAGAACGTATTTTATTAGAACGATCAGAGGATGGAAGCTGGAAAGGAAAGCAAAATGAGGTTATATTATCAACGGAAGAACTGATACATACTGCTATTCATCAACCGCAGAGCTTAAGTAATAATGTTGTTTCCAGACCATTAATGCAAGAGATGCTATTTCCAACGCTTGCGTTTATTGGTGGACCAGGTGAAATCAGTTATTGGGCTGCTTTAAAACAGGCTTTTCATTCCCTGGAAATAAAAATGCCGCCAGTAGTGCCGCGATTATCCTATACTTATGTACCTGCTAACGTAAGAAAGGCACTGGAGTTTACAGGGATAGAGCTTGGAGCGGCAATTCAGCATGGGGCAGAAGAAGAACGGCGAGAATGGCTGCAAAATAAGCAAAGCTTAGCAATTGATGAAGCTGCAGAGGTATTAAAGACGAAAATTGTAAAAGCTCATGAACCAATGCGTCAAATGGCTTCAACAATTCGTGCTGATGTGGATCAGCTTGCAGAAAAGAATTTGTTTTATCTTAAAAGAGAAGTAGATTTTCTTAGAGATCGAATGAAGCTGGCATTGGAAGAAAAATATGAGAAAGAACTCTATCAGTATGATTTAATTCAGATGATGCTCCATCCGGACGGCGGATTTCAGGAAAGAAAATGGAACCCGCTTCCTTTCTTGAATGCACATGGGATGGAATTTATTCAGCAAGTAATAAACCATCCAACATCTTTTAATGAGAAGCATTATGTCGTTTACTTATAAACACAATATTCATCTCACAAGCCACGTTAATAACATTGATTAAGAGTAGCTTTAATTTTTTTGCTTCACTCTTTCTCCACTGGAGAGATGATGAAACAGCAAAACTAAAATCGAAGCTGTATTCCGATTGCTGATTTAACATAGCGATATGATAAATAATTCATTTATTTCCACATATTAGGATAAAATACCTTATTTAAGTTGTGGTGAACTGGGTTCATAATCCTTGCTTGGGATTTTTTCCCCACCTTCCCCCACTTTAATAAATAAAAAGAAAAAAGGCTGTTAAACATTGGTTTAACAGCCTTTTTTCTTTTTATTTTAAATTACAAACCGTTATCAAAAGCAAATTCAGAAAAAAAAATTAAGATTGAGGTGGTGGATAGTGGAGGGTTGTGGTAGAATAATAATACGAAAGTGGGGAGTACTCTATGTTCATGGGTGAATATAAGCATAATGTAGATGTCAAAGGAAGAATGATTGTTCCCGCTAAATTCCGAGAGGGACTTGGTGATTCCTTTGTTGTGACTCGCGGACTTGATAAATGTTTATTCGCATACCCACTTGATGAATGGAAAGTAATTGAAGAAAAGCTAAAACAACTCCCACTAACAAAAAAAGATGCTAGAGCATTCACACGTTTCTTCTTTTCTGGCGCGATTGAATGTGAAATAGATAAACAGGGAAGAATAAATATTCCACAGAATTTAAGAAATTATGCAGATTTGGAAAAGGAATGTGTTGTAATCGGGGTTTCTGAACGCGTTGAAATCTGGGCAAATGATAAATGGAAAGAGTATGTGGAAGACTCTGAAGAATCTTTTGCTGAAATCGCAGAAAACCTTATGGATTTTGATATTTAAACAGCAGGTATTGGATGAAGCAGGTGATAATTTGTTTGAGCATTATAGTGTATTAAAAAAAGAAACAATAGATGGTCTTGATATTAAGCCAACGGGTACCTATATCGACTGCACGGTTGGTGGCGGCGGTCATTCACTTGAAATCGCCTCACGATTAAACGAAGATGGCTTACTTATTGCTTTTGACCAAGATGCTGATGCTTTAGAAGCAGCAAAGAACAGGCTTTCAGCATATGCGGATCGGATACTTTTTATCCACGCAAACTTTAGACAATTAGAAGATGAGCTTAAGAACCATGAGATTAAAGAAGTAAATGGATTTTTATTTGATTTAGGTGTCTCCTCTCCGCAATTAGATCGTGGAGAAAGGGGATTCAGCTATCAACAGGATGCAAAGTTAGATATGCGAATGAATCAAGACAATGCGTTAACAGCTCTTGAAATTGTAAATGAATGGCCATATGAAAGATTAGTTTCAATCTTTTTTCAATATGGGGAAGAGAAGTTTTCTAAACAGATTGCAAGAAAGATTGAGGATAGACGCAAAACGGCAAAAATTGAAACAACCTTTGAACTTGTGGAAATCATCAAAGAAGCAATCCCGGCTCCTGCAAGAAGAAAGGGAGGACACCCAGCAAAACGGGTTTTCCAAGCTATTCGAATTGCAGTCAATGATGAGCTGGCCGCATTTAATGATGCACTGCATCAAGCAGCAAAAACAGTGAGTATTGGGGGGAGAATCGTTGTTATTACATTCCATTCTTTAGAAGATCGTTTATGTAAGCAAGCATTTAAAAAGTGGAGTACAGCGATAGAAACGCCAAGAAATTTGCCAATTATACCAGAAGGACATAAAGCACCCTTTAAATTAATAACAAGAAAGCCTATTGTAGCAGAAAATAATGAATTAGAAGAGAATCGTCGTTCCCGTTCAGCAAAGCTGAGAATAATTGAAAAAGAAGAAGTGTGGAATGACAAATTTACATTCGGGGAAGGATGGAGAAAGTAATGAGTGCTAATCATGCGCGGAGCTGGCAAACAACTCCAAGTCCAAATCAAACACCAAATAAAGTATCGGTTCATGTTAAAAAGCAGGGTTGGATAACAAAAGGAGAAAAAGTAATTTATTCCATTATCGCAGCAGGGATTATTATCGCAGGCATTTTTATGGTATCCTTATCTTCAACGACAGATGCAGTAAACCGGGAACTTCAACAATTAGAAACGAAGGTGCAAAATCAGCAAATTATTAATGAAGGATTAGCATTTGAAGTAAAAGAACTATCTCGTCCAGAAAGAATTATTTCTATTGCAGAAGGGCATGGTTTAAAGATTCAAAATGCAGAGGTTAAGCAAGCGCAGGTCGTAGATAAAGAATAAGGGGCAATTAGTATGAGGAAAAACAAAACAACTCATATGATGGCAGGAATTTTTATTATCCTTTTCGCTGCAATGTTTTTAGTTCTGACAGGAAGATTTATTTATATTCAGGCAACGGGTGAAGTGAATAATGTTTCTTTAGAGGAATGGGCAGAGCAAAAACGCACTTCCTCTTATTCTATTCGTGCAGAAAGAGGAAAGATTTACGATAAAAATGGGATGGTACTAGCCTATGATCGACCAACATATAGAATTTATGCCATAATTGATGAGACATATACAGATAACCCAAAGGATCCAAGACATGTTACAGACCCGGCGGAAACATCTGAAGCGCTGGCACCAATATTAGAACTGGAACCAAGTGTTTTGGAAGAATCCTTTCAAAAAGGGATAGATAATAAGCGTTTCCAAGTTGAATTCGGAAGTGACGGAAAGCATTTATCTCAAAAAGAAAAGAAAAAAATAGAAGCTTTAAAGCTGCCAGGGATATATTTTGAAGAAGAACCAATGCGCTATTATCCGAATGGGGTATTTGCTTCTCATATTATCGGGTTTGCAAGAGAGACGGATACTGAAACCGAGGATGGGATAAAAACAGAAGTACAGGGTATTGCAGGAATGGAAAATGAAATGGATGAGCTATTGCATGGAAAAAATGGCTATATATCCTATCAGCGAGACTTGTATAATACGAGATTATTAGATCCTAAAGAAGTGATTAAGCGCCCTGAGGATGGCGATGATATTTATTTAACACTAGATCAGAAGATACAAACTTTGCTAGAGGAATCACTCTCTGCAGTTGATGCTAAATATAAACCGGAAAGAATGACCGGAATTGTGATGCATGCAAAAACTGGAGAAATACTAGCAATGAGCACGCGACCAAGCTACAATCCGAATAATCCCACCAATGTAGAGAATTGGTATAATGATGTTGTCTCTACACCAATTGAACCGGGGTCAACAGTAAAAATGTTTACTTGGGCCGCTGCAATTCAGGAAGGTGTCTATAACGGCAGTGAAGGTTTTAAGTCAGGTAAATATAATGTCAATGAAAAAATTGCACCTATTCGAGATCATAATGGTGGCAAAGGCTGGGGAACAATCAGTTATGATGAAGGCTTTGCCCGTTCATCTAACGTAGCCGCATCAAAGCTTGTGTGGGAAGAAATTGGAACAGAGAAATACTTTGAATACTTACAGGCATTTGATTTTGATAAAATAACAGGAATTGATTTGCCTGGAGAAATTGCAGGAGAAATCCTTTACAATTGGCCACGTGAAAAAATTTCTGCTTCTTTTGGTCAAGGAAGTACGATGACACCCATTCAATTAATGAAAGCTGCGACAGCTATTGCAAATGACGGAAAAATGCTTCAGCCCTATGTAATTAATAAAATTATTGACTCAACTACCGGAGAAGTCTTGGAGAAAAAAGAACCGACTGTTTTGACAGAAGCTATTTCTGCTGAAACCGCTAAAAAGGTACGAGACCTATTACTAACGGTTGTAGAAGAAGATTATGGAACAGGGAAAGGATTTCGATTAGAGAATTATTCCATGGGCGGAAAGACGGGTACGGCGCAAATTTCTGATCCGGATGGTGGCTATTTAGGGAACGATGAATTATTATTCTCATTTTTGGGCATGGCGCCAATTGAGGATCCTGAATTAATGATTTATGTTTCTGTACAACAGCCAGAATTAAAACAATCAGAGTACGGTTCAAAGCCAGTTTCAATTATTGTGAAAAATGTAATGGAAAATGGTTTGCATTATTTAGATATTGCTCCTGGGGATGAACAAGAAACAAGCATACAGAAGCTTAAAGCTCCTGAACTTGTTGGGAAGAGTAAGAAGGAATCTGTTAAGGCTCTAGAGAAAAAAGGAATGAAAGTAACTGTAGTTGGTAATGGCAAAAAAATTACGGATGCCAATGTTGCAGCTGGAGAGGAAGTCTTGCCCAATAAACATGTTATCCTGGTAACAGATAAACCAAGTATGCCAAATATTATGGGCTGGTCGCGTCGTGAAGTGATTCAATTTGCAGATATGCTTGAACTGCAATTAGAAAGCACTGGAAATGGATATGTCGTTATGCAGGGAATAGAGAAGGACAAGCCAATTAAAAAAGGCGATTATTTGGGGGTTGAATTTCTGCCGCCAAACGAAGAAAAAAAGCCAATGCAGGATCCAAATGAAGATGAATTTGAAGAAACGGAAGGAAATGGAGAAGAGCAAGATACAGAAGAAGAACAGAATGAAACGAGTACAAATGAATAATCACAGTTAAAGAGGATGTTCAAAAAAAGGGTAGAGGCTGGGCTTCCTTATAGAATATCGGTACATCCTATTTTGAACAACCTCTTAAACAGTGTTCTATTCGTTTTTTAAATCACATATAGTGGATACAAGCCTATCTATGAAGGAGTGCGGGTATGAAAAGGGTGTCTACTATAACAGTAAAAAAACGAATAGTTGCTGTTTTTCTTTTTGCTTTTTTCCTTTTGTTCGTGATTGTTTTCAGACTGGGTTATGTACAATTTGTAATTGGAGATAAACTTCATGCAGAAGCGAATGATTTATGGACAAGGGATATTGCTTTTGCGCCGGAACGAGGAAAGATTCTTGATACTGAAGGAAAAGCACTTGCGGAGAATGTTACTGCACCAACAGTTGTCATTGTACCTAGGCAAGTACTTGATCCACAGGCTACAGCAGAAAAGCTGGCGAAGGTTCTGCAGGCACCAGTTGATGATGTACATGCTACAATTACAAAGCAGGCATCAAGCGTGACCATTCGACCACAAGGAATAAAAATTTCTGAAGAAGCTGAAGAAGCGATTCGCTTATTAAATTTACCAGGAGTGTATTTAGCAAAAGATTCTAAGCGTCATTATCCAGAGGGAACTGCTTTGAGCCATGTGCTCGGGTTTGCTGGAATTGACAATCAAGGATTAATGGGTCTTGAAAGCTTTTATGATGACAAATTGAATGGAAAAGCCGGAAGTCTATCCTTCTATTCTGATGCAAAGGGAAAAAGAATGGACACACTTGCCGATAAATATTATCCGCCACAGGATGGGCTGCATTTAAAAACAACGATACATTCTGAAGTACAGGCTATTATGGAAAGAGAGCTTGATCTTGCAGTATTGCAATATAATCCTGATGGAGCAATGGCGATTGCTGTTAATCCGAAAACCGGTGGTGTGCTGGGGATGACAACACGTCCCAATTTTCACCCTGAAAACTATCAGGAAGTGGATGCAGAAATTTTTGATAGAAATTTACCAATATGGAGCACCTATGAACCGGGATCAACATTTAAGATAATCACTTTAGCAGCGGCGCTAGAAGAAAAGGTAGTCGATTTGGAAAAAGATGTTTTTCATGATGATGGAGATATTAATGTAGCGGGTACGGAGATTCATTGCTGGAAGAGAGGTGGACATGGGCATCAAACGTATTTAGAGGTAGTACAGAATTCCTGTAATCCGGGCTTTGTGACTTTAGGACAAAAATTAGGAACTGAACGCTTATATTCATATATTGATGACTTTGGCTTCGGAACAAAGACAGGAGTAGATTTGCAAGGTGAAGGAACTGGAATTCTATTTAATCCGGAAGATGTAGGTCCTTTGGAGCTGGCTACAACAGCTTTTGGTCAAGGTGTTTCTGTGACACCAATCCAACAGGTAATGGCAGTTACAGCCGCTGTAAATGGTGGATATCTGTATGAACCATATATTGCGGATGAATGGATTGACCCAGTTACGGAGAAAGTAGTTGAAAAGACGGAACCCAACTTAAAGCAACAAGTTATTTCAAAAGAAACATCAAAGGAATTGAGATCTGCCCTTGAATCTGTTGTTGCACAAGGGACGGGCAGACCTGCATATGTTGAAGGGTACCGAGTGGGAGGAAAAACTGGAACAGCACAAAAGGTTGGACCGGATGGACGTTATATGCAAAATAATTATATTGTTTCTTTTATAGGCTTCGCACCTGCTGATAATCCTGAAATCGTTGTTTATGTAGCCGTGGATAATCCTAAAAATACATCGCAATTCGGTGGAGTTGTTGCAGCTCCGATTGTTGGAACGATTATTGAAGATAGCTTAAGTGTCATGGGAGTTGAAAAAAGACAAGATGGTATGGAGAAAAAGTACCAATGGCCAGAAGAGCCATTAGTTGAGGTTCCAGATCTAGTCGGCCTATCACCAGAAGAACTCACAGAGTATTTACTTGATTTATCAATTGATGTCAATGGATCGGGAAAGAAAATCATTGATCAGGAACCAAAAGCTGGAGAAAAAGTAGAACAAGGGGCAAAAATACGAATTTTCTTGAGTAAGTAATTCATAATCAAAATCCTTTTCACTTCGGTATAATTTAATTGAAAAGGGTGCTTACATGAAATTAAGTGAATTAATTTCTATCCTGCCTTTCACAGACAAGCCGAGTGAAGATGAAGATATTGAAATTTTAGAGATAGATACAGATTCTCGAAAAGTAAAACCAGGAAGTCTATTCATCTGTATAAAAGGCTTTCAGACTGATGGCCACTTATACGTTAACCAAGCTATAGATAATGGAGCTTTGGCAGTAATTGCCGAGGAAAATATATCAGCAGGAGTACCTCTTATTAAAGTAACAGACACTACTCGAACACTTGCGCAGATAGCAAATAAATTTTATTGCTATCCGAGCTCTGCATTTCCACTCATAGGAATAACAGGAACAAATGGAAAAACAACTGTTTCCTATCTTTTAGATACAATTTATAAAGCACAGGGAAAGAAGACAGGGGTCATTGGCACAATCCAAACAAAACTGGGTGATGAAGTTTATCAGACGATTAATACAACTCCTGATGCTTTAGCATTACAACGCTTGTTTAAACAAATGAAAGAGAAAAAGATAGAACAAGTAATCATGGAAGTCTCTTCCCATGCATTGGATCTTGGAAGAGTATATGGCTGTGACTTTGATACTGTTATATTCACAAACCTTTCACAGGACCATTTAGATTACCATGGGGATGAATGCAAGTACTTTTATGCAAAAAGCCTTTTGTTTTCCCGTCTTGGCAACACTTATAAACAGAAAGATAAATTTGCTGTCATTAATGCAGATGATTGCTATGCGAAAGAATTACGAAAAACAACTGCACAATCGGTCATTACTTTTGGAATAAACAATAAAGCAGATGTTATGGCAGAAGATATTCAATTTTTTTCTGATCAAACTATATTTAGATTGAAAACCCCTCTTGGAACAGTTAAAATTACGAGTAGGCTTATTGGTAAATTTAACGTTTATAATATGCTGGCCGCAAGTGCTGCAGCAATCATAAATGGAGTTCCATTACATTTAGTAGAACAGGCGTTTAAGCAAACTTATGCAATACCCGGACGTTTTGAAACCGTGCAGGCTGGTCAGGATTATACCGTTATTATTGATTATGCTCACACGCCAGACGCATTAAAAAATGTCTTAGAAACAGCAGGAAGTTTAACCTCTGGAAAAGTTTATCTAGTAGTTGGCTGTGGTGGAGACAGAGATCAGACAAAGCGTTCGAAAATGGGGAAGATTGCTGTGCAGCATGCAGATTACACTGTTTTTACGAGCGATAATCCAAGAACAGAGAACCCAAAGGATATTTTGGCTGATATGACTTCCGATTTGCACGCGCAGAAAGTGAATTATGAAATAGAAGCAGACAGAAAGCATGCAATCGAGAAAGTGATTGGCTATGCAAATGCAGGTGATCTGGTGGTTATTGCTGGAAAAGGGCATGAGACATACCAGGAAATCGCTGGTAAAAAAATACATTTCGCTGATCGTTCCATTGCCGAAAATGCTATATTAGAGGATATGCAATAAGTCAAGCACAATTGATGTCTTGTTTTTTCCTCATAATTATAAGGAGTATAAGAAGATGTTATTTAAATTGGAAGATTTAAAACAATTATTTATAAAAAATCGTGGAAACATAATAGATGGAGCTGAAATAAATCATGTAAATACCGACAGCCGTGCATTTGCGCCGCAATCCTTATTTATACCCATAGTGGGTGAACATTTTAATGGACATGATTACATTGCTGATGCCATTAAAAATGGTGCCGTTGCGGTTATTTGGGATGAGAAGGAGGGATTGCCGAATTCCATCCCTGCTGATTTCCCTGTTTTTTTTACAGCAGATACAATAAAAGGACTGCATCAGCTTGCGCTTTATTATCGTAATTTAATTGATCCAATCGTTATTGGAATTACAGGATCCAATGGGAAAACAACAACAAAGGATCTGGTTGCTGCTGTTTGCGCTTCAGCGTTTCGTACCCATTATACTTCCGGAAACTTTAATAATCATATTGGAATGCCTTTAACCATCCTTTCGATGCCACAAGATACGGAAGTGCTAGTGCTTGAAATGGGAATGGACCGTTTTGGTGAAATTGATGTATTGACAAATATTGCATGCCCAGATTATGGAATTATTACCAATATAGGTGAATCACATATCGAATTTTTAGGCTCAAGAGCAGGCATTGCTAAAGCTAAACTAGAAATAATCAATGGCTTAAATCCAGAAGGGAAGCTAATCATTGATGGAGACGAGCCATTATTAAGTGAGATACATAAGGATAAACAAATAAACATAAAAACGGCAGGCTTCCATAAACAAAACGATGTACAAATCATCGATACAGATATAACTGTTGAAGGTACAACTTTTACGCTGAATAATGGAGAAACCTTTCATGTAGCATTATTTGGCAGGCATCATGCGAAGAACGCAGCATTCGCATTAAGCATTGCTGAGGAACTTAACATTTCTAAAGAAAAACAAAAAATTGCATTACGGACACTTAAACACACTTCCATGCGCTTTGAATTACTTGCGGCGATACATGGTGCAATGATTGTTAATGATTCCTATAATGCTTCCCCAACTTCAATGAAGGGTGCAATAGAAGTAATTAAACAAATGGAAGGATTCCAGAAAAAGATACTTGTGCTTGGTGATGTACTTGAACTAGGCGAATTTGCTGAAGATATGCATCGTGACATCGCCCAAGTAGTAACTGAGCCAATTACACATTTATATACTTATGGGAAGAATGCTGCTTTTATAACAGAAGAAGTAAATAAAAGAACGAGTACTGTGTTAACCAGTCATTATGATACAAAGGAATTATTGATGCAAGACTTAGAAAAAGAGCTAGATAAAAATACAATTGCTTTATTTAAAGCATCCAGAGTGCTTGCGTTTGAAACGATGGTTCATGAATTAATTTTACCAGTGGAAAACGAGAGACGGTAGTGGGTGGAGGAGGAATTAAACGTGAATTTAACAGTATTAATCATTACAATAGGGATGGCATTTTTGATTACTGTCTTATTTTCACCGATTTTTATACCATTTTTGCGACGGTTGAAATTTGGACAAAGTATAAGGGAAGAGGGGCCACAATCTCATCTTAAAAAAAGCGGTACACCGACAATGGGCGGGATTATGATCCTTTTAAGTGTTCTAATTACTTCGCTTATTGTTACTTGGAAAGTAAACGCAGGGATTGGATATGAGCTTTGGCTATTGCTTCTTGTATTACTGGGGTATGGTCTGCTTGGCTTTCTTGATGATTTTATCAAAGTGGTGCTTAAAAGAAATCTTGGATTAACATCCTTGCAAAAGTTAATTGGACAAATCATCATTGCGTGCATCTTTTTCTTTATTTTACAAGCAAATGATTTTTCAACATATATTCAAATTCCTGGAACAAATATCCAATGGGAGCTGGGCTGGTTCTATGCATTGCTAGTTATTTTCATGCTTGTTGGTTCGTCAAATGCTGTAAATTTGACAGATGGTCTTGATGGTTTGCTTGCAGGTACTGCAACAATCGCTTTTGGGGGATTTGCAATTTTAGCTTGGTATGGCGTTCCGCAAACGGAAATAGCTATTTTTTCTTTAGCTGCAGTTGGCGCATTACTCGGTTTTCTTGTTTTTAATGCGCATCCTGCAAAAGTTTTTATGGGTGACACGGGATCCCTGGCTTTAGGAGGAGCAATTGCCGGAATTGCAATTCTTACAAAGATGGAAATTTTATTAGTAATTATTGGTGGCGTGTTTGTTATTGAAACATTATCAGTAATCATACAGGTCATTTCCTTTAAAACAACTGGAAAACGTGTATTTAAAATGAGTCCACTGCACCACCATTATGAGCTTTTAGGGTGGTCCGAATGGAGAGTAGTAACAACCTTTTGGTTAGTAGCACTTATATTTGCAGCGTTAGGTATTTTTATAGAGGTGGGCTTGAATTGAAAAAATTAATTAATTTCCCATATCAGCATATTCTTGTATTGGGATTAGCCAAGAGCGGAACAGCCGCAGCTAAAACATTATTAAAAAATGGGAAAAATGTACGTATTAACGATATGAATGCATTGAGTAGCTCTAAGGATGTGCAGGAACTGATAAACTGTGGAGCTGATGTTATTTTAGGATCACATCCACTATCCGTATTAAATAATATTGAATTGATTGTAAAAAATCCGGGTATTTCATATGATAATCCCATCCTGCAGGAAGCGATAAAACGAAATATACCAATCGTCACTGAAATTGAAATTGCTTACCAGCTTGTACCTGGAACTTTAATTGGAATTACAGGTTCTAACGGAAAAACAACAACCACTACACTTACAACAGAGATGCTGCTGGAAAGTGAGCAGCCAGTTAAGGTTGCTGGAAATATTGGAATCGTTGCTACGGAAACGGCAGAAACATTAACAGAGGAAGAAACACTCGTATTGGAGCTTTCCTCTTTTCAGCTGCAGGGAACCGTATCATTTCGACCGAATATAGCTGTGATATTAAATGTTTTTGCAGCTCATCTTGATTATCATAAATCATTAGATAATTATAAACAGGCAAAGTTTAGTATCTTTAAAAATCAAACGGCAGATGATTATCTTGTCTATAACGCTGATGATCCGGCCATTCTTGAAGCACTGCCGCAAACAAAAGCAAAACGGATTCCTTTTTCAGCCAAAAGACGAATGGAAAATGGAGCTTTTGCAGATGAAGAGTATATTTATTTTCAAGGTGAAAAAGTGATTGAACGACGAAAAATCGTTCTTGTTGGGGAGCATAATTTAGAAAATATTTTAGCAGCAGTTTCAGCTGCTAAATTGGCTGGTGCAACCAATGACGGAATTGAACAAGTGCTTTCAACCTTTCAAGGAGTGAAGCATCGTCTGCAATTTATTGGAAAGAAAGATGGCCGCTTATTCTATAATGATTCGAAGGCGACAAATATGCTTGCGACTCAAAAAGCATTAAGCGCCTTTAAAAAACCAATTATTCTGCTCGCAGGCGGACTCGATCGTGGGGATGACTTTTCTGAGTTAATTCCGTATCTTGAAAATGTGAAAGCAATGATTTGTTTTGGTGAAACAAAGGATAAATTAATTGAAGTTGCTAATCGGGCAAAAATAGAATTTGTAATTGCTGCAGAAAATATTAGGCAAGCTGTGAAAAATGCTTATGACCTCTCAATTGAAGAAGATGTCATCTTGCTTTCTCCTGCTTGTGCCAGCTGGGATCAATATGCAACCTTCGAGGAAAGAGGAGACATATTTATCGAGTCCGTACATAAAATGTTGTAGGGGCTTGTCTATACTTATTATATATCTATTTGGAAGGAAATGCCCCTATTCTTAAAATGAGAAAGGGGTATTTTTCTTGCTTAAAAGACTAACTAAAGCTGAGAATCGTCCGGATATATTTTTGTTAGCTGTTATATTTGCACTTCTTTTAATTGGGATTATTATGGTTTACAGTGCCTCTCATATATGGTCAGAGTATAAATATGATGATGCTTTTTACTATTTAAAAAGGCAGATGCTATTTGCAGGTGCAGGTGTGGCTGCCATGTTTATTTTTATGTTTATCCCTTATACAATCTGGAAAAAGTATGTCAATATCATTTTAATTAGTTGCTTTATATTGTTAATTGCTGTATTAATACCAGGCATCGGCATGATAAGAGGTGGGGCGCGAAGCTGGATTGGTGTAGGTGCATTCAGTATTCAGCCTTCTGAATTTATGAAACTTGGCTTAATTATATTTTTGGCTGCTTTGCTTTCTGAAAAACAAAAATATATCACTTCATTTACGAAAGGCTTTCTGCCATGCTTGTTACTTATTTTTACTGCTTTTGGTCTGATTATGCTGCAGCCTGATTTAGGGACAGGCCTTGTACTTGTGTTAACTTGTATTACCATGATCTTTATTGCAGGAGCAAGAATATCGCATTTTGCTGGCCTCGGTGTATTGGGAATCGCTGGGTTTGCTTTGCTTATCCTATCTGCACCATACCGCATAAGTCGTATAACAGCTTTTTTAAACCCTTGGGAAGACCCTTTAGGGGATGGATTTCAAATCATTCAATCACTATATGCTATTGGACCGGGTGGATTAATGGGTCTTGGTTTAGGGAATAGTCTGCAGAAATACTTTTATTTACCTGAACCACAAACAGATTTTATTTTTGCAGTCCTAGCTGAGGAGCTCGGTTTTATCGGTGGAACAGCGGTTATCCTGCTTTTTTTCCTGCTGCTTTGGCGTGGAGTAAAAGTTGCACTGGAAAATACAGATCCATTTGCCCGTTATTTAGCAATAGGGATTGTAGCAATGATTGCTATTCAAGCAATGATAAATATTAGTGTTGTCATAGGATTAATACCTGTCACTGGCATTACTCTGCCTTTCTTAAGCTACGGAGGATCCTCTCTTACTCTAACATTATGTTCAGTTGGAATTCTGTTAAATATTAGTATTCATTCACGGATATAGCTTATTTACACTAACATGTATATCTACTGTCATCATGCAAGAGAACAACCAATCATTTTATCAGGAGGAAAGACCCGGATAAATGGTTGGTTTATTTTAATAAAAATAGTGGTAATTTATACCTATTTGTTGTTATAATTATACTCAGGGCGCTTTTGCTAGGAAAAAATCAGTTTATTAAGCAGAAAAACTAAAAAGTATGTGAAGTAAACTATATGTTAACAACGAATCTATGATATAATTCTAATAACTAGATGATGATAAATTCATTGTTGTACATCTTTTTTTATTAAAAAACAATTATTGAAGTTAGTATATTGACAAAGGAAGAAATGGAGATGAACAAGAATAACAAGAATATTGTTTCTATAGAAGACCGTATTCCTAAATTAAAAGAAGCACGCAAGAAAAAAGCAAACCGGCGTTTAATATTCTACATGACTCTATTTTTCTTCTTAATTTCAATTATCGTCTACTTACAATCCCCATTAAGCTATGTAAAAACAATTGATATTCAAAATAATACCTTTGCAACTGATGAGGAGATTATTGATGATATTGAAATTGATACAAAAACAAATATTTGGACTGTAGATGCTGCTAAAACAGAAGATAAATTGAGAGAAAATCCAATTATTGAAGAAGCAACAGTTACAAAAGAGCTGCCATGGACAATTTCTATCGATATTGTTGAAAAACAGATTATCGGATTTATCGAAGATCATGCAAAGTTCTATCCGGTTCTTGAAAATGGGGAGACATTGGAAACAGCGGCATACAGTCATTTGAATGGTAATGCACCTTTATTGATTGGGTTTACAGATAAAGAATACTTAAGTAAGATAGCAAGTGAATTAAATCGTTTGCCTGGGGGTATTCTAGACCTGATTTCTGAGGTATATTGGGAACCAGAGGAAGACAATAAGAATAATATTTTTCTTTATATGAATGATGGGTTTATTGTCCAAGGTAAAATTCGTGATTTTGCTGACGGAATGACTGCATATCCATCTGTTGTATCTCAACTGGATCCCGAAGTAAAAGGTATTATTCATGTAGGTATTGGGGTATATTTTGAAGCTTTTCCAGAAGACGATAAAGATAAAGATACTTCAAAAAAGGAATCTGAGGAAGGCAAGACAGATGAAACTGTGGAATAACTGTTAATTTCTTCAATTCAGCGCTTGAATGGACATAAAATATTCCTCATTTACGAAGGGATATATAACCATTAACTATATTTTCCCCAAAATAAAGGAATTTACCTTTGTTATGTTGAAACTATTAAAATATGTATTTTTTATTAATGAATTGTTACGTTGAAAGAGGAGGTGCCTTTTCTTTGAATAATAGTGAAATTCTAGTAAGCCTTGATATAGGAACTACAAAAATTAAAGTAATTATTGGAGAAGTATTAAGTGATTCATTAAATATAATTGGGGTTGGTACAGCAAAATCCTTGGGTATGAAAAAAGGTGCAATTGTTGATATTGATCAAACTGTGCAATCCATTCGGAATGCTATTGAGCAGGCAGAGCGAATGGTTGGAATGCAGATAGGAAGAGTAGTTGTTGGAATTAATGGCAACCATATTGGATTGCAGCCCTGTCATGGTGTAGTTGCCGTGCAAAGTGAGAATAGGGAAATAGGTAATGAGGATATAACAAGAGTCATTGATGGTGCACAAGTTGTATCGATTCCGCCTGAGCGTGAAATTATTGATGTTGTTCCTCAACAATTTATTGTTGATGGACTTGACGGCATCACTGATCCACGGGGAATGATCGGTGTCCGGCTAGAAATGGAAGGCACCTTGATTACTTGTTCAAGGACTGTTTTACATAATACATTGAAATGTGTGGAACGGGCTGGACTTGAAGTCTCTGATATTTGCCTGTCACCGTTAGCAGCAGGGATGATTGCTCTTTCAGATGATGAAAAAAATATGGGAGTTGCACTTATTGATGTTGGTGGCGGATGCACGACTATTTCCGTATTTGAAAATGACCATTTAGCAGCTACAAGCGTGGTAAATCTTGGCGGTGATAATATTACAAAGGATTTGTCGATTGGATTAAGAACTTCAACTGATGAGGCTGAAGAAGTCAAAGTAAATTATGGACATGCTTTTTACGATGATGCTCAGGAAGAAGAAACATTTGATGTCTCAATAATTGGAAGTAATGTGAGACAAACTTACAGTCAATTACAAGTTTCTGATATGATTGAAGCAAGATTGGAAGAAATCTTTGCATTTGCTGAAAGAGAAATCAGGAGGATGGGATATCACGAATTGCCAGGGGGATATGTTCTGACTGGTGGTACGATGGCAATGTCTGGAACGCTTGAACTTGCACAAAGTCTCTTTTATTCTAATGTTCGAATTGCAATCCCAGATTACATAGGTGTTAGAGAACCGTTGTTTACAACAGGTGTAGGTATCTTGCAATTCGCCTATCGTAATGCGAAAATACAAGGTAAGGAATTATATCCGGCAATTGCTGAAATGGATCAGGAAGTAAAACCAAAACGTAATCCAAAAAAACCAAAGTCTAAAGAACCAAGGGAAAATAAAAAGAAAAAAGACTCTGGAATTGCTAATTTGTTTAAATATTTCTTTGATTGATTCATTCAGTTTGAAAGATTTATTTAAAATTGATATAAACCTCTTATGGTGTGTAGTTGAAAAAAGGGTAAATAGACAGGACCTGAAACAGCAAAACTTCCTTTACCATTTTTTTAACAGCCTCTTATTAAATTAGCTTCTGGAACGCTTGTAATTTTGCATATTAGGAGGAACAAAGTATGTTAGAGTTTGAGACAAATATGGAGGAACTAGCAAAAATAAAAGTAATTGGTGTTGGCGGCGGTGGAAATAATGCTGTCAACCGAATGATTGAGCATGGGGTAGAAGGTGTAGAATTCATTGCAGTCAATACAGATGCACAAGCTCTTAATTTATCCAAAGCGGAAACCAAAGTTCAAATTGGTACGAAATTAACACGTGGTTTAGGTGCAGGGGCGAATCCTGAAGTAGGTAAGAAAGCTGCGGAAGAGAGCAAAGAACAGCTGGAAGATGTATTATCAGGTGCAGATATGATATTCGTAACGGCTGGTATGGGTGGCGGGACAGGAACAGGAGCTGCCCCTGTAATCGCTCAGGTCGCCAAGGAGCTTGGCGCATTAACGGTAGGTGTTGTTACGCGCCCATTTTCATTTGAAGGCAGAAGGCGCTCTAACCAAGCGATTTCAGGAATTGATACATTAAAGACGAACGTGGACACTTTAATCGTCATTCCTAACGACCGTTTATTGGAAATCGTAGATAAGAACACACCAATGCTGGAGGCGTTCCGTGAGGCTGATAATATTCTTAGACAAGGGGTACAAGGTATTTCGGACTTAATTGCCAAGCCAGGTTTAATTAACGTTGACTTTGCTGATGTTAAGACGATTATGTTCGACAAAGGCTCTGCATTGATGGGAATTGGTATTGCAACAGGAGAAACCCGTGCCACAGAAGCAGCGAAGAAGGCTATTTCATCACCACTTCTTGAAACCTCGATAGATGGAGCTCACGGAATTCTTATGAATATTACGGGTGGAACGAATTTAAGTCTTTATGAAGTTCAAGAAGCTGCTGATCTTGTAACGAATGCAGCGGATGAAGAAGTAAATGTTATTTTTGGATCGGTTATCAATGAAAATCTCAATGACGAAATTATTGTAACTGTCATAGCTACTGGATTTGATGAGTCGATGCAAAAAGCGGAAGCTGCAAAGAGAGATGCTCGCCCTTCATTAACTCAAAAACAGCATGCAGCAACTCGTGCACCGGAAGAACCAATCCAGCGCGAACAACAAGTACCACGGCAAAAACCAGAAGAAGACGAACTGGACATTCCAACCTTCTTAAGAAACCGAAACCGTAATCGATAATTAAATAGTACGATCAATACGAAAGCAGAATGGAATAAATCCCATTCTGCTTTTTGTTGTTCATATTTCTAAATCTTATCTTCCCACCCTCAAATTTTTTCTGCGACAAAGAATCTGATTTTTAGTGAAAAGAAGTCGTTTATTGCATACAAGAATTGACAGACTTTGCTCACAGCCTGCGTTATACTTCATGATAATCCATTAAATAATGAATGAGCAAAAGTGAAAAGGAGGAGAGAATTGTCAATCTATCTTGATGCGGTTTTACTATTAAACATTTTATTTGATTTTATGCTGCTCTTACTAACAAATACATTAGCAAAGCTGAATACAAAAAAACTAAGATTGTTTATTGGCGCATTACTTGCCTCGCTTATCGTGCCGCTTTCAATTTTTAATCCGGATCATTTTATAACCAGCCCGTTTGGGAAGATATTATTTTCAATTTTTATCATTTTAGCTGCGTTTGGTTTTAAAAATATATATCGCATGTTCAAGCTTTTATTCTTATTTTATTTTGTAAACTTTTCTATTGGTGGCGGATTAGTAGCAATCCATTTTTTTCTGCAAAATCCTGTTACGCTCACGAACACTGGTTTTTTTACGTATAATACAGGATTTGGTGATCCAATCAGCTGGATATTTATTGCTGTTAGCTTTCCAGTCGCTTGGCTGTTTACGAAGCAGAGAATGGACAAGCACGTTCAAGAAAAGATACGCTATGATGCTTTTTATCCAGTTACCATTCAAATCAATAAGCAAAGCTTTTCTACCAATGGTTATATTGATAGCGGAAATCAGCTGGTCGATCCGTTTACAAAAAAGCCGGTCATTATTTGTGATGAATTTTTTTTAGAACAATGGTTTGAAAAAGAAGATTGGACACAGCTAAAAAATGCCTATCATAATTGGGATATGGACAGTATTCCAAGACAATGGGTTGATTATATCCATATTATCCCATTTCAAGGTGTGGAAGGGGGGAATGGATTTATATTTGCAATAAAACCAGATTCATTATCTATTCATTATGATATGCATCAAATACAGACAAGTCATTTTCTGGTCGGTATTCAATTTGGCCAATTAACAAAAGATGAAAGCTATCATTGCTTGCTGCAGCCAGAATTGATTCAATCTGCAGCTGGTTACTCAGCTTAAGGGAAAGGACGGGATAGTTATGTGGAAACTTCGACTTAAAATTTATTGGTATCGTTTACTTTTTAAATTAAAGTTAAAATCACCAGAAATATATTATATTGGGGGAAAGGAAGCGTTGCCTCCTCCGCTTACGAAACAGGAGGAACAGGAATTATTAGCTTTATTGCCAAAAGGAGATAAGTCAGCAAGAGCAATACTAATTGAAAGAAATTTGCGACTCGTAGTCTATATAGCAAGAAAATTTGAAAATACCGGGATTAATATTGAAGATTTAATTAGTATCGGGACGATTGGATTAATTAAAGCTGTAAATACTTTTAAGCCCGAGAAGAAAATCAAACTGGCTACCTATGCTTCTCGCTGTATCGAAAATGAAATACTCATGTATCTAAGAAGAACAAATAAGCTAAAATCTGAGATTTCATTTGATGAACCGTTAAATATTGATTGGGATGGCAATGAATTATTATTATCAGATGTTCTAGGTACAGACGAAGATGTAATTACGAAGAATCTTGAATCAGCGGTTGATAAGAATTTATTGAAATCAGCTCTATCACAATTAAATAAACGTGAGCAGCAAATCATGTCCTTACGCTTTGGTCTATATGGACAGGAGGAAAAAACACAAAAGGATGTAGCTGATATGTTAGGTATTTCGCAATCATATATTAGCCGTTTAGAGAAAAAAATAATCCGCCGTCTGCAGAAAGAATTTAATAAAATGATGTAACCTTCGTTCAAATAGGACTTTCATCGTTTTACCAAAATCTGCATTTTTGTAAACTGCATAAAAACTCTTTCGGAAGGAGATACTGTCCTTGAACAGTATCATCGACTGGGAGGGTTGAAGAAAGTGGCTAGACATAAAGTAGAGATATGCGGAATAGATACATCAAAGCTACCAGTTCTAAAGAATGATGAAATGAAAAAATTATTCATTCGTCTTCAGCAAAATGATGACTTATCAGCAAGAGAGGAGCTAGTAAATGGAAATTTACGACTTGTACTTAGTGTAATTCATCGTTTTAATAATCGAGGAGAGTATGTTGATGATTTGTTTCAAGTTGGCTGTATTGGTTTAATGAAGTCCATTGATAATTTTGACTTAGGGCATAATGTTCGTTTCTCCACGTATGCAGTACCGATGATTATTGGGGAAATCAGACGTTATTTACGTGATAATAACCCCATTCGCGTATCCCGTTCACTTAGGGATATTGCTTATAAATCATTACAGGCAAGGGAACTGCTGATGAATCAGACATCAAGGGAGCCTACACATAAAGAAATTGCAGAAGAGATTGGTGTTCCGGAGGAGGATATCGTTTTTGCATTAGATGCAATTCAAGACCCGGTTTCATTATTTGAACCAATTTATAATGATGGCGGTGACCCAATCTATGTATTAGATCAAATTAGTGATGAAAAGGATAAAGCGACAGCTTGGGATGATAAGTTGTCTTTAAAAGAAGGCATGATTAAATTAAATGAAAGAGAAAAATTAATCTTAAATAAGCGTTTCTTCCAAGGGAAAACACAAATGGAGGTAGCGGAGGAAATTGGAATTTCCCAAGCACAGGTTTCGCGACTGGAAAAAGCAGCAATTAAACAAATGAATAAACGAATGTTTGAATGATGTCACAAAGCCGGATATAAAGACCGGACGTGGATGTTCCGGTATAAAAAAGCAGGTTGTTTAACCTGCTTTTTTATTTTTGGTTTCTAATGAAAATCTCAAAGAATTGTACATATAGTTTAATAAGGGGGGGGATGGAAGTGATTAGACTATCTGAATTGCAAGTGAAGGAGATAATTTCTATTGTGGATGGCCGCAGACTGGGGTTTATTATTGATCTGGAAATTGATGTGAAAACAGGTAAGATTATTGCCTTAATATTAGCTGATCAGGAAAGCAAGAGCCATATGTTTGGAAAAACGGAGGAAGTTCGCGTGCTTTGGCAGCAAATTTTACGAATCGGTTCAGATGTTATTCTTGTAAAAGAGGCATATGACCAGCAAACGCTGATGCTCCCATAAACATATTTATCATAATAGGTTAAATTGCAGACAAAATATGATAAAATGATACAAGTATAAGGGAGGTAGACTTAGCGATGGAGATTTTTCTGCAAAATAATGAAGCATTTCTTGAATTGGAAAAATGGCAACAGAAATCAAGAGACCTTGTCGTTGGGTTTACTACAAAAAATGGTGGAGAAAGTAAAGGAGCTTTTTCAAGTTTTAATTGCGGACTCCATGTACATGATAAAAAAACAGATGTATTAAATAATAGAAATAAACTTGCAAATTGGATTCAAATGCCGCTTTCTAATTGGATAACAGGCGAGCAGGTTCATGGTATAAAGGTGAAGCTTGTTAGCCGAGAGAATTGCGGAAGTGGGGCTCTTTCTACGGAAACCGCACTTAGAGGCATCGATGGAATGATAACAAAAGATAAGGGAATTTTACTTACTGCCTTTTTTGCTGACTGTATCCCATTGTATTTCTTTGATCCTGTAGAAAATATCATTGGCATTGCTCATGCCGGCTGGAAAGGGACAGTTGGAGGAATTGCAAAGGAAATGGTTTGGACCTTTAAGGAACAGGGCTCTAAGCTGGAAAATATTCTTGTTGCTGTTGGACCAGGCATTTCTCAAAAACATTATGAAGTAGATATGCGCATTCATGATGCAATTGATGAAACTTATCGGAAAAAAGTATTGATTCCTATCGAAAAGGATCGTTTTTTATTAGATTTAAAGCAATTAAATTATGAAATACTTTTACAATCTAGAATATTACGTCATAATATAGCTATTACAAACTTTTGTACCTATGAGGATGACAGGTTATTTTATTCTTATCGGCGTGACCAGGGAAAAACAGGAAGAATGCTTGGTTTCATAGGTTTTCGGGAATAATAAATTGAAGGAGCAGGAAATTTAAAATGACTGTTGCAGATAATTTAGCAGAGATTAATCAACAAATTGAGACAGCATGTGAAAAAAGTAAGCGAAATTCTGACGAAATAACATTAATTGCTGTTACAAAATATGTTACAATTGAACGAAATCAAGCATTGCTTGATGCTGGTATTGAACATTTTGGTGAAAATCGTAATGAAGGCTTTTTGGAAAAGTATGATAATTTTGGAGAACAGGCAAAATGGCATTTTATTGGAACCTTACAAACTAGAAAAGTAAAAGATATCATTGATAAAGTAGATATGATTCATTCTCTGGATCGATTATCTTTGGCAAAGGAAATTAACAAACGTGCAGCTTCCACAGTTGATTGCTTTATACAGGTAAATGTCAGTGGAGAAGCAAGCAAGCATGGTCTCCGTATCGAAGAGGTTCCTCCTTTTATTGAGCAAATTGCACAATATGAAAAAGTACGAGTTGTTGGGCTGATGACAATGGCTCCACATGTAGAAGATAAACCGTTCATCCGCAGCGTATTTAGAAGGCTTGCAGCATTGCGTGATGATATAAAAGCGAAAAGTTTTGCAAACGCTCCGTGCGAATTTCTCTCAATGGGGATGAGCAATGATTTTGAAATAGCGATTGAAGAAGGAGCAACGCATGTTCGAATTGGTTCGAAATTAGTGAACTGAAAATCTACCTAAGAAAGGAAGAGGGTGAAGAGCGTGAGTATTAAAAATAAAATTAAAAACTACTTTACAATGGACGATGAGTATGAATATGAGTATATTGAAGAAGAAAGTCTGCCCGAAAAAATAAAACCAAAAACTCAAACACAAAATGTAGTAAATCTTCAAGGTGTACCACAACCAATGCAAAAGGTTGTGCTTTGTGAACCAAGATCGTATGGAGAAGCGCAGGAAATAGCGGATAATATTGTCAACAAGCGAGCGGTGGTCATCAATCTGCAAAGAGTTGACAATCAACAGGCAAAACGGATTGTGGATTTCTTAAGTGGAACAGTTTATGCAGTGAATGGTGATATCCAAAAGCTTGGTGCTGAAACATTTCTTTGTACTCCAGATAGTGTGGATGTTACGGGTTCAATTTCGGAGACTTATCAGGGAAATAATGAATTTTAAAAAAGGAAGGTAATAATGGATGCTGCAACTTTTGAAAATTATACTTTTAGGATTTCAAATTTATAGTTTCGCTTTAATTATTTATATATTCATGTCCTGGTTTCCGGGGGCTCGTGAATCTTCTTTTGGAATAATGCTTGCTAAAATATGTGAGCCGTACTTGGAGATTTTTAGAAAGTTTATTCCTCCATTAGGAATGATTGATTTTTCGCCAATTGTGGCAATTATTGTTTTACAGCTTGCTCGTTCAGGCTTGATTACTTTTTTCAAAATGTTTTTATTTTAAACCTTTCGACATGAATGTCATGTTGGAAATAAAGGAAGAGTTAAATGGAAGTATATCAGCATTTTCGCAAGGAGGAGCAGCCTTTTATTGATCAGGTGCTTTCTTGGAAAGAACAGGTGGAAGTGTCTTATATTACCCGCCTGACAGATTTCCTTGATCCGCGCGAGCAGCAGATTGTGAGAATGATTGTTGGGGAAAGCAATTTAGATTTAAAACTATATGCGTCAGGCGGCTCTGCATTTGCAGAAAGAAAAAGAATGCTGATTGCCCCCTTTTATGAAGAAGTAACAGAGGAGAATTATCAGATTGCGATATTAGAGGCAGCTTATCCCGAGAAATTTATAACCCTTCTGCATCGTGATGTGATGGGAGCATTCCTCTCTCAAGGGGTAAAACGGGAGAAGCTTGGAGATATCGTTGTTGGAAAAGGATGCCTTCAGATTATTTTAGCAAATGAGATTTCCCAATATGTTATGATGAATCTTACTACAGTAAAACATGCTAAAGTAAAACTAAAAGAGATTCCATTATCGAAATTGATTGTTCAAGAGCCGAATTGGGTGGAAACGAATAAAACGGTTTCTTCCATGCGATTAGATACGATATTAAAGGAAATTTATCAAATTTCCCGTAAAGATGCTCAAGAGGCAATTGAAAAGCTGCAGGTAAAAGTAAATCATAAGATTATTCAAGATAAAAAATTCCAATTACAGGAAGGTGATTTACTCTCAGTAAGAGGCAAGGGAAGGAGCAAGCTAGTTCAAATTGATGGACAAACCCGTAAAGAAAAATGGAGAATTACAACTGCAATTTTACAATAATTAATCTTTTTTAGAGGATTTATTCATTTATTGTCGAATAGAAAGATAATAATCTATTTTATATTTTACTATTTATTGAGGAGGTGGCCAATGTGCCATTAACACCATTAGATATTCATAACAAAGAATTTTCGGGCAAATTTAGAGGCTATGACGAGGATGAAGTGAATGAGTTCCTTGATCAGGTGGTTAAGGATTATGAAATTGTCATCCGTGAAAAGAAAATTCTGGAGGAAAAAGTAGAACAGCTTGAGGAAAAGCTTGGACATTTTACGAATATTGAGGAAACATTGAACAAATCGATTCTCGTTGCACAGGAAACTGCAGAAGAAGTGAAAGGCAATGCAACAAAAGAATCGAAATTGATTATTAAAGAGGCTGAGAAAAACGCCGACCGCATTATTAATGAAGCATTAAGCAAATCTCGCCGGATTTCAATGGATGTGGAAGAATTAAAGAAACAGGCAAAAGTATTCCGTACCCGTTTGAAAATGCTTGTTGAAGCACAGCTTGAAATGGTTGAAACCGATGATTGGGAAGAGTTGTTTAACGCGGAAATTAGTGATGAGGAAGAATTATTGAAAAATAACGCTTAGTTCTTGACGACAGAAGAAATTTTACATATAATTCATACATGCAAAGCTAAAAAAATGTAAATACTTTGATGGAGACAGTATAAAAGCACAACTCTTCATAGCGAATCAGGGAAAGGTGAAAGCCTGATAGAGAAAGCTTTTAGAAAATCACTCCTGATGTATCCATTACGAAATAAAAGTAATAATGGACGGTTCGTCATCGTTATATGACTTTAAGTGAATTTAACTGTATTTAAATTTATAAGGGTGGTACCGCGAGCCTTCTCGTCCCTTTCCAGGGATGGAGAGGGCTTTTTTTATCCCGAATTAACTGACTAGTAAGACCTCCACTTCAAGAATTTGCGGTGAAAACGAAAATTGTAAGTGGGGACAACTGCCAGTAAATCCCCGGTTGGTTCAACTAACACTTTTTTGGGAGATGTAAAAAACCCCCATTGAATGAAGTTTAACTTTATACGAAACCATTCTAAAATGAGTTTTTAAAAAGATGAAATTATTGATTATAAAAGGAGGAAGCGCAAATGGATTTTAAAGATACTTTAATGATGCCAAAAACAGATTTTCCTATGCGTGGAAATTTACCAAATAAAGAACCAAAAAGACAAGAGCTGTGGGAAGAAGAAAAGATTTACGAAAAAGTACTAGACCGCACGAAAGGACGTCCGTTATTTATCTTGCACGATGGACCGCCCTATGCGAATGGTGACCTTCATATTGGGCATGCCTTAAATAAAATTTTAAAGGATTTTATTATTCGTTATAAATCAATGACAGGATATCATGCTCCGTACATTCCAGGCTGGGATACGCATGGATTGCCAATTGAAACAGCTTTAACAAAGAAAAAGAAAATTAAGCGAAAGGAAATGCCGGTTACGGAATTTAGAAAGCTTTGTGCAGATTATGCTTTACAGCAAGTAGATAATCAGCGTACACAATTTAAAGCATTAGGTGTCCGAGCAGACTGGAATAATCCTTATATTACGTTAACAAAGGACTATGAAGCTGCACAAATTAAAGTATTCGGAGAGATGGCAAAGAAAGGCTATATTTATAAAGGACTTAAGCCAGTATATTGGTCACCTTCCTCCGAAACAGCACTTGCCGAGGCAGAAATTGAATACTATGACAAACGCTCACCATCGATTTATGTTGCCTTTGAAGTAACCGATGGAAAAGATGTACTGGAAAACGGAGATAAAATTATTATCTGGACAACAACACCTTGGACGATTCCGGCAAACTTAGGAATCAGCCTGCATCCAGATTTAGAATATGTTGCAGTAAAAGTAAATGAAGAAAAATACGTCGTGGCAAAAGCATTGCTTGAAGCTGTTTCTGAAGAATTAGGTTGGGAAAGTCCAGAAATAGTGAAGCAATTCAAAGGCCAGCAAGCGGATCGGGTGATTGCGAAACATCCTTTCTACGACAGAGATTCTCTGGTCATGCTAGGTGAACATGTAACAACGGATGCAGGTACTGGCTGTGTTCATACTGCACCCGGCCATGGGGAAGATGACTTCTTTATTTCCAAAAAATACGGAATTGAAGCCGTATCACCAGTGGATGATAAGGGAGTGTTTACGAAAGAAGCTCCTGGCTTTGAAGGGCTTTTCTATGATACCGCAAATAAAGCGATTACAGAAAAGCTTGATGAAGTTGGTGCATTATTAAAGCTTGATTTCATTACGCACTCCTATCCACATGACTGGCGCACAAAGAAACCAACAATTTTTCGGGCGACACCACAGTGGTTTGCATCAATTAAAGATTTCCGCAGTGAGATTCTTGATGAAATTAAAGAGGTCAATTGGTATCCTCATTGGGGAGAAACAAGATTGTATAATATGGTGCGTGACCGTGAAGACTGGGTTATTTCCAGACAACGTACTTGGGGAGTACCAATCCCAGTATTTTATGGTGAAGATGGTGAACCCATTATCACAGAAGAGACTGTGAATCATGTATCTAATTTGTTTAAAGAGTATGGATCCAATGTATGGTTTGAGCGAGAAGCAAAAGACTTACTTCCAGAAGGATTTACATCGGAGCACAGTCCGAATGGAATCTTTACAAAAGAAACCGATATTATGGATGTATGGTTCGATTCAGGTTCATCACATGAAGGTGTACTAATGAATCGTGAAGACCATGTTCGTCCTGCAGATGTTTACTTAGAGGGAAGTGACCAGTATCGTGGCTGGTTTAACTCTTCCTTATCGACGGCTGTTGCAGTTACAGGAAAAGCACCATATAAGTCCGTAATTAGCCATGGCTTTGTATTGGACGGAAATGGACGGAAGATGAGTAAGTCATTAGGAAATGTTATTGTGCCAAGCAAGGTTCAAAAACAGCTTGGAGCAGATATTTTACGTCTATGGGTAGCTTCTGTCGATTATCAGGCAGATGTGCGCATTTCTAATGATATCTTGAAGCAGACTTCTGAAGCATATCGAAAGATTAGAAACACATTCCGTTTCATGCTTGGAAATCTTGCTGACTTTGACCCAGAGAAAAATCGCGTACCAGAAGGAGATATGGAAGAGGCCGATTTATATATGCTTCACCGCTTACAAGAAGTGCTGCAAGCTTCACGTGCGAATTATGAAGCATATGAGTTCTCACCGATTTTTCATCAAATTCATAATTTCTGTTCAGTAGATCTAAGCTCATTTTATTTGGATTTTGCAAAGGATGTACTCTATATTGAAAATGCAGATAACAAACGCCGCCGCAGTATTCAAACAGCCTATTATGAAATTCTGACAACCTTAGTTAAGCTGCTGGCACCAATTATTCCGCATACAGCAGAAGAGGTATGGGCATATATTCCAGGTGTGAAGGCAGATAGTGTACAGTTAACAGACATTCCGGAACCAAGAAAGATTACTGGTTTTGATTTGGAAAAATGGAACCACTTTATGAAGGTTCGAGACGATGTACTTAAGGCTTTAGAGGAAGCTAGAAATGAAAAACTAATTGGTAAACCACTAGAGGCGAAAGTAACGCTTGTACCTCATGATGAAGAAACAAAACAAGTTCTTCAATCTATTGCTCATTTACATCAATTCTTGATTGTATCTGAAGCAGAAGTAGTCGATGCGAATCTAGATGCAAAGGAATTTAAATATGTAGATGTACTTGTTGAAGCACATTCAGGAGAAAAATGTGAACGCTGCTGGGTTTCTTCCGACACAGTCGGTCAAGATGCCGAATACCCAACGTTATGCTCACGCTGTGCTGCTGTTATAAAAGAACACTACCAAGCATAAGAAAAAAGCTGCTCCTACTTTAGAAAGGAGCAGCTTTTCTTTTACAAAATATCTTCTCACATAATAAGTTTGACAAACACAATAGTTTCAGCAGACTGCAACACACTTTAATTTTGCTCTCTTTATGTTCTGATGGAGTTTCGCAATCCTATACCTCTCATCATATTTAATGTTTTCACTCACTAACTTTTTTAGAAGTATAGTTAGGAGTCGAATCCTGTCGATAGAATGAATAAAAAGACCTATAAACCTTCCTATTAAATGGTGATAATGTAAAAGAGCCACATATTAAAGTAATCCCTATATTCTATGATATCCTGATCTATAAATTTGGAGTGAGAGGTGTATAATCAATGGCTGATATTTGGGAAAACCACGTACTAGATGATTATGAGTTGGATCCGCTAGATGACAAAACTATAGAAAAAGTAGAAAGGAAATTGGGTATCAAATTCCCAGTTTCTTATATAAATCTACTTAAAGAGAAGAATGGGGGGGAATTAAAATGTAATCGATACCCGTATGTCTACGAACAAGATATTGATGAAGAGAACCCAGAGGAGAATGCTGATTTAACCATTGATTTTCTGCATGGCATCAGTACAAAGAAAAGTGATGGTGTTTTGGAATCAATTTATCTCATCAAAGAGTGGGAGCTTCCAAAAGATATTGTCATTCTGAGTAGTAATGGAGGCGAAAGATTTATTGCATTTGATTACCGTCAAACCAAGATGGATCCTCCAATTATCTTAGTTGATAAGGAGATGGAATTCGAGGATGTCATTGCTGGCAACTTTGAGGAATTCCTAAGCAAGTTATATGAAGATGAAGGCGACGGATCAAACGATTTAACAGAGCTTGATAAATTTTACGACAGCTACACGCATGAGGAAGCAGAAAAATTCTTCAAAACCGACAAAGTAGGTATTATACAAGAAGCATTGGAATACTTTTATCATCATGATGATGATTCAACCTGGTTACTTACGAATATGGAGCAGCTAGTTCATTCGAAAAAGGCTGCTTTTGCCCCCCATGTTGTTGCGGAAGTCTTGTATAAGTTTATTGATTCAAAATACGATAAGGAGAGTTCTGAAAACAAGTCGTTAGTGAGGCGTGTGATTGAGCAATTATCAAAACACTCTGATCCAGTTATTCCAAGGTATGCTAAAAAACTACAAAAATTAGTTGATAGTAAAGAGATCAAAGAGTAGGTATTTCTCTACATTGTGCTACGGTAGTTATTTAAACTACTGTAGCAGGCTCATGTAAAGTAGTTGTTAAATACGCAAACAAAGAAGGAGTAAATTTTGCATGAATAGGAGACTGAATAATTTTATTATTCCAATAATTTCTTCGATGTTACTCTTTCTGTCTGTTGGTCCTTCTTTAGCTCAAGCATCTTCTGTCGATTACAATTCAGAAATTAGCATTGAAGAAGCAAAAGATTTAGTTGAACAAGGCTATTATGGAAGCGTTGATGATGCGATTTTCTTTGAATCCATGTCAGAAGAGGAATATGATTCGTATCTGAAAGAATTTGAAAGCACTTTCGTTGATGAAAATGGTATATATAGTGCAAGTTATATGGATGATGAATCAGTAGATTCGATTGAAGAAGAAGTTGTCTTTATAGAAGATGAGTCTGAGTGGGAACTCATAGAGGGTGAATATGACCCGGACTTAATTCCTAAAGATGGCGAATACCAATTGAATTTGGGATGGTTGCTTCCAGCAGCAAAAGCTGTGGTTAAAAGCCAAGGTGGGAAGAAGGTTGTCAAACAGTTTTTGAAAAAAACAACAAAATGGATTAAAGTTGTCAATGGAAAACTGGCAGGAAAAAAACATCCTAAAACAGGGGTAAAGTACAATAAAAATGGATTTCCAGTCTTCCCAAGACAATACCAAAGTACGTTGCCTACTAGTTATTTAAAATCAACGGTTGAATGTAGGCGTATGTGTCCATACAACAATCCTCTTTCATTTTCCATAAATAGTTTCCACGATTCTGCTGATAGACTTGTTAAATCTCCAGCAGGAGAACAACCACCATTACAATCCCAAGAACAGAAAAATAGAGAGTCATACTTCCAGCTTCCATCTTTTATTGGCAAACCTCGATAAGTGCAGTTAGAAGGAAATGATATTTTATACAGTGCTTCTTCTTGTAATTCAATTCTTGAAAGTATAATATTAATAAAGATTAAATAATAAAGAGATGAAGCAGGTTAATCGGAGGAACGTACATGTTAGGATATTATCTTATTGCACTTATCGTTATTCTAATTGATCAATTTACAAAATGGCTGGTTGCTGCCAAAATGGAAATAGGTCAAAGTATACCAATCATTGAAGACTTTTTTTATCTCACATCTCATCGGAATAGTGGTGCAGCATGGGGGATTTTGGAAGGAAGAATGTTTTTCTTCTATGTTATAACAATTATTGTTATTATTGTTATTGTTTATTACATGCAGAGATTCGCGAAGAACAACGCACTTTTAGCGGTTTCATTAAGCCTGATATTGGGCGGTGCGATTGGCAACTTTATTGATCGCCTCATCAGACAGGAAGTAGTGGATTTTCTAAGCTTTATATTTGGGAATTATCATTTCCCGATTTTTAATGTGGCTGATTCAGCATTGACGATTGGTGTTATTCTTGTAATTATTGCAACTATCTTAGAAGAAAGAAATGAAAAAAGGAAGGAAAAAGCTAAGAAATGAGTTTTTTTTATCAAACTGTAACCGAAGAACAGGATAAACAAAGAATAGACAAGCTTTTGTCTAAACTTAATTCAGATATCTCCAGATCACAGATTCAGACATGGATTGAAAATGGATATGTTAAAGTGAATAAAGCAAAAGTAAAAGCGAACTATAAATGTCAAATCGGGGACGAAATCGATTGGCAAGTTCCCGAAGTGGTACCATTGGAGATAAAAGCAGAAAATATCCCGCTTGATATTACTTATGAAGATAGTGATTTACTCATCGTAAACAAGCCGCGGGGAATGGTAGTCCATCCCTCTGTTGGACATGGCTCGGGCACATTGGTCAATGCACTCTTATACCATTGTGATGATTTATCGGGTATTCATGGTGTGGAGCGTCCTGGTATTGTACATCGTATAGATAAGGATACAAGCGGTCTTTTAGTTGTAGCAAAAAATGATCAGGCACATAGCGGATTATCGGAACAGCTTGCTAAAAGAGAAGTAGAGCGCAGATATATTGCACTTGTACATGGAGAGATTCCACATGAATCTGGAATGGTAGACGCGCCGATAGGAAGAGATCCAAAAAACAGACAACGTATGGCTGTCGTAGATAATGGTAAAGCAGCAATCACGCACTTTCGGGTTTTGAAGCGGTTTCCTGATTATTCTTATATTGAATGTAAGCTGGAAACAGGACGTACACACCAAATTCGTGTACACATGAGATATATTGATTTTCCTTTAGTTGGTGATCCACTTTATGGGCCAAGAAAGACCTTAGATATTGGCGGCCAGGCCTTACATGCGAAATCAATAGGCTTCATGCATCCAATAAAAAATAAATGGATGCATTTTGAATCTGAGATACCAGCATATTTTGCTGAAGCCTTAAAAACAATTGAAAAAATGTATTGACACATGTGGTTTATTTTGAAATAATGAATAGAAATGTCATACCTTTAATTATAGTCCTGTGAGGCTGCAAAGGGGAATACTGAAATTACATGGTAGGTATGTCCAAATCCCTTTTCTCACAGTAAGAAAAGGGATTTTTATTATGCAATAGAGAGATGTTGCAATATGGGAGGAAGCAATCTTGAAAAAGAAAACAGTAGTACTCGACCATTCAGCTATGAATCGTGCGCTTACCCGTATGGCTCACGAAATTTTAGAAAAAAATAAAGGTGCCGAGGACCTTATTCTAGTGGGAATTAAAACTCGTGGTGTACCATTAGCAAACCGGCTTCAGGAAAAGATTAAACAGATTGAAAATATTACTGTGCCAATTGGCGAGCTGGATATTACTTTGTACCGTGATGATTTGGAAAAAGTAACGGATAATGAAGAACCAGAACTGAAAGAAACAAGTATTGATGTGGAAATCACAGGCAAGCTCGTTGTTTTAGTGGATGATGTTTTATATACTGGCAGAACGGTAAGAGCAGCAATGGATGCAGTCATTGATATGGGGAGACCTTCTCAAATTCAGCTCGGTGTCCTGATTGACCGCGGACATCGTGAACTTCCGGTTCGAGCAGATTATGTTGGTAAAAATATTCCAACCTCAGAGAAAGAAATTATTGTGGTTGATTTAAATGAAACAGATAAGGATGATCAGGTTTCGATTTTTGAAAAGTAAATAGATAAACTTTTAATTAAATCCAGAGAGATTTAAAAGGTTGTAATCCACATGTACTTGAGCTAATTGTAGCTTTAAGCAGCATGATTATCTTCTTGCAGCCTTCTTGCAGGAAGATTTTTTTTGGACAGAATAATTACAGCCGTTTCATAGAATACCCACCAAAAATGAATCAAATCTAATCCTATGAAGGAAAGTGGAGGTAAAATGATGAAACACTTTATTTCTGTAGAACAATTATCTAATGAAAATATTTTATCACTTTTAAAAACAGCAGAAGGTTACAAGAACAGTAACTTCCAAATGAAGGAACCCGTTTTTGCAGCTAATTTGTTTTTTGAGCCAAGTACAAGAACGAAAATGAGCTTTGCCATAGCGGAGAAAAGGCTAGGATTAGAAAGTCTCGATTTTCATTCAGGAAATTCAAGTGTATTAAAAGGGGAATCATTATATGATACCGCAAAAACATTCGAAGCAATCGGAGCAAACTTGCTTGTCATCCGCCATGAATCAGATACCTGGTATGAGGAGCTCGAAGGAAAATTATCGATTCCAGTTATTAACGGTGGAGCTGGGGCAGCGGAGCATCCAACGCAAACAATGCTTGATTTACTGACAATCTATCAGGAGTTCGGAAAAATTGAAAATTTAAAAATTGTAATCGCAGGAGATATTAAACACAGCCGTGTAGCCCACTCGAATGCAATTGCTTTACGGAAATTAGGTGCAGAGGTTTATCTAAGTGCAGTACCGGGATTTGAAGGAGAAAAGCTGGATTTTCCGTATTTGTCAATGGATGAAGCAGTCGAGGTATGTGATGTTGTTATGCTGCTGCGAGTCCAGCATGAAAGACACGAGTATACGGTAAGAGTGCAAGATTATCTGCAACATTATGGATTATCAAAAGATAGAGAGAGAAGAATGAAAAACCATGCAATCATTATGCATCCAGCACCAATAAATCGTGGAGTAGAAATAGATACAGACCTTGTTGAATGCGAGCGCTCACGTATTTTCAAGCAAATGGAAAATGGAGTATATGTACGAATGGCAATTATAACTGAATTACTAAAAAACTGGGGGTTTATTGATGAAAACACAATTAATAAATGTCAAACGATTATCAACAACTAATGATTTGAGGGATTGTGAGATTTTAATCGAGGACAATCAGGTTATTGAAATAGCAGAGAAAGTTAATCAAGCTGCAGATGAAACAATTGATTGTAAAGGAAATTTGCTGCTGCCCGGTTTTATTGATGTACATGTACATCTGCGCGAGCCTGGCGGTGAACAGAAAGAAACAATAAAAACAGGAACATTAGCAGCTGCAAGGGGTGGCTATACAACAATCTGTGCTATGCCAAACACGAATCCCGTTCCTGATAGTACAGAGAACTTAAGCAATTTGCTGGAAAAAATAAAGGATGACGCTGTTGTTCGTGTACTCCCATATGCTTCCATTACCAAAGGTTTGCAAGGGGAGGAGCGTACAGATATTAATGGTTTAACAGAGGCAGGGGCATTTGCTTTTACAGATGATGGTGTCGGTATCCAAACGGCAGATTTTATGCTGAAATCTATGCAGGATGCTGCAGCAGCTGGCAGAGCGATCGTTGCACATTGCGAAGATAATTCAATTGTATATGGTGGTGTAGTTCATGATGGCGAAATCAGTGAACGGCTGGGCTTACCTGGACTGCCATCGATTAGTGAATCCGTTCAAATAGCAAGGGATGTATTATTAGCCGAAAAGACAGGCTGTCATTATCATGTTTGCCATGTAAGTACAAAAGAGTCCGTTCGTGTTATCCGCGATGCGAAACGGGCTGGCATCCATGTCACTGCTGAAGTAAGTCCACATCATTTACTCATGAATGAAACAGATATTAAAGAGGATCATGCTGATTTTAAAATGAATCCACCTCTAAGGGCGAAAGAGGATCAGGAAGCATTACTGAAAGGTCTTTTGGATGGGACAATTGACTTTATTGCAACGGATCATGCACCACATACTGCTGAAGAAAAGGCAAAGGGATTTTTACAGGCACCATTTGGGATTGTTGGCTTAGAAACAGCATTTCCTCTGCTCTATACACACTTAGTGAAAACAGGGAAAATGCATTTATCACAGCTTGTCGATTATCTGACAGTTAAACCAGCTGGAGTATTTCATTTACCATATGGACGTTTAACAAATCATACCGCAGCGGATCTAGTGCTGATTGACTTGGATACAGAAAAAACAATCGATCGCAATCAATTTTATTCTAAAGGTAAAAATACCCCTTTTGATGGCTGGAAGGTGTATGGAAATCCAGTATTGACAATGGTAGACGGCAAAGTGGTTTATAGCAATCTGACAAAATAATGAGTCACCTTGCCAAACTAAAATGATGGATAAAAGAGGTCATTTTCGATGATTAGAAAAGCAGAAATGAAAATTATTAAAAATGAACAAATTGCACTTGATACATTTGAAATGGTACTACAGGATGAATATATAACAAGGCATGCTTCCCCAGGGCAATTTATTTATATATCCTTGCAGGGCTATACTCTAAGAAGACCAATCTCCATTGCTGATATGGATAAAGAGAGAAATGTGTTAACTATCCTGTTTAAAGTTTTAGGGAAAGGTACAGAATCACTTTCACAATATAAGAGCGGAATGATGCTTGATGTAATAGGTCCGAATGGAAATGGCTTTCCACTGGAAGGAATGAGAGGGAAGAAGGCAGTTCTTATTGGGGGCGGAATTGGCGTGCCGCCATTGTATTATCTTGGAAAGCAATTAAAAAGTAATGGTGCAATCGTTATATCTGTATTGGGCTTCCAATCGAAAGCACATGTCTTCTATGAAAAAGCTTTTCTCGAACTAGGCGAAACACTGATTGTAACGGATGATGGCTCCTATGGAGAGGAAGGATTTGTAACAGATGTGCTTTACCAGCTTCCAGTATTTGAAAGGTTCTATTCTTGCGGACCAAAAGGAATGTTGAAGGCAGTATCGGAAAAATTAAACACAAAGAATGGATACATATCATTGGAAGAAAGAATGGGCTGCGGCGTTGGTGCTTGCGCTGCCTGTACTATTCCAATAGTGACTGGACAACGCTATAAAAAGATTTGCCATGATGGTCCGGTTTTTCCTGCAGAGGAGGTAATTTTATGATGGATCTATCTGTTCAATTACCTGGTCTTCATTTAAAGAATCCAATCATGCCAGCATCAGGCTGCTTTGGGTTTGGCAGAGAATATAGTAAATTCTATGATTTAAGCAAGCTTGGTGCAGTCATCATGAAAGCTGCAACTGGGGAAGAACGTTTAGGCAACCCAACTCCACGTGTCGCAGAAACATCCGGAGGCATGCTTAATGCCATTGGTTTGCAAAATCCTGGGGTGGATAAAATCATTGCGGAAGAAGTTCCATTTCTTGCAAATTATGATACTGCTATTATAGCTAATATTGCAGGCAGTACGATTGAAGAATATGAAACGGTTGCTGCAAAGTTTAATCATCAATCTGCTGTGCATGCTTTGGAGCTAAATATATCCTGTCCAAATGTAAAGGAAGGCGGTATTCAGTTTGGTACAGATCCAGCGATGGCAAAAGAAGTAACTGCAAGAGTAGTCGCAGCGAGTGAGAAGCCGGTATTTGTAAAGCTGTCACCAAATGTATCTGATATCACAGCAATGGCTAGGGCGGTTGAAACAGCAGGAGCCGCTGGTTTAACGATGATTAATACATTGACTGGCATGCAAATACATTTACCAACACATAGACCCCTCATTGCCAATAAGACAGGAGGGTTATCTGGAGCTGCAATTAAACCGATTGCAATTCGGATGATTTATGAGGTAAGGCAACAGGTATCCTTGCCAATTATAGGAATGGGCGGCATTAATAATGCGGAGGATGTACTGGAATTTTTATTAGCAGGGGCTAATGCAGTAGCAATAGGTACAGCAAATTTCCAAAATCCATTTGTTTTACCGGAAATGATTAATGAACTGCCATCCGTTCTAAAAAAATATGGCTTTCATTCTGTAGAAGAAGCGGTTGGAAAGGCGGTATTCACATGAGAAATCAAATTTATTTAGCATTAGACTATCCTGACGGAAAACAAGTAGAGCAATTTCTTCAACAAAACGAGCTTGACGGGGTGCCGGTAAAAGTGGGCATGGAACTATTTTATCGTGAGGGCCGGCAGATTATTGAAAAGTTACAGAAGAACAATCACCCTGTTTTTCTTGATTTAAAGCTTCATGATATTCCTACAACGGTAGAGCGAGCAATGGAGAATCTGGCTAAGCTTGGAGTGGATATTGTTAATGTGCATGCGCTTGGTGGAAGCGAAATGATAAAACGTGCAAAAGAAGGCTTACTTCGAGGTGGCGGTTCAAACACGAAGCTGATTGCAGTTACAATTCTAACATCCTTGAATGAAGCAAGCATGAATCAGGAATTGCATATAAAAGGAAGCCTGGAAGAGCAAGTAACGAAGCTGTCAGCCATGTCAAAAAGCAGCGGAGCAGATGGTGTTGTTTGTTCTGTGCACGAAGTAAGGCAAATCAAGCAAGTCTGTGGAAAAGACTTTCTTACAATTACTCCTGGAATCCGTTTGAAAAATACGAATACAGATGATCAAGAGCGCATTGCGACACCTGCCTTTGCGAAAGAAATAGGTGCGGATAAGCTGGTTATTGGGAGAAGTATTACAAGTGCAAAAAACCCAAAACAAGCTTATAAAACTGCATTAAAGGAGATGAATACAATTGGTATTTGATCAAGAAATTATACGTGATTTATTAGATATTGAGGCTGTTCAATTAAGTCCTCAAGAATATTTTACATGGACATCAGGGATTAAGTCACCAATATATTGTGACAATCGTTTAATTATGTCTTATCCAGAAATGCGTAAAAAGATTATAAAAGGCTTTATCTCGATTATGAAAGAAAGAGGTCTTATCCCAGATGTGATAGCTGGTTGTGCAACTGCTGGAATCCCACATGCTGCTTGGCTAAGTGCAGAGCTTGATTTACCAATGGTTTATGTTCGTTCAACACCAAAAGGTCATGGTAAAAGAAATCAGATTGAGGGAAAGTTTGAAACAGGACAAAAGGTTTTAGTAATTGAAGATCTTATTTCAACCGGAGGGTCATCAATTGATGCAGCGAATGCACTTCAAGCAGCAGGAGCAGAAATAGTTGGTATCTTGGCTATTTTCTCTTATGGTCTTGCTCAAGCAGAGCGAGACTTTAAAAATGCCGGCTATCATTTTGCGACAATCACTAATTTCAATAGACTATTAGATGAACTGAACAGTAAGAATCAGATTACTAAGGAAGAAAAATCTGCGATGCTAGCATGGAGAAATGACCTGGAGCTTTCAGTGAGGTAACACTGGAATGCTGATTCCTCCGTAAAGTTCATATATAATGAATGTATTAGCTAGCAAGCAAGGATGAGATAAATGAAAATAGATGATTATGAGCTTCTTCTAAAATTGAATGAAATTGGGACAATCAGAGGGACAGCTAAGGTCATTCTTATTTCCCAACCCGCAGTAACACAACGGTTGAAATATATTGAAGAACATTTTGGGGAACAGATTTTTATTAGGACTTCGAAACGTTTAAAATTGACTCCAATCGGCGAACTGATTTTACAGCATGCAAAGGAAGTGATTGCAAAAGAGCAAGCACTGCTGAATGAGATTGCCCAGTCCAGTAAAGATGTGCAGGGTACTCTGTCCATTGCTTGTTCTTCACTTATCAGCCAGCGTTTTCTGCCCGCAATTTTAGGAAAATATACAAGTGAATTTCCCAAAGTAGCAATTGATCTGGTAACAGGAATCAGCGAGGATATTCGAAGAGATCATAAAAAATATGATGTTTGTATTATTCGAGGAGAGAAACTAAAGGAAAGCACGAATAATCGTTTATTTGCTGATCCGCTTTATATTTTTGATACAGAGCCTTTTCCAGCGGATAAGCTTAAAGAAAGACCGTTAATCTCGTTTAAAAGTGATGACAGCATGCATGAGCTTGTTGATCATTGGCTTTACCATCATCAGCATTTGCTAAAGCCATTAAAGACTTTGACAGTGGATCAAATAGAAACATGCAAGCAATTTATGAAGCAGGGAATTGGGATGGCAGTCCTTCCGGAGAGCGTTTCAGATAAAATGATGGAAGAATACCCGCATATCCCCTTAACTCTGGATGGTGAGCCTGTTACTCGTGATACTTGGGTTTGCTACCAAGAAGGAGTGAGGCAGCTTTCCCAGGTAAATCACTTTATCGAATCCCTAACCACAACTGAATTTTTATAAATTGACAGTTTAACATTCATAAGTTAAATAGCGGTTTGCCTAAATATTGAGGTTTAATATCTCAGTAAAGGTGGAAAAGTATTATTACCGTTTAAAGGAGGGGTTCAAATGAGTGATGTACTATTTACTTCAAGTGCAACAGCAAAAAATGGACGAGATGGGCATGTGAAATCGTCAGATGGAATAATTGATTTAGAACTAGTAAACCCAGCAGAGAATAAAGAAGATAAAGGCTCAAATCCTGAACAATTATTTGCTGCAGGCTATGCGTCTTGCTTCGATGGAGCATTAAACCTAGTAGCCTCTAAGAAAAATAAACAAATTGATTCTACAACTACAGCAAAGGTTAGCTTTATGAAGGATAAAGAAGATGGTGGCTTCAAAATTGGAGTAACCATGAATGTTGAAATTCAAGGTGTAAACCCTGAAGATGCGCAAGACTTAGTAGAGGCTGCCCACCAATTCTGCCCATATTCTAAAGCAACTAGAGGAAATATCGATGTTAAATTAGTTTCTCAAGCAGTTGAGTAGACTAAAAAATAAAAGGGCTGGGAATAAACTTCAGTAAATAAGAAAGAAGATGTTGTGTGGGGCGGTCCGCGCGGGTTCGACAAAAAGCCGCGCATGATCAACAACCAAACCCGCGCGTGAATGTTGGTTAGCCGCGCATACATGGTGGTCATGCGCGGCTATTAGCGTTTGACGCGCGGGTCTTGAAATTCCCCACGCAACAATCAGAAATTTTCTAATCGAATCCATTTGCTCCTGCAATCTTTTTTCCAATTTTTAACTAGTTATGTCCCAGCCTCTTTTTATTTTTTTCTTTTCTTGGCAACGAATTCTGCTGAGGGTGTTACGTAGACGGTTTTTTGATTATCATAAGTTACATAACCGGGCTTTGCTCCATTTGGCTTTTTGACATGTCGAATTTTTGTATAGTCTACAGGAACAGCAGAAGAATTTTGTGATTTACTAAAAAATGCTGCAAGCTGTGCTGCTTCAAGGATTGTTTCTTCACTTGGGTCTTGAGCACGTATAACAACATGTGATCCTGGTATATCCTTTGTATGCAGCCAGATTTCATAACGATGAGCAAGCTTTGTTGTTACGTATTCATTTTGTTTATTATTTTTTCCAACTAGGATTACAGTACCATCTGAAGCCGTAAATTCCTCAGGTGCTGGTTTCTTGGGTTTGTTTTTTCGCTTGGAAGCACGTTGCTTTTTCAGATAACCCTCTTCTCTTAATTCCTCGCGAATCTCTTCAATATCCTCGACGCTCGCAACTTCAATTTGTTGAAGAAGCTGCTCGAAATAATTGATTTCTTCTTGTGTTTTCAATATTTCTTTTTCAACCATGACTTTTGAATTTTTTAATTTTTGATAGGTTTTAAAAAAACGTTGAGCATTTTCACTTGGTGTTCGATTTGGGTTCAGTTCAATTTCAATTTCTGTTTGATCTGGATTATAGTAATCAATTACCTTAACATTTCGGTCTCCCTGCTTTACCAGGTGAAGATGGGCAGTTAACAGCTCGCCATATTTTTGATAATGTTTGGCGTTAGCTGCTTTTTTCAATGTCTGCTGATGCTTTTTTAATTTCCGTTCATTTTTATTTATTTCATTTTTTATAAAACGCGATAAATCCTTTGCCTGCTGTTTTACACGGTCTCTTTCAGCCTTTCCGGAATAAAAAGTATCAAGCATCTCATTAACAGATTGGAATGTGATTTTTTCTTCTTTATTTGCAGATATTTCAATGACATGGAAGTCTTCTTTTTTTCCGCGATAAATGGCTGGTTCAAATTTATTCAACTTAATGAATTGATTTACTTCCTCGAATTTTTCTTGATAGACAGCTGCTGCACCGAGGTTTGCACGATGAACAATCTCTTTAGCAATAAAAGGAGAGAATCCAACCAGATTATGGACGAGTTGCTGGTCAATTTTTCCAGCATTGAAATCCAATCTTCTTAATAAGTCTTCTCCAGAGATTTCAAGCGTGTTTAATTTATTCTGTGTGGGCGGAGAGATATATTCAGAGCCAGGAAGAACGGTTCGGTAGCGATTTTGCGATAATGAGATATGTTTCATACTATCTATAATTATTTGATTGTCTTTATTTATAAGAATAATATTACTATGTTTTCCCATCAGTTCTATAATCAGTTGCTTTTCACTTTCATCGCCAATTTCATTTCTAGTGTGAAAGGTGATTCTTATGATTCTCTCCATTCCATCCTGTTCAATAGATTGTACAGCTGATCCGCCTAGGTGCTTGCGAAGCACCATACAAAACATGGGTGGTTCCTTGGGATTTTGAAAACTGTCATTTGTTAAATGCATACGTGCATATGTTGGATGAATGGATAGTAATAATGCATGGTTCTTTCCGTGACTGCGTAAAGTTATAACTAGCTCTTGAGCAGTTGGCTGATAAATTTTTGATACTCTTCCGGGTATAATCTTTTCCTTTAATTCATGTGTTACCGCTCTGGCAACAATTCCATCGAATGGCATGTCATCACCTCTTCGGTAATTATAGCATTATTTATTCCTATGATACATACATATGGAAGTAATGGTGGAATCTTTGGATTTGGAGGAATGGAGATGAATTGGTATCAATTAGATGTAGAACAAGTGGAAGAAAAACTTCATGTAACCGTGGAAGATGGGTTATCGGAAAAACAGGTACAAGCTGTACGAAAAAAGTTTGGAGAGAATGAATTATCTGGTCAAAAACACATGCCACGCTGGCTAATTTTTCTTAAACAATTTCAGGATTTTATGGTGATTGTTCTCTTAGGTGCCACTTTAATTGCTGGTCTTTTAGGCGAATTTATTGATGCGATAGCAATTTTGATCATCGTATTGGTTAACGGATGTATTGGCTATTTTCAAGAACAAAAAGCAGAAAATTCTCTGGAAAAGATAAAGCAATTATCTGCACCACTTGCTCACGTAAAAAGAGAAGGCAACTGGAAAAGGATTCCTGCCCGTGAGCTTGTCGTTGGCGATATTATTAAAATTAACAGTGGCGACAGGGTACCGGCCGACATTCGGATTGTACAAGCAAATAGTCTTGAAATAGAAGAATCCGCATTAACTGGCGAATCATTGCCAGTGGTAAAAACTGGACAAGCTGTGAAGCAAGCAAAGCTTGATGCACAGGATCAGCTGAATATTGGCTTCATGGGCACGCTTGTCACAAAGGGAAATAGTATTGGAATTGTTGTAAAAACTGGGATGGACACAGAGATGGGGAAGATTGCTTCACTCATGATTACGACGGAAAAAATCATTACACCATTAGAAAGAAGATTGGCTGAGCTCGGGAAAATTTTAATCGTTGTAGCTTTTATCATGACTGCACTTGTTGTGGTTCTTGGTGTAATGCAGGGAAGACCAATGTATCATATGTTTTTAGCAGGGGTCTCTCTGGCAGTTGCTGCAATTCCTGAAGGACTCCCAGCAATTGTAACCGTAGCATTGTCGCTTGGAGTGCAGCGGATGATTAAACGTAAAGCAATTGTAAGAAAGCTATCCTCCGTCGAAACATTAGGCTCTGCCTCTATCATTTGTTCGGACAAAACGGGTACAATGACAGAAAATCAAATGACAGTGAAAAAAATATATATTAATGATGATGTATTACATCTGACTGGAGAGGGCTATCATATCGATGGCGAAATTTTATTAAATGGACAAGAGTTGGACAAGTCCTATCCAAATCTTGAATCCATGCTGCTTTACGGTGTGCTTTGCAATCATGCCATATTAAATATGAATAAAGGAAAATATTATATTGATGGTGATCCAGTAGACGGTGCGCTAGTGGTCGCTGCAAGAAAGCTGGGAATCAACCAAAATGCCAAAACTGCTTATCGGGTAATGAAGGAGTTCCCTTTTGATTCCAATCGAAAAAGAATGAGTGTCATCATTGAGGATGAAAATGGGATGCAGTTTTTAATAATGAAAGGGGCACCAGAGGTGTTATTGCCCCGTTCCAGGTTCATTATGACAAAAGAAGGAAGGAAGCCGCTTGATGCTGCTGGCAGCAAGAAAATAAATCAAACTGTAGAAAATATGGCGGATGATGCATTGCGAATTATTGGAATTGGTATAAAACCGATTTTAAAGGGTGATTCACCTGAGCTAGCGTCACTAGAAAAAGATATTACATTTCTCGGATTATATGGAATGATGGATCCACCGCGAAAAGAAGTAAAAACAGCAATTGCTGCTTGTAAACAAGCGGGGATAAAAACAGTCATGATTACTGGAGACCATATGAATACTGCAAAGGCAATTGCTGAAAAACTAGATCTTCTTCCTAAAACTGGAAGGGTTGTTTCAGGAAGAGAATTGAATATGATGTCTCAATATGATCTTGAAAAACAAATTGATGATATATTTGTATTTGCCAGAGTAACTCCTGAGCATAAGCTGCGGATTGTGAAAGCTTTTCAAAGCCATGGTCATATTGTTGCAATGACGGGAGATGGTGTCAATGATGCACCATCTATTAAAGCCGCTGATATCGGAATTAGCATGGGATTAAGCGGAACGGATGTTACAAAAGAGGCTTCGTCCTTAGTATTGATGGATGATAACTTTGCAACAATTAAAGCAGCAATTGATGAAGGAAGAAATATTTATGAAAATATCCGGAAGTTTATTCGTTATTTATTAGCTTCAAACGTTGGAGAAATTCTTGTTATGCTTTTTGCAGTTATGCTCGCTATGCCGCTGCCACTTGTTCCAGTACAAATTCTTTGGGTAAATCTTGTTACCGATGGACTGCCAGCAATGGCGCTTGGTATGGATACTTCAGAAGATAATGTAATGAAACGGGGACCAAGAAATCCGAGAGAAGGAATTTTCGCACGGGGACTGGGATATAAGATTATCAGTCGAGGAATACTGATTGGTATTGTTTCGTTACTTGCGTTTATGATTGCCTATCATAATGATCCTGCGAATCTTGTTTATGCACAAACGATTACTTTTGCTACACTTGTTATGGCACAATTAATTCATGTCTTTGACTGCCGCAGTGAAAAATCTATTTTTTCCAGAAATCCTTTTGAGAATAAATATTTAAATTTTGCTGTATTATCCTCTGTTTTACTTTTATTAGTCGTTATCTATTGGCCGCCATTACAGCCGATTTTTCATACAACTACATTAGGAGTTATGGATTGGCTGCTCATTCTTGTTCTGAGCATGATTCCAACAACCATCTTTGCATTTACGAAAAAATAGTAAAGAAGCGAGGCGGAATATCGAATAAAATGGAAGCAATGCTGGTTTTTTCTATCGTTTTTTGTTAAATTAAAGTATAGTATATAAAAGATTAGTAAAATGCCACAACAATAGAGAGCAGATTCTATGAAAGGTGTTCACAGTCCTTTTGAACGTAATTCATTAGATTTTTTTGCTGATAGAGGGGGAAAAGGTTTTGAATTTGGCATTAATTAATATCGGTTTCGGAAATGTTGTTTCAGCAAATCGTGTTATATCAATTGTATCTCCGGAATCAGCACCAATCAAACGTGTTATTTCTGTTGCCCGCGATAATAATAAACTTGTTGATGCTACATATGGCAGGAGGACAAGAGCGGTAATTATTACAGATAGTGACCATGTGATTCTTTCTGCTGTTCAGCCAGAAACGGTAGGGCAAAGAGTAATTTCACATGAAGAAATGACAGAAGAATAACGATTTGTTTATTGTATATAGGTATTCTATATAAGAAAGTGAGCTAGAATCTTAGGAGGAATTGTAATTGAAGGATGAGTCAGGTATTTTATTTATCCTTTCAGGTCCATCAGGAGTCGGAAAAGGAACGGTTCGTAAAAAGCTTTTTGAAGAAAAAACAGATTTGCAGTACTCCATTTCGATGACAACTAGAGAGATGCGGCCAGGGGAAACAGATGGAGTGGATTATTTTTATCGTTCCAGAGAGCACTTTGAAAATATGATTGCAGAGAATCAGCTTTTAGAACATGCAAAATATGTGAATAATTATTATGGTACCCCTCGGGCCTACGTCGAGGAAACATTGGCAAAAGGGAAGGATGTATTTTTGGAAATAGAAGTGCAGGGTGCACTGCAAGTGAAAAATAACTTCCCTCAAGGTGTATTTATCTTTCTGTTTCCGCCAAGCCTTGATGAATTAAAGAATCGAATTGAGGGTCGCGGAACAGAATCTGAAGAGCTGGTTATCAATCGATTAAAGGAAGCACGAAATGAAATTGAAATGATGCATGCTTATGACTATGTGGTCGTGAATGATGATGTGAATCTGGCGGTTGAAAAGATAAAAGCAATCATTCAAAGTGAACATTTACGAAGAGAACGTGTTGAAAAGCAATATAAAAAGATATTGGAGGCTGAATAATATGATGCTCGAACCATCAATCGATCAATTACAGGAAAAAATTAATTCAAAGTATGTACTTGTTACCTTATCATCAAGACGCGCAAGACAACTATCAGATGACGCGGAGGCATTAGTAGATAATCCTAAATCCCATAAACCTGTAGGAGTTGCGTTAGAAGAAATCGCAGCGGAAAAATTGTACGTTGCCAACTAAACTTATATCAAGAACCCTCGCTGAACCAGCTCAGCGAGGGTATTTTATTCCCGCAGAACGATATGTGTAAGATATAAAATACGACATATATTAAATTAGCTTATTGCTTCCAGTGATTGCTACTTTCTTTGCAATATAAAGGAAAGCAAAAATTAAGAATATAGCAGTCTTTATTTAATTATGAAGAAATGGTTCTTAACAAAAGCAGTAGCGAAAAAATGTAGATTTGATGTAAATGTGATAAACTTGTAGCAACTAGGGAAAGGGGTTCAAAATATGGTTAAAGGAAAAAATATCCTATTAGGCATCTCTGGTGGAATTGCCGTATATAAAGCTTGTGCACTAGCAAGTAAACTTACGCAAAAAGGTGCGAATGTAAAAGTAATGATGACAGAAAATGCGACCAAATTTGTATCAGCATTAACCTTTCAAGCATTATCTAGAAATCCTGTATATATTGATACATTTGATGAAAAGGATCATGAAAAAATTGCTCATATAGATATCGCAGATTGGGCTGATGTGGTCATTATCGCTCCTGCAACAGCTAATATATTAGGAAAGCTGGCAAATGGCATTGCTGATGATATGCTTTCGACTACTCTATTAGCCACGCGTGCAGATATTTACATTGCCCCTGCGATGAATGTACATATGTATGCCCACCCAGCCGTAGTTGAAAACATGCTAAAATTAGAAGCGTGGGGTTACCACTTTATAGAACCAGGTGCGGGCTATCTAGCATGTGGCTATGTTGGAAAAGGGAGATTGGAAGAGCCCGAAACAATTATTGAAGTGATTGAACAGCATCAGCAAAGCGACCAGCCACTGCAAGGAAAGAAAGTGCTTATCTCCGCAGGGCCAACGAGAGAAATTGTTGATCCTGTTCGCTTTTTCTCGAATCGTTCATCAGGAAAAATGGGTTTTCGTTTAGCGGAAGCAGCTGCAGCACTTGGCGCGGAAGTAACAGTTGTTGCTGGTCCAACGAATGAAAGCATGAATAATTCAGCAATCAAAAGAGTGGATGTTGTTTCGGCTGAAGAAATGTATGAAAAAATGCATCATGTATTCCCAGAAGCGGACATCGTTGTTAAGGCAGCTGCTGTAGCGGATTATCGTCCAAAGCAGGTCTATAAAGGGAAAATGAAAAAGCAAGCTGGTGACTTATCACTCGAAATGGAACGTACGAAAGATATCCTTCTTTCACTTGGTGAAAAAAAGGAAAAGCAGTTTCTTGTTGGATTTGCTGCAGAAACAGATAATATAATCGAATACGGCAAAAAAAAGCTTGCAAAGAAAAATCTTGATGCCATCGTCATTAATAATGTTGCAGTTGAGGGATCGGGTTTTGCGGGGGATACGAATATTGTTACGTATATCAACCGGCTTGGACAAGCGGAAGAGCTTCCATTGGCAGCAAAAAAAGAAATTGCTGAAAAACTATGGCAACTAATCATACGGGATATGAAGGATGAGAGAAATTGAGGATTGCGAAAGTTATCGTCGATGTTCCTGCGAGTGCAATCGACCAAACCTTTGATTATGAAATACCAGCACGCTATCTTCATGTTTTAAAACCGGGAATGCGCGTAATTGTCCCATTTGGTCCACGAAAAATTATGGGGTTTGTAGTGGAGATGGCAGCGGAGTCGTCATTTCAAAAATTGAAGCCAATAGCAGAAGTACTTGACCTTGAACCTGTGCTTACGAAGGAGCTGCTGGATTTAGGAAGATGGCTTGCGAATCAAACGCTGTCGCTCCAAGTAACAGCTCTTCAGGTAATGCTTCCACGGGTGTTAAAATCAAAATATAAAAAAGAGATAGTACGTAATACAAATGAGGAACTAATTCCGGAATTAGAGGATTTATTTGCTGGTCTGGATGCCATACCTTTCGAGTTATTTGAGGGCTCCTCATTAAGTTATTATCAACTGAAAAAAGCAGTTGAAGCTGGAGAGCTGACCATTGAGTATATTGTTGAATCGAAAATTACAAAGAAGTTTGAAACCATGGTTAGACCAAAAAAAGCACTTCATTTTTTAGAAGAAGCGATTGCGGAATTGCCAAAGACCGCCAAAAAACAGGCTGCAATTTTAGATTATTTTATTGAAAGTCCAGAGGAAATAACACAGAAATTATTATTAAAAAAGTTTCAGACGACAAATAGCACGATAAAAACATTAGTTGAGAAAAATCTTCTGGAAACGTATCGTAAAGAAGTTTTTCGGAATCCCTATGATGATCATTCTATTGTAAGAACAGAAGCGTTAAAGCTGACTGCTGAACAGGAGCAAGCAATTGAGCCCATTTTGAAAAGCATTGAACAGGAAAATCATGAAGTTTTTCTTGTTCATGGGGTAACTGGAAGCGGAAAAACAGAAATTTATCTGCAGGCAATTCAAGAGGTCATTAATAAAGGCAAGGAAGCAATCGTCCTTGTTCCGGAGATTTCATTAACGCCACAAATGGTGAATCGTTTTAAGGGAAGGTTTGGAAAAAATGTTGCTGTAATGCATAGTGCTTTATCTGATGGTGAGAAATTTGATGAATGGCGGAAAATCCAACGGAAAGAAGTGCAAGTTGTGGTTGGAGCAAGATCAGCTATTTTTTCTCCATTTGAAAACTTAGGAATAATTATTATAGATGAAGAGCATGAGACGAGCTATAAGCAAGAGGATCAGCCGCGTTATCATGCGCGGGATGTAGCAATTGAACGCGGGAAAAATAATCATTTTCCAGTCGTTTTAGGCAGTGCGACACCAACGTTGGAATCCTTTGCCCGGGCTGAAAAAGATGTATACAAGCTGGCAGCGCTTAAGAAGCGAACAAATGATAAACCAATGCCAGAAGTGATTACGGTTGATATGCGCAACGAATTGCATGCCGGAAATCGGACCATGTTTTCCAGATTATTAATGGATAAGATTGCCGATTGTTTGGCAAAGGGCGAACAGATTGTATTACTATTGAATCGAAGGGGATACTCTACTTTTATTATGTGCCGCGATTGCGGGCATGTAAAAGAATGTCCACATTGTGATATTGCCTTGACATATCATAAAAATAATAATCGATTAAAATGCCATTATTGCGCTTATGAGGAAGCCGTTCCGACAATTTGTCCGGAATGTAACAGTGATTTGATTCGTTATTTTGGAACGGGGACACAGCGTGTGGAAGAAGCTTTAACCCAGCTTATTCCTGAAGCAAGCGTACTGCGGATGGATGTTGACACAACAAGAAGGAAAGGCGCGCATGAGAAAATTTTAAAGCAATTTGCAGATGGAAAAGCAGATATTTTATTGGGAACACAAATGATTGCGAAAGGATTGGATTTTGAAAATGTTACTTTAGTTGGTGTGCTTACTGCTGACTCTATGCTGCATCTTCCTGATTTCCGCTCCTCCGAGAAGACCTTTCAACTGCTTACACAGGTAAGCGGACGGGCTGGAAGACATGAACTGACAGGAGAAGTAATCGTACAAACCTATACTCCCGAGCACTACAGCATCCAGCTTGCAAGCCAATATAATTTTCACGAATTCTATTTAAAAGAAATGGCGATGCGGAAAGCCTTTCAATATCCGCCATATTATTATTTAGCGCTAATCACAATTACCCATCAAAATCATGTAAAGGTTGTCCAGTCCGCACAACAAATTGTGCGCATGCTGCTGGAAAAGGTTCATCAGCCAACCGTTATTCTTGGACCAACACCTTCACCGATTCCGCGTATCAAAGATAGATATCGCTATCAATGCATGATAAAATACAAGCACGAACCAGAATTAAGAAAATATTTACAAGGGGTAACTCATTTTTTTGCAGAAGAATCAAGAAAAAATGATTTGCAAATTATTTTAGATATGCAGCCTTATCATTTGATGTAAAAAAGTGATTTTTATCCCGGATGAACTGGCAGCAAATCCACTGAACGCAGTTTCACTTTATAATAGAAAGTAGGTTACAAAATGAAGCGAATTGTTTTTATGGGAACACCTGATTTTTCAGTACCAATTTTACAGACACTTGCTAAATCGGAATATGAAGTTGTTCTAGTTGTTTCACAGCCCGATCGGCCAAAAGGAAGAAAACGGATAATTACTGCTTCACCAATTAAAACTGCGGCTATTGCCCTTGGAATTCCCGTTTTTCAACCGGAAAAACTGAGGCATAATTATGAAGAAATTCTAAAGTACAAGCCAGATTTAATTATTACTGCAGCTTATGGGCAAATACTTCCGAATGAGTTGCTTGAAGCACCTCCATTTGGAGCGATTAATGTCCATGCATCCTTACTTCCCGAATTACGTGGTGGAGCACCGATTCATCATGCGATTATCCAAGGAAAAAAGGAGACAGGCATCACCATTATGTATATGGTTGAAAAGCTTGACGCTGGAGATATGCTGGCCCGAGTGACGATTCCAATTGAAAACGATGATCATGTCGGGACCATGCATGATAAACTATCTGAAGCTGGAGCAGAGCTGTTATTGGATATGCTGCCGGCACTTTTCCGGAATGAGCTTTCAAAAGAAACGCAAGACGAGGAAAAAGCAACTTTTGCTCTAAATATTATGCGTGATGATGAATGGATTAATTGGGAAAAAACAAATTTTGAAATTTATAATCAGATTCGGGGATTACACCCTTGGCCAGTTGCCTATACTACATATGAGGGGAAAAATTTAAAAATATGGTGGGGTGAGCCCGATGATACAGTCTACAATGGGAAACCAGGGGAAATTGTAAAGAAAAATAATAATGAAGATTTTGTTGTTGTGTGTGGAAACCAGCAAGGTATCCGAATTACTGAGATTCAGCCAGCTGGGAAGAAGCGAATGTCTGTAAAAGATTACTTACAAGGTACAGCAGATCGAATTAAAATTGGTATCCGTTTAGGAGAGTAATATGAAATCATCTCAATTAAGAAAAAACGCATTAGAAGTATTGATTCGTATAGAAAAAGATGGCGGATTCAGCCATTTGCTCCTTAATCAGGAAATCAATGCGAAAACACTAAGCTCCAAAGATGAAGCCCTTTTTACACAAATTGTATATGGGACATTAGAAAGAAAACAAACACTTGATTATTACCTTGAGCAATTTATTGACTCTAATAAAAAAATCGAACTGTGGGTAAAGATTCTGCTGCGGATATCTCTTTATCAGATGATTTATTTAGATAAAATACCCGATCATGCAATTATTCATGAAGCAGTTGAAATTGCGAAGGAAAAAGGGCATAAAGGAATCCAGGGATTTGTTAATGGGGTACTGCGCAGCGTGCAGCGAAATGGTGTAGCAGATGTATCAGAAATTGCCGATCCATTGGAAAGGCTCTCGATTGAAACCAGTCATCCGCTTTGGCTTGTAGAACATTGGGTGAATCAATATAGCTTTGAAACAACAGAAGCAATTTGCCAAGCAAATTTAAAGAAAAAACCTATTGCTGTACGTACGCAGCCGCTTAAGGCCTCAAGAAATACAATTATTGAGCAGCTCGAAAAAGAAGGCTTTGAAGTACAAGCCTCTGAGCTTTCGGAGCAAGGAATTATTATAAGAAAAGGGAATATTTTAACTAGCGAATTATACCAAAAAGGAATGCTGACCATTCAGGATCAAAGCTCTATGCTAATTGGAGAAATGATAAAGGCCGAGCCTGGCATGACGGTATTAGATTCTTGCAGTGCACCAGGAGGAAAAGCCACACATATTGCTGAAAAAATGCAAAATACTGGTGTGATTCACGCGCATGATCTTCATAAGAAAAAAGTAAAATTAATTTCTGACAAAGCTGAGACATTGGGTTTGACAATTATTCACGCGCAGCAAGGTGATGCTCGCAAACTAAAAGAGAAGTATCAAAAGGAAAGCTTTGACCGGATTTTAGTCGATGCACCATGTTCCGGCTTAGGGGTAATTGGCAACAAGCCAGAAATTAAATACGAAAAGTCTTTGGAAGATATTGCTAGATTGCAAGTCATTCAACTCGATATTTTAAATAGTACAGCAGGATTGCTAAAAATAAATGGCTTAATGATTTACAGCACATGTACGATTGAAAAAGCGGAAAATGAACGAGTGGTGCAAGAATTTTTAAAAATGAACCCGGATTTTGAAATTGATAACATGTTTTTTAAAGAGCTGCCTAAAGCGCTCCAAGCTTCAATAGGAGTGACAGAATATGGTTTACAATTATTCCCGCACACACACCAAACAGATGGATTCTTTTTATCCAGATTAAAAAAAATTAATTAAAGCTATTTTTTTCTGCTGTTTATTATGTAATAATCAAGGTAATTAAATACACGCGGAAAATTGTTAAAGGGGGGTCAATATGGAAGCTCGTTTTTTAACGGATATTGGTCAAGTAAGAAGTCACAATGAGGATTCAGGTGGAATCTTTTATAATGCTGATGGTCAAATGCTTGTAGTGGTAGCTGATGGGGTCGGAGGACATAAAGCAGGAGATGTTGCGAGTCAGACGACAACGAAATATTTACAGCAGGAATGGGAAAGCCATAAAGGATTTTCCGCACCACAGAAGATTGAAGACTGGATTAATGAGACGGCAGAGAAAGCGAATGAGGCAGTTTACCATAAAGCCAAAGGGAATATGGATTTAGAAGGTATGGGTACGACATTAGTCCTGGCGGTCTGCCTGGATGAATTAATTACGGTTGGTCATATCGGTGATAGCCGCTGTTATATTTATAAGAATGACGAGCTGAAGCAAATCACAGAAGATCATTCCCTGGTAAATGAACTAATTCGTCTAGGACAAATTTCTACTGCTGATGCAGCGTTTCATCCGAGAAAAAATGTAGTACTTCGTGCATTAGGAACAGAAGAAACGGTAGCTTGCGATATTCAGACAATGGGATGGGAAAAGGGCAATAAACTCTTACTCTGTTCTGATGGATTGACAGATAAAGTAAATAATGAAGAGTTGAAAGACTTTCTCAGCAGGTCAGAACAATTAAGTACGGTTGGAGAACAATTGATTGATCTTGCTAATGAGCGTGGTGGTGAAGATAATATTTCATTAGCAATCATAGACCATGACGCATCATCGAGAGCAGGTGAAAATGAATGAGAGAAGGTCACCTTTTAAATGAACGCTATAGGATTATACGAAAAATCGGCAGTGGCGGAATGGCAGACGTATATCTTGCTAAAGATACAATCTTAGAGCGGGATGTAGCAATTAAAGCACTGCGATCAGAGTACGTTAATGACAGTGAATTTACTACACGATTTGATCGGGAGGCTCAAGCCGCCACAAGCCTAATTCATCCTAACATTGTCAGTATCTATGACGTTGGTGAAGAGGGCGATATTCTTTACATGGTGATGGAATATATTGATGGGCTGACATTAAAAGAATACATACAGCGAAATGGACCGATTGAAGTTTCTGAAGCAGTCGATATTATGAAGCAAATCGTTTCCGCTATTGCTCATGCCCATGACAACGATATCGTTCACAGGGATATCAAACCGCAAAATATTTTAATGAACAGTTTTGGACAAGCAAAAGTTACTGATTTTGGGATAGCGATTGCATTAAGTGCAACTTCATTAACGCAAACGAACTCTATCCTGGGTTCCGTGCATTATTTATCGCCAGAACAAGCAAGAGGCGGGATGGCGACGAAGAAATCAGATATCTATTCGATTGGAATTGTTTTTTTCGAATTATTGACTGGGCACTTGCCATTTTCTGGTCAATCACCCGTCTCTATTGCTTTAAAACATCTGCAAAGTGAAACGCCATCTCTGAGAAGGTATAATCAGGATATTCCACAAAGTGTGGAGAATGTTGTTTTAAAAGCAACAGCGAAAGACCCGTTTCATCGCTACGAATCAATTTATGATTTAGAAAATGCGATGGAGCATGTTCTTGACCCAGACCGTATAAATGAAGCGCCATACAGCCCGCCTGTAGAAGCCGGCGAAGAAACACGAGCAATTCCGATTATTACAGATGATCAGTTTGTTGGAGGAGAAAATCAGGATACAATTATAAGTACGCCAGAGGACGGGACAAAAAACTATCCACCCGAGAAGAAAGGAAAAGAAAAGAAGAAGCCGAAAAAGGATAAGCCAAAAAAGCGAAAAAAGAAAAAATGGCTGATTATCCTCACAATTCTTATTTTGTTAGTTGCCGGTGGAATTGCTGCGTTGCTTTATTTACAGCCAAAGGATGTTACTTTAGAAGATTATGTAGATCGGGAATTTGAAGAAGCAAAAGAAGAGCTTGAAAAATTGAATCTCACTGTTGAAAAGAAAGATGAGCCTTCTGATGAGGTAGAAGAAGGCTTTGTCACTAAAATGGATCCATCTGCCGGACGAACGGTGAAGGAAGGATCTACCGTAACCTTAACCGTCAGTGAAGGTAAAATAAAAATTGCAATGGAAGATTACGTTGGCCAGGATATCAGCCAAGTTATGAAAGTTCTCGAAGATGAAGGATTTAATCCTGATGATATCATTACAGTTGAAAAACATTCTGATCGTCCAGCAGGAGAAATTTTAAATCAATTACAGCCTTCGCCGGACACGGAAGTAATACCAAGCGAAACGAGGGTAATATTTGAAGTAAGTTTGGGACCTGAATTAATTAGTTTAAATAATTTAACAGGTATGACAGAAGATCAAGTGAAAGAGTATCTGGATAAAAATAATCTTAAAATTGCTTTAAATGAAGAACATTCCAATACAACGGAGAAAGGACATGTCATTCGCCAATCCCCTGATTCAGGAACTGAGCTGGAAGAAGGTGATACTGTTACAGTCTATATTTCTATTGGACCTAAAGAAAAGCCGCCTTCTTCGCATACAATCACATACACTGTCCCATATACGGGAGATCAGCTTGAAGATGAAGAGGCTTCAGAGGATGAGGAAACGGAGTCAGCAGAACCTGTAGAGCAAGTGGTAAGGATTTATATTGGTGATGTGGAAAATAAAATTTCCGATGTCTTTGAAGAGATTACTATAACAGAAGATACACCAGTAACTTTTACGCTTGTCATCACCCCAAACTCGGAGGCGGAATATTTAATTACACGCGATGACGAAACGTTGACGAGTGATGTTGTACCATATGAAGAGGGTGAATAAATGGCAGAAGGCAGAATTATTAAGGCTTTAAGTGGTTTTTACTATGTGAAAACCGTGGAGCATCAAGTTTATCAATGTCGTGGAAGAGGGGTTTTTCGTAATCAGAACATAACCCCCCTAGTAGGGGACTTTGTAGACTTTGAATACGATGATTCAAATGAAGGTTATATCATGAATATCAAGTCACGGTCGAATGAATTGGTTCGCCCTCCGATTTCCAATATAACCCAGGCGATTATCGTTACTTCTGCAAAAGCACCCGATTTTAATCGAACATTGCTCGATCGATTTCTCGTGCTTATTGAATCCAAAGGAATTAAAGCGGTAATCTTTATAAGCAAATTAGATCTTCTTTCAGAAAATGAGAAAAAAGAAATGGAAGCATATCAGATGATATACAATGCGATTGGTTATGAAACGGCATTGCTTTCAACCGAAGATGATGATTCCTTTCAAAAAATCACACACTATTTAAAGGATGAGGTCACCGTAATTGCTGGACAATCAGGGGTAGGTAAATCATCTATTTTAAATATGCTGGATACCTCACTGGGCTTAAAGACAGGTGAAATTTCTGAAAGTCTTGGAAGAGGAAAGCATACGACGAGACATGTAGAACTCGTTAATATCCATGGTGGGCTGGTAGCAGATACTCCAGGTTTCAGCTCCTTGAATTTCAAAGAAATTGAAGCAGAGCACCTGTCTGACTGCTATCCGGAATTTCGTGAAAGAATGCATCAATGTAAGTTTCGCGGCTGTTTACATGTGAAAGAGCCAAAATGCGCAATAAAAGCAGCGGTTGCAAAGGAAGAAATTGCTCCCTTCCGCTATGAAAATTATTTAAAATTTCTAGAAGAAATAAAGATGAGAAAGCCGAGGTACTAAAATGGTTAAAATTGCACCTTCCATTCTATCTGCTAATTTTGCTAAATTAGGAGAAGAAATAAAAAATGTAGAAGCAGGTGGGGCGGATTATATTCATGTAGATGTAATGGATGGACATTTTGTGCCAAACATTACGATTGGACCACTCATTGTTGAGGCAATCAGACCGGTGACAAAGTTGCCGCTGGATGTACATTTAATGATAGAAAATCCAGACCAGTATATTCCTGCTTTTGCGAAAGCAGGAGCAGATATCATTACTGTTCACCAGGAAGCTTGTGTACATCTTGACCGAACAATTCAGCTGATAAAAGAATTAGGAGTAAAGCCTGGGGCAGTGATTAATCCTGCAACCCCTGCTGAAATGCTGCTCCCGATTCTTGCAAATGTTGATCTTGTATTGATTATGTCTGTAAATCCAGGCTTTGGGGGACAAAGCTTTATTGAAGGAGTCGTTCCAAAGATTAAGCAGCTCGACAAATGGAGAAAAGAAATGAACCTCTCCTTTGAAATAGAAATGGATGGCGGAATCAATACACTAACAGCAAAAAAATGTACAGATGCTGGAGCCGATGTATTAGTAGCTGGGAGTGCTGTATTTAATAAAGAAAATAGAGAACAGGCTATTAGAGATATAATTGCAGCAGCGAATGTGTGACATATGAAAATCAACGAATAAACTTATTAAAGATAGTGGTACTTTTTCGTATGAACGAGGCATATTATTAGTAATAAAGAGTCGTGATTAATTACTGATTCATAGCTTTGTTGTACGAAGGAGGGGGAACTTATTAAATTTTATACGATTAAACTCCCAAGGTTTATAGGTGGATTTGTCAAAGTGGTTATGGGTGTTTTTAAAAAGGATAAATAAAAAATACAGCTTTTGTCCAATAAGAGACAGAAGCTGTATTTTTTTTAGACAGGCGCTTGTTATTAATTTAGGTAATAAAAAAAGCACCGATCAGTGCTTTTTCTTGGGGGAGTTATAAAAAAATCCCCAAAATTTAACGGGTATTAAGAATTATACACGTTCTACTTTACCTGATTTTAATGCACGTGCAGATACATATACACGTTTAGGTTTTCCATCTACCATGATACGTACTTTTTGTACATTAGCTTTCCAATTTCGTTTGTTGGAATTCATAGCGTGAGAACGTTGATTTCCACTGCGCGTTTTACGACCAGTTACAACACATTTTCTAGCCATGACAATCCCTCCTTACTGTTACAAATATCGTTAATCATACTGTTATAATTTATCATAAGTTAATAGAGATTGCAATGAATCTTTTTTAATTGAAAGAAAAGCTTCTTGACAGAAACATGAAAATCCGCCATTGTAATAAGAGAAAATGAATGAACAAAACATTTTTCAGAACGAAGCCTATAAGCAGATTGTTTCTAGAATTGTAAAAGGACTAGTAAGTTAATCGTGCTTTTAAGGCAGTATCTGCTTTTAAAAAGGGGCATGTTGTAGTAGAATAACTTTATACTCTGTATGTTATCATTGTTGTCTTTATACTTATAAAAATTATATAAAAGAGCATTTAAGGAGGATTAGTATGTCCATTGAACTTCATACAAAGGACGGTCAAGTGACAATTACGAGTGAGGTAATTGCCACAATTGCTGGAGGTACGGCTGTTGAGTGTTATGGGATTGTTGGAATGGCTTCGAAAAGTCAAATCCGTGATGGGATAGCTGAAATTCTTAGAAAAGAAAATTATTCACGTGGAATTATCGTTCGTCAGGAAGATGAAAAACTGCATATAGATTTATATATTATCGTCAGCTACGGAACAAAAATTTCTGAAGTGGCTAATAATGTGCAATCTCAAGTGAAGTATACATTACAACAATCACTAGGTCTATCCATTGACTCAGTTAATATTTATATTCAAGGAGTACGTGTAGCAAACGATTAAGTAAGATTCAGCAGGGGTAAACAGAATCCCTGCTGAACGAAGTTTCACTTTATTAAGGAGGAAATAGCGTGACATTACATAAGCTTAATGGGATTCATTTTTCAAAAATGATTTTCCTTGGAGCGCATCATTTAACAAATAACGCTCAGAAAATTGATGCTTTAAACGTCTTTCCAGTACCAGATGGAGATACGGGGACAAATATGAATTTATCCATGACTTCAGGCATGAATGAAGTGAAGAAGATAAACACAGAGAATGTTTCTGAAGTAGCAGATGCCTTAGCTAAAGGTCTTTTAATGGGAGCAAGAGGCAATTCTGGGGTTATTCTCTCACAAATTTTCCGCGGTTTTGCTAAAGGAATGGATAAAAAGGAAGAACTCAATGTTAAAGGGCTTGCTTCTGCTTTTGAAGCAGGTGCAGCAACAGCTTATAAAGCAGTTATGAAGCCTGTCGAAGGTACCATACTTACAGTTGCTAAGGATGCGGCAGCTAAGGCAGTTGCAGAAGCTGAGGCAGAGCTTGACATTATTGAATTAATGGGAAAAGTGCTTGCTGAAGCAAAAGCCTCACTTAAAAGAACCCCAAGTTTATTGCCAGTATTGAAAGAAGTTGGGGTAGTTGATTCAGGTGGACAAGGACTCGTGACAATTTATGAAGGTTTCCTTGCAGCGTTGAAAGGGGAATCCCTTCCAGAAGAAACAATCATTGATATGGATGATATGGTTAATGCGGAACATCATAAAATTACACAGGATTTTATGGACACATCAGAAATTGTTTATGGCTACTGTACAGAGTTTATGGTCAAATTTGAAGAAGAGAAGCTGGAAAAAAACCCATATGATGAAAATGCATTCCGTAATGAGCTTAGTGAAATTGGGGATTCTCTTCTTGTGGTTTCAGATGATGAAATTGTAAAGGTTCATGTACACTCCGAAACACCGGGTGACTGTCTTACTATAGGGCAGCGTTATGGCAGCTTAATAAATATGAAGATTGAAAATATGCGTGAACAGCATAGTGCAATTATCAGTAAAAAGGAAGCTTCAGATTCATCTAAGGAAAAAGCGGAGTTCGGTGTGGTGACTGTCGCAATGGGAAAAGGTTTAAAATCCCTATTTGAAAGCTTAGGGGTGTCCGTCGTTATAGAGGGTGGGCAAACGATGAATCCAAGTACACAGGATATTGCAGATGCAATCAAAACTGCCAACGCAAAAAATGTCCTGGTTTTGCCTAATAATAAAAATATTCAAATGGCCGCTGAACAAGCAGCTGAAATTGCGGAAGAAAATGCAGCTGTCGTTCCAACAAAAACAATTCCTCAAGGGATAAGTGCCATGCTCGTCTTTAATCCTGATGCAGCACTTACAGAGAATCAGGAAGCAATGACAGCAGCTGGCAATGAAGTGAAAACGGGTCAGATTACGTATGCTGTTCGTGATACACAAATTGATGGTATTACGATAGGAAAAGATCATTTCATGGGAATAGAAGATGGGAAAATCGTTGTTTCTCATGAAGATAAACAGGAATCTGTTAAATTACTTTTAGAAAAGTTAATAACGGAAGATGATGAGATTTTAACAATCCTGTATGGTGAAGATGTTTCTGAAGAGGAAGTAAATGAAATTGTAAGCTTTGTAGAGGGAAAATATCAGGATATTGAAATTGAAGTTCATAATGGTGAACAGCCCATCTATGCATATATCCTTTCAGTCGAATAAACAGCAATTATCTTATTCCAAAGCAGAAAACCAAGAATCAATTTGGTTTTCTGCTTTTTTTCCTGAATGCTAGCCCCCTCGTGCTATGCACTTCGTGGTCTCGCCTAGGCCTGTCCTCCTGCAGGAGTCTCGGGTATTTGGATTGCTCCCTGGTAAAAATGAGTAGTTATTTCATTAAATGACGAGAGAAGATATGCATGTTGATTTTCAAAATTGCTTTTTATTCTACACACACGCCACATATTTTTTAGTAGAACACTCTACATATCGTTACTACTCTTATTTTATCAAAGTAATTAGAGTGCTAAATAAGCTTGTCATACGGAACAGCCCGTTCACACGAAGACTCCTGTGGGATGAGAGGTAACGGTGAGACGGTGGTATGCGTAGCATAGCTGGCTCACCAGCCGCCCACGGAAAGCGAAGTGTGAACGGGCTACGGGTATCAGTAGAGGTCTGCTTCTAATCAAAGTTATCGGCACTTTAATTATGGAAGTTGTCGGGCTTGTTATGCAATTATGATGCGAAAGTTTAGTCTGGAATGCTTAATCTTTTCATTTTTGTTATACTATTAAAGAAATTAATTATAGTTTAAAGGCGGTGGATAGAATGAAATATAACTCCGTGTTCGATATAATCGGGCCTGTTATGATTGGACCCTCCAGTTCACATACTGCTGGTGCTGCACGTATTGGACTTGCTGCCCGAAATTTGTTTGGGAAACAGCCTGCCTGGGCGAAAATTTATCTCTATGAATCTTTTGCGAAAACATATAAAGGGCATGGAACTGACTTTGCTCTAGCCGGAGGGCTGCTTGGCTTTGCAACGGATGATGAACGCATGAGCAAGGCACTGGAAATCGCCAAAGACAATGGATTAGATATTGAATTCATTGAAGATTCTTCAGCAGTGAGCCACCCAAATACAGCCCGATTAGTTATTGGTGATAAGAAAGATCAATTGGAGCTTGTTGGAATTTCAATCGGTGGCGGAAAAGTAGAGATTACCGAGCTGAATGGCTTTGAACTTAGACTTTCAGGAAATCATCCAGCAATTCTTATTATGCATAATGATAGATTTGGAGCGATAGCTTCTGTTACTAAAATATTAGCAAAGCATGAAATTAATATTGGTCATATGGAAGTAAATCGAAAAGATGTAGGAAAAGAAGCGCTTATGGTAATTGAAATAGACCAAAACGCAGATGATAATGTGTTGTTAGAATTAGAGAGCGCAGACCATATTGTTCAGGTTTCCAAAATTAGCAGTTAGTAACGAAAGGAGGATAATTATGTTTCGAACTGTTGCTGAACTCGTAGAAATAGCTGAAAAACAACATATTCCTATTTCTGAAGTAATGATTCTTCAAGAAATGGATGTAAAAAATAAAACGCGCGAACAAGTATATGAAGAAATGGAAAAAAACCTTCAGGTAATGGAAAATGCGATTGAAGAATCGCTTGAAGGAGTGCAGTCAGTTACTGGATTAACTGGTGGTGATGCGGTGCGGGTCCAAGAATATATGAAAAATCATATACCGCTTTCTGGTCCCATTCTACTCGACGCTGTAAGTAAGGCAATGGGTACAAATGAAGTAAACGCTGCAATGGGTACAATTTGTGCCACGCCTACAGCTGGAAGTGCAGGATGTGTCCCAGGAACATTGTTCGCAGTGAAAAATCAATTGAATCCAACCCGCGAACAAATGATTCGCTATTTATTTACGGCTGGAGCATTCGGCTTTGTTGTAGCAAATAATGCCTTTATATCTGGTGCCGCAGGTGGGTGTCAGGCTGAAATCGGCTCTGCCGGCGCTATGGCAGCAGCTGCGATTGTTGAAATGGCTGGTGGTACACCACAACAATCAGCGGATGCATTCGCGATAACTCTAAAAAATATGTTAGGTTTAGTATGTGATCCTGTTGCAGGATTAGTGGAAGTTCCTTGTGTAAAGCGTAATGCATTAGGCTCATCACAGGCAATTGTATCAGCTGACCTTGCATTGGCCGGAGTGACGAGCAGAATCCCCTGTGATGAAGTAATAGGTGCGATGTATCGTATTGGAAAGCAGATGCCTTCCAATCTTCGTGAAACTGGAGAAGGCGGTCTTGCAGATACACCAACAGGAAGATTACTGAAAGAAAAGATATTTGGTTTATCCCGAATTAATTAGCAGTAAGACCCTCACTTCAAGAATTCGAGGTGAAAACGAAAATTGTAAGTGGGGGACAACTGCCAGTAAATGCCCGATTGGTTCAACTAACATGCAGTGGGGGATGAAAAAAACCACTGAATGAAGTTTCATTTTATCGGTATAGATGAAGATGTTCAGAATATCCCTTTTTTTGAACATTTATTAGAAAGAGTGATTGCAGTGCTTAATGAATCTGTGAAAAGTATAAAAGGGGTTGGTGAAAAACTAACCGAAGAATTGGCAGCAATCGGTATTGATACAATTGAAGATGTGCTTCTGTATTTGCCATATAAATATGATGTGCTGGAGATTCTGCCGCTAAGTGAGCTCATTCATGAAGACAGAGTAACAATTGTGGGAAGGGTTGTTTATGAGCCTTCCCTTCGTTTTTACGGCAAAAAAAAATCAAGGCTCGTTCTGACAGTTGAAGTGGAAAATGTTGCAATCAAGGCAGTAATGTTTAATCGCGCCTTTGCTAAAAACCAATTGAAGCAAGGAGATATAGTCACACTAACAGGGAAATGGGATGCTAATCGACTGCAAATAACGGTAAGCAACTACCGAAAAGGAGCCCTGGAAGAAACTGGTGAAATCCAGCCAATCTATTCCCTTAAAGGAGATATGACGCATTATAAATTGAAAAAGGTAATTACACAGGCTTTAAGGGATTATGAAAATGAAATTGAGGAAATCCTGCCAATGCAATATCTTCAAGCATATAAGCTGCCCAGTCGCAGTGATGCAATAAAGATGCTTCACTTTCCGAAAAGTCGGGAACAGCTTAAGCATTCCCGCAGAAGATTTATCTTTGAAGAATTTTTACTTTTTCAGTTAAAAATGCAGCTCTTAAGAAAGAAACACCGTGAAGCCACCAAAGGAAATGCACAAGCAATTAAAATAGATAAGGTTAAGCAATTTATTAAAATGTTTCCCTTTGATTTGACAAATGCCCAAGAAAAATCACTCAAAGAAATTCTATTTGATATGGAATCCCCGCTTCGAATGAATCGTCTGCTTCAAGGGGATGTTGGATCAGGGAAAACAGCTGTAGCAGCAATTAGTTTATATGCATCATTGACTGCTGGAAAACAGGGAGCATTAATGGTTCCGACAGAAATACTTGCTGAACAGCATTACCAATCATTACAAGAATTATTTGGGAAGAATGCAACTATTAAGCTGCTTACCGGTTCCGTAAAAACTCGGGACAGAAGGGAAATTCTTGCAGGTCTTGAGTCAAGAAAAGTGGATATCCTTATCGGTACACATGCTCTGATTCAGGAAGACGTTATTTTTAATGATTTAGGCACGGTCATTGTCGATGAACAGCATCGTTTTGGTGTTGAACAAAGAAGAATATTAAGAGATAAAGGACTAAATCCCGACGTGTTATTTATGACGGCAACGCCGATTCCAAGAACATTGGCTATAACTGCTTTTGGAGATATGGATGTTTCTGTTATTGATGAAATGCCAGCTGGAAGAAAGGAAGTAGAAACCCTTTGGGTAAAGGAAAACATGTTTGAAAGAGTTTTGAGCTTTATTGAACAGCATGCTGCCAGAGGGGAACAAACTTATCTGATTAGCCCGTTAATAGAGGAATCCGATAAATTAGATATTCAAAATGCGGTCGATCTTTATCAGCAGCTTGCAGATTTCTTTCCTGAGGAAATAGAGGTTGGATTAATGCACGGACGCTTGCCAGCTGAAGAAAAAGACCAGGTAATGAAGGCGTTCGCAGAAAATAATATTCAAGTGCTTGTTTCTACGACGGTGGTTGAAGTGGGTGTGAACGTGCCGAATGCCACAATTATGGTTATTTACGATGCTGAACGTTTTGGGCTATCTCAGCTCCATCAATTACGTGGAAGAGTGGGCAGAGGAGATAAGCAGAGCTATTGTATTCTAATTGCGGAACCCAAAAATGAGGTCGGTAAAGAGAGAATGAGCATTATGACAGAAACAAATAATGGTTTCGAGCTAGCAGAAAGAGATTTACAGCTTCGGGGACCTGGTGACTTTTTTGGAAAGAAACAAAGTGGAATACCTGAATTTAAGGTGGCAGATATGGTACATGATTATCGGGCACTGGAAACAGCCAGGAAAGATGCTCAAGAGATCGTAAATAATCATTTATTAACAAAGGATGAGCAATTTGCTAAATTGTATGAGCTGCTCGAGAATGACCCGGATTTAAACAAAAAATTAGATTAAATGAGGGCTTTATTCTTTCATACCTAAATTGAGAACTTGCATAATTAATTCAGCTATTATATATTACTATTAGTACCAAGTCATAAAAGTTAGATTAATAATGATGGACGGTGCATTATGAGAAAAACAAAAGCAGAGCGGCAAAGGTTTGTTAAAGAAAAAATTGAAGAAATACCATTTATTACGGATGAGCAGCTGGCAAATGAATTTGCGGTAAGTATCCAGACAATTCGCTTAGACCGGATGGAGCTTGGCATACCGGAAATGCGTGAAAGAATAAAGTCTGTTGCTAGAGAACAGTGGAATGAAACATTAAAAGCGTTACAAATTGATGAAGTAATTGGTGAAATTATTGATTTGGAACTGGATAATCGAGCAATTTCAATACTTGATATAACCAATGATCTTGTATTTACAAGAAATAAGATTGCGAGAGGACATCACCTTTTTGCTCAGGCCAATTCACTTGCTGTTGCCGTAATTAATGATGAACTCGCATTAACGGCCAATTCTGAGATTAAGTTTACCAGACAGGTCAGAGAAGGAGAACGGGTTATCGCGAAGGCGGTTGTAGAAGGAAAAAATGAAAAGGATCTGACTATCGTCAAAGTCAATAGCTTTGTTGATAATGAAATTGTATTTACTGGCATCTTCCAGATGTTCCAATCTCATGAAGAAACAGGTGACAAATCAAATGAAAATAGTAATTGATGCAATGGGAGGTGACCATGCGCCAAAGGAAATTGTTCTTGGTGCAGTGGAAGCTATTTCCCAATTTGAAGATTTGAATATTACCTTAGTTGGTGATGAATCGAAAATAAAACCTTTTTTAACATCTTCTAAAAATATATCGATTATACATACGGATGAAGTAATTACTGGAGATGATGAGCCCGTTCGTGCAGTTCGCCGAAAAAAGAATGCCTCCCTTGTTTTAATGGCAAAAGAAGTGAAGGAAGGTAGAGCAGATGCTTGTATTTCTGCAGGAAATACGGGAGCATTAATGAGTGCAGGCTTATTTATCATTGGACGGATTCCTGGGATTGCTCGTCCTGCATTAAGTCCAACATTGCCAACGATTGATGAAAAGGGCTTTCTGTTTTTAGATGTTGGAGCAAACGTTGAAACAAAACCAAGTCATCTTTTGCAATATGGCGTAATGGGTTCTATTTATGCTAAAAAGGTTCGTGGCATTGAGAAACCAACTGTTGGTTTGCTGAATGTTGGGACAGAAGATGGGAAGGGTAATGATTTAACAAAGAAAGCGTATGAGCTTTTGGAAAAAGCACCAATTCATTTTGTTGGCAATGTGGAAGCAAGAGAATTGCTTAATCATGCTGCTGATGTTGTTGTGACAGATGGTTTTAGTGGGAATGTAGCTTTGAAAACAATTGAAGGAACAGCTCAGACTGTATTCTCATTATTAAAAGAAACGTTAACATCCTCATTTAAAACAAAATTAGCTGCAGGCATGGTGAAAAATGATTTAAAATCACTGCAAAACCGCTTAGATTATTCCGAATATGGGGGAGCGGGATTATTCGGACTTGCGGCTCCTGTTATCAAAGCGCATGGCTCATCAAATAAAAGAGCAATTGTAAGCGCCATTAAACAGACCAAGCATATGGTTGATCATCAAGTAACAGAAACAATTCGGACAACAGTAGAAACAATGGATATCAAGGAGTGATTTAATGAAACGTGTTGCATTTATGTTCCCTGGTCAGGGATCACAGGCAGTTGGAATGGGCGAAGAATTTTATCAAACATATCCACGAGTTAAAACGCTTTTTACTCAAGCAAATGACTTATTAAATAAAGATATGAAAGAAATTATGTTTAATGGTCCAAAAGAAACCTTAACAGAAACAGAAAATGCCCAACCAGCATTATTGCTGACAAGCATAGCAATTCATCAGACTCTTATCGGTGAAGGAGTGCAGCCTGAGATGGCTGTAGGGCATAGTCTTGGTGAATATAGTGCATTGGTGGCTGCAGGTGCCCTATCTATTGAAGATGCCTTGCCACTTGTAGCAACACGCGGACGTTTAATGGAGCAGGCCTTTCCTAAGGGACAAGGAACAATGGCGGCGGTTCTGGGGCTCTCAGAAAAGGAAATTAATGAAGTGCTGGCAGAAATTACAGAAGAAATTGTTGATATTGCAAACTTAAACTGTCCTGGTCAAGTAGCTATCTCTGGTTCGCGGGAAGGAATAGAGCTTGCAGCAGAAAAGCTGAAAGAGAAAGGCGCAAAACGAGTGCTTGGACTGAATGTAAGTGGTCCTTTTCATTCCCGTTTAATGAAAGCAGCAAATGAGGAATTTGCTAATTATCTTGAACAGGTGGGAATCAAGAATGCTTCCATTCCAGTATATGCAAATGTATCGGCAGCACCAGTCACCGACCAGGATAAAATAAAAGAGCTTCTAATTAAGCAATTATATTCGCCTGTTCGCTTTGAAGAATCGATACGTCATATTTTAACTGAAAATGTTGACGCATTTGTAGAAGTAGGCAATGGAAAAGTGCTCTCTGGACTTCTAAGAAAAATTGATCGCTCAGCAAAAACCTTTGCTATACAAGATACAAAGTCTCTTCAAGATTTTCTTGACTGGTATAAGGAGGATGCTTAAATGTTAAAAGGTAAAAATGCTTTAGTAACAGGTGCATCTCGTGGAATTGGAAGGACAATCGCCTTAGAATTGGCTAGACATGGTGCAAATGTTGCAGTAAATTATGCTGGAAGCGAAGCGAAAGCTGAAGCTGTTGTGGAAGAATTAAAAGAATTCGGGGTAGAAGCATTTAAAGTGCAAGCGGATGTTTCTAATGAAACAAGCGTGAAGGCCATGGTAAAGGAAGTCATCAATCAATTTGGCGGTTTAGATATACTTATTAATAATGCTGGTGTAACAAGAGATAATCTGTTAATGCGTATGAAAGAAGACGAGTTTGATGAAGTAATTCAAACAAATCTTAAAGGTGTATTCCTTTGTACGAAAGCTGTAACAAGACAAATGATGAAACAGCGGCATGGCCGGATTGTCAATGTTGCTTCGATTGTAGGAGTGAGTGGTAACCCTGGTCAAGCTAACTATGCTGCTGCTAAAGCCGGAGTTATCGGACTTACAAAGACGGCTGCAAAGGAATTGGCATCAAGAAATATTTTGGTGAATGCAGTTGCTCCAGGCTTCATTTCTACCGATATGACAGATGTGCTTACCGATGAACAGAAAGAAAAAATGCTGACAATGATTCCGCTGGCAAAACTTGGCTCTCCAGAAGACGTCGCAAATGTTGTCCGGTTTCTCGTATCAGATGCTGCAAGCTATATGACAGGACAAACGCTTCATATTGACGGTGGAATGGTAATGTAAATACTTTGTACTTCCTGAATAAAGCTGGAGCAAGAAGTGTAAATTATTTATACTTACATTGAAGGGAGGTGAACAAACATGGCAGATGTGTTTGATCGTGTAAAAGAAATCATTATTGATCGTCTTGACGTTGAAGAAGAAAAAGTAACTCTGGAAGCTTCATTTAAAGATGACCTGGAGGCTGACTCACTTGACGTTGTTGAGCTTGTAATGGAGCTTGAAGATGAGTTTGACATGGAAATTGCAGATGAGGAAGCTGAAAAGATTAATACAGTTGGTGATGCTGTTAATTACATAAACAGTGTTTCTCAATAATTAAAAGGAAGTCTCGCGTAAAGCGGGACTTTCATATATCTTTTCTTATGAGAGGTGTACTGTATGGATGTAAATCAATTAGAACAGCATTTAAGTATTAAATTTAATAATCCTAATTTGCTAAAACAGGCTTTTACCCATTCATCTTATGTGAATGAGCATAAAGGCAAGTCTTTTCATGATAACGAAAGGCTTGAATTTCTTGGTGATGCTGTACTCGAATTAGCTGTTTCTCAATATTTGTTCACGCAGAATGAAGAAATGCCAGAGGGAGAGATGACAAAATTACGTGCTGCAATTGTTTGTGAACCATCTCTGGTTGGCTTTGCAATGGAACTTCAATTTGGCGATTATTTATTGCTTGGAAAGGGTGAAGAGCAAACGGGTGGAAGAGAGCGTCCAGCTATCTTAGCTGATGCCTTTGAAGCATTTCTGGGAGCGCTATACGTCGACCAAGGGTATGAAAAGGCAAATGGTTTCCTTGAACAGTATGTTTTCGAGAAAATAAACGTTGGTGCTTTTTCGCATGCGATGGATTATAAAAGTCAGTTGCAGGAGTTTGTCCAGCAGGATAATAAACAAACAGTTGTTTACCAAATTGTCGAGGAAAGAGGACCTTCCCATGATAAAGAATTTGTTTCTCAGGCTTTAATTAATGGAAACTCTGTGGGGGAAGGGATTGGAAAATCAAAAAAGGAAGCAGAACAAAGGGCGGCAAAAGCGTCTCTCGACCGTTTAAATGCAAATTAGATCGTTCTGTACAGATTTATTAACATATTTAACTGTAAGCAAATGGAATGTCCATTCATTCGTATATTCCATTTGCTTTCTTCTTTAATTATAGTTTTTTGTTATTGCATCATTACTTTTTACGAATCATTGCCAGCTCGTCTATAAAAGCTTGGGTTTCTAATGCGCTAAGTCTTCCTTTTTCTACAACTATTTGGTGTAAAAACCTTAAATCATTATATTTGGTTAAATCATAATCTTCTGGATCAAATAAGCTACGATTAGCAACCTTTAAGTAATCTGCCAGTTCTGTTAGCAGCACAGATAAATTTTCCTTTGATGCCTGATCTAAACTCATAAAAAACTCCCCCACCTTTATTATGCTATTAAACTACTCAATAATTGAATTATACGGATACTTTGATATAAAGACAAGATGTAATATACTTCGCTTCATTTCAGCATAAGGAAAAAATACAAATTATGGACTGTTCGACTGAAAACTCGCAAGCCCGTTTACTAAGTTTTCCATGTTTTCCATGGGCAGCTCAGTACTGATAAGTTTAGCGCTCTAATTATTTTTTGATAAAATAAACGTGCATATCTTCTCACATCATGAATGAAATAACTACTGATTGTTACCAGGGAGCAGTCCGAATACCTCGAGATTCCTGTGGGAGGAAAGACCTGGATGAGACCACGCAGTGCGTAGCACAAGGGGGGCTCATCAGCTACCCGCGGAAAACGAGAGGTATTCAGACTGCGGACTTCCACTGGAGGAAGTCTTCATGTGAACGGGCTGCTGCTCAGTGCTGAATAGTATATCCGATGTACCAATTTTGTGATAATAGGGGTGGAAAAACTATATACTTCCCTCTAATAATGTGCATATTTATTGCTAGAATTCAATGGAATAAATAGTTTCCCAAGGAGCAGTCCAAAAAATCGAAGGACATTTGGATTGCAGACCAGCCAAATAGTTGGAGAGCACCTCTAAATTTACGCTGAATGAGGGATTTAGTGCTTTATATCAAAGAAGAAGCTTCTTTTGCCCGCTTGATTGTGATAGAATAAATAAGTCGAAAACCCTATAGTAGGAAGCAGTTATTGCTTCTTCTATGAGTAGGAGAATGAGTATGTATTTAAAAAAATTAGAAACTGTCGGTTTTAAGTCGTTTGCTGAACGAATTACTATTGAATTTGTCCCAGGTGTAACGGCAGTGGTGGGTCCAAATGGCAGTGGAAAAAGTAATATAACGGAGGCGATACGCTGGGTGCTTGGTGAGCAATCAGCAAAGTCTTTGCGTGGCTCAAAAATGGAAGATATTATCTTTCAGGGGAGCGATACACGAAAAGCTCTAAACGTAGCAGAGGTTACTTTAGTTTTAGATAATCAAGATAAAGCAATATCCTTTGATTTTGAAGAAATCAGTGTAACAAGAAGAGTCTATCGCTCAGGTGAAAGTGAATTCTATATTAATAAGCAATCCTGTCGATTGAAGGATATTATTGATCTATTTATGGATTCTGGACTTGGTCGTGAAGCATTTTCAATTATCAGCCAAGGTAAAGTGGAAGAAATTCTAAGCTCAAAAGCAGAAGATCGCCGCACAATATTTGAAGAAGCTGCTGGTGTTCTTAAATATAAACAACGCAAGAAAAAATCGGAATACAAGCTTGCTGAAACTGGGGAGAATCTTAATCGTGTGGAAGATATTATATATGAAATCGAATCACAAATAGGGCCTCTGGAAAGACAAAGTAATACAGCAAAGAAATATTTAGAATTAAAAGAGATGCTGAAAGAAAAGGAGATTTCTTTTCTTGTAGCTGAGATTGAAGCACTGCATGATAAATGGACAGCTATACAAGAGACTATCAAAGAGGAAAAGGACAAAGAGCTTGAACTGAAAAATGAGATTTATAAAAAGGAAGCTTGGATTGAAGAACAGAAGAACAGCAACCAAAGGCTTGATGAGATTATTGAGAAATTACAGGAAAGTCTATTGCTTTCTACTGAACAGCTGGAAAAATTAGAAGGGAAAAAGCAGCTGTTCTCAGAGCGCTCCAAGCATTTCGATGAAAACAAACAGATGCTGACAGAGCAAAAACAAGAAACAAAAATAAAAATTAATACATTAAATAAACAGCTTACCGAAGAAAAAGACAAGCTTCAGAGACTCCAAGACGAAAGTACAACATCCAAGAAAATAATTAAGGAATTGGAAGAGAAGCTTGGGAGAAGCAAAGAAAAGTTATCTGATTCCATTGAAGAACTAAAATCTGTATATATTGAGTATCTGAATAAACAAGCCGCTGTACGTAACGAAATACAGTCAATTGAACGACAGTTTAGCCAAATAAATGGTAAAAGTGAAATGCAGGCGGAAAAGTTTCGGGATACGCTTCAATCGCGAGAAAAGTTTTTAACAGAAAAAAAGCTTGCTGAAAAAAATGTATCTGCACAGCAGGAAGTTTATGCAAAAAAAGAACAGCTTATTAAACAACTGAAAACAACGCTCGAAGGAGAGAGACAGCTTTTTGAGGAATTACAAGAAAAGCTTTATCAAGGCTATCAATATATTGAAAAAATGAAATCTAAGAAAGAAATGCTGGAAGAGATGAAGGAAGACTTTCAAGGCTTCTTTCATGGGGTAAAAGCGGTTTTAAAGGCTCGTGAAGATAAGCAGCTATCTCAAATTGAAGGAGCCATTATTGAATTAATTGACGTGCCAAAAGAATATATCACTGCGATTGAAACTGTATTAGGTGGACAAGCGCAGCATATTGTCGTGCAAAATGAAACAGCAGCACGAGCGGCAATTTCCTGGCTGAAGAAAACAAATCAGGGCAGAGCAACCTTCCTGCCTTTAAGTACGATTCAGGAACGGTTTATCCCTGAAAATATACGAAGTAAAGCAGAAATGCATCATGGATTTGTCGGGATTGCTGCCAATCTAATCAAGACAGACGTCAGCTATCTTCGCGCAGTTAAACATTTAATAGGTCATGTGCTCGTTGCTGAAACATTAAAAGATGCTACAGAAATTGCAGCTTTATCAGGCAGGAGATATCGGGTAGTTTCATTAGATGGAGATGTTGTAAACCCTGGAGGAGCCATGTCTGGAGGAGCAATAAAGAAAACAAATCAATCCTTATTCACCCGCGATAAAGAGCTGGAGGAAATGAAGGCAAAATTACTCAATTATGAAGCGCGCACAAAGGCATTCGCAGCAAAAGTACAACAGCAAAAAGAAAAAATGGAGGCGACCGCTGCTTTACTTGAACTGGAAGAGCGGATGATTAGCAAAGAGCAGCATAAGCTTCAAGAATTGCAAACCGCTAACCATGAGCTGGAAATGAAATTAAAATCTCTGAATGATAGTCTCTCTCTATATGATCAGGAAGAAAAACAATACAAAGAAGATACACAATACTTAAATCAAAGGAAGCTTGAGCTTGAAAAGGATTTAGAAACACTCAAGGTAAAATTAGTAGAAACACAAGAAGAAATTGATACATTAACATTGGAAGAATCACGATTTAAGGAGGATCAAGAGCAATTACAAGAGAAACTCCACGAGAGTAAACTCACCCTTGCGAAGCAGCAGGAGCGTTATCGCAGTCAAGCAAATCAGGTAAATCGGCTGGAAGAACAATTGCAGAATGATTCCGGCCTTCTAAAAGAGTATACAATGAAGCTGGAGGATCTTGTACAGATTGCTGCTGGTGATGAAACAGAAGAAGAAATTGATCAAGCAATTGAAGCGGAGAAAGGGAATAAAACAAATCTGACAAGAGATATTCAGGAAAAACGGGCAGAACGCGCTAACAGAACAAAGCAAATTGATGACGAGGAAAGAGAGATAAAAGAAGAAAATAAACGTCATCAAGCATTTCTTTCTTCCATTCAGCAAAAAGAAGTGCAAGTAAACCGGCTTGATGTTGATTTAGAGAACCGTTTGACACATCTTGAAACAGAATATACAATCACCTTTGAAAAAGCGAAGCAAGTATATAAAAAAGCAGAAGATATAAAATATGCTAAAAATGAAGTTGGGGGATTAAAACAGCAAATTACAAATCTGGGTACGGTCAATCTTGGGGCAATTGATGAATTTGAACGTATTTCCGAAAGATATCATTTCCTGACAGAACAACAAACAGACCTGATTTCTGCAAAGGAAACACTTTATAATGTGATTGCAGAGCTTGATCAAGAGATGAGACAGCGTTTTGAAACAACCTTTGCAGCAATCAAGAAGGAATTTGCAGTTGTATTTAAAGAGCTCTTTGGCGGTGGGAAAGCAGAGCTGAAGCTAACTGATCCAAAACATATTTTAGAAACAGGTGTGGATATTATCGCACAGCCTCCAGGAAAGAAATTACAGCATCTTGGTCTTCTCTCTGGTGGAGAACGTGCATTAACAGCAATTGCTCTTTTATTTTCCATCTTACGTGTTCGTCCAGTTCCATTCTGTATTCTCGATGAAGTGGAAGCAGCGCTGGATGAGGCGAATGTAACTCGTTTTGCTAAATATGTAAAGATGTACAGTAAGAACACACAATTTATTGTGATTACACATCGAAAGGGTACAATGGAGGAAGCGGATGTACTGTATGGAGTAACGATGCAGGAATCCGGTGTGTCCCGTTTAGTTTCTGTTAAATTAGAAGAAACAAAGGATCTCATTGAATCATAAGGAGGAAATGGAAGAATGGGTTTTTTAGACAAATTTAAAAAACGCTTTAATAAAGAAGAACAGGCGGAAGAGGTTTCAGAAAAATATAAAGAAGGCATGAAGAAAACCCGTGGTGCTTTTTCAGGGAAGATAAATGATTTACTTGCCCGCTATCGTAAAATAGATGAAGACTTTTTTGAAGAGCTGGAAGAGGTATTGATATCTGCTGATGTGGGTGTTACTACCGTTATGGACTTAATTGATGAACTGGAAATGGAAGTAAAACGCCAAAATATAAAAGATCCGAGTGAAATGAAAGAGGTTATTTCTGAAAAGCTGGTCGAAATTTATTATGGAGAAGATAATGAAGAAATAGAAAGTTTACATCTTCAGGAAAATGGAATGACTGTTATTCTTGTTGTTGGAGTAAATGGTGTTGGAAAAACAACTTCGATTGGAAAGCTCGCCCATCAATTAAAAACACAGGACAAAAAGGTTGTTTTAGCAGCGGGAGATACTTTCCGCGCAGGAGCGATTGAACAGCTTGAAGAGTGGGGGAAACGTGCGGATGTTGAAGTGATTAAACAAAATGCAGGCAGTGACCCTGCAGCAGTAATTTATGATGGAATTCGTGCTGCTAAATCCCGAAAAGCAGATGTTTTGATTTGTGACACAGCAGGCAGATTACAAAATAAAGTTAATTTAATGAACGAATTAGAAAAAATTAAACGTGTTATTGAACGAGAAGTGCCAGGTGCACCGCATGAAGTGTTATTGGTATTAGATGCAACGACTGGACAAAATGCGCTGACACAGGCAAAAACCTTTTCACAGGCTACAGATGTAACAGGAATTGTTCTAACGAAGCTTGATGGAACAGCAAAAGGCGGGATTGTATTAGCAATTCGTAAAGAGCTCAATATCCCGGTAAAATATGTTGGTCTTGGAGAAAGTGCAGGCGACTTGCAGGAATTTGAAGCATCCGCATTTGTGTATGGCCTGTTTGCAGATATGCTTGAGGATGAGGAAGAAGCGTAGTCTTGACAGCAAACCGTTACATTCGTTATGATAAACTGTAAAGAGATTTCACTTAACAAGGAGCGTTTACATTGCTTGAGAAAACAACGCGAATTAATTTTTTATTTGATTTTTATCATGAATTATTAACGCCGAAACAGCAGAAATATATGAGCATGTATTATTTAGAAGATCTTTCACTGAGTGAAATTTCGGAGTTGTTTTCTGTTTCTCGGCAAGCGGTTTATGACAATATTAAACGAACCGAAGCAATGCTGGAATCTTATGAGGGAAAATTGCATTTATATGATAAATTCAGGCAGCGTTCTGAGATTATCGGCAAACTAGAGAAAAACGCCGAAAGCTCTGTAATTAAGAGCTTACTGCAGCAATTAAAAGAATTAGATTAGGAGGATACCTTCTATGGCATTTGAAGGCTTGGCCGAACGCCTGCAAGATACAATGAAGAAAATTACTGGTAAAGGTAAAGTATCGGAACAAGACATAAAAGTAATGTCTCGTGAGATTCGTCTGGCACTTCTTGAGGCTGACGTTAACTTTAAGGTTGTTAAAGACTTAATTAACCGCATTAAAGAGCGTGCAGTTGGACAAGAAGTAATGGAAAGCTTAACACCAGGACAGCAGGTTATTAAGATTGTAAGAGATGAATTAACAGAATTGATGGGTGGGGAAAACAGTAAAATTGCCGTCTCCGATCGACCGCCAACAGTTATTATGATGGTTGGTCTGCAAGGGGCGGGGAAAACGACCACATCTGGAAAGCTTGCGAATTTATTGAGAAAAAGTCACAATCGCAAACCGCTCCTCGTTGCTTGTGACGTTTACCGTCCAGCAGCAATTAAGCAATTAGAAACCTTAGGTGAACAGTTAGATATGCCTGTATTTTCACTGGGGACTGAAGCAAACCCTGTTGATATTGCAAAGCAGGCAATTGCTAAAGCGAAAGAGGAGCATCTGGATTATGTCATTATTGATACAGCAGGACGATTACATGTTGATTCAGATTTGATGAATGAATTACAAGAAATAAAGGAAACAGTCTCACCTGAAGAAATTTTCCTTGTAGTTGATGCAATGACAGGGCAGGATGCTGTAAATGTTGCTGAAAGTTTTAATGAACAATTAGATGTGACTGGTGTCGTTCTAACGAAGCTGGATGGCGATACGCGTGGTGGTGCAGCTTTATCCATTAAAGCTGTTACAGATAAACCAATTAAATTTGCTGGTATGGGAGAAAAGCTGGATCAATTAGAAGCTTTCCATCCAGAACGCATGGCTTCTAGAATTCTTGGGATGGGGGACGTCCTTTCCCTTATTGAAAAGGCACAAACGAACGTTGATGAGAAACAAGCAAAAGCTCTTGAAGAAAAAATGCGTTCCATGTCCTTTACATTTGATGATTTCTTAGAACAAATGGATCAAGTAAAAAGTATGGGGCCACTTGATGAATTACTTGGCATGCTTCCAGGTGCCAGCAAGATGAAAGGTTTGAAAAATGCGCAGGTTGATGAAAGACAGCTTGCACAAGTAGAAGCAATTGCCAAGTCTATGACAAGCCAAGAACGTCAAGAACCAAATATTATTAACGCAAGCAGAAAAAAACGTATTGCTAAAGGATCAGGTACGACTGTTTCTCAGGTAAATAGATTATTAAAGCAATTTGATGAGATGAAGAAAATGATGAAACAAATGACAAATATGCAAAAAGGAAAAAAAGGAAAAGGCATGAAATTTCCGTTTATGTAAGTAAATATATTTGTAATGCAAAAACACTTTACAGGGCATGCTTTTTCTGATAGAATTTAAACTTGTGATAACTTATATTATTGGAGGTGCAATTAAATGGCAGTTAAAATTCGTTTAAAGCGTATGGGTTCAAAGAGAAATCCATTTTATCGTATTGTTGTAGCTGATTCTCGTTCTCCTCGTGATGGACGTCAAATCGAACAAATCGGAACATATAACCCGGTGGTTAGCCCAGCTGAAGTAAAGATTGATGAAGAAAAAGCACTTACATGGATGGCAAATGGTGCTAAGCCTAGTGATACAGTTCGTAATTTATTTTCAAACGAAGGTATTATGCAAAAATTTCATGAGCAAAAAAACGAAGCAAAGTAGTGTGATACGATGAAAGCCCTAATCGAAACTATTGTCACTTCTTTAGTTGATCATCCAGAGGATATCGTTGTAACGGAAAGAGAAGAAGAAACGAAAATCGTTTATCATCTTCAAGTTAATGAAGATGATGTAGGCAAAGTGATTGGCAAAAATGGACGTATTGCAAAAGCAATCCGAACAGTTGTATATGCAGCAAAAACGGATGGAAATAAACGTATCTATTTAGATATAATGTAAAGGGAAAGGGACCTTAAGGGGTCCGTCTTTCCCTTTTTAAAGTGTTTAAACTTCTTTTTTTGGAAGTGGGGGAGAATAGTGAAAATTGTGAAGAAGATCCTAATAAAGCAGATCATTACTGAAAAGAGCAAGGAAAAAATCAGAACTAATTTTCATGAACAAAAAATGCGACTTGAACAAGAGTGTCAACAGCTGCTTTTTGAAAAACGCAAACTGCAAAATAAGCCAGGAATCTCAAAACAAGAAATTGATTATCGATTCCAGGATGAAATTAACAAACGAAAAGAAGGAATTCAACTCATTGATTTTAAAGAAGAGCAATTGGAACTTCTTGACATAGGCAGTGAGATTATCGAAGGTGAAGTTGAATCTCTTGTTGAAGTGCGTGTTGGCGAAGATTGGGAGAAAGTGATGAGTGCCCAGGCGATTGTTATTCAGGATAATGTCGTCGTTCGGATTGATGAGTAGGCAAGCGGAAGGTGGTTTCAATGACAAATAAAATGTTTAATGTTGGCAAGATTGTTAATACACATGGTATACGCGGTGAAGTTAAAGTGAAGAGAATAAGTGATTTTGAGGAAAGGTTTTCTATTGGTGAAAAGGTATATATAGAAACGGAGAAAGAGTCTATTCCATTAACTATCGCTGCACATCGTGTTCATAAAGGTTTTGATTTAATTCAGTTCGAGGAATGGCATCATATTAATGATGCAGAGAAATACAAAGGTTCTATGCTGCAAATTAATAAAGCACAGCTGACAGAATTAGATGAGCATGAATTTTATTACTATGAAATTATCGGCTGTGATGTTTTTACTCAAGACAACGCACATATTGGAAAAATAAAAGAAATTCTTTCTCCTGGAGCAAATGATGTCTGGGTTATTCAGCGTCATGGCAAAAAGGATGCACTCATTCCATATATCGAGCAGGTTGTTAAAGAAATTGATGTAGAGAATAAATGGGTGAAAATTGAACCAATGGAAGGATTGCTTGATTAATGCATATTGACATATTAACATTATTTCCCGAAATGATTGAAGGCGTCTTTGAGTCTTCCATATTAAAGAAAGCGCAGGAGAAAAATAAGTTTTCTTATGATCTGGTGAACTTCAGGGATTTTACTGCAAATAAGCATCATAAAGTGGATGACTATCCGTACGGTGGCGGTGCTGGCATGGTGCTTACTCCGCAGCCCGTTTTTGATGCGGTCGATTCATTAAAGACAAATAAGGAAGTTCCGCCGCGAATTGTATTAATGTGCCCGCAAGGTGAGCAATATACGCAGCGGAAGGCAGAAGAATTAGCGAAAGAAAAACATCTTATTTTTATTTGTGGTCATTATGAAGGATATGATGAACGTATTCGCCAGAAGCTGGTAACCGATGAAATTTCAATTGGTGATTATGTTTTAACAGGTGGCGAGCTGGGAGCGATGGTTGTGGTTGACAGTGTTGTGCGTCTGCTTCCAGATGTGCTTGGAAATCAGGAATCCGCTCCACTTGATTCATTTTCAACGGGATTGCTGGAGCATCCGCAATATACAAGACCAGCTGAATTTCGTGGCATGAAAGTGCCAGAGGTTCTTCTTTCAGGTAACCATGGCAAAATTGAAAAATGGCGTAAAGCCCAATCACTCAAGCGCACCCAGGAACGCCGCCCAGACTTGTTAGAAAATTATCAGCCAACAAAAGAAGAACAACAACTCCTCGCAGAACTGGATGATAAAGAATAATAAAATACTCGACACAAAGAGAACCAACAGGAGTCTGCGTGTGAACGGACTGCTCCGTATTGATAAACTTATTTAGCACTCTAATTACCTTGTTAAATAAGAGCAGTAACGACATGTAGAGTATTCTACTAAAAATATGTAGCGTGTGTTGTTTAGAATAAAAAGCAATTTTGAAAATCAACATGCATAGCTTCTCCCATCATTCAATGAAATAACTACTTCTTTTTACCAGAGGGCTCAACAGCCGCCTGCGGAAAGCGAGAGGTATTCGGACTGCGGACTTCCAGTGGAGAGGTTAAGCAGCAAAACTAAATCAAAGCAATAGTTATCAGCAGTCTACTTAAAATGCTGAGTTTGCGGGATTACTGAGGGAAAGTGGAGTAAAAATAAAAAAATAAGTTTCCCGAAAAATGTTGAAGAATATTTTTCTTTATGGTATATTAATTGTTGTGCTTATGCACGCATAAACGATGTTCCGCTGTTCCTGGGAGAATAATGAACATTGGTTTGGAAGGAGTGAAGCAAATGCAAAATCTTATTGCGGAAATCACAAAAGATCAGCTTCGTACAGATCATCCAGAATTTCGAGCTGGCGACACAGTAAAGGTTCACGTTAAAGTTGTTGAGGGAACACGCGAACGTATTCAGATTTTCGAAGGTGTTGTAATCAAACGTCAAAACGGTGGAATCAGTGAAACATTTACAGTAAGAAAAATTTCTTATGGCGTAGGTGTTGAACGTACTTTCCCTGTACATTCACCACGAATTGATAGAATTGAAGTTACTCGTCGTGGTATCGTGCGTCGTGCTAAACTATACTACTTGCGAAACCTTCGCGGTAAAGCTGCACGTATTAAAGAACGTCGATAATACCAAAATCAATATAATTTTAAAAAAGGAAGGAGCTTGAGCGAAATTGTTCAAGCTCCTTTTAATGTACTCTCATGCAGGGTAAAATGTTATAATATAACTTGAAATTAAAAATCTAATATTGAAGGAAATCGATGTCGGAGGGGAATATATGGCTAAAAGAAAAAAAAATGAATGGTTTGAATGGTTGAAAGCATTGCTGGTTGCACTTGGAGTTGCATTTATTGTAAGAATGTTCTTATTCGCACCTATTATTGTAGATGGACCATCAATGCTGCCAACCCTTCATGACCGTGATCAAATGATAGTAAATAAATATAATTATTATTTTAGTGATCCAGATCGTTTCGATATCGTTGTTTTCCATGCATCCTCACAAAAGGATTTTATTAAACGAGTGATTGGTCTCCCAGGAGATCATGTCGCTGTACGAGAAAATGTTCTCTATATTAATGGCGAGCCCGTTGAAGAAAATTTTTTGCCAGAAAATAGAGAAGAAGCAAATCCATTTCAATCTGTTCGTAATGACTTTACTTTAGAAAATCTGCCAGGAGGATATTCGGAAATTCCTGAAGGGCATGTTCTAGTTTTAGGTGATAATCGATCAAACTCCACAGATAGCAGAATGCTTGGTGTAATTTCAATGGATCAAATCGTGGGAAAAGCCAGCTTAATATACTGGCCATTTAATCGTATACAATTTGTAGGAGAGTAGGAGATTTTATGCCAATCCAATGGTTTCCAGGTCATATGGCAAAAGCTAAACGTGAAGTAGAAGAGAAACTAAAGCTTGTAGACTTTGTCATTGAGCTTGTTGATGCAAGGGCACCTTTATCCTCAGAAAACCCGATGCTGCATCAAGTATTCCAATCAAAGGATAAAATGGTTGTACTAATGAAGCGTGACTTAGCTGACCCGAGAATAACCGATAAGTGGTTAAATTACTATAAGAAGAATGATATTCCTGCGATTGCCATCGATGCAAATGATAAATCGGACATCAAAAAGGTCATTGCTTTGGCGAAGGAATTGGGACAAAAGAAAATGGCTAAGCTGGTTGCTAAAGGAGTTAAACCACGTGCACATCGCGCGATGATTATTGGAATTCCCAATGTGGGAAAATCAACTTTAATAAATCGGCTTGCCAATAAAAAGGCAGCAAAAACGGGAGATCGTCCAGGCATTACCAAGCAGCAGCTATGGATAAAAATAGGTGCAGATTTTGAATTGCTTGATACACCTGGAATACTATGGCCGAAGTTTGAAGATCAGAGAGTAGCAGAACGTCTGGCTGCAATTGGCACGATTAAAGATCAAGTGCTTTCCCTGCAGGATATTGTTGTCTTTGTTATCCGTTTTATGCAGCAGTACTACCCTGGATTGCTGGAAGAAAGATTTGACGTTTCTCAAGATATGGATGATATGTATGAGGTATTTGAATTAATTGGGAAAAAACGTGGAGCACTGGAAAGTGGTGGAGAGGTTAACTTTGACAAAGTATCCGATTTATTTTTACGGGATTTGCGAACGGGCAAACTAGGAAGAATAACGTTGGAGCAGCCAGAGTAATTTTCATTTTAAAAGATTAAAAAGAGAAATAAGGTGTTTTGATGGGGAAAAAATCGATTGCTGTTATAAAACAGTTATTTGTTGATGGGAAAATTGATGATACGTTGATGGAAGAACTTAAAAAAGATGAACGAAAAGGTGTTCAGCATTTAATTGCTAAGCATGAAAAAGAAAAACTAAAATTGGAAAAGATGGCAGTGAAATTCACTGAAATGCTGCACTATGAAAGGGAAGCAAAAGCAAATGGATATCAATTTATCGCAGGAGTAGATGAAGCTGGACGAGGTCCATTAGCTGGTCCTGTAGTGGCGGCAGCTGTCATATTACCAGCTGATTTCACATTGCTTGGCTTAAATGATTCGAAGCAGTTAACGGAAGAACAAAGGGAATACTTTTTTGAAATAATAAAAGCAAAGGCAGTCAGCTATGGTATTGGCATTGTTTCCAGCGGACAAATTGATGAATTAAACATTCTTGAAGCAACGAAAGTAGCGATGCGTCAGGCGATTGATGACTTAAATCCGCTCCCAGATCATGTATTAATTGATGCAGTCAACTTATCTGGATTAGAATGCGCTTCACAAGCATTAATTAAAGGCGATGCAACAAGTGTTTCGATTGCTGCTGCAAGTATCATTGCCAAAGTAACCAGGGATCGTTTAATGAAAAAAATACATAAGCAATATCCGATGTACGACTTTCATACAAATATGGGCTACGGGACAAAAAAACATATGGAAACCTTAAAGGAATACGGTGCTTCTCCTTATCATCGCAGATCCTTTGCCCCAGTTCAAAAGGTACTCTATTAATGAAAGGAGGCTGTATGTATCTTGAATTTATATCGTGTTACAACTACAGACAGTTTGTCAAAATTGACATTATCAAATGAACAAAAGCTCTGTCCAGGACAAATTATTCAAGGGAAGATTTTAAAACTTTTTCCAGAAAACAAAGCTGAAATTCTTCTTGGAGGAGAGCGGCTGATCGCAAGCCTTGAAGTTGGTTTGCAGGTAGGTAGTAAGTATCATTTTCAAGTACAGGCTGCACCTGACTTTCTTCAATTAAAAGTGCTGGGAGAAAAATTACAGGGGCGAGGGGAAGTTGATACTGCACAGCTCCTTAATCAGCTTGGTCTAAAGCAATCAAAGCCAAATTTGACTTTGCTGACGACCTTCATAAGGTTGAAAATTCCATTTGACAAGCAGCAGCTTACGCAAGCTGTTTCCTTATTAAAGGAAGAAAAAAGTAAATCTGCTGCCATTAAAATATTAACGGATATGATTGCACAGAAGCTGCCAATAAAAAATTCTACTTTTCAAGCTTTATCGTTGAAAAATAATACAACATTAAGTGAACAATTCCAATCTGTAATACAACAAATGCAGCGTAAATCTATTTCTGAAACTGCAACAATGGCTACAGAGAAATCATCGTCAATTCCTCAAAATAATGCAATGAAAACGGTAGAGGACAAGCTAATCAGCAACATTCGTGCTTTCATTGACAAGCCAATGATATTTAAAACAGCTTTTGTTCAGGAAGTGCTGGGGCGTCAACTCATACACAGTAAAGCAATCTTCCAAACGTTGCAAGGGCTCGGGATTACCAATCTTCATACCGACTTTACAAAGTGGGTCTCCGAGTGGACAGCGTTTAGTCAAAAAGAAAGCGTTCCTGCCACCCAGCTGCAAGCAAAACAACAGCCTGTTGTTGCACTGCCATTACAATTAGATGAAGAAGAGATGATTCAAGTATTAACCAATATCAAGGATCAAAGACCAGCATTTAACGAAGCAATTCGGACTTTCCTCACACAATGGGATCAGCAGCTGAATCTTCAACAGCTTATGAAGACAAATATGACTACAGCTGATTTTAATCGGATGATTTCTGCGTTTCAAAAAGAAATCCGTCCATTTTTTCAAGGGGCTGAACTGCCAATGGCTAAGCAGCTTACAAACACCCCTGAATCATTAGGTGCTTTCTATTCAGCAATAAAAGCATTAGCAAATGGTGAGGGGCTTTCTAGATTAATCCAAATTCTGCAGAAAGCAGCGAATGATGAAGTATTTATGGATTTAGATCCGAAGCAGCAATTTTTGCAGCTGCAAAAGCAGACAGTAAATACACTAGGTATAAATTATGAGAATCAACTTCTTACAGACAGTGATCCGCTTAAACAAACAGAAACGATAAAAGGGATGCTGCTGCAATTAATCGCAGACCCGAATCAAACATCACAGGAAGCGAATACAAAGCTGCTTCATTTAATTAATGGTGTACAGCTGCAGAGTGTGAATGAGACACCGACAATGATCCAAGCAAGTTTGCAAATTCCGGCGAAGCGTCTAGGGCTTGTAAAGGATCTGGAACTCGAATTTGAGGGTAAGAAAAATAAAAATGGTGAAGTTAATCCAGACTATTGCCGGATTTTATTTTATTTAGAATTGGGAAATTTAAAAGAGACAATTATTGATTTGAATGTCCAGCAACGTATGGTTTCCATCACCATATTTAATAATCATGAAGCAATTAAAGCTGCTGCAGCACTTTTTAAAAATCAACTGGAAATAAATTTAGAATCCATGAATTATAAATTATCCGCACTTCATTATAAAAAAATTGCCGGTAAGGAAAATGAGAGAGAAGGATTAGAAATTTCCTTCAGTGATCCGAATCAGGAAGGGATTGACTATCGAATATGAATGAGAGACCGAGAAGAGCGGCTTCTTTACGTTATAATCAGAATCAGGATTTTGCTCCTGTTGTTGGTGCAGCAGGTAAAGGATATGTTGCTGAAGAGATTATTAAAGTCGCGAAAAAAAATAATATTCCCATTGTAGAAGATACATCCCTGGCAGAGATTTTAGCTGAGTTGAATATTAATGAATATATACCAGAAGAACTTTATCAGTTAGTGGCAGAAGTTTTTGCTTTTATTTATCAAACAGACAAAAAAATTATCTGAGAGGGATAGTTTTTTTGTTTTTATACGAAAGCTTGACAGCTTAATTCTTGTGGAAACGATTTTAATCTAATACAATAGAAATGCAATCAATAAGTTGGGAGGAAGAAAGATGAACATTCACGAGTATCAAGGGAAAGAAATACTTCGTGCTTTTGGTGTGAAAGTTCCTAAAGGCCATGTTGCCTACACAGTAGATGAAGCTGTAGAAGCTGCAGAAAAATTAGGAACGGATGTTACTGTAGTTAAAGCACAAATTCACGCAGGTGGACGTGGCAAAGCCGGGGGAGTTAAAGTAGCTAAAGGCATGGATGAGGTTCGTACATATGCAGATGAAATACTTGGCAAAGTACTGGTTACACATCAAACTGGTCCGGAAGGCAAAGAAGTGAAACGACTCTTGATTGAAGAGGGCTGCGATATCAAGAAAGAGTACTACATAGGGGTTGTACTTGACCGTGCTACTTCACGTGTAGTAATGATGGGTTCTGAAGAAGGCGGAACAGAAATTGAAGAGGTAGCAGAAGCTACTCCAGAGAAGATTTTTAAAGAAGTTATCGATCCATTAATTGGGCTGGCTCCATATCAGGCTCGAAGAATGGCGTTTAATTTAAATATTCCTCATGAGCTGATTAACAAAGCCGTTAACTTTATGATGGGCTTATATGAAGCTTTTGTTGCAAAGGATTGTTCGATTGCTGAGATTAATCCACTTGTAACGACAGGTGATGGTGAAGTGCTTGCATTGGATGCAAAGCTTAATTTCGATGATAATGCGATTTATCGACATCAAGACATTCAAGAATTACGTGACCTTGATGAAGAAGATGAAAAAGAAATTGAAGCTTCCAAATATGATTTGAGCTATGTTTCACTTGACGGAAACATTGGTTGTATGGTAAATGGAGCTGGACTTGCTATGTCTACAATGGATATTATTAAATATTATGGCGGCGATCCGGCAAATTTCCTGGATGTTGGGGGCGGCGCAACCGCAGAAAAGGTTACTGAAGCATTTAAAATTATCCTTTCTGACCCAAATGTAAAAGGAATTTTTGTAAACATTTTTGGTGGTATTATGAAATGTGATGTTATTGCTGAAGGTGTTGTAGCTGCAACGAAAGAAGTTGGCTTACAAATTCCGCTGGTTGTTCGCCTAGAAGGAACAAATGTTGATTTAGGCAAGAAGATTTTAAATGAATCTGGATTAAATATTACTCCGGCAAGCTCAATGGCTGACGGTGCAGAAAAAATTGTTTCTCTAGTAAAATAATTACTGCTATGAATTGAAATACGTAATTTTGGAGAAGGGACGGACGAAACAAAATGGGAGTATTTGTTAATGAAGATACAAAAGTAATTGTCCAAGGTATAACTGGTGGAACAGCTAAATTCCATACAAAGCAAATGCTTGAGTATGGCACAAAGATTGTTGGAGGAGTAACTCCAAAAAAAGGCGGTACAGAGGTTGAAGGTGTTCCTGTTTTTAACACGGTAAAAGAAGCTGCTGATGCAACAGGCGCTACTGCATCTGTCATCTATGTTCCAGCTCCTTTTGCTGCGGATGCAATTATTGAAGCCGCAGATGCGGAATTAGATCTGGTAATCTGTATTACAGAGCATATTCCAGTACTTGATATGGTAAAAGTAAAGCGCTATTTAGAAGGCAAGAAAACCCGCCTGGTTGGACCAAACTGCCCAGGTGTTATTACTGCGGATGAATGTAAGATTGGCATCATGCCAGGATATATTCATAAAAAAGGCCATATTGGGGTAGTGTCACGTTCTGGAACATTGACATATGAAGCAGTACATCAATTAACTGAAGCAGGCTATGGTCAGACTTCAGCAGTTGGAATTGGTGGAGACCCTGTTAATGGTACAGACTTTATCGATGTATTAGATGCGTTTAATCAAGACCCTGAAACAGAAGCAGTTATCATGATTGGTGAAATCGGCGGTACTGCTGAAGAAGAAGCCGCTGCATGGATAAAGGCGAATATGCAAAAGCCTGTAGTAGGCTTTATTGGTGGTGCAACTGCACCTCCAGGAAAACGTATGGGCCATGCCGGTGCAATTATTTCCGGCGGTAAAGGTACTGCAGAAGAAAAAATTCGAGTAATGAAAGAATGCGGCATTGCTGTAGCGGATACACCTGCAGTAATGGGTGAAACCATGATAGAATTACTGCATGAAAAAGGTTTAGCTGAAAAATGTAAAACACATTAATGAAGTGGAGACCTAAAATATAATTTTTTAGGTCTCTTTCATATAAAATATGAAACTTTAAGGAAGTGAAATTTTGGATAAAGTTCGTTATCGCTTAATGCATATGCACCGAATGAAAGGTATCGGCCGAAAATCAATTCGTGAGTTTCTCCGCTTTGACCCTACACTGAAAAAAATATACACCATGTCTGTTAAAGAACTACATTCCCGTTTTGCTATTCCGCTGAAAAAAGCACATCTCTTCTATGAAACACTCCATAATAAAGAGCAGAAAAAAATGCTTATCCAGGATTTGAAAAAATATAAAATAATTACAATAGTTGACGAAGTATATCCAACTATGTTAAGAACAATAAAGGATGCACCACTTGTTATATATGCCCTTGGAGATCTTCGTTTATTAAAAAAAGAACCGGCATTAGCTGTAATAGGTACAAGAAAACCATCAAACGAGGCAAAATATAAGCTTGATTATATGATTAAACCTTTATTGAATGAGAATTGGGTAATTGTAAGCGGAATGGCTAGAGGCATAGATGGCTATGCACATCAATTAGCCTTGGAGTATGGGGCAAATACAATTGCTGTTTTAGGTGGAGGCTTTGAATATATTTACCCAAAGGAACATACTTCATTATTTAAGGAGATTACAGATAAAGCTCTTGTTATTAGTGAATATCCGCCAGATACAAAGCCAGCCAAATATCACTTTCCAGAGCGGAATAGAATAATCAGCGGACTGACCTTTGGTACTTTAGTGATTGAGGCAATGGAGAAAAGCGGTACAATGATAACGGTAGAACAGGCATTAGATCAAGGCAGAGATGTGTTTGCAGTACCAGGTTCTCCACTACTACCGCAAACAAGAGGCTGTCATCGGCTTATTCAGGATGGAGCGAAGCTAACGCAGGATGCAGATGATATTCGAGAGGACTGGTTAGCAAAAGAATGGGTATTATAAAATTTAAATGATTAAACCTCGTAATAAATCATAGATTTTTTGAAAAAATTCGTACTTTTTTATCGGGAAGTTTGACAAATTTGTTTTAACTCTTTAGTATAAGTGAGGATTTCCATTTATTAACCTCATTTTAGGAGGAAAAGTCATGGCAGATTATTTAGTTATCGTTGAATCGCCAGCTAAGGCGAAAACAATAGAACGATATTTAGGAAAAAAATATGAAGTAAAAGCTTCAATGGGGCATGTTCGTGATCTACCGAAAAGTCAAATGGGGGTAGATGCCGAAAATAACTATAAACCAAAATATATTACAATCCGCGGGAAAGGTGAAGTATTAAAAGACCTTAGAAAGTCTGCAAAAAAAGCAAAGAAAATCTATCTCGCCGCTGACCCGGACAGAGAAGGAGAGGCGATTGCCTGGCATCTTGCACATGCGTTAAACGTTGATGAAGATTCTAATTGCCGTGTAGTTTTTAACGAAATAACAAAGGATGCAATCAAAGAATCCTTTAAACACCCGCGATCGATTGATCATGATTTAGTTGATGCTCAACAGGCTCGCAGAATTCTTGATCGCCTAATAGGCTATAATATTAGCCCATTATTATGGAAAAAAGTGAAAAAGGGTCTGAGTGCAGGCAGGGTACAGTCTGTGGCACTTAAAATGATTCTTGATCGGGAAAAAGAGATTGAGAACTTTAAGCCAGAGGAATATTGGTCAATTGAAGCGGATTTTGAAAAGGATAAAGACGTTTTTGAAGGTGCATTCTATGGAATTGATGGAAAAAAGCAGGAGCTAAAGTCAAATGAAGATGTAAAAGCTGTGGAAGATAAGCTTAAAGGTAATGCTTTTCTAGTAGACAAGGTAAATAAACGGGAGAGAAAACGTAATCCTGCTAAGCCATTTATTACATCCTCGCTTCAGCAGGAAGCAGCAAGAAAGCTGAATTTTAGAGCGAGGAAAACAATGATGATTGCCCAGCAGCTTTATGAAGGTATTGACTTAGGGCGCGGTGCTGGTGGAATTACTGGTTTAATTACCTATATGCGTACGGATTCAACAAGAATTTCCGAGACTGCTAAAGCAGAGGCAAAGGAATTTATTGAACAAAAATATGGTAGTGAGTACCTTGGAAAACAGCAGGCTGCAAAAAATAAACAAGGTGCGCAAGATGCACATGAGGCAATACGTCCAACCTCTGTGATGCGTGATCCACGTTCTCTAAAGGAAGTCTTATCGAATGATCAATATCGTCTTTATAAATTAGTTTGGGAACGATTTGTTGCTAGTCAAATGGCGGCTGCAATTATGGATACAATGACAGTGCATCTATTAAATAATGGTGTAGAATTCCGGGCGACGGGATCGAAAATAAAATTCCGTGGATTTATGAAGGTTTATGTGGAAGGTACAGATGATAATAAGAAAGTTGAAGATAAGCTATTACCTAATCTTGAAGAAGGTATGGAGGTAATTGCAAAAGAAATCACGCCAAATCAGCATTTTACTCAACCACCACCAAGATATACAGAAGCCAGATTGGTTCGGACGATGGAGGAGCTGGGTATCGGTCGTCCGTCAACATATGCGCCAACGATTGATACCATTCAAAGGAGAGGCTATGTTTCCATTGATAACAAACGTTTTATTCCTACAGAGCTTGGTACAATTGTATGTGAATCAGTAGCAGAATACTTTCCGGAAATTATCGATGTGGATTTTACTGTTAATATGGAAGAAAATCTTGATGCTGTAGAAGAAGGAAATACGGAATGGGTTGCAGTGATTGATGATTTTTATAGAGACTTTGAGAAACGTGTTAAATTCGCAGAAGAAGCGATGGAAAAAATAGAAATAAAAGATGAACCTGCAGGGATTGACTGTGAGAAATGCGGGCATGAAATGGTTTATAAGATGGGAAGATATGGAACCTTCCTTGCCTGCTCTAATTTCCCTGAATGCCGGAACACAAAGGCGATATTAAAAGAAATTGGTGTTGATTGTCCGAAGTGTAAGGAAGGAAACATCGTTGAAAGAAAATCTAAAAAGCGCCGCACCTTCTATGGCTGTGATCGCTTTCCGGATTGTGATTTTGTCTCATGGGATAAGCCAATTGCACGCCCGTGTCCAAAATGTGATTCATTGTTAGTTGAGAAAAAAGTTAAAAAGACTGTACAAGTACAGTGTACAAACTGTGAATACAAAGAAGTTGAACAAACCTGATCAAAAATGATTTGGAGCATTACACCCTAATGCTCCAAATCATTTTTTAAAACACTAATTACCTTAAATCAGTGTAACTATCTATCTCTGGATACCCGCAGCCCGTTCACACTACGCTTTCCGTGGGCGGCTGGTGAGCCAGCGGTATGCTACGCATACCACCGTCTCACCGTTGCCTCTCATCCTACAGGAGTCTTCGTGTGAACGGGCTGCTCAGTGCTAAGTCTCATGTTTGGCGTACTGTTTTTTGTAATAACAAAGATAAAAAATAACATATATTTTTCTCAAGTAATGTATAGGAGTGTGATCCGCATTATGGTCTTTTTAGAATATTAATGTATGCATACATACTTCTAGAATTCAATGTGCTAAATAACAAATTCCTTGGGAGCAGTCCAAATACCCTGAGACTCCTGCAGGAGGAAAGGCCTAGTTGAGACCACAAAGTGCGTAGCACGAAGGGGGCTTAACAGCGCCTGCGGAAAGCGAAGGGTATTTGGAATGCGGACTTCCAGTCAAATAGTTGGGCAGCAAATTACGCTGATTTGAGGTTATCAAGGATTTTTAACTTTTATTATGTGAAATTTTGGTTTTTATAGAATAGTTTCTAAGGAATATGGAAATAATGGTTGTAAATTATGAATAAAGAGAATAAGTTTAGAGATAAAGAAAATTTAAAGTTTAGTTTACTCGACTATTTTACTTTGATATGCGATACTAATGGGCGGGACACTTTTACAGGATTGATAGTGAGGTTCAATGTCAGAAAAACGCTTACATTTAAAATAGTTAAGAAATTATTCACAAATCGTTCACAAGATATTACTTTTCTAAAATAATTGAATAGTTTCTTATTGACGTGCAATTGGTAAAACACTATAATTACGAATTGGTGAGTAAAATAATTTAATATACCTAGAGGCAGAAAGTAAAAAGATAGGTCAAATGATTTAAAAAAGGTTGAAGTAGACCGATTCTGAATTTTGTCTTAATTTTGTTAAGTTAATTGATTTTGAAGATATAGTATGTTATTATTTATTCATCAATTAATGGGGTGTAAAACATGGAGGATTTTGTAGAAAAAAGGAAAACGTTTGTTGAATATCTACAAATCGAAAAAAATGCTTCCCCATACACCATTCAATACTATCAAGAAGATCTAAATGCATTCTTTCAGTTTTTGCGAGGAGAAGGAATCAATGATTTGCGAGAAGTGAATCAGCAGGTTGTTCGCTTGTTTCTTACCCAGCTGTATAATCAAAAGTTAAGTAGAAGGTCTGTATCAAGGAAAATCTCATCCTTAAGAAGCTTTTATAAGTTTCAGGAAAGGGAAGATGAAACATTTGAGAATCCCTTTGTTCATATACATTTACCAAAGGCGGAACATCCCGTCCCTGGTTTTCTATATATGGAGGAATTGGAAAAGTTATTTGATGTGAATGATTTAACAGAACCGTTGGGTCAAAGAAATCAGGCTATTCTCGAAGTTTTATATGGTACAGGGATTCGCGTTAGTGAATGTCAAAATCTAAAGCTGAATGATATTGACTTTATGGTTGGCACTTTATTTGTAAGAGGAAAAGGACGCAAGGAAAGATATGTTCCTTTCGGGAGATTTGCAGAAATTGCTTTAGAAACTTATCTGAATGAAGGCAGGCAACAATTACTAGAGAAAGCAAATGCCTCTACAGATAGTTTATTTCTTAATGCAAGGGGAAATCCTTTAACTGCAAGAGGAATTCGCCTGATTCTAAATAAAATGGTGGATAAAGCAGCTCTTACAATTCATCTTCATCCCCATAAACTGCGTCATACTTTTGCTACTCATATGCTAAATGAGGGTGCTGATTTACGAACAGTACAGGAATTGCTGGGGCATGAAAGTTTATCCTCAACACAAATCTATACGCATATTACGAAAGCTCATTTGCGGGAGGTTTATATGAAAAGCCATCCAAGGGCAAATGATTTTCATGAGAATGGATAAGAGGTGAAGAACATGACGAATGAAATGCACGCCACAACGATTTTTGCAATACAGCATAATGGTCAGTGTGCAATGAGCGGTGACGGGCAAGTTACGCTGGGTAACGCAGTAATTATGAAACATAGAGCCAAAAAAGTACGAAAGCTGTATAACGATCAAGTGCTGGCTGGATTTGCCGGGTCGGTAGCAGATGCTTTTACACTCTTTGAGAAATTCGAAGGCAAGCTCCAAGCTTTTAATGGCAATCTTACGAGAGCTGCAGTAGAATTAGCGCAGGAGTGGCGGAGTGACAAAGTGTTAAGGAAGCTAGAAGCAATGCTGATAATTATGAATAAAGAGAAGATGTATCTAGTTTCTGGAACTGGTGAAGTTATCGAGCCTGATGATGGAATTCTTGCCATTGGTTCTGGCGGGAACTATGCTTTAAGCGCCGGAAGAGCGTTAGTGAAGCATACAGATCATTTATCAGCTGAACAAATTGCAAGAACTGCACTTGAAGTTGCTGGGGAAATTTGTGTATACACAAATGATCAGATTACATTAGAAGTACTTAATTAAGAGGAGGTATTTCCAAACGATGGGAATTGAGCTCACTCCAAGACAAATTGTTGAGCAATTGGATAAATACGTTATCGGACAGAATAGCGCAAAACGCTCTGTTGCGGTAGCGCTTCGGAATCGTTTCAGACGACTGCGGCTTGAAGAAGGTTTAAAGGAAGAAATTATTCCTAAAAATATCCTGATGATTGGTCCGACAGGTGTAGGAAAGACAGAAATCGCCCGCAGACTTGCGAAGCTCGTATCTGCACCCTTTGTAAAAGTAGAAGCAACGAAGTTTACCGAAGTTGGTTATGTTGGTCGTGATGTTGAGTCAATGGTTCGCGATCTCGTGGAAATGTCCGTTCGCATGATTCGAGAGGAAAAGCTTGCAAAAGTAAAAGATAGTGCTGAAAAAGAAGCGAATAAACGACTGGTTGAATTACTTGTTCCCCAGGTGAAGAAACAATCAGCAATTAAAAACCCTTTTGAAATGCTTTTTGCAAACCAGGGGATGAATGAAAAAGAGTCCGATGAGGAACAGACTAAGGATGATGAAATACGCAATAAACGCAAACAAGTTGAACATCTTCTGGCACTAGGTGAGTTAGAAGATAAAATTGTTACCGTTGAAATTGTGGAAAATCCGCCTTCGATGTTTGATATGCTGCAAGGTTCGGGTATGGAACAAATGGGAATGAATATGCAGGATGCCTTTGGACAATTCTTGCCTGAAAAAAAGAAAAAAAGAAAGCTCTCCGTAAGTGAAGCGCGGAATGTTTTAGTACAGCAAGAAGCTCAGAAACTTGTTGATATGGAAGAGGTTGCTCAAGAAGCAACACAACGTGCTGAGCAGGCGGGTATCATTTTCATTGATGAAATTGATAAAGTTGCTGGAGGAAAGCAGGATAGTGCAAATGTATCACGCGAAGGGGTGCAACGAGATATTCTTCCAATTGTTGAGGGGTCTACTATAGTAACGAAGCATGGCCCGATTAAAACGGATCATATCTTGTTTATTGCTGCAGGAGCATTTCATATGTCTAAACCGTCTGACCTTATACCTGAGCTTCAAGGCAGATTTCCTATTAGAGTTGAACTTGAAAAGCTGTCTGTTGAAGATTTTAAACAAATTTTAACGGATCCATCAAATGCTTTGACCAAACAATATCAGGCTCTTTTGAAAACTGAAGGTATAAATGTCAGTTTTACCGACGAAGCTATACAAAGGATTGCTGAAGTTGCTTTTCAAGTGAATCAGGAAACAGATAATATTGGCGCCCGCCGTCTTCACACTATATTAGAAAAGCTGCTCGAAGATTTATTATTTGAAGCACCTGAAATTACTATGGAGAAGATTGAAATTACCCCAGCATATGTAGATCAAAAATTAGATAGTATTGTTAAGAACAAAGACTTAAGTCAATTTATCTTATAAAAATAACATTTTAAATGGAGGATTATTATGAAACTATTAGACCGAGCAAGAAAAATTAATGCAATGTTACAGAAGGCTACAGGAAAATCAGTGAATTTCAATGAAATGTCTGCTTCTCTGCGTGATGTAATTGGTGGAAATGTATATATCGTAAGCAGAAGAGGAAAATTATTAGGTGTTGCAGTAAATCAGGAAATTGAAAATGAACGTATGAAGAGCATGCTTGAAGATAGACAGTTCCCTGAAGATTATACGCAAGGACTTTATAATATCCATGAAACAACTCCAAACCTGGATATTAACAGTCCGCATACAGTTTTCCCGATTGAGAATAAGGAATTGTTCCAAAAAGGATTAACAACAATTGTACCGATTATCGGTGGTGGAGAGCGTCTTGGCACGTTAATTCTTGGAAGCACTTCTGAAAGCTTTAGCGATGATGATTTATTATTAGCTGAGTATGGTGCTACAGTAGTAGGTATGGAAATTCTGCATGAGAAAACAGAAGAAATTGAAATGGAAGCTCGAAGCAAAGCTGTCGTTCAAATGGCTATTAGTTCACTATCCTATAGCGAACTGGAAGCAATTGACCATATCTTTGAAGAATTGAATGGTCATGAGGGTCTGCTAGTCGCTAGTAAGATTGCAGATCGTGTAGGCATTACAAGATCTGTAATTGTAAATGCGTTGCGTAAATTAGAAAGTGCTGGCGTCATTGAATCTCGTTCATTAGGAATGAAAGGTACGTATATTAAAGTGCTGAATGATAAGTTCTTGGTTGAACTCGAAAAATTACGCTCAAGATAAGCTAAGATAGGAAAAAAGAACGGACGGTTACTTTAGAACCTTAAGTATGCATTTAGGGCAGCTGAATTAACTGTCCTTTTTCTGTGCGCAAAAAAAACAGCTATTGACAAAAAACACTTTAATTAGTACTCTAGTACTAGTCGTTTTTGTTTATTTTTGCGGAATTATAAATAAAAAAATGAAAAATATAGACTTTATGTGTGAATTAAATTACAATATTCGTAGGAGTTATTCATTATGTGGCAGTAGATAAAAGTAATTAATTAGGAGAGATGTATAATGGACTTATTTGGTGGAACAATTCATCATTTAGAGCGTTCACTTAATTATTCAACAGCCAAAAATCGTGCTATCGCCAGCAATATCGCAAATGCTGATACACCAAATTATAAGTCGAAAGATGTTGTTTTTCGTGATGTGTTAAATGAAGCAAAGTCTTCTAACATCACTGCAAAACGAACAGACCCTCGTCATATACCATTTGATAGCCTTAAAGACTCAGGATATAAAGTAACGAAAAAGAATAATACTACATACAATCATAACGGGAATAATGTTGATATTGATAAGGAAATGACGGAGCTTGCAACAAATCAGATCTATTATAATAGTCTAATCGATCGAATGAACGGAAAATTTAATAGTTTGCAAACCGTAATAAGAGGTGGTAAATAAAAATGTCTGTTTTTAATTCGATTCATACTAGCGCAAGCGCATTAACCGCACAACGCCTTCGGATGGATGCTGTCTCCTCAAATGTGGCGAACAGTCAATCAACGAGAGCAACAATCAATGAAGATGGTGAATGGACGCCCTACCGCAGAAAACTCGTTACTTTTCAGCCTGAAGGGAATAACTTTAAATCTTTATTAAATCATGAAATGGATATGGATCGAAATGCAGTTGGAGTTCGTGCCGCTGCTATTTCTGAGGATAGGGAGCCTTTTAAGCAGGTATATAATCCTACACATCCAGATGCAAATGAAGCGGGATTTGTTGAGATGCCAAATATTGATCCGCTTCAGGAAATGGTTGACTTGATGAGTGCAACTAGATCGTATGAAGCAAATGTCACTGCATTGAATGCAAATAAAAATATGTTGATGAAGGCACTGGAAATCGGCAAATAAAAAGTTAAGGAGTCATTTAAATGAATGTTAATTTAATGCAAAATGGGGTAAATGCAGTAAATAGTGGACAAGATTCTGTCCAAATGCCTAAACCCGCTGAGGCACAGTCGAATTTTGCCGATACTTTAAAAGGGGCAATTGAAAATTTAAATCAAATGCAAAATGAATCGGACCATATCACAGAGGCTTTAGCTTCAGGAAAGTCGGTTGACTTGCATGAAGTTATGATTACTGCCCAAAAGGCAAGCATAACACTGGAAACAACGGTACAAATGCAGCAAAAAGCCATTGATGCTTACAATGAAATCATGCGGATGCAAATTTAATTCAATTTTAATGAGACTGCTGACCAGAATAGGCATGCGATGAGCAGTGCACATTGGTGGAGGATTTTATGAAGGAAAAGCTATTAAAATGGAAAGATTCAATCAAAATATATTGGAGTAATCGTTCAAAAAAACAACGAATTACATATATTGGAACAGTGTTAACAGTAATTATATTGATTATAGGAATAGCTGTTTTTACATCCAGTTCAAATTCAAAGCTTGTGCCATTATATTCTAACCTGTCCATTCAGGAAACGAGTCAAATTAAAACTGAGCTCGACGGACGAGGAGTTCCCTATGAACTTGAAAATGGTGGTTCAACAATTACTGTACCTGAGGACCAGGTCGATTATTTATTAGTAGAGCTTGCAGGTCAGGGGCTGCCTAACAGTGGGGATATTGATTATTCTTTTTTTAGTGAAAACTCCTCATTTGGTATAACAGATAATGAGTTTAATATTATGAAGCTTGACGCGATGCAAACAGAGCTTGCTAAATTAATTACGCGTATTGATGGCATCGAAAGCGCCGAAGTAATGATTAATATACCAGAAGAGACCGTATTTGTTTCTGAAGATGGTGAAGAGACCACTGTAGCAATCGTGCTCGAAACGCAGCCAGGCTATCAATTTCAAGAGAATCAAATTAAAGCCCTCTATCATCTTGTATCGAAAGCTGTTCCTAATTTAAAAGAAGATAATATAGGGATTTTAAACCAGTATTTCGAGTATTTCGATTTAGGCACAGAGTCGCAATATGCAACAGATAATACATATACATATCAGCAGAATGTAAAAAAAGATGTAGAACGTGATATTCAACGTCGATTACAGCAAATGCTTGGCTCCATGGTTGGTATGGAAAATGTAATTGTCTCTGTAACAGCAGACGTAGATTTCACTCAGGAAAATCGCGTTGAAGAGATTGTAGAACCAGTTGACATTGAAAATATAGAAGGCTTGCCGGTAAGTCTGGAAACCATTCAAGAATCTTATACAGGAAATGCCGAGCCAGGTGGCACACCCGGTGAGGGTGAAGAAGATATCGCGAATTATCCTGCAGAAATTGCTGGTGATGATGGAGAATACGAACTAGATAAAGAAGCCATTAATTATGAATTTAATCGGATTCGTAAAGAAATAGTAGAAAGTCCATATAAGGTACGGGATTTAGGTATACAAGTTGCGGTAGACAGTGTGAAAAGTAATGGCAAAGATCAAAAGGATATAGTGTTTTTAACTGCGCAAGAGCAAAGGGCGGTTGAACAAGGAATATCATCTATACTGAATTCAATGATTACAAGCACGATTGACACGACTTTTGGCGAAGTAGAACCAGAGGAAAAGATATCTATCGTATTCCAAGAGTTTACTGGAAACCCAGCTAGTCCAAAAGTAACTGCTCCTATTATTCCAGTTTGGCTGTATATTGCAGGAGGCGTGCTTCTTGTAATTATCATATTGTTAATCATCTTGCTTGTACGGAGCAAGCGAAGTGCTGTTGAAGATGAAGATGTTGAGGAAATGACAGTTAATGAGCCAACTCCAATTGTGCCAGATTTGCCTCAAAGTGAAGAATCAGAATCTGTAGTTCGCAGAAAACAACTGGAAAAGATAGCTCGGGATAAGCCTGAGGACTTCGCTAAATTATTAAGAAGCTGGATTGGCGAAGATTAGGAGGGAATGGTGAATGGCAAGACAGAAACAACGATTAACTGGAAAACAAAAAGCAGCAATTCTATTAATCTCTCTTGGTCCAGATGTTTCCGCTCAGGTATACAAGCATTTATCAGAGGAAGAAATTGAAAAGTTAAGCTTAGAAATATCCTCTGTAAAAAAAGTCGATTCGGATATGAAGGAAGAAATTATAGAACAGTTTCATCAAATTGCTATTGCTCAGGATTATATAACCCAAGGCGGGATTGGCTATGCAAAGACTGTTTTGGAGAAAGCTTTTGGCAGGCAGGAAGCATCAGCGATTATCAATCGCCTTACCTCTTCTTTACAGGTAAGACCGTTTGACTTTGCTCGTAAAGCTGATCCGCAGCAAGTATTGAATTTTATTCAAGGTGAGCATCCACAAACGATTGCTTTAGTGCTTTCTTATCTGGATGCAGAACAGGCTGGACAGATTTTATCAGAGCTGCCTCAAGAAGTACAAGCCGATATTGCTCGAAGAATTGCCACAATGGATTCTACATCGCCAGAGATTATTACTCAGGTTGAACGTGTTCTTGAGAGCAACCTCTCCTCTTCTTTAACAGAAGATTACACGCAGGCAGGTGGTATTCAAGCTGTCGTAGAGGTATTGAACGGTGTAGACCGCAGTACAGAGCGCACGATACTCGACTCGTTGGAAACACAGGATCCAGAGCTGGCTGATGAAATTAAAAAGCGGATGTTTGTGTTTGAAGATATTGTTATTCTGGATAATCGGGCAATTCAAAGGGTTATTCGTGAAGTGGAAAACGAAGATTTACGTCTCGCTTTAAAAGTGGCTAGCGAAGAAGTGAAAGACATTGTCTTTACCAATATGTCCCAACGTATGGCGGAGACGTTCAAAGAAGAAATGGAGTACATGGGACCTGTACGGCTCCGTGATGTTGAAGAAGCGCAAACAAGGATTGTGTCAACGATACGGAGACTGGAAGATGTTGGTGAGATTGTAATCGCAAGAGGTGGAGGAGACGATATTATTGTTTAAGCCGATCGATTTAGAAGAAATTCCACAACGCGAAATAAAAATCAAACCAATAGAGCTAGTGAAAAAGCAAACAAAAAGAATAGATCCCCAGCAGGAATCATTCGTTATTGAAGAAAAATTGAAAGAAGCTAAGGAAGAGCTGGAAGTCGTTCGACAGGAAGCAAGCGAGATAATTGAAAAAGCAAATGCATCAATTAAGCAAGAAAAAGATAGTTGGGATCAGGAAAAGCAGCAATGGATAGAACAGGCTAAGCAAGAAGGATACCAGGCTGGCTTTGAACAAGGGAAAACAGAAAGCTTGAATACCTATCAAGAAACAATAGAGCAAGCGAACCGGATTGTTGACTTAGCAAATGCTGATTACCAAATTACCCTGGAAAAAACGGAAGAGGTGATTATCCAGCTCGCTATGCATACAGCAGAAAAAATTATGGATCAAAAGCTAAATGAAAAACCTGAACAATTTGCCCATATTGTAAAGAATGCGTTTAAAGAAATTAAAGACCAAACAGTCATTTCGATTTATTTGCACCCAGCAAACTATGAAAATGTTCTTCAGCAAAAAACAGAGTTGAAAAACATTTTAGAGTATGATACAAGGCTGTCCTTATATGTCGATGAAAAGATGAAAGAAAACAGCTGTATTATTGAACATCCTTTTGGTCAAATTGATGCTTCAGTAGATACCCAACTGGAAAAAATTAGGGGAGCTTTAGAAGAAGTAATGGAGCAGGAAAATGATAGTTAAAGATTACCTTCGAAAAATTGAACAAACAGACAGCTACAGACGTTATGGAAAAGTATCACGGGTAGTAGGGATTATGATTGAGTCGAAAGGTCCTGAAGCTAATATTGGAGAGGTTTGCTATATTTATTCCTCAGCAAACAATCGTGAACCAATCATTGCTGAAGTTGTAGGTTTTAATAATGAAAATATCATTTTAATGCCCTACGCGGAAGTTACTGAAATTGGTTCAGGCTGTTTAGTAGAATCGAC